>CACFJT010000001.1 GCA_902566705.1 uncultured Pelagibacteraceae bacterium
TTAAAATCTTGTTTAATTATTTGGTAAGATTTTTCAGATACTTTTGGAGGGGCATTTTCATTTAATTTTATATTTTGAAATCTATTGTTAGTGAATTTTTTAATATTCCATTCGCTCGCAAGGTAGTGTTTGCCTTGAGTTTGAACACCTGCAACCCATCGCCATCCAAGAGTATTTGATGCAGCATCTCCGTCATAAAGATGTTGCATGAAAAATTCTGCCCCTAATTGCCAAGGAAGTTCTAGAGTAAAAATCCAAATACTAGCAAACCACATTCTTGTGTGATTATGTAAGTAATTGTTATCTTTCAGTTCATTAACCCAAACATTAAAGCATTCAATTTCTGTTTTCCCCTCAATTGCAGAAAGATAATTTTGATTATTTTGAAATTTATTTTTTACTTGATTTAATTCAGCAAGATAATCTGCCCAAACATTTGGTCTTAGTTCTAACCAACCTTTCCAATAAGTTCGCCACAGAACTTCTTGAATGAATTTTTCATTTTTTGAAAAAGAAAATTTACTTAGAGCTTTCTGAATGACTTCTTGTTCATTAATTATTCCATGAGTTATGTATGGTGATAAGCAAGATATATTGGATCTTTTTTTAGGTCCAAAATCAAAATTTCTTAATTTTGAATATTCACCAAGATTATTATCAACAAAATTATTTAATTGATCTAAGGCTTTAGCCCTTGAAGCTTCAAATATCATTTAAAATTATTTTGATTTTTTTTTCTTTAGACCCAATTTGTCACTATGTCTTAGTCTTAAAACAACTATTGCTCCAGCGATTAACAAAATTGCTACTGCTTCATAAACAAGTGCAGTAGGATCCATTTCTTTACCTTGCAAAATAATAAATCGTGCAAGAGCAGTTATTGCAATAAGAAGTGGAAGGGTAATACTAATTGATTGTTGGTTCCAAAAAACTCTAACCATTGCTAGAACCTCTAAATAAAGAAACATTAAAAGCAAATCTGCTAAAGTAACCGATTGATTTAAGAACATTTTTTTCATTTCAATCCCAACAGCAATAACAGTACTGATCAATATAATAACCATTAAAGCTAACTGTAAGTTTTTTGCTATCTTGTCCATTATTTACCTTTACTAAATGGGAGCCATTTTTCAAATACAGATTTAGAAGGCCCATCATAAGGAATTGAATAAGAGTTTGGGTTAGGACTTGTTAAAACTTCAATTCCTTTTGAAAATACAAATATAAATACAATCACAAATACTATGACCATTATTTTAAATGGATCAAAATTTTTTGTTCGAAATACACTTGCAGATTTTTCTTCTGCTCGATGAAATTGTTTGAAAGTTGTATAAACAGCAAATATTAAACCTATATGGGCTAAAAAAAGTCCCGCCCAACCAAATGCGAAAGTTGTATAAGAAAAAACATATAAACTAAAAACCGTTGTCCAAATAAAACTTAACACTAATAAAATTTGCAACCTCACTGTTTTGGGAAGTGCACGCAGATCATTTTTACTATCATCAAACAAAATATTTGCTGCGTCTTTCATCCAGTTCTTTATTGATTCCATTTTTGAAGGATATAATTTTTGGCAATTTTAACAAATGTTAATTTGTCCTAAACGTGACTAAGAACGAAGCTTTTTTTTGTGAAAATTGATAAATCTTTCAACGTTAGATTTGTTAAATGACTTGTTTTCCTCAAAAGATACTTTTTTCATTGAGTAAGCGCCGCTATTAGTAACTCTTGATTGAATTGTAATATTTCCTTTATACAATTTAAGCTTAACTGAGCCGTTAACTTTACTTCTATTTAAATCTACAATTTTTTGAAGTTTAAATCTCTCTTTTGAGTACCAATAACCATTGTAAATTAATTCAGCATATCTAGATATTATCTGATCTTTTTTATGCATAGTTTCTTTGTCTAAAGTGACAGACTCGATTGCTCGATGAGCATTGATTAAAAGAGTTCCACCAGGTGTTTCATAAACTCCTCTAGATTTTATACCTAAAAATCTATTTTCTACTAAGTCAACTCTTCCAATTCCATTTTTACCTGCTATGTCATTTAGCTTTGTTAATAATTTAGCTGGGGACATTTTTTTTCCGTTAATTCCAAAAGGATCACTGTTTTTAAAATTGATAGTAACAAACGATGGTTTATTAGGTGCATTTTCTGGAGAAACTGTTCGCTGAAAAATAAATTCTGGTGCAGAATTTTTTGGATTTTCTAGAACCTTACCTTCAGTTGATGTGTGAAATAAATTGTCATCCACAGAAAAAGGAGAAGCTCCTTTTTTATCTTTAGGTATAGCTATGCCGTGTTTTTTTGCATAATTGATTAAGTTTGTTCTAGATTTTAGTTTCCAAATTCTCCACGGAGCTATGATTTTAATTTTAGGCCCAAAATAATGATAGCCTAATTCAAATCTAATTTGATCATTGCCTTTACCAGTTGCTCCATGCGAAACCGCATTGGCTTTAAATTTTTTAGCTACTCTTATTTGATCTTTTGCAATAAGAGGTCTTGCTATTGATGTCCCTAACAAGTAAACACCCTCATAGATCGCATGTGCTCTGATCATAGGATAAACGTAGTCCTTAACAAAAATATCTTTTAAATCTTTAATAATTATATTTTTAACACCAAATTTTTTTGCATTAGTTATAATTTTTTTTCTGTCAATTTCTTGGCCTACGTCTGCTGTATAACAAATTACATCTGCATCATAATTTTCTTGAAGCCATTTTAAAATTACAGAGGTATCGAGACCTCCAGAATATGCTAGAACAATTTTCTTTTTTGATTTCATTGAATTAACTACAAGCTTTTCTTGAAGCGTTATAAGCTTTAGTAAATCCTAATAATGAGTAATGATCAATTGTTTGAGAACCTTGTTGATTGTATCCAGTGATCATTATTCTAGATCCTTTTCTCATTTGTTTGATCATTTTTAATTCGATTTTATTATCTGCAATCCATGCAAAACCTTGTTCTTTAATATCAAATTTAAATTTATTCTTCCCTGAAGCAGCTGTTACAGAATTATTTTTGTTAAATTCATATCCTGGGGTAACACTTACTTCATTTTTTATATTGTCGTTTGGTCTGAATGCTACAAATAATTTTGCATCTCTTTTATTTGTTTTTGGAGCTTGCAAAATAGGTAAAGATTGTGCAAAGCATACTTTGCCGTCAGCATCCATAACGACCATTGCCTCCCAATCTTTATATTTACCAATTTTTTTAATTTCCTGAGCTGAAACTTGAGCAACACCATTTATAAAAAATATTCCTAACAATATTATAATTTTTTTAATTATGGACATGGATTTGGATAAATTGTTTGTACGTGGTTAATTTCTTTAATGACATCATCAGATAAGTTTACATTTACACTTTCTATATTCGTTTTCAACTGCTCCATTGTAGTTGCTCCAATTATTACACTAGTCATAAAGTCTTGGATTTCACAAAATTTTATCGCCATCTGACTCATATCTAGATCAAATTTTTCACTAATTTTATAATAATGTTCAACGGCATCCTCAGTATTTGGCTTTCTATACCTTGTCCAGAAATCAAAATCTCTCTCCATTCTTGATCCTTTGGGAAAATTCCTATTTCTATACTTTCCACTTAAATATCCACTTGCAAGTGGAGAATAAGCTAAGCAGCCAATGTTTTCTCTTATAGAAACTTCAGCTAGTCCAACTTCGTAAGCTCTATTTAATAAACTATAAGGATTTTGAATTGACATCATTCTTGGCAACTTTTTATCTTTTGATAACTGAAGATAATTTAAAACTCCCCAAGGCGTCTCATTTGATAAACCAACGTATCTTATTTTTCCCTGATCAATATATTTATTTAATTCTGCAAGGACATCTTCAAATCTATTCCATTCATTTTCTTTATGAACATAACCAAGTCTTCCAAAATTATTTACATTTCTTTCTGGCCAATGAAGTTGATATAAATCTATATAATCAGTTTTAAGTCTTTGAAGACTGTCATTTAAAGCAGATTCTAAGTTTGGACCTGTAAAACTATTTTCTCCCTTTCTTAAATAATCTCTTGCTGGACCAGCAACTTTTGTTGCAAGAACGACTTTGTCTCTTTTTTTAGTTTTTTCAAACCAGTTTCCAATAATTTCTTCTGTATCACCATAGGTTTCCTTTCTTGGCGGTACCGCATATAATTCAGCAGTGTCCCAAAAGTTTACTCCTTGATCTAATGAAAAATCCATTTGTTCAAATGCTTCAAGTTCAGTATTTTGTTCTCCCCAAGTCATAGTACCGAGACAAATTGTACTTACTTTAATATTGGTATTACCTAAATTTTTGTAATTCATTCGAATATTAAGTTAAATTTTTGTTAATCTTTTAAGGTATCTTGAATAATTAGTAAAAGAATATATATATTACTTATTATGGAATTTGATAAAAACGGAATACTAAATAGAGCAAAAGCAGCACAACAATCTGCTGCTGTAATGGATGAAGGCTTAAGAGCCTACATGCTAAAAGTTTACAACTACATGGCAACAGGTGTTTTATTGACAGGAATTGTTGCACTACTTACATTTCAAATGGGAGTAGAACAAATTACAAGTGCTGGAATTATTTTAACACCATTTGGTAATACAATTTATAATTCGGGACTAGCTTGGGTGGTAATGTTAGCACCTTTAGCGATAGTTTTTTATATGAGTTTCGGAATTAATAAAATGAGTGCAGCAAAAGCTCAAACTACGTTTTGGGTATTCGCAGCATTAATGGGACTATCTTTGTCTTCAATTTTATTAGTTTACACAGGGAAGAGTATTACTAGAGTATTCTTTATCACTTCAGCTACTTTTGGAGCTATGAGTATTTATGGATACACAACTAAAAGAGATCTAACGAAATTAGGTTCATTTTTATTTATGGGTTTAATTGGAATTATAATTGCATCACTAGTTAACTTATTTTTAAAATCAGAGGCAATGTATTGGATAATCTCATATCTTGGCGTATTTATTTTTATTGGATTAACAGCTTATGATACTCAAAAGATCAAAAATATGTATTCAGCTTCTGATACTGGTGAATTGATCGGAAAAAAAGCTGTAATGGGTGCGCTTACTTTATATTTAGATTTTATCAATCTATTTATAATGTTGTTAAGAATATTTGGTCAAAGAAGATAAAATTATTTTTGAAGTTTCTTCCAGTTGGTATTTTTTAATAAAATTCTAAGATCGTAAGAATTTTTTAGTATTTTGCCACTTGTATCAGTAATCAAATATTTAAGATTTTTATTTTTAGGCTTAAAATTTTTACAAATTTTATATAGGGCATTTTCAGCAGCATTTTTAAAAACACTAAACCCCACTTGTTTACTAGATATACTTAAACCATAATCTTTCCAAGATCCTTCAGAAACCATCTTAGCATATAAGTCTAATATAATTTTTAGCTCATCTTTTTCAAAAAAGTGTTTTTCTTCAATTTTATTATTAGGATTATTTACTACTAATTTTAAATTACTACGCATCAATCTTATGTTTATTAATTAATGGTACTTGGAACCCTGTGAATATTATTGTGATTGGAAGCATCCCCCACACTTTAAAATTAACCCAAAATTCTTCTGTTTGTGTTCTCCAAACAATTTCATTTAATAAAGCAAGGCCAAAGAAAAAATACATCCATCGTTTATTAAGAATTTCCCATCCAATATCGGTTAGAGGAATAGATTTACCCATAATTTTTTTTAGAATAGGTTCTTTGGTAAAATATTTCCCAAAAAATAATGCAAGAGCAAACATAATATTGATAATTGTTGGTTTTACATAAATAAATATAGGATCATTAAAGTAGATAGTTAATCCGCCAAAAAAAGTTATTAAAATTCCACTCACCAAAGGCATTGGAGGAATTTTTTTTTCAAAAAACCAAACCACTGCTAATGCAACTAAAGTTGCAACTATCAGTGGAGGTATTGCTACTGATAAATTTTTACCACTATTATAATAATAGAAAAAAAATATTGCTAAAGGACCGAAATCAGTAACAAATTTTAAAAAAGATTTATTCACTAAAAAGATATTAACATATTTGCCACATCACAAAACATTTATATTTTTACCATTGATTTTTATTTTTAAATACCCATACTAAGATCAATGCCAGTCCAAAAAGCAAAATTTTCAATTGGAGACATCGTAAAGCATAAACACTTTGAATTTAGAGGTGTGATTTATGATGTTGATTTTGAATTTAATAATTCTGAAGAATGGTATCAATCTATTCCAAAAAATGTGAGACCAAGAAAAGATCAACCATTTTATCACCTATTAGCAGAAAATGACGAGATAACTTATGAAGCCTATGTTTCTGAGCAAAACTTGCTGATGGATGACTCTGGTGAACCAATAAAACACCCTTTAATTGAAGAGATTTTTTCAGGAAAAAAAGGATCTAGTTATTTCAAGCTTTCTAATTAAGGCAACCATTATTCAACCACATTTAGCTCAAATCTAGGCCATACAAATTAGCTATATTTTTAGTATCTTCTGGTCAAGAGTGTTAAACGTTAATTTCAATCTTATTATCTCCCCTCTGCATTCTTGATCAGAAAACTATTTCATAATAGAAATCACCAAAAAAAATTCTAAATTAAAATATGTTTAAACTTTTTGAACCAAACAAGATTTTCAAAATTACGTCAAAAGCACCTAAGTACGTTTTATTTTTGTTTATTGTCGTATTAGCTGTTGGTCTAGTTGAGGCATTAATAATATCTCCTGAAGATTACAAACAAAGTGATGCAGTCAGGATTATGTATGTTCATGTTCCTGCCGCTTGGATTTCACTTGGAATATTTTCTTCTATAACTTTGTTATCTTGTTGTGGCTTCGTCTTTAGAAATAAAAATTTTTTTTTAATTTCTAAAAGTTTAGCTCCATCAGGATTTGTTTTTAACATTATAGCTTTAGTTACAGGATCAATTTGGGGAAAACCAACCTGGGGAACATGGTGGGCTTGGGATGCAAGAATTACTTCAATGTTAATATTAGCTTTGTTCTATGCAATGTATTTAATCATATGGAGAATTTATGATAAGGAAGAAAAAGTCTACAAGATTTCAACTTTTATAACTATTTTAGGAATTATTAATATTCCAATAATAAAATACTCAGTTGATTGGTGGAATACACTCCATCAACCTGCATCTATTAATATTTTGTCAAAAAGCTCAATTCATTCCTCAATGCTTTACCCATTATTGATAATGACTGCGGCATTTGCTCTTTTTTCATTGTTAATTTTCTTAATGAAATATAATACAGAACTGATAAAAATTAAAAATAAAGGCTTAGACAGATTATGATAAATGAATTACTTTTTATGAATGGATATGCAGTATATGTATTATCTGCTTTTAGTTTTACACTATTGAGTTTCCTAGGATTATATTTAGTAACTAAAATGCAATTTGTTAAAGAACAAAATAAATTTGTTGCTAAATTTGGGTTACTTAATACTGAGCAAGCTAATTCTGCAAAATCACAAAGAATAAACAAAGAAATTTTAGCAAACGTAACAAGTAATTAACTTTGAAGCCCATGTATGGTCGAAAAGTTAAATTAAGATTTTTGTTGATTGTAATAATCTTAATTACTTTAATTTTAACAACTTTTTTGATTCTAAAATCTTTAGAAGAGAATGTTGTGTATTTTCAATCACCCACTGAAATAAAATCACTAACTGAAATAGACAAAAGTAAAATAAGGGTTGGAGGAATGGTAAAAAAAGACTCAATTTCTATTAATTCAAATGAAGTTAGTTTTATAATTACTGACTTTAAAAATGAAATAAATGTTTCTTATTCAGGAGCAGTACCAAATTTATTTGCTGAGGAAAAAGGGGTAGTTGCAGAAGGGTTTTTGAAAGATAGAAATTTTTTTTCTGCAACAAAAATTTTAGCTAAACATGATGAAAATTATATGCCACCAGAAGTAAAAGAAGCATTGGGAGATAAATAACTTGATATATAGTTTTGTTGGATATTATTCGTTAGTATTGGGATTAATTATTGGATTATTATTATTTTATTTTTCATATAAAAATTTTTATACTTCATACGTATTAGATACTAAAATATTAACATTTACATTTTTACAGTTATTTTTTGTTTTCATTAGTTTTTTGTGTTTGATATTTTCTTTTGTTGTTTCAGATTTTAGTAATGAAACAGTATTTAATAATTCTCATACTACCAAACCTTTATTTTATAAAATAAGTGGAACCTGGGGAAATCATGAAGGAAGTTTATTGTTATGGTTACTTGTTTTAACTTTATTTATTTTCTTATTTTTAGTAAGGACTAAAAATCAACCAATTAAGTACAAAATTTTAACTTTAGTTTTTCAACAAATAATAATAGTTGGTTTCTTTTTATTTTTAATCAAAACGTCAAATCCATTTAATTATATTTTCCCAATACCTTTGGAAGGTCTTGGATTAAATCCAATTTTACAAGATCCAGCATTAGCAATTCACCCACCTATTTTATATTTAGGCTACGTTGGTTCCTCAATTATTTTTTCCTCTGTTTTAGCAGCAACAAGTTTAAAAATTATTTCTACTAGTTGGGCATCACATATCAAAAAATGGGTTTTAATTTCTTGGATATTTTTGACTTTAGGAATACTGCTTGGGTCAATTTGGGCCTATTATGAATTAGGCTGGGGAGGTTTTTGGTTTTGGGATCCAGTTGAGAATGTTTCTTTGATGCCTTGGCTCGCGTTAACTACTCTTTTACATTGTATTTTAGTATTAGAGAAAAAAACTATTTTAACTTCATGGGTAATAATTCTTTCAATTGCAACATTTACATTAAGTATGTGTGGAACATTTTTAGTTAGATCGGGAATTTTAAATTCAGTTCATACATTTGCTAATGATCCTGAAAGAGGTTTATTTATTCTTGTTTTTTTATTTATTTTGATTTTTTTATCTATGTTAATATTTTTCTTTTTTCACAAAGATAATGATAAAAAATCCTATAATTTTTTTTGGTTAAGCAAAGAAACTTCAATATTAATTAACAATTGGTTTATGATGTACTTTCTATCAGTTGTATTAATAGGCACTGTATATCCAATTTTTTTAGACGTGATTTCTTCCCAAAAAATATCTGTTGGCCCCCCATTTTATCATAAATTAATGATACCATTTTTAATTCCATTTTTATTAATGATGGCGATTGGGCCAAAATTAAGATGGATCAAATCTCAAATAGAAAGCAAAATATATTTAATTTCCTTTTTGATTATCTCAATTTTATTAGCATTTTTAGTGTTAAAAAATTTTAATCAGAATATTTTAATTAATACAATTTTGATATCGAGTGCACTTTATTTATTTTTTATTACCCTGAGAGATTTTTTTGTAAAAAAATATAAAAATATTTCACAAAATATTGCTCATTTTGGATTTAGTTTATTAATCCTAAGTATTTTGTTTAACAATTTATTTGCAAGTGAAATAATAACAAATCTTAAAGTTGGCGAAACCTTTAAAAACTCAAAAACCAAGATTGTGTTTGAAAGTATTGATCAGCAAAAAGAACAAAATTATAATGCTTTTATAGCAAATTTTTCTATAAGCAATTCAAATGGCGAAGAAGAAAAATTTTCACCAGAGTTAAGAATTTATAATCAACCCGAAATTGCAACAAGTGAAGCTGATATTAAAACAACTCTTATGTCAGATAAATTTATTGTAATTAATCTGGTTCAAAATCAAGATTTTTTTAATGTAAGATATCAGGTTAAACCATTTATGTTATGGATCTGGTTATCAGTAATTCTGATTTCTTTTGGTGGAATTGTTAGTTTTTTACAAAAAAGATTATGAAAAATAAAATATTACCTTTTGGAGTTATTATTATCTTCGGAATAATATTTTTTATTTTTTATAAAGGTCTAGAAGAATCAAAAATATACACTCCAGATTTAAATGCAAAAAAAGAGTTACCAGTGTTTAATACTAAAGAATTTTTTTCTGGGAAAAATATCAAATCGTCTAGTATCTTTGATTTAGATAAGATTTATTTATTGAATATTTGGTCATCTTGGTGTGTACCATGTCGACAAGAACATCCTATTTTAATGAATTTAAATTTGGAAAATAACATAAATATTATTGGCATGAACTATAAAGATAAATTAAAAAATGCAGAAAATTTTTTAAAAGAACTTGGTAATCCTTATAAAAAAATCTTTATTGATCTAGATGGTACCATTGCAATTGAGTGGGGGGCTTATGGTGTTCCTGAATCATTTTTAATTTATAATAATAAAATCATTAAAAAATATATTGGACCTCTTAACCAAGAATTAGTTGATGAAATTAAATTATTGATAAAATGAAATTGATAAAATTTATTTTAATTTTTATAATATTATTTCCTTTAAGCAGTATTAATGCTGAGGATAACGACAAAAGAAATAAAATAACTAAAAATTTACGATGTCTTATATGTCAAGGTCAATCGGTTTACGATTCAGACTCTGAATTTGCAAATAGTCTAAAAATTGTAGTTGATAAAAAACTTGAAGAAGGTCTTTCTGAGGATCAAATATATGAATATTTTAAAACTAAATATGGAGAATGGATACTTTACGATCCTGGTTTAAATAAAAACACTTATATTCTTTGGTTATTGCCAATATTGATATTTTTAATCGGAGGTGCAATAATCTACAAAAGCTTTATAGTTAAGAATTAAATTAAATTAAAATGAACTTAAAAAAATTTTTATTAAATTTGTTAGTGATGTTATTTGCCTTTTCTTCAATTGCTGAGGAAAAAGTTTTAAAAGACTTAAACACAGAGTTTAGTGTTTATACCGGTATGTTTGATTTTAGTGATGATGGTAAAAGATCAACTTTAATTGGTTTTCAACATCAAAATGAAAATTTAAATAGAGATACTTTTTTTGGAAATCTGTCTCCTATAACGGGATTTCTGTTAACAGCTGATAATGCTGGATATGTTTATACAGGTGTTCAAGCTCAATATAAATTAGGAGTGTTAAATTTAACTCCAAGTTTTACCCCAGGTATATATCATGAAGGGGATGGTAAAGATTTAGGTCATTTGATTGAATTTAAAAGTGAATTACAAATTTCTCTTGATTTATCAAAAACAAGTGAATTAGGTTTTTCCTATAATCATATATCTAATGCAAGTCTAGGAGATAAAAATCCTGGGGCAAATAGTTATATGTTTAATTTCTTTAAAAACTTTTAAAACTAATTATGAATTTAAAAGATTGTCATAATTTTAGTGATTTTAGAAAACTAGCTAAAAAAAAATTGCCATCACCAATATTTCACTACATTGATGGTGCTGCAGATGATGAAATCACCTACGCTAGAAATACAAGTGCATTTGATGATGTTGATTTAGTACCAAATGTTTTAAGAGGTGTAGAGAATGTTGATTTATCAACAACAATATTTGGAAAGAAATTAGATTTACCTTTTTATTTATCACCTACTGCTTTACAGAGATTATTTCATTATGATGGTGAAAGAGCTGTAGGTAAAGCAGCTAAGAAATATAATACTATGTTTGGGGTATCTGCACTTGCAACGGTAAGTGTAGAAGAAATTTCATCACTTGTTGATACGCCAAAAATGTTTCAGTTTTATTTTCATAAAGATAGAGGACTTAATGATTCATGTTTAGAAAGAGCAAAAGCAGCTAATTTTGATGTAATGGCTCTAACAGTTGATACGATTACAGGGGGAAATAGAGAGAGAGATTTGAGAACTGGGTTTACGTCACCACCAAAACTAACACTATCAAGTTTATTTAGTTTTGCTACAAAGCCAATGTGGGGAATAAATTATTTAACAAAAGGAAAGTTTGAATTACCTCATCTTCAAGATTTCGTAAAAGAGGGTACGAGCACAAACTCTTCGATTGGAAATTATTTCTCTACAATGCTGGATCAGTCAATGAACTGGAAAGATGCTGAACAACTTTGCTCTAAATGGGGAGGTCATTTTGCCTTAAAAGGGGTCATGAGTGTTGAGGATGCTAAAAGAGCAGTAGACATTGGATGTACAGGAATAATGGTTTCTAACCATGGCGGAAGACAACTTGATGGATCAAGGTCACCTTTTGATCAACTTGCTGAAATAGTTGATGCTGTTGGTGATAAACTGGATGTAATCTGTGAAGGGGGGATTCATAGAGGAACTCATATGCTTAAAGCATTATCATTAGGTGCAAAAGCATGTTCTGGTGGTAGACTTTATTTATACGCTTTAGCAGCAGCTGGACAAGCAGGTGTAGAAAGAGCTCTAGAGAAGTATAAATCTGAATTAGTAAGAGATATGAAGTTAATGGGCTGCACTAAAATTAGTGATTTAAACAGAAGTAATTTAAGATTTAGAAAATAATAATCATGAACATAAATGATTGTTATAACTTTGAAGACTTTAGAAAATTAGCAAAAAAAAAATTACCAGCTCCTATATTTCATTACATTGATGGTGGTGCAGATGATGAGGTTACACTGAATAGAAATACTGAGGCGTTTAATGATTGTGATTTAGTTCCAAGTATTCTTAACAGTGTTGGAGAGCCAGATTTATCGACTACAGTTTTTGGAAGAAAAATAAGCATGCCATTATTTTTATCACCAACAGCAATGCAAAGTTTGTATGATCCAGAAGGTGATAAAGCATCTGCTAGGGCTGCGGAAAAGTTTGACACTATTTATAGCATGTCAACTATGGCATCATTTTCAATTGAGGAAGTAGCAAATATTTCAAGTGGTCCAAAACTTTTTCAGCTTTATATTCATAAAGATAAATCAATTACAGATGATTTAATTGAAAGATGTAATAGGGCAAATTTTGATGGCATGTGTATCACGGTCGATACACTTGTAGCAGGTAATAGAGAACGAGATCATAGAACTGGATTTACAACACCACCAAAATTTACTTTAGATAGTTTATTAAGTTTTGCTATGAGGCCAGGTTGGGTTTTTAAATATTTTACAAATAAAAAATTTGAGTTAGCGAATATAAAAAATAAAACTGATAAAGGTACAAATATTGCTAAATCAGTAATGGATTATATAAATGAGCAGTATGATCCTGCGATGAATTGGAAAGACGCTGAATATTGTATTAAAAAATGGAACAAACCAATGGCACTAAAAGGAGTTATGTCCGTAGAAGATGCCAAGAAAGCAATTGATATTGGTTGTACCGCAATAATGATTTCAAACCATGGAGGAAGACAGCTTGATGGATCTAGATCTCCTTTCGATCAAGTAAAAGCAATTTCAGATGCTGTAGGTGATAAGTTGGAAATAATATTAGATGGTGGAGTAAGAAGAGGAACACATGTATTAAAAGCATTAGCCGCAGGTGCAACAGCATGTAGTTTTGGAAAAGCGTTCCTTTTTAGTTTAGGTGCTGGCGGACAAAAAGGAGTTGAAAGGTTATTGGATAACATGCAAAAAGAAATTAGAAGGAATATGATTTTAATGGGATGCAAAAAAATTAAAGATTTAGATGCGTCAAAAATAATCTACCGTAATTAATCAATAAGTAATTGTAAGGATTATTGAACAAACTTAAAATAAGTTATTTAAAAATCTTGAATAGACATTAGTCTACTTTTCGTTTAATTTTCGATTTTAAAATTATGATACTTGCAAAAAATTTAGAAAATTTAGGAACTGAGTCAGCGTTTAGTGTATTAGCGGAGGCTAAAGCATTAGAGGCAAAAGGACACCCTATGATTCATCTAGGACTAGGTCAACCAGACTTTAAAACACCTAAGCATGTAGTTGAAGCTGCGAAAAAAGCATTAGATGATGGACATCATGGATACGTAATGTCTAATGGAATACCAGAATGTAGAGAGGCTGTTACAAGATGGATAAAAAAACAATACAACACCAGTATTGATCCTGAAAGAATTTTAATAATGCCAGGTGGAAAACCAACTATGAGTTATGCCATACAATGTTTTGGTGAACCAGGAGCAGAAATAATTCATCCTACACCTGCATTTCCAATTTATGAATCAATGATCAATTATACCGGTTCTACACCTGTACCATATGACCTTACTGAAGATAAAGATCTTAAATTTGACCCAGATAAAATATTATCTTTAATTACTGATAAAACTAGATTGTTAATTTTAATTAACCCAAACAATCCAACAGGTAGTTTTGTTGAAAAACCTGTAATAGATTATTTTGCTAAAGAATTAGAAAAACATCCACATGTTACTATTTTAAGCGATGAAATTTATAGTAGACAAATTTTTGATTACAAAGAAATGCCATCATTTTTTCATTATGAAGCTTTAAGAGATAGATTAATAGTTTTAGAGGGTTGGAGCAAAGCATATTCAATGACTGGTTGGAGACTTGGGTGGAGTTATTGGCCTAAAGAAATGATTCCGCATGTTAATAAATTATTAATAAATAGTGTCTCATGCGTAAATGCAGCTGCTCAATTTGCAGGTATAGCAGCTTTAGATGGCCCGGATGATTCGATTAAAGACATGTTAGATAAATTTACATTAAGAAGAAATTTGATCCATAAAGGATTAAATGATTTACCTGGAATTGAATGCAGTTTACCAGGTGGTGCTTTTTATGCTTTTCCAAAAGTAATTGGTACAGGTATGAATGGTTCTGAATTTTGTAAAAAAGCAATGCACGAAGCTGGAGTTGCTATTGTTCCAGGAACAGCATTTGGTAAAACTTGTCAGGATTACGTAAGATTTAGCTTTGCTGCATCTAGAGATAATATACAGCAAGCATTAGAAAATATAGGTAAGATGCTTTCTAAATAAGCTGTATTTTTTTATTTTTTTTAATAATATTAAGATTTATGAACCAACAAGTTGAAACAGAATTAAAAAGTCTATTAAACAGTAGATATTCAACGTCAGAGTCCGCTCGTGGTAATTACGCGAGAGGCGAGGATACTTACGATCCAATTTTATCAAAAGCGGTAGTTTTTCCAGAAACTAATGAAGAGGTGTCAAAAATACTAAAACTTTGTAACGAGCATAAAGTTCCAGTAGTTCCATATGGAACGGGTACATCTTTAGAGGGCAACGTTGTAGGAAATGAAAATGGAATAACTATCTGCCTAGAGAAAATGAATAAAATTTTAAGTGTAAATACTGAGGATTTTGATTGCAGAGTTCAGGCGTGCGTAACAAGAGAACAACTGAATGAACATCTAAGAGAAGATGGCGTTTTTTTTCCTATAGACCCAGGAGCAAACGCTGCTTTAGGAGGTATGGCATCCACTTCAGCCTCAGGAACTATGGCAGTAAAATATGGGACTATGAAAACAGTTATTTCTGGTCTAACCGTAGTATTACCAAATGGAGACATTGTAAACACAGGTGGCAGAACTAAAAAAACTTCTGCAGGATATAATTTGACAAATCTATTTATTGGATCAGAAGGAACTCTAGGTATTATCACTGAAGTCCATTTAAGATTATCTCCTATACCCGAAAGTATAATGAGTGCAGTATGTCATTTCCCTTCCTTAGAAGATGCAGTAATGACAGCTCAACAGGTTATTCAATATGGTGTACCAATTGCAAGAATTGAAATGCTGAACGCAGATCAGATGGGTATCTCTATTAACTATTCTAAATTAAAAGAAATTGAGGCTGTACCGACTTTATTTTTTGAATTTCATGGATCTGAGTCATCTAACAAAGAAAATATTAAAATTGTTGAGGAACTATCAAAGGATAATAATGGTAGTTCATTTAAATGGGCTAAAGACCTAGAAGACAGAAATAAACTTTGGCAAGCTAGATGGGACGTGTATTATTCTGTTAAAGCTTTAAACAATAATGGAAGAGTTTATTCAACAGATGTATGTGTTCCAATTTCAAAAATAACTGAATGTGTAAAATTTGCAGAGGAAAAAGCAAAAGAATTTGGAGTTAGGGCGCCAATGGTAGGCCATATGGGGGATGGCAATTTCCATGTTGTTTTACCTTACGATCCTGCAAAAAAAGAAATGTACCAACAGCTCAGAGCATTTAACGGAACACTAATTAGAAAAGCTTTAGAGCTTGAAGGAACAATTACAGGTGAACATGGGGTGGGACTTCACAAAAAAGAATATTTACTTGAACAGCACCCTGACAGTATTCCAGTTATGAAATCAATTAAAAAAACATTAGATCCGAATAATATAATGAATCCTGGAAAAATTTTTGATTTAAACTAATCTCCAACATGAAAAAAATCCTTATTACTAGAAGATTATTAAGATCTTGTGAGGAAAAAGCATCAAAAATTTTTAAAGCAAATTTTAATGACAATGATGAGCTCTATTCTCAAAACAAGGTAGTAGAAATGAGTCAAGGATGTGATGGAATTTTAACTTCCTTAACAGATAAAATGGACGCTGAAACAATTAATAAATTACCTGAGACTGTAAAAATAATTTCAAATTTTGCAGTTGGATTTGGAAATATAGATTTAGAAGCAGCAAAAAAAAGAAAAATAGCTGTTACAAATACACCTGATGTTTTAACAGATGCGACTGCAGAAATTGGAATTCTCTTAATACTTGGAGCTTGTAGAAGAGCTTCCGAAGGAATTGAAAGCGCAAGACAGGGAGGATGGAAGTGGTCAGCTGATTACCTTATTGGTAAGCAATTGACCGGTTCAAGGTTAGGTATTTTAGGAATGGGGAGAATTGGCCAAAAAATTGCTAAAGTTGCAAAGTCTTTAGGAATGATTATTCATTATCATAATCGATCAAAACTAAACGAAGATAAAGAACAAGGCGCAACGTATCATAGTACTTTAAAAGCTTTATTATCAGTTTCAGATGTTTTATCTATTTGTTGTCCGGCTTCTAAGGAAACTATTGATATGATTAATAAAGAGACAATAGAATATTTACCCAAAGGTGCGATTGTTACAAACGTTGCTAGGGGGGATATTGTTGACGACGAAGCTATGATAGATGCTTTAGAAAGAAGAAAAGTTTATGCAGTAGGATTAGATGTATATAAAAATGAACCTAATTTAAACCCAGGGTATCTAAAACACAAAAGTGCATTTATATTACCACATCTAGGAAGTGCAACTAAAGATACTCGTACAGCTATGGCTAATTTAGCGATAGATAATCTTGACGAGTTCTTCAAAACTGGAAATTGTAAAAACAAAGTAAATTAAATGTCTAAATCGATAGCGTTTATTGGCGTTGGCAACATGGGTTGTCCGATGGCTGAGAATTTGATGAAGGCAGGCAAAACTGTAAAAGTTTTTGATGTTTCAAAAAAAATGTTGGAAATAGCAAAAGATAAAAATCTTGAAACCATCTCGAATTTAGATGATTTAATTACAGATGATGTTGAGACTGTTGTAACTATGCTTCCGGAGGGTAAGCATTCTAAGGAAGTTTATTTAGGAGAAAAAGGAATAATAAATAAAGTTTCAAAAGATTGTCTTTTAATTGATTGTTCAACAATTGATATTCAAACTTCTATTGAGATTGGAAAAAAGGCCTCAGAATTAGGAATAAAAATGATTGATGCTCCAGTTAGTGGTGGAGTGATGGGAGCTAAAAAAGCAACTTTAAATATAATGGTTGGTGGATCAAATGAAGCATTTGAAAAAGCCCTTCCTTTATTAAAAATCATGGGGAAAAATATATTTCATGCAGGTGATTTAGGTAGTGGGAATGGTGCTAAGATTTGTAACAATATGGCCCTAGGCATTGCAATGATTGCTGCTTCAGAGTCATTAATGTTAGCGAAAAGATTAAACATAGATATTAAAAAAGTTCATGAAATTATGAAAAATGCATCAGGTAACAGTTGGCCAATTTCTGCTTATCCACCTTTACCTGGTTTAATTGATGGTACACCTTCAAATAATAATTATCGTCCAGGTTTCTCTGCAGGAATGATGAATAAAGATCTTAAACTTGCAAATGATTGTGCAAAAAGCGTAAATGCTGAAACACCATTAGGAAAAATGGCCCTAGAAATTTATGATCAATTTTGTAAAGAAGGAAATGATAATAAAGATTTTTCAGCGATTTCTAAAGTTATAGGTGGTAATGCTTGGGATTATCCGATTGATTAATTAATATTTCTTAAATAATCAAAAATTAACTATAGGTTGTATTTACTTATTTATTGAACACTTAAAAGAGGCATTGACTTCATTGGATATAAAATTTTTAATGTGTTTTTTAAATTAATAGGGAGATAAAGTGATGAAAGCACAGGTTTTGCACAAGTATGACCCAGAGATGAAAGAAAAGGTTTGGGTTACTGGTGAGGAAATGCCAGATCCAAAGATTGAGAAGGCATCAGACGTAATTGTTAAAATAGGTGCTGCAGGTGTTTGCAGAACAGATTTACATATAATCGAAGGAGTATGGAAACACATTCAAGATCCAGATGGAACATTGTTACCATGTGTAATGGGACATGAGAATGCTGGTTGGGTTGAGGATGTAGGTAAAGATGTAACAGAATATAAAAAAGGTGATCCCGTTATTTTGCATCCATTAATTTCTGGAACAGGAGGCACTTGTTTGGATTGTAGAAGAGGAAATGATATGCATGCAGCAGCTGGAGCGTTTCCTGGTTTAAGTATTAAAGAGGGTGGATATTCAGAGCTATTAAAAACAAGTGTTAGAAATTTAATCAAGCTACCAAAAGTATTAGCACCTAAGGATGTTGCTCCTTTTTCAGATGCAGGTCTTACAGCTTATAGAGTTGTTAAAAAAGCAACTAGACATTTATTACCAGGACAAAGCTGTACGGTTATTGGTGCAGGTGGTTTAGGACATATTGCTATTCAATGTCTAAAAGCAATGTGTGCTGCTGACATTATAATAGTTGAAAAATCTGAAGCAGCTTTAAAACATGCAATGGAACTCGGTGGTGATCACGGAGTTTTAATTGACGGAAATGAAATTGAAAAAGTTCAAGAACTTACTAAAGGCAAAGGTTCTGAAGCAGTTATAGATTTTGTTGGAGAAAAAGGATCTACTGCCATGGGAATTCAAATGACTTCTAATGGTGGTTTTTACTATATCGTTGGATACGGAGAAGAAATTAAATCGCTTGCGGTTGATTTGATTATTTCTGAGAAAACGATCGTAGGTAATTTAGTGGGAACGTGGTCTGAATTATATGAACTGATGGAATTAGCTGATCGAGGAAAAGTAAAGCTATCCATGGAAGAATATAAATTGGACGATGCTAATAAAGCACTTCATGATCTTAACGACGGTAAGGTTAAGGGAAGAGCTGTTTTGGTTCCATAATTTAAGCAAAGGAAGAAAGAGGAAATAATGAAAATAATGAAAACCTGCTTGACGGCTATCATATCAAGTTTGATGATATTTAGTCCTATGGCATATGCAGATAAGTGGAGTGATCAATTTCCACATATCAAAGCTACAGGAGATATTCCTGGTGATTGTTCTTATGAGAAGATGTCTAAGAAAAATTACAAAGGAAAAACTCTTAAAATAAACACTCACGCAATTCCAGTAATGGGAGAGCCAACAGCTTTACATGCTGAACAGTTTGAAAAATTAACTGGTGCAAAAGTTGAAGTTACACATACACCAGCAGGTGATTTGTACTCAAAAGCTATGGTTCCTTTCCAAGCTGGACAAGCGCCTTACGATGTTGTGTTTGGATTTTCTAACTTTATCAATGACTGGAAAAGATATTTAGCACCAGTTCCTAAGAAGTATATGAACTCACCTGAGATGAAAGACGTAACCAAATCTCATATGGGTGTATCATCTTGGGATGGAACTATGTACCAATACCCAGTTGATGGTGATAGACATTATCTAAAATACAGAAAAGACGTAATAGATAATCCTGAAATGCAGAAAAAATACAAAGCAGACACAGGTAAAGAACTAAAAGTTCCTACAACATGGAAAGAATATGGCGAAATGGCTAAATATTTCAATGGTTGGGACTGGGATGGAGACGGTGAAAAAGAATACGGTTCAGCTGAAGTTATGAAAAAAGATGACTTAATGTTCGCGGCTTTTTTCAGTAGATCAGTAGCGTATGCTAAAAACCCGAGAACTCCAGGTGGTTTCTTTTTTGATTTAGAAACTATGAAGCCAAACATCAATAACCCTGGGTTTGTAGAAGCGTTAACTGACTGGGTTGAAGCCACTAAGTATGTACCTCCAGGAGGAACAAACTTTGGTCTAGGTGATGAAATCGGATCATTTGGTGGTGGACAGACTTTATTTAGTTTTTCTTGGGATGATGCATTTATTGCAGCGATGCAAGATGATAGCCCAATTAAAAATAAAGTTGGTGCAGCTCCACTTCCGGGTGCAAACAAGGTTTGGAACAGAGTATCTAATAGCTGGGAAAACCAATACAACCAAGCTCCTTACATTGTATGGGGTTGGGCAGTAGGTGTTGCTAAGAAAAGTAAAGTAAAAGATATGGCGTTTGATTACTTATGTTTCTTTTCTAACGGTGCAAACCACCAAGCTGACCTAGCAATTGGTAGATTTGGTGTTAACCCATTTAAAAACTCAGACTTTGACCCCAATATTTATATAAATAGCATGGGTTGGGATCCAGAGATCGCTAATAGTTACACCAAGACACTTTTAGATATGGAAAAAAGTAACAACAGAGTTTTCCCTCTAAGAGTTCCGGGTGTATTTGAATTTACAAGTGCAGTCGCTACAGGAACTTCAAAAGCTTTAGCAGGACAATTATCTCCTCAAGAAGCTTTAGATGAAGTTGCTAAAGAGTGGGAAGCAATTGTAAGCAGAGTAGGTAAAAAAGCAGTTCAAGATGCCTATGCTGTTGGTGTTAAAATGGAAGACAACAAGCTATAATTTAAAAATACTTTATGTGGCCATTAATTTAAATGGCCACATATTACAAAAATAATATAATCCTTTATTTATAAATGAACTTTAAGCATAAATATTTCTTTCTGTTTCCAGGTTTATTTGTGTTGATAGGAATATTAATTTTTCCAATTATTTTCGTAGTTAGACTAAGTTTGTCAGGATGGAATAGTTATAATCCTGGTTTAGATTACATAGGTTTAGAAAATTACATAAGATTATTTACTGATGACCCAAGATTTTGGGAATCATTTTTTAGATTGAGTTTTTTGTCAGTTACAACAGTTATTTTACAATACGTGATTGGTTTTGCCTTAGCACATATGGTTTGGAAAGATATTAAATTTAAAAGATTTTTTAGAGTTCTGTTTTTAGTCCCAATGATGACAACCCCAGTGATTATGACAGTTATATGGAGAACTTTTTTTCATGAGTCTTTAGGACCAGTAAATGATTTGTTATCAGTTTTTGGGGTAGCTCCCAAGTGGTTGACAGATCCAGTTATTGCAAAATTTACAGTCATTATAGTTGAGGTATGGCAATGGACACCATTTATGTTTCTGCTTTTATTAGCGGGATTATTGTCATTACCTAAAGAACCATTCTTAGCTGCTGCTATTGACGGCGCAAGTCCAGTTAGAAAATTTATATATGTAACATTTCCATTGATGGCTCCCATCTCAATTGGAGCAATAATCATAAGGTTAATTGAGGCATCAAAGATTATGGATACAGTTTATGTTTTAACCTCAGGTGGACCAGGTACTTCTACGGAAACTTCAAGTTTTTACATTTTTATTAAAGGATTGAGAGAATTTCAGATGGGTTATGCAGCATCGATGTCATTTACTTACTTAATAATTATGATCATAAGTTTAACCATTATAGCAAAAGTATTAACTAAAGTTTTATTAAAAGAATAAATAATGAACAAACTTTATATTTTTTTGAAATATTTTTTTATTGTCGTTTGGACAGTATTTGTTGTTGCTCCTTTTCTTTGGGCTTTAACAACATCTTTTAAAGATTTTCAGTCTGTTAATGGAGGAGTAACATATATCCCATGGTTTGATTTTGAGCCAAATTTAGAAGGTTGGAAGGTACTAATTAAATCACCAGCTAAAGGTGGAGTGGATATAATTGAACCTTATTTTAACAGTATGTTTGTAACTTGTACTGCAAGTTTAATTAGTATTATTCTTGGAACATTGTCTGCTTACGCATTATCTAGATATACATTCAAGGCTGGCTTTGTAAAAAATAATGACATCACTTTTTTCTTTATTTCGCAAAGAATTATGCCACCAATTGTTTTATCAATACCATTTTTTTTATTTTTAAGTTCAATAAATTTGTTAGACAGTTTAACAGGTCTAATTGTTGTTTATATTGTTCTGTTAATGCCAATAGCAGTCTGGATTATGGTCGACTTTTTTAATAAAGTTCCAAGAGAAATTGATGAGACAGCTTTAATTGATGGTTGTAACCCTTACCAAGCATTTTTAAAGGTAGTTTTACCAAATTCAATACCTGGTTTAATTGTAGCAGGAATGTTTTGTATAATTTTTGGATGGATTGATTTTTTCTTTGCTTTTATTTTAACATTTACAGAGGTGCAATTATTACCTGTTAAAATTGTTGCATTAAATTCATCAGTAACCCCTTGGTGGAGTTTATCAGCATCAGCTTTAGTTTCTGTTGCACCATTAATTATTGTTGCATTTGTAGTTGAGCGATATTTATCAAAAGGAAATTTATCAGGAGCTATTAAATAATGGATTTAATTGCTAATAATTTGTCTTATAAACCTGAAGACCAATATCATTTAAACGAAGTATCTTTTAATTTTAAAGAGGGTAATCTATATACAATTCTAGGAAGAACATTATCTGGAAAAACAACTCTATTAAAAACAATAGCTGGTCTTTTAACACCTGACAGTGGTGAAATTGAATTTGATGGTAAAAATTTTTTAAAAGTTCCTGTTTGGGAAAGAAATGTAGCAATGGTTTATCAGCAATTTATAAACTATCCTCATTTAAATGTTTTTGAAAACATAGCCTTTCCTTTGAAACAAAGAAAAATAGATCAAGGTGTTATTAATGAAAAAGTAATGGATGCCTTAAAGTCTGTAGGCTTATTGGGTTATGAAAAAAGAAAAATCCAAGAGCTATCCGGAGGTCAACAACAAAGAGTTTCTCTTGCAAGATCCTTGGTCAAAAATGCAAAAATACTATTACTGGATGAACCCTTAGTAAACTTAGACTACAAATTGAGAGAGCAATTAAGAGAAGAGTTTAAAAACCTATTTTCCAAAGGGTTAGCAGATGAAACAATATTAATTTATTCAACTACAGATCCAAAAGAGACTATGGAATTAAATGGCGAAGTTATAGTTTTAGATGAAGGGAAGGTTTTACAAGTTGGTCCAGCAAAAGAAATATTTGAAAACCCAAATTCTTTAAAAGTTGCAGAAATTTCTAATGATCCACCAATGAATATAATAGAAGCTAAAATTTCTGATAATAATATTCAATTTGAAGGAATTAATCTAGAGGCTCCAAAACACTTATCTAAACTAACAGAAGATGGTTTAAAAATTGGATTAAGATCTTCTGATATTGAATTAGGCGAAAACGGAAATGAATTTGAAGTTGAGCTAGCAGAAATTAGTGGTTCTGAAACCTTACTTCACCTAAAAAGAGGAGATACAAAAATTATTGTTTCAATAGAAGAAGTTCTGAATTTTAAGATACACGATAAAGTAAAAATTAATTTTAAGATTGATAGAGCTTATGCTTTTTATGCTGATGGAAAATTAGCATCTTCACCGTTTGGAGGTTTGAATGGCCAAAATTGATTTAAGTAACGTATCTCATTCATATAATCCAAATGATCCAAATCCAGTTTTTGCTTTAAATCCTTTCTCGATGACATGGGAAAATGGAAATCGATATGCAATCTTAGGACCCTCAGGTTGTGGAAAAACTACAATGCTAAATATTGTTTCTGGTTTAGTGAGACCTTCTGCTGGAAGAATATTATTTGATGATAGAGATGTTACAGATTTAATAACAGAAGAAAGAAATATTGCCCAAGTTTTCCAATTTCCGGTTATTTATAATACTATGACTGTTTATGAAAACTTAGCATTCCCACTTAAATGTAGAGATTTTTCTAAAAGCAAAATTGATGAAAGAGTTAATTCAGTCGCTGAAACTTTAAATTTAAAATCTTTTCTAAATTCTCCTGCAAGAAAATTAACAGCAGATCAAAAGCAATTAATATCTTTAGGTAGAGGCCTTGTAAGAGAAGACGTAGCTGCTGTTCTTATGGATGAACCTTTAACTGTTATTGATCCAGATTTAAAATTTAGATTAAGAAGAAATCTTAAAGAAATTAATGAGCAATACAAAACAACACTAGTTTATGTAACACACGATCAAAACGAGGCGATGACTTTTGCAGATAATATAATAGTTATGAGTGAAGGAGAGGTAGTTCAAACTGGTTCTCCGAAAGAACTTTTTGAAAGACCTAATACAACATTTGTTGGATACTTTATTGGATCACCAGCTATGAACTTATTTGAAAGCGAACCTTCCTCAAACGATAGTGTAAAAATTAATAATACTTTAATTAAAACAAATACAAATTTGTCTAAATTAAAAACAAAGAATATTAAATTAGGGATTAGATCAGAATTTATTAAGATTGCACAAAATCATAATGAAAATTTAGTAGATGTTAATGTTGAAAAGGTTGAGGATTTAGGAAATTATAAATTAATCACAGCTAAAATGGGAAGCTTTACAATTAAATCAAAAGTTACTAGAGAAACCGAAATACCAAATCAAAACGTTAAACTTCATATACCTGCTGAGAAATGTTGTGTGTATGAGGATAACAAATTAATTTAAACTCAACCTTAAATTGTAAAAATTTTGTATTTTACAATAATAGTGACAATCTGTGCCTCTTTTTAGAAAGACTCTAATCTGAATCTATGTTTTACTTCCCATCAGTTAATTAACTAGAGGAGAAGAAATGATTAAAAATAAAAAATCATTGAAGGGTTCTAAAACTCCTTCAAGAAGAAAGTTCTTCAAAGCCGCAGCAGCAACTGGTGCAGCAGCAGCAACAGCTGTAGCAATGCCAAATGTTGCTTTTGGTGCTCCGCAAACATTAAAGATGCAAGCAGCATGGCCATCAGGTGCTAACATCTTTTTTGAAATGGCTGGAGACTATGCCAAAATGGTTGGAGACATGTCAGGTGGAAGTTTAAAAATTGATCTTCAGCCTGTTGGAGCAGTCGTAAAAACTGGAGAAATTGGACAAGCTGTAAGTGACGGTGTTCTTGATATGGGACACTGGGTTACTGCTTATTGGTATGGAAAAAATCCTGCCGCGTCTCTTTTCGGAACTGGCCCATCTTATGGTCTATCATCTCAAGAAGTAATGGCTTGGATGGAAGAAGGTGGTGGAAGAGCATTGTATGAAGAAACATTAGCAAAAGTTGGATACGACTATGTTGGTGTTTTTGCGATGCCTATGCCAGCTCAACCATTTGGTTGGTTCAAAAAGAACGTAACTAAAGTAAGTGACGTTAAAGGTATGAAGTATAGAACAGTTGGTCTTGCAACTAACGTTCTTACTGCAATGGGTATGGTAGTTAGACAATTACCAGGTGGTGAAATTCAGCCAGCTATGAAAACTGGTTTGATTGAAGCTGCTGAGTTTAATAACCCTACTTCAGACTCTCAATTTGGTATGCAAGATGTTTCTAAGCATTATCACTTAGGATCTTTCCACCAATCACAAGAGATGTTTGAAATACCTATTAACAAAAAAACATTCAATAGCTTATCTCCTGCAAACCAAGCAATATTAAAAAATGCTTCGTATGCAGCAAATACCGCTAACTACTTTAAAGCTTTGGTGAGATACTCAGCTGATTTATCTAAATTGATGAATGAGCATAAAGTAAACGTTTACCAAACTTCAGATGCAATTTTAGCAGAGCAGTTAAAAGGTTGGGATAAAGTTGTAGGTGATTTCTCTTCTAAAGATCCATTCTTTAAGAAGATTGTTGATTCACAAAAAGCTTATGCGAAAAGAGTAATGAAATACTTACTAATGAATCAGCCTAACTACAGACTTGCTTATGAAAATGAGTTTGGTCCATTAGCGAAAGTTAAAATCTAAGGTTTAAAAATATAAAAAATTAAGGGGGCTTTTTAGCCCCCTTTTTTTTAATTGAATTAATTAAGAAAATTAAGATAAGCTAGTTAATATGTACTCTTATATAAAATTTGCAGACACTCTTAGTTCCTCAATGGGTAAAGCCTTCTCATGGTGTATAGTAATTTTAATGGGAGGAACATGTTATGAGGTTATCATGGCTTACGCATTTAATGCTCCTACTTTATGGAATTTTGATTTCAGTTTACAAATGTATGGAGCGATATTTATGATGGCTGGAGCTTACACTTTAGCAACAGAGGCTCACGTGAGAGGAGATGTTATTTACAGGTTGTTTCCAACTAAAGTTCAAGGATGGATTGATTTAATATTATATTTCGTCTTCTTTTTTCCAGGGGTAATTGCACTCGCATTTTATGGATATGAATATGCAGCTAAAGCATGGATGGTGAAAGAAACAAGTTGGAATAGTCCAGCACAAATTCAAATTTATATGGCTAAATCTTTGATACCTTTATCTGGAATACTTCTTACACTTCAAGGAATAAGTGAAGTGTTTAGAGCAATTATTTGTATTAGAACAGGACATTGGCCAGAGAGAGACGCTGGTGCTGAAGAAACTGAAAAAATTTTAATGAGAAAATCTAAAGAGGAAGAAAAAATAGATGTTGTTTAGTTTAACGAACCCAGAAATCGCAATTTTAATGATGGTGATATTTTTGTTTGCTGTATTACTAGGATTCCCTATTGCATTTACTTTAATGGCAATGGGTTTAGGATTTGGGTATTACGCATATTTTGATCCTTCAAGAATGGATCATTTATTTGACAATAGGATATTTAAATTATTTGTCCAAAATACCTACTCCGTCATGGATAATCACGTCCTCACCGCCGTACCTTTGTTTTTATTTATGGGATATTTAGTTGAAAGAGCGGGCATAGTTGCAAGATTATTTTATGCAATAAGACTAGCGTCTCATTCTCTTCCAGCATCAATGGCAGTTGCTGCCCTTGTTACTTGCACTTTATTCTCTACAGCAACGGGTATAATTGGAGCAGTTGTGACTTTAATGGGTTTACTTGCTTGGCCTGCAATGGTCAAAGCTGGATATGATAAAAAATTTGCATCAGGGGTAATATGTGCTGGAGGATGTTTAGGAATTTTAATTCCTCCTAGCATTATGCTTATAGTTTATGCTGTAATAGCCCAGTTATCTCCACTAAGATTATTTGCTGCAGCAATATTTCCTGGTTTGATGTTAGCAGGTCTATATATTTTATATGCAATTATTTTGGCTTATTTTAATCCATCAGTTGCACCTAAGCCTCCTAAAGAAGAAATTCCACCAAGATCTGTGATTTTAAAAGAAGTTTTGGTTTCATTCTTACCATTATTTTCTTTAATTATTTTAGTATTAGGAAGTATTCTTGCAGGTTTAGCTACTCCAGCAGAAGCAGCAGGTGTTGGAGCTTTTGGTGCATTAGTTTTATCTTTCTTTTATAAATCCCTTAAATGGAAAAATTTTAAAGAGTCTGTTTTTCTTACTGCAAAAACTACTGCTATGATCATGTGGTTATTTATTGGATCTTGGACATTTGCGTCAGTATTTTCATATTTAGGTGGACATGAAGTATTTGAACATTTTTTTAAATCAATGGATATACAACCTTGGCAATTTTTAGTAATTACACAAATTATAATTTTCTTACTAGGCTGGCCATTAGAGTGGACAGAAATATTAATTATATTCGTTCCAATATTTTTACCTTTGGTAGAATTTTTTGGGGTTAACCCTTATTTTTTTGCAATGTTAATTGCTCTAAATTTACAAACATCATTTTTAACACCCCCCATGGCAATGTCAGCTTATTATTTAAAAGGTGTACAATCTAAAAATGTAGAATTAATTGAGGTATTTAAAGGAATCATGCCATTCTTGGCGATAGTTATTTTGGGAATGGTTTTAATGTATTTATTCCCAGGTATAGCTTTGTGGTTACCTGATCAATTATTTGCTAACTAACTTGATGAATGAAATTATAAATTTTTCTGTTGAAGAATTAATAAATAAAATTTCAAATTCCCAAATTACGTCTGTCGAAATATGTGAGGCATACATAGAAAGAATTAATAAGTTTGAAAAAGATATAAATGCTTGGGCTTTTTTTGACAAAGAATTATTGTTGGAAAAAGCCAAAGAGTCAGATGCTTACAAAAAATCTGGAAAACCCATTGGTCCACTACATGGTATCCCTGTAGCTGTTAAAGATATTGTTGGTACTTTAGATATGCCAACTGAATGTGGAACACCGATAAGAAAAGGTAAATCTTATTCACAGAATGCAGAAATAGTTGACTTGTTAACATCTTCAGGAGCTATTGTGATGGGTAAAACAGTTACTACAGAATTAGCATATTTAAATCCATCTAAAACAAAAAATCCACACGATTATTCACGAACACCAGGAGGATCGTCAAGTGGTTCTGCTGCAGTCATTGCATCTTACATGGCTCCACTTTCAATCGGATCACAAACTGGTGGCTCAATAATTAGACCAGCATCTTATTGTGGTGTTGTCGGATACAAACCTTCATTTGGTTTGATTTCTAGAAATGGAGTATTAAAGACTTCCGAAAAACTTGACCATTTAGGAGTTTTTGGAAAAACAGTTGAGGACATAGCATATTTAGTTAAAGAGTTAATTAAAAAAGATTCCCATGACCCTGCCACTGTTTATTATTCTTCAAATAATATGGTTGATGTTGTAAAAAAGGGTCCTTTGTACGAACCAAAATTTATTTTTTATAAAACTGAATTTTGGAAAACAATTGACAAAAAATCTAAGGAGGCTTTTGAATATTTTATAAAGTCGTTTAAAAAAAATATAGAAGTTCACGATACTCCTTCTTATTTTAAAGATATCCATAAATATCATCAAATAATTTATGAAACCGATTTAGCTAATAATTTTAGTGATTATTACAAAAATTATAAATCAAAACTTTCAAAAATTATGCAAAATGCAATTGCAAATGGAAGAAAACACTCAGCAAGAGAATATGCTGAAGCAATAGATTTTATGAAAAGAAGTTATGACTCTTATAAAGAAGTATTCGAGGATTATCATGGAGTTTTATCCCCATCCAGCCCTGGTGTTGCCCTTAAAGGTCTAAAGAGTACTGGATCAGCTGATTTCAACAAAGTTTGGTCTTACCTAGGAACTCCTTGTATTTCACTTCCTTTACTTCAAGGCGAAAATAATTTACCATTAGGAATTCAAGTTATTGGAGAGAAATATGACGATAATCGTTTCTTAGGAGTTTCCAGTTGGCTTGAAAAGGAAAGCGAAAAATTTAATGAATAAACTTGTAACACTTATAGGACTTTCTTTTGCAATCTTTTTTCTTGTGGGTTTAGCAACAACACTTACAAGATCTATGATGATAGGTTTTTTTGATGTATTACCAGTTTATATATTGATGATACTTGCGATATCTATGATGTTATATGAAGCCTTTTTTGACAAAAAATAAATTTAATAATTCCTAAATTTACTACCTCTGATTGTATAATATTCTTTAACAGGAATTTTAGTCTAGACTTAAACGCACATTTGTAATTTAATCTTTACAGTTAATTAACAAAGAAGAGGAGATACTAATGATTAAAGAAAAAAAATCATTGAAGGTTTCTAGATCACCTTCAAGACGTAAGTTCTTTAAAACTGCAGCTGCAACTGGTGTTGCTGCTGTTGCTTTATCTGCTCCAGCCGTTGCCAAAGAAAGAGTTGAAGCTTCTATGGTAGCTACTTGGCCTAGAGATTTTCCAGGCCTAGGAACTGGTGCACAAAGACTTGCTCAAAGATTAAGCGATATGAGTGACGGTAGAATTCAAGTTACTTATTATGCTGCTAATGAAAGGGTAAAAGCATTTGATTCATTTGACGAAGTTGCATCAGGTAACTCTCAAATGTATCACGGTGCTGATTACTACTGGGTTAAAAAACACCCTGCTTTTGGATATTTTACTGCGGTTCCATTTGGTTTCACATATGCTGAAATGAATGCGTGGTTAAAATTTGCTGGTGGACAAGAATTGTGGGATGAATTGACTGATGATTTTGGAACACAAAGTTTTGCAGCTGGTAATACTGGAGTGCAAATGGGTGGTTGGTTTAATAAGAAAATTAGATCAGCGAATGACTTTAAAGGTTTAAAAATGCGTATGCCTGGATTAGGTGGACAAGTACTTGGAAAACTAGGTGGTTCTCCAATTTCACTTCCTGGTGGACAAATTTATGAAAACCTTGTTTCAGGTGCAATTGATGCAACAGAATGGGTAGGACCTTGGAATGATGAAGCTATGAAGTTCCAGGAAGCTGCTAAGTATTATTACTATCCAGGAATGCATGAACCAGGATCTACACTAGCTTGTGGAGTGAACAAATCTTGGTTTACTAGTTTGTCAAAATCAGATCAGTTAATTATTAAAACTGCATGTGATTGGGCTGACACAACTACAATGGCTGAATACAATGCTAAAAACGGAGCTGCACTAGCACGATTAGTTAACGAAAGTGGAGTTAAACTTGAGAAGTTTAATGACAAAGTTTACGATGCTTTCGCTAAAGGTGCCGCTGAAGTTTTCGATGAAGTTCAACAACATAGTGCTCTTGCTAAGAAAGTACATGCTGCCTTTGTTAAAGGTCGTAAGGAAATTGGTGCTTGGACTAACTTGTCTGACGGGCCATATGTTGCTCAAAGAAATAGAGCATTAGGAGTATAATTTAATTCTAATTATTACTAGAGGGCCCTTAAATGGGCCCTCTTTTTATATATCAATAAAAGATTTAATATGATGGCGAAAAATAACTTATCTATTTTAATAAGAATATTTAGTTATTCTATCTTAGCTTTAACTTTTGTTTTTTTAGTAAATAATGTTTTAACAGTTTGGTTTGATTGGCCAGGAGTTAAAAAACTTTTTGCTCATTATGAATTATTTGGATTTAAAAAATTAAATAAGCCTTTAGAGGGGCTTGCAATAAATTTATCATATATTCAATTACTATTTTATTTTGTATCTTTAGCAGGAGTTATATTTTTTGTTTTGAAATCCATAAAACAAACATTACAAACAGACTCTGAGATCTTATCGAAAATTACAGCTTACGTAGTAAGGTCCTCTTTCTGGGCTGTACTAATTGTTGGAGTAGCAGACTTTTTAATCTCATTCATGGTAGTAGAAAAACTAGTTGAGCCAATTTTTGGAGAACAACTTAAAATTAATTTAGTAATACCTGCTTTCAGAATCACATATATACACTTTCCTTTAATATTAGCTTCTTTTGTAATTGGTTATTTTACAAGATCTGTAGGCTTTATTTGGTTAGCAGTTTTAGTGGTTGGAAGTGAATTTTTGATAGTTCTCTCAAGGTTCATATTTCAGTATGAACAGGCATTCCAAGGTGACTTAGTTCGTTTTTGGTATGCAGCCCTTTATTTATTTGCAAGCGCTTATGCGTTAATTCACGAGGGCCACGTTAGAGTTGATGTTCTTTATACTGGTTTTAGCGAACGTAAAAAAGCATGGACTAATGCAATTGGGTCATTAACTCTAGGAATTCCTTTATGTTTGATTGTAATATTTTTAGGCATGGGGGGCAAAGCTAGTATCATCAATGGTCCTGTAATTTCATTTGAAATTACGCAGCAAGGTTCAAACGGATTATATTTACTTTATCTAATGGCAGTTTATTTAGCAGTCTTTGCTGTAAGTATGTTAACTCAATTCACTAGCTACTTTATGAGTAGCAGTCATAAACTTTTAAAGAATTAAATAATGGAACATCTGTTTTTAGCTTTACTTGTAATTATAATGATTGGAGCATTAGCTTCTGGTTTTCCTGTAGCTTTTGCATTACCTGGATCAGCAATAATTTCAATCGGGCTAGCTGCTTTTTTTGGTTATTTATTTGCAGGAGATAGTAGCGCTTATTTTGCTGTTGATGGCCCTAAAGAATGGTTAACCGCCGGTATTACAAACTTTAGGAGTAACTACTGGGATGTTGAAACTGACACTTTAATTGCAATTCCTTTATTTATTTTTATGGGGATCATGCTGCAAAAATCAAAAATTGCGGAAGATCTTTTAGTTACAATGGGGCAGTTGTTTGGACCTATCCCTGGAGGTTTAGGAATATCGGTAATTTTTGTTGGAGCATTACTTGCAGCAACCACAGGTATTGTTGGCGCAACCGTAATAGCAATGGGATTAATTTCACTACCCACAATGCTTAATAATAAATATGACAAAAGTCTTGCAAGTGGAATTGTTTGTTCCTCTGGAACACTTGGTCAAATTATACCTCCTTCAATTGTATTAATTATTATTGCTGATCAATTGGCTAGTGCAGCTGATGTTGCAAATACTATGCGTCAGACTGATTATAAAATTTTAACCGGTGAATTTAATATGCCTGGAGAATTTAGAGTGGGTTCTACTTCTGCAGGAGATATGTTTTTGGGAGCACTATTACCTGGTTTAGTATTGGTTGGTTTGTATATGATTTATGTATTTGTGTATGCAAGACTAAATCCTAAGGCAGCTCCTCCTGTTCCATTTAAAGGAAATTTTGACTCAAAATTTTGGATTAAGGTTTTAATAGTAATTATTCCTCCCCTTGCTTTAATTTTTGCGGTTTTAGGATCTATACTTTTAGGTATTGCAACCGTTAATCAAGCTGGATCAATTGGAGCAATAGGTGCAACCATGATGGCTGGTTATCGTTTACATAAAGGAAAAAAAGATGCTTACTATCCAATTATAATTGCAATTTTATCTGTCATTCCAATTTATATTTTATCTAAGAACTATAATTTAAATATTAAGGCTGTAGAAACTAGAGATCTTACAGCAATTTTTATCACAGGATTTTTTACAATTACTTTTTTAATTGGAATTATTTGGAGTTTTTGGAGAGCATACAAAATTGAGAATGTTTTAAGAGAGGTTGTTACAGAAACATGTGTAACAACATCAATGGTTTTTATAATTTTATTAGGTGCTGCAATGTTAACCTCTGGATTTAGAGCATTTGGAGGTGAAGAGTTAGTAAGAGATTTTCTTCAAGATTTGCCAGGGGGATTTTGGACACAGTTTATTGTTGTAATGGCAGTGATTTTTTTATTAGGTTTCTTTCTTGATTTTATAGAAATAGCCGTTGTTGTTGTTCCTATCATTGCTCCGATATTATTAGCGGAACCAGGAGCTAATGTAAGTGCAATTTGGCTTGGTGTAATGATTGGGGTAAATTTACAAACTTCATTTTTAACACCACCATTTGGTTTTGCATTATTTTACTTAAAAGGTGTAGCTTCAAAACTTGTTACTACTTTAAATATCTGGAAAGGTGTTGTTCCATTCATTATTTTACAATTAATAGGTCTTGGAATTGTTGGTTTCTATCCATCATTAGTAAACTATCTACCAGCAAGAACATATTTAACGTCAAACGTTGCTCCACCACCGATGAATCCAAAGTTACAATATTGCTTACAAGAGTACAAATTTGCGATTTACAACACTGAAGAACAAAGAATTACTAATGCAATAAAAGACATGCAGAAATTAACTCCCGCAAATCTTCCAATGGATAAATTAGATATTTTTGAAGAGCATTTTGATAATGCGCTTGGGACTTTTGCTATTGTTAAAAAACTTCAAAAAACAGAGGAAGAATATGAATTATTCACAAAAGATTATAGGGACTTGCATTTCAATGTAAGAAAAATTGAGAAAAAAATTAGAAAAATAGACCAGAAAATTAAAAAAACAAAAGCTGAAATTAGAAATTTAGACGATGATAACTTATCAAATAAAAATAAATTAGAATTAAAGATAGAGAATTACGAGCTAGAAATTAAAGAACTTCAAGATAAAGTTCCTGAAAGTTGGAAAGTTAAAAATGGAGAGTTTGAAATACTGCACAAAGCAAAAAATACAAGAACAAAAAGGTATAGAAAAAATGTTGATGAAGCTTATGAAACTCTGGATCAAATAGTAATGTTTATAAATGATAATGAAAAATTAAAAGAACTTTCATCAGAAATAAAAGAATTAAAATATAATATTGATAATAAAAATTACGAAAACTCAATATCAGTAATTGATAATCTTTTTGAAAAACTAGGAGAAATTTCTGGAACGGAAGAATTTGCAAATAAATTAGATGACCTAATATCTGTTATAGATAATGATGAGGTAGATGAGCAAAAATTGTCTGAAGTAAGTTCAGAGACTTTTGATCTTTTCAATTTAGAAGTTTCATGGAGAGATGATGCTAATAAGAATTTGATGCCTGAATTAATTAAATATAATGATGTTATCAAACATAATATTGGTCTTAGACTTCAAAACAGATTAACTAAAGAACAAGCTAAATTTGTTGCTAGGTGTAACTCAGTTCATAGAGATATATCTTTAAACTTTTAATTAATGGAAAATTATATTTTACCAAAAAAACAGGCTATTATTGTTTTTTTTGTATTTGCATTTGGTTATTTTTTATCATGTTTGTTACGTGCAATTACCGCAACACTTTCACCAGTATTAACCTCAGAATTTAATTTATTAGCAGCTGATTTAGGTTTATTAGCTGGAGGTTATTTTTTGGGTTTTGCTTGTATGCAAATACCGCTTGGATATTTGTTAGATAAATATGGACCAAAAAAAATTGTCTCTTCTTTTTTATTTATCGCATTAGTTGGAACAGGATCATTTGCTTTAGCTGAAAGCTTTTCGGGATTATTAGTTTCACGAATTCTAATTGGTGTAGGTGTAAGTGCTTGTTTGATGGCTCCGTTAACAGGTTACAGAATATGGTATGCAGAAAATCAACAACAAAGAGCAAACTCATGGATGTTAATGATTGCATCATTAGGTTTTTTGTCATCCACATTGCCTGTACAACTTTTATTACCTAGTTTCGGTTGGAGATGGATATTTGCTGGTATCGCTATCTTAATTTTAATTAGTATTTTTTTAATGTTAGTTTTCATCCCAAAATGGAATTTAACTAAAAATAAAGAGTTAGAAGAGCCAAGTAATACCGGAACTTTATCAGAAGTTTGGAAAAATCGATTTTTTATAAGTGTAATTCCAATGGGTTTATTTAATTATGGGGGCTTAATGGCTATACAAACTTTATGGGCAGGCCCATGGATGACTAGAGTTGCTGGCTATACACCACTTCAGAGCGCTACAGGATTATTTTGGATCAATGTAACTATGTTGGTATCCTTTTTTTTGTGGGGTTATTTTTTACCAAAAATTTCAGGAATAGGGTTTAGCGCTAAAAGAATACTTAAATTAGGTTTGCCAATTAGTTTTTCTGTAATGTTAGTGATAATTTTATTAGGTTCAAAAGCTGGAGCTTTTTACATAACTTTATTTATTTTAAGTTCAATTTTTTTATCAGTTACACAGCCGGCTGTGGGCCTTTCTTTTTCAGGTTATTCTGCTGGTAAAGCACTAACTTCATTCAATTTATTAATATTTGCAGGGACATTCATAATGCAATGGCTAATGGGCTTAGTGATAGATATTGTTAAAGGGATGGGTCATGCAGAAGTATTTGCTTTTAAATCAGCTTTTTCAGTTTTCTTAATCTTAAGTATTATTTCTTATATATTTTTTTTAATATTAAATAGAAAAAAATATGAAAATAAAACGTAGGAATTTTTTTTTGGAATTATTAATTGGTATTATTGCTATTTACTTAATCGTTTTAATTTTCTTATTCTTTTTTCAAAGAAATTTAATGTATCATCCTGATGAAAATAATTATTCTGGAGATAATTTAGAAGTTAACATTGAAAAAGTTACTATCAAAACAACAGATAATATTAATCTTTTAGGCTGGTTTCATAATAAAAATTTAAATAGTTATAAAACAATAGTTTATTTTCACGGAAATGCAGGGACACTTGAAAACAGAATCCATAAGTTAAATCATTTTAAAGACATGGATGTTAATTTTTTAATTATTGCATGGAGAGGGTTCAGCGGCAATAAAGGAAAACCAAGTGAGGAGGGTCTTTATACAGATGGTGCTAGTGCAATAAACTGGCTTAAAGAAAAAGGTCTAAAAGAAGAAGATATAATTATTTATGGAGAGTCATTAGGAACTGGCATTGCGACCGAAATTACTCAGAATAAAAATTTTGCAGGATTAATCTTAGAAACGCCCTTCACATCAATGATAGAAGCTGCGAAAAATTTTTATCCATATATTCCGGTTGGTTTGATTTTAAAAGATAAGTATGAAAATAATGAAAAAATTAAAAATATTAATATTCCAGTATTAGTAATGCATGGTGAGGCTGACCAAATAGTTCCATTTTGGATGGGTAAAAAAATTTTTAATTTAGCAAGTGAACCTAAATATTCATATTTTACAAAATATGACGATCATATGATGGAATATGATGATAAACTTGTATTAGCCCTAAAATCGTTTGTTGATAGTTTAAATTAAGCCATAATCCAAACAAAGATAATTCAAATTTTTTTTTTAGGTTAATCTATGAAAAATTTTTTCTTATTTTTTATTGTTCTTTTTTCTTTAAATAATTTATCAAATGCCAAAGAAAATTTAGCATCTGTAGACAGCCTTTTTCATATTGATCAAATGAATTCGCACGATGAAAATTTTGCATTATATTTTAAAACCCGTGAAAAAGCTGTCATGGCTCGAGGAGAAAATTCAAATTATATTAATGATTTTCCAAAAGATCTTTATATTTATAACTACAAAACGAAAGAGTCCTTGCCATTAATTTCTTATGAATGGTTTCCCAAAACAGCAAAATATTTTTTGCAAGAGTATGATTTCCCAGTTTTTCCAGATGATTTTGCATATTATCTTTTAAAAGATAACAAAACTCTGGTGATGATTAGTGCTGTAAAAAGTCTAAAAGCTAATTTTAAATTTGATATTGTTGAAAAAAAGTTAGAGCTTTATCCTGTAAATGGAAAATTTGATTTTATTATTTCTTCGATAGCTAAAAATTGTGGACACTATGAATTTAAAGAACATTATAAATGTAGTTTTTATAAACCTCTAATTTCCAGTACCTTAATTAATTAATTTGAGTAAATGCTTCTGCAAATTTTTCAGCCTCAAAAATTTGTAAATCATCTTCTTTTTCACCTAATCCAAGTGCAATAATTGGTAGTTTATATTTCTTAGCAACAGCTAGAAGAATACCTCCTTTTGCTGTGCCATCTAATTTTGTCATAATAAGACCAGTTATTGGAATAATTTTATTAAATTCTTCAACTTGATTAATAACATTTTGCCCTGAGGTTGCGTCCAAAACTAAAATAACATCATGTGGAGCATCTGGATCAATTTTTTTAGTAACATTTGCAATTTTTTTATATTCCTCCATCAAATTTTTTTTATTTTGTAATCTTCCAGCTGTATCAATTAAAACTTGGTCAAAATTATTGTTTAATGCTTCATCAATAGCTTTGTAAGCAACTGATGCAGGATCTGAACCTTGGGATGATTTTATAATTTGAACATCAACTTTGTTTGCCCAATTTTCTAGTTGCTCAATAGCTGCTGCTCTAAAAGTATCTGATGCAGCTAACATTACTTTATTTCCATTACCCTTTAATATTTTGCTTATTTTTCCAATAGTAGTTGTCTTTCCAACACCATTAACACCTGAAATTAATGTTGCATTTAATTTTTCTTTTTTTTTGAAGAATTCAATATTTTCTAAAGGTTTCATAATTGAAATAATATAATTTTTTAAAATATTATTTATTTCGTCAGTTAAATCTTTATTGGGATCAATTTTTGTTTTAGAAATTATTTCTCTTATTTCTGAAGCCGAAACAATACCAACATCGGATTGAATTAGGTAATCTTCAATTTTGTCTAATGTTTTGTCATCAATCTCTTTTTTTACAACTATATCTCTTAAACCCGTTGTAAAAGCTGAGGCACTTTTTTTAAAACCTGATTTAAATTTTTCAAAAATTCCCATTAAATTTTAAAATTTATCTCCTCGATATCTGAAACTGGTCCTTTCATATGAATACTATTGTTTTCATCAATTGAAATTGTCAATCTACCTGTAGAAAATTCAATATTCACTTTATCATTTACCAGTCCATTTTGTTTTGCAGCAAAAGCTGTTGCACAAGCTGCTGTACCACATGCCTTAGTAAGTCCAGCTCCTCTTTCCCACACTCTAACTTTAATCAATTCTTTATTAACAACAGTTGCTAAAGTAACATTACATTTTTCTGGGAATAAAGAATGGTTTTCAATTTCTGGTCCAATTTTTTTAATTTCAAAATTTTCGTTATTATTAACAAAAAAAACTACATGTGGGTTTCCAACATTTACAGCAGTTCCACCAGAAAATTCGTTATTATTTTTGTCAATAATTTTAATTCCTAAATTATTAGTATTTAATTCTTTAGACAACGGAATCTCATCCCATTTTGTTTTTGCAACACCTATTTCTGTAGAAACTATTTTTTCTCCAACAATATTAGATTTTAATTTGCCAGATAAAGTTGTTAGGACAATTTCTTTTTTGTTGTTTTCCTTGCCTAATAAATCAGCAATACATCGTGTACCATTTCCACATGCACCAGACATTCCTCCGTCTGAATTATAAAATTCTAGCGAAGCATCTGAAATATCATTTTTTTTAATCAATATTAGTTGGTCACAACCAATAAATTTTCTGTCACAAATCTTTATTATTTGCTCTTTCGTCAAATTTGTAATTGTTTGTCTATTATCTATGATGACAAAATCATTACCTAAACCGTCCATTTTAAATGCTTTAATATCCATATATAGATATTTAACTTATTTATTGACTTTTTGAACCTCTATTATAGGTTGTTGCCGTTTCCGCAAAAACATTAACTTTGCGGTGTCTTTGGAAACAAAGAGATCGACACTAGTCAGCGAGAGTTCGCCCACTAGTGCGTTACTGCTATGCGTAATAAATATGTTTGAAAATTTAACAAATAAATTTGAAGAAATTTTTTCTTCTCTGAAAAAGGCACCTTCGCTTGATGAAGCTCAAGTAGATGAAGGTTTAAGAGGTATTAGGCAAGCCTTACTTGAAGCAGATGTCTCTTTGGATGTTGCAAAAGATTTTATTGAAAAAGTTAAGCCAAAAGCATTAGGCCAAGAGATAATAAGGTCTACCTCTCCTGGGGATATGGTTGTTAAAATTGTTTATGATGAGCTTGTAGATTTATTAGGTGCAACGAATAATGAGATAAACTTAAACGCAGTACCGCCTGTGCCAATGATGTTAGTTGGGTTACAAGGTTCTGGAAAAACAACAACAACAGCAAAATTAGCAAAATTTTTAGAAAATAATAAAAAGAAAAAAGTAATGATGGTCAGTCTAGATATTTACAGACCAGCTGCACAAGAACAACTTAGATCTTTAGGAGAACAAAATAATATTTTAACTTTACCTATTATAGAAGGTCAGCAACCTACTGATATTTGTAGAAGAGCAATAAGTGCTGCTAATTTAAATGGAGCTGAAATAATTTTATTTGATACTGCTGGTAGAACTCAAATCGATTTACAAATGATGAGTGAGATTAAGCAAATTGAAGCTGTAATTAATCCAATAGAAACTTTCTTAGTTGCAGACTCTTTAACAGGTCAAGTTGCAGCCTCAGTGGCAAAAGAATTTAAAAATACAGTTAATTTATCTGGAATTATTTTAACTAGGGCTGACGGCGATGCAAGAGGCGGAGCCGCAGTGAGTATGAAATATGTTTCAAATGTTCCAATTAAATTTTTAGGTATAGGAGAAAAAATAGATAATCTTGAAGTATTCCATCCAGATAGAATTGCAAACAGAATACTTGGAATGGGAGATATCGTATCTCTTGTAGAAAAAGCTGCACAAGATTTAGGTGAAGAGAATATTAAAAAAGCAGAGGAAAATTTAAAAAAAGGTCAATTCTCTATGGAAGATTATTTGTCTCAATTAAGACAAATGAAGAAAATGGGTGGTATTGAGGGAATTATGTCTTTTATGCCAGGAGTATCTAAAATTAAATCTCAAATGGACTCTGCAGGTATTGATGAAAGTATAATATCAAAAAATGAAGCTATTATTCTATCAATGACAAAAAAAGAAAGAGAGAATCCAAAAATAATAGATGGTTCTAGAAAAAAAAGAATTGCTAATGGCTCTGGCACAGATCCAGCCACTATCAATAAATTGCTTAAGCAGTTTAAAATGATGTCTGAAATGATGAAAAAGATGTCAAAAGGAAATCTGAAAGGTATGTCAGATAAAGGTATACCGCCAGAGCTATTTAACCAATTAAAGTAAAAAAAGGAGAACAAATGTTAAAATTAAGATTATCAAGAGGTGGAACAAAAAAACGTCCTGTTTATAAGGTTGTTGTTGCCGACAGTCGTTTTGCAAGAGATGGAAGATTTATAGAGAAGGTTGGTTTCTTTAACCCTTTATTACCAAAAGAGAAAAAAGAAAGAGTGGGCCTAGAAGCTGAGAGAATAAAATATTGGCTTGGTCAAGGCGCTAAACCAACAACTAGAGTAGCAAGAATTTTAGGTGAGAACGAATTAATGCCTATGCCTGCTAATGGAAATAATCCAATTAAAGCAGTACCAAAAAAAGAGAGAAATAAAAAAGAAGAGGATAATAAAGAAGCTCCTAAAGCAGACGCAGCTACTAAGGAAGAAGCTCCAAAAGCAGACGCAGCTCCTAAGGAAGAAGCTCCAAAAGCAGAAGCAGCTCCAGCAGCAGAAGCTCCTAAGGAAGAAGCTCCAAAAGCAGACGCAGCTCCTAAGGAAGAAGCTCCAGCAGAGGAAAAAAAATAATTTAAAGATTATTTATGTGGCAAGCTCAAGTGTTTACACTTTATCCAGAGGTTTTTCCCGGTCCTTTATCTAAAGGACTCTATGGAAAAGCTTTATCAAATAATTTATGGAAACTTAAAGTTGTAAATATAAGAGATGCAGCTGATGACAAACATAAAACAGTAGATGACACACCTTATGGGGGTGGTTCAGGGATGTTGTTAAAAGCAGATGTTCTTGCAAAGTCTTTAGATGAAAACAAAAATGAGAGTGAGAGAATTTTATACTTATCGCCAAAAGGAAAAAAATTTGATCAAAATTTAGCAAAAGAGCTAGCTAGTGAAAAATCTCTGTCTTTAATTTGTGGTCATTTTGAAGGTGTGGATGAAAGAATACTTTCAACAAGAAATATTGAGGAAATTAGTATTGGAGATTATGTTTTGTCAGGCGGGGAGTCAGCTGCGTATGTAGTTATAGATAGTATTTTAAGATTGCTGCCAGGTGTATTAGGAAATGAAAACTCTAAATTAGATGAAACCTTTGAAAATGGTCTTCTAGAGTATCCTCAGTATACAAAACCTCAAATTTGGGAGGAAAAAGCTGTGCCAGACGTGCTATTATCAGGTGATCATAATAAAATTAAACACTGGCGTTTATCTCAATCTGAGGCTATAACACGCGACCGAAGACCAGATTTATGGGAAAAATATAAGAAGAATTAACTTGATAAATATTAACATGAAAACAATTGAAGAAATAAATCAGCATAACGTTAACAAAATTCTTTCAGAGAAAAAAATTCCAGAATTTTATCCTGGAGACGTTGTTAAAGTTGGTGTGAGAATTACCGAAGGTAAAAAAGAAAGAATTCAATATTTTGAGGGAGTGTGTATTGCTAAAAAAAGCAGAGACTTAAACTCATCTTTTACGGTTAGAAAGATTTCATTTGGAGAGGGTGTTGAGAGAACTTTTCCTTTATTTGGAACTTTAATTGACTCAATTAAGGTTATTAGATCAGGTAAAGTAAGAAGAGCAAAACTTTATTATTTAAGAGACAGAACTGGTAAATCAGCAAGGATTGCAGAAAAAATTAGAAAAAAAATTGGTATTGATATCGAGGCAAAACCAGAGACAGTTACTGAAGAAAATGTAGCTCCTGTAGTAGAAGCAACAAAAGAAGAAGCTCCAAAAGCAGAAGCAGCACCAGTAGCAGAGGCTCCTAAAGCAGAAGCAGCACCTAAAGAAGAGGCGGCTCCAGCAGCAGAGGCTCCTAAAGAAGAACAAAAATCAGAAAGCTCTACAGAAAAAAAATAATTTTTTTTTCAATGTCTACAACATTATACGATAAAATTTGGAACGATCATCTAGTTGACCAACAAGATGATGGCACATCTTTACTTTTTGTAGATAGACATTTAATTCATGAGGTGACAAGCCCCCAAGCTTTTGAAGGATTAAGAAATTCTAACAGAAAAGTTAGACATCCAAATTTAACTTTAGCAGTTGCAGATCATAATGTTCCAACAACTGACAGATCAAAAGGTATTTCAGATGAAGAGTCAAAAATTCAAGTAGATACTTTAGAGGCAAATTGTAAAGAATTCGGTGTTCAGTTATTTGGTATGGATGATAAGAGGCAAGGTATCGTTCATATTATTGGACCTGAACAAGGTTTTACTCAACCAGGTACAGTTATTGTTTGTGGAGATAGTCATACCGCAACGCATGGAGCATTTGGTGCTTTAGCATTTGGAATAGGAACTTCAGAAGTTGAACATGTTTTAGCAACCCAAACACTAGTTCAGAAGAAAGCTAAAAATTTTAGAATTAATGTTAACGGTGAACTTCCTTTAGGAGTTACTTCTAAAGATGTAATACTTCAAATAATTGGAAAAATAGGTACAGCAGGTGGAACAGGATCTGTTGTAGAATATGCTGGAGATTTAATAAGATCTTTAAGTGTTGAACAAAGAATGACTATTTGCAATATGACAATTGAAGGTGGTGCAAGAGCAGGATTAATTGCACCAGATGAAAAAATTTTTGAATATTTAAAAGGAAAACCAATGTCACCAAAAAGTGAAAATTGGGATAAAGCTTTGAACTATTGGGAAACTTTAAAAACAGACTCTGATGCTAGTTTTGATAAAGAAATTAGCCTTAATGCAAATGAAATTTTACCTATGATTACATGGGGTACGTCACCGCAAGATGTAATAACAATTGATGGAAAAGTTCCAAATCCAAATAATGAGACTGATGAAGATAAAAAAAATTCAATTGAGAGAGCCTTAAAGTATATGGGTTTAAAACCTGACATGGCAGCCACAGATATAAAAATAGATAAAGTATTTATTGGTAGTTGTACTAATGGCAGAATAGAAGATTTGAGAGAAGCAGCAAAAATCGTAAAAGATAAAAAAGTATCGTCGCATGTTAATGCTATAGTAGTTCCAGGCTCAGGCTTAGTTAAAGAACAAGCAGAGCAAGAAGGACTAGATAAAATTTTTGTTAGGTCAGGGTTTGAATGGAGAGAACCAGGTTGCTCTATGTGTTTAGCGATGAATGCCGATAAATTAAAACCAGAAGAAAGATGCGCCTCTACATCAAATAGAAATTTTGAGGGAAGACAAGGACGAGGTGGCAGAACTCATCTAGTTAGTCCAGGAATGGCTGCAGCGGCTGCAATTTCAGGTAATTTAGATGATGTCAGAAAGTATCAAAATTAAATGCAAAAATTTAATAAATTAAAAAGTATCCCAGCTTATTTACCAATTGTAAATATTGATACAGATATGATAATTCCAAAGCAGTTTTTAAAAACTATCAAAAGAACTGGTCTAGGAAAAAATTTATTTTTTGAAATGAGATATGATGATCAAGGTAAAGAAATAAATGATTTTGTGTTAAACAAAGATCCATTTAATCAATCTAAAATTTTAATTGCTGGAAAAAACTTTGGATGTGGTTCATCAAGAGAACATGCTCCTTGGGCACTATTAGATTTTGGTATTACTTGTGTAATAAGCTCAAGTTATGCAGATATTTTTTTTAGTAATTGTTTTAAAAATGGAATTTTGCCTATAATCCTTGAAGAAGAAAAAATAAAAGAGCTATCTGAATACGCAAATAGACAAGAAGAAATTTCTATTGATTTGCAAGAGGAAAAAATAGTTTATGGAAATAATGAGCTAAAATTTGAAGTTGATCCATTTAAGAAAAAATGTTTGTTAGAAGGGCTTGATGATATCGCTTTATCACTAAAAAAATCAGAAAAAATAGAAAAGTTTGAAACAAATTTAAAAAACAAAAAGCCTTGGGTATTTAATGATTAAAGTAAAAAAAAGAAAAATACTTTTACTTCCTGGTGATGGTATTGGTCCAGAGGTAATAACTGAGGTAAAAAAAATCATTAACTGGTTTAATGATAAAAAATCTTTAGATTTTGAAATTGATCAGGAGCTAGTTGGTGGTTGTTCTTATGATAAACATGGCACCCCAATCACTGATGAGGTTTTTTATAAAGCACTTGAAAGTGAAGTAATTATGCTTGGAGCAGTTGGTGGTCCTACATGGGATAACCTAGAATTTTCCAAAAAACCAGAAAGAGCATTATTAAAACTTAGGAAAGAATTAAAGCTTTTTGCAAACTTAAGGCCTGCAATTTGTTTTAAACAATTAGTCGATGCTTCAACCCTTAAGCCAGAGGTAGTTTCAGGACTAGATATAATGATAGTAAGAGAGTTAACGGGTGGAATATATTTTGGTGAACCTAGAGGAATAAAGCCAATTGAAAATGGTGAAAGAAAAGGAATTAATACTCATACATATACAACTAGTGAAATTACAAGAGTAGCTAGAGTTGCTTTTGATTTAGCAAGAAAAAGATCAAACAAAGTTACATCATGTGAAAAGTCAAATGTAATGGAGGCCGGACAATTGTGGAAAGAAGAAGTTAAAGAACTTCATGAAAAAGAATACAAAGATGTAGAGTTAAGCCATATGTTAGCAGATAACTGCGCAATGCAACTTTTAAGAAACCCAAAGCAATTTGATGTAATTGTAACCGATAATTTATTTGGGGATATGCTGTCTGATCAAGCTTCGATGTTAACTGGATCTTTAGGTCTTTTGCCGTCAGCGTCTTTGGGTGCAAAAAATAAAGATGGTGAAATGAGAGCTATGTATGAGCCAATACATGGTTCGGCTCCTGATATAGCTGGACAAGGTATTGCAAATCCAATTGCTTCTATTTTAAGTTTTGCTATGGCTTTAAGGTACTCTTTAGATCTTGATAAAGAAGCAGATGTTTTAGAAAAGGCAGTTCAAGATGTTCTAAATGATGGATTAAGAACAAAAGACATAATGTCAGAAGGCATGAAAGAAACGTCTACTTCAGCAATGGGTGATGCGATAATTTCAAAATTGCAATAAAACTAGAATTATTTTAAGGTTTAAATATGCCAAGTTATACAGCTCCAGTAAAAGACATGATGTTTCTCTTTGAAAAATTAAGAGACAATAAAAATTATAATGAACTTGAAAAATATAATGAAGTTAGTTCAGATCTAGTGAAAGATATTTTAGAGGAAGCAGCCAAGATAAATCAAAATTTAATTTTACCTCTTGCTAAATCAGGAGATGAAAATCCAGCAGTTTTAGAAAATGGTGTTGTCAGAACACCCCCAGGCTACAAAGAAGCGTATCAAAAGTATATTGAGGATGGTTGGACTTCATTGTCTTGTGATCCAAAATATGGAGGTCAAGGAATGCCAAAAACAGTAAGTGCATTTTTTGATGAAATGCTATCTTCAGCAAGCTTATCATTTAAATTATATAGTGAACTAAGTATTGGAGCTTATAATTGTATTAATCATCATGCTTCTGATGAAATTAAAAATAAATATTTACCAAAGATTGTAGAAGGTAAGTGGAGTGGTACAATGTGTTTAACAGAACCAGTCTGTGGTACCGACCTTGGCTTGTTAAAAACTAAAGCTATTAAACAATCAGATGATACTTATAAAATCAGTGGTCAAAAAATATTCATAACTTCAGGAGACCATGATTTAACTGAAAATATTATCCACTTAGTTTTGGCAAGATCACCAGACTCTCCATCTGGTACTAAGGGAATTAGTTTATTTTTAGTTCCAAAATATATTGTTAACCAGGATGGTAGTATTGGTCCAAGAAATGGAATCTCTACTGGATCAATTGAGAGTAAGATGGGTATCAAAGGTTCAGCAACTTGTGTTTTAAATTTTGATGATGCAACTGGTTACATGATTGGTAACAAAGATAAAGGTCTTAGTGCAATGTTCACAATGATGAATTTAGAGCGAATAGTTGTAGGCATTCAAGGTTTAGGTATTTCTGAAATTGCTTATCAAAATTCACTTTCGTACGCAAAAGAAAGAAAGCAAGGAAAAACAAATAATTCAAAATCTAATAATGGTGCAGATTTTATAATTGATCATGCAGACATTAGAAGAACTTTACTTAATATGAAATCAATAATTGAGGGTGAAAGAGCATTATGTTTTTGGCTTTCTCAACAAACAGAAGTAAGTCTTTATCACCCAGACGAAAAAATTAAACAAGCTGCTTTAGATTACGTTTCATTAATGACGCCTGTGGTTAAATCACTTTTTACAGATTTAGCTATGGAAATTACTAGCGATGCAATGCAGATACATGGAGGATACGGATATACTAAAGACCAAGGTATTGAGCAATTATATCGAGATAATCGTATTACCCCAATTTATGAAGGAACAAATTCCGTACAGGCTGCAGATTTAGTATTTAGAAAATTATCTAACAAAAAGGGCGATGTTATAAATAAGTTTTTAGGAATGATTAAATCTGAATGTGAGAGCAAAAATGAAAAAGTAAAAACATTTTCTAAAGAATTAAACCATTATTTAGATATTTTATCCAAATTCACAGATTGGATAAATGATAAAAATAAAATTGAAAAGGATGATGTTAGTGCTGCAGCAAATGATTATTTAAAAAGCTTAGGTTATGTTTCAATTGCTTATGCTTGGATTAAAATTTTAGAGGTTAGTTTTAATGATTTTAATACAAATAAAGAATTTTATAGTGATAAAATAAATACAGCTAAATTTTATTTTGATAAGGTATTACCTCGGGCTGAGTATCATTACAAATCAGCAATCTCAGGAAGCTCAAATATAATGAATTTTAAGTTTAATTAATGAGCCATTACGATACAAATTTAGATAAAAATAAAGCAAATCACGTACCCCTCACTCCCTTAACTTTTTTAAAAAGAGCAAAAGAAATTTACCCAAATTATGAGGCTATAATTTATGAAGAAAAAAATTATACCTGGGCTGAAGTTTATAAAAGAGTTGTAAAATTTGCTAGTGCATTGACAAAAATAGGTATTACAAAAGGTGACACGGTTTCATTCTTAGCTTTCAATACACCAGAGATTTTTGAAGCACACTACTCAGTACCTATGACTGGTGCAGTTCTTAATACTATAAATATAAGATTAGATGCTAAAACAATTTCCTACATTTTAGATCACAGCGAAGCAAAAGTGTTAGTTGTTGATAGACAACTTCATGGAGAAGTAAAAAAAGCACTAAAAACTCTTAATAAAAAAATAACTATTATTGACATAAACGATAAATATGCTGATCAATCAAAATTGGAAAAAATTGGTGATTTAGAATATGAAAGTTTTTTAAATACAGGTGATGAAAATTATCAATGGCAAATGCCTGAAGATGAGTGGCAGGCCATATCACTAAGTTATACATCGGGCACTACAGGAAATCCGAAAGGTGTTGTTTATCATCATAGGGGAGCATATTTAATGTCTACAGGAAGCTCAGTAGCTTGGAATATGCCAAATAGGTTAAATTTTTTAACAGTTGTTCCAATGTTTCATTGTAATGGTTGGTGTTATCCATGGACTGTACCGATGTTAAATGGAAGAACAATTTGTTTAAGAAATATAGACATTAAAAAAATTTTTGAACTCATAGATAAATATGAAATTACTCATTTTGGTGGTGCTCCAATAGTATTGAATATGATTACCGGAGCCCCAGAAAGTGATAAGAAAAAATTAAAACAAAAAGTTTATGTTTTAACTGCTGGTGCTCCTCCACCAAGTATAATTTTCAAAAAAATGAGAGCGCTGGGATTTGAAGTGATGCATGTATATGGTTTAACGGAAACTTATGGGCATGTAACTCAGTGTGCCTGGAATGATGAGTGGAATAATTTCGACGAAGAAAAACAAAACGAGATTAAAGCAAGACAAGGTGTAAAGTACCCTAATACAGAAGGTGTAGTTGTTTTAGACCCTGAGACAATGAAAGAAGTTCCTAGAGACGGAAAGACAATTGGTGAAATTATGATTAGAGGAAATGTCGTTATGAAGGGATATTTCAAAGATAAAGAGGCTACCGAAAAAGCCATGAAAGATGGTTGGTTTCACAGTGGTGATTTAGCTGTAATGCACTCTGATGGCTATATTAAAATACAAGATAGATCAAAAGATATAATTATTTCTGGAGGAGAAAATATTTCTTCAATTGAAATTGAAAATACTTTATCCAAACACCCATCCGTTTCGATTGCTGCGGTTGTTGCAAAACCAGACGAAAAATGGGGTGAGGTGCCGTGTGCATTTATCGAGGCAGTTAAAGACAAACCAGTTAGCGAGAAAGAATTAATTGATTTTTGCAAAGAAACTTTAGCAGGCTTTAAAATTCCAAAAAAGGTTATTTTTTGTGAGTTACCAAAAACGTCAACAGGTAAAATACAAAAATTTGAACTGAGAAAACAAGTTTAGGTAACTTTTGATTTTTCAAATAGAAAATAAAAATATTCATGCATCAGATGCTGGACAGGGAATAGATCCAAATAAGGAAACAATAGTTTTTCTTCATGGAAGTGGTCTTTCTCACATAGTTTGGTCATTAAGTGAACAGTTTTTTTCTAACAAAAATTTTAATGTGTTATCCATTGATTTACCTGGGCATGGTAATTCAGATGGACCCTGTTTAGATACTATTGAAAAAATTGCTGATTGGTTAGAGCAAGTATTTGTAAAATTAAATTTAAATCAACTATTTATTGTTGGTCACTCTCAAGGATGTTTAGAGATACTTGAATATGCATCTAAATATAAAAATAGATTAAAAAAATTAGTTTTTATTGGTGGTTCAAATAGAATGCCAGTTCATCCAGATCTAATCGATTTAGCAAAAAATGGAGATATTGATGCTGTTAAATTGATGATGAAGTGGGGCTATGAAGGTTCAAAAAAATTTATAGGAGGTAATCCAGTGGAAAAAATAATACAGTCACCAAGAGATATTAGAGAAATATTAGCAGTCGATTTAATTGCATGTAATAATTATATCAATGGATCTGACGCTGCTAGATTAATAGACTGTCCCTCTTTATTGATATTTGGATCATTAGACAAAATGGTAAATCTAGAGTCAGGTAAAAAGTTTTCTAGTTTAATTAAAAATTCAACAACTCATATAATTGAGGGTTGTGGTCATATGATTATGATTGAAAAAGCATTCGAAATGAGAGACAAGGTTTTAGAATTTTTAAAATAATGAAAAGTTTTTCAATTGCAAAATCAAGAAGGCTGAGAGGCACTCCCTATACCTCTAGAATAGAAAAACAAGGAGTTACGGCTTATACAATATATAATCATATGTTGCTTCCCGCTGCGTTTGGTTCAATTGAGGACTCATACCATCACTTAAAACAATATGTTCAAATTTGGGATGTAGCTGCTGAAAGACAGGTAGAAATTTCTGGTAAAGACTCAGCTAAATTAGTTCAGTTGATGACTTGTAGAGATTTATCTAAATCGAAAGATGGGAGATGTTATTATTGTCCAATAATTGATGATAATGCAGGTCTGATTAATGATCCAGTTGTACTTAGATTAAATGAAAATAAATGGTGGGTTTCTCTTGCTGACTCAGATGTAATATTATTTGCAAAAGGATTAGCTATTGGAAATAAATTTGATGTAAAGATTTTTGAACCTGATGTTGACATAATGGCTATACAAGGTCCAAAGTCATTTGAATTAATGGAAAAAGTTTTTGGAGATAAGATAGTTAATTTAAAATTTTTTGGTTTTGATTATTTTGAATTTGGTGGTGATAAACATTTAATTGCAAGATCTGGTTGGTCAAAACAAGGTGGTTATGAAATTTATGTTGAGCATAATGTTTCTGGATTAAAATTATATGATCATCTTTTTGAAATTGGAAAAGAATTTAATATCAAACCAGGTTGTCCAAATTTAATAGAACGTATTGAAAGTGGATTATTATCGTATGGAAATGATATCGATAATGGAGATAATCCTTACGAATGTGGATTTGATAAATATATTAACATAGACAGCGAAGTTAATTTTTTAGGTAAAGAGAAATTAAAAAAAATTAAATCTGAAGGAATTAAAAAAAAATTAATGGGAGTAATGCTTGATATAGATAAAATAAGTATTACAGGATCATTAGAATTAAGTGATCAAAACAATAATATAATTGGAGAATTGAGATCAGCTTGCTATTCACCACATTTTAAAAAAGTTATTGGTATTGCTATGATAAAAAAACCACACTGGAACGTCGATCAGGATATAAAAGCCAATATAAATGGTGAAATTTGTGTGGGTAAAGTTTGCGATTTACCTTTTATTTAGTATAAAACTCTAAATATGAACATAGCTATAGTAGGTGCAACAGGTAATGTAGGTAGAAAGACTCTTGAAGTTTTTGATAAAAAAAACTTCAAGTTTGATAATCTATATTTAGTTGCCTCAGAAAAAAGTGCAGGAAAAAAAATATTATTTAGAGATAAAGAATATGAAATTGAGAATTTAGAAAACTATGATTTTTCTAAAGCTGATATTACTTTTTTTGCAGCAGGAGGAAAAATTGCAGAAAAATATGCAGAAAATGCAGCCAAAGATACTGTGGTAATTGATAATTCAAGTTTTTTTAGGATGGATCCAGATGTACCTCTGATTGTTCCACAAGTAAACTCTTCTGAAATAAAAAAAATGAATAAAAATATTATTGCAAACCCAAACTGTTCAACAGCACAACTTGTTATTGCTCTTAAACCACTTCATGATTTATATAAAATTAAAAGAGTTGTAGTTTCAACTTATCAATCTGTTTCAGGTGGTGGAAAAAGTCCAATGGATGAATTAATTGAGCAAACTAAAAAATATTTAGATGGAAAAAAAATAGAGTCCAAAAACTTTACCAAACAAATTGCTTTTAATGTTATTCCACATATCGATGTTTTCTCTGATGATGGATATACAAAAGAAGAATTAAAAATGACAAATGAAACAAAAAAAATATTAGATGAAACAATTGAACTTACAGCAACATGTGTTCGAATTCCAGTGCTAGTATCACACTCTGAGTCTGTTAATATAGAGTTTGAGAAACCTTTTAATTTAGATGATGTTAGAGAATCTTTAAGTAATGCAGAAGGCTGTCAGGTTATTGATAAAAGAGAAAATGGAGGTTATAGCACTCCTTTTGAGGCAGCTGGAAATGATGAGACTTACATATCTAGAATTAGAGAGGATAAAACTAAAAAAAATTCTCTTAATTTATGGATTGTTTCAGATAATTTATTAAGAGGTGCTGCACTTAATTCTGTTGAAATCGCAGAAACAATAATTAAATCAAAATAATAAAATGGAAAATAGACCTTTATCACCACATATACAAATTTATAAATGGCATATTTCTTCTTTAGTATCCATTTCACATAGAATTACTGGGATAATTAATTTTTTTGCAATAACTTTAATTTGTATTTGGTTTGCTTTTATGCTTTTAGGAGAGAGTGAATATCAAACAATAAAAATTTTTTTAGAATCTTTTTTAGGGAAATTTATATTAATTGGAATAACTTGGTCTTTTAGTTTTCAAATGTTAAGTGAGATACGACATTTAATTATGGATTTAGGTTATGGCTTTGAGTTACAAACAACTAAAATTACAGGTCTGCTTGTTATTTTCGGTTCAATTTTTTTAACTATAGTAGTTTATATATTTGGAAGAGGAGTCATCTAATGCTACCGGTTACAAAAAAATGGTTGTTTTTAAAATTTAGCTCTTTAATTTTGTTACCTCTAATGCTTTGGTTTATTTTAAGTTTAGTTAATTTTTATGATAAAAGTTATCAAGAAATAGTTGATTTTTTGACATCTCAACCATCTAAATCTTTAATGGGACTGTTTCTGGTATTTATTTATTTTTTTTCAGCATTAAGTATTAGTGAGGTTTTTGAGGACTATATAAAAGATACTAAAATCAAAAATGCCGCAAACAAAATCTTAAATTTTTTTGCTATAACAATTCCAATTTTAACAATAATTACTATTTTTAACTTAAATACATGAAAGCCTATAATATCATAGATCATGAGTACGATGTTGTTGTACTTGGAGCAGGTGGCTCAGGATTAAGAGCAGCTGTGGGATTAAGTGAATCTGGTTTAAAAACAGCGTGTATTTCAAAAGTGTTTCCCACAAGAAGTCATACGTCTGCTGCACAAGGTGGAATATCAGCAGCCCTAGGAAATATGGGGGAAGATGATTGGAGATGGCATATGTATGACACTGTAAAAGGTGCAGACTGGTTAGGAGATCAAGATAGCATTGAATATTTATGTAAAGAAGCGCCCAAAGCAGTATTGGAATTGGAAAAGTATGGTGTTCCTTTTAGTCGAACAGAAGAGGGGAAAATTTATCAAAGACCATTTGGTGGTATGACCAAAAATTATGGAAATGGAATTGTTCAAAGAACTTGTGCAGCTGCAGATAGAACAGGGCATGCAATATTACATACTTTATATGGACAAGCTTTAAAACATAACACAGAATTTTTTATTGAATATTTTGCTTTAGATTTATTAATGAAAGATGGAGAGTGCAAAGGATTAATAGCGTGGAATCTTAATGACGGTACAATTCATAGATTTAGAGCGCATACTGTAATTATTGCAACCGGAGGATATGGAAAGGTATACTACTCTGCTACATCAGCTCATACTTGTACAGGTGATGGTAATGCCATGGTCTTAAGAGCAGGACTACCTTTGCAAGATATGGAATTTGTACAATTTCATCCAACAGGTATTTACGGACATGGAACACTTATATCAGAAGGAGTAAGAGGTGAAGGTGGCTATTTAGTAAATTCAAAAGGTGAGAGATTTATGGAAAGATACGCCCCAAATGCAAAAGATTTAGCGTCAAGAGATGTTGTCAGTCGATCAATGTCTATAGAAATTAATGAAGGAAGAGGTGTAGGTAAAGATCAAGATCATGTTCATTTACATTTAAGTCATTTAGACAAAAGTGTAATTGAAAATCGATTACCAGGTATCACTGAAGCTGCAAGATTGTTTGCAAATGTTGATGTTACCAAAGATCCTATACCTGTAGTTCCTACAGTTCACTATAACATGGGAGGTATTCCAACAAATTATAAAGCAGAAGTGCTAACAATGAATGGTTCTGAAAAAACAGTTCCTGGTTTAATGGCTATAGGTGAAGCAGCATGTGTTTCTGTTCATGGAGCAAACAGACTTGGTTCTAATTCATTAATTGATTTAGTAGTATTTGGAAGAGCAGCTGCAAAAAGAGCAGCTGAACTAGTAAAAACCGGAACACCACATGAAGAAATACCAGAAACTGAAACTCAAAAGTGTTTGGATAGATTTGATAAACTTAGAAATGCTCAAGGGGATAATAGTACTGCAGAGTTAAGACTCTCGATGCAGAAAACAATGCAATCTAAGTGTGCAGTATTTAGAACAGAAAAAAATCTTAAACAAGGAGTTGATGAGATAGGCAAAACATACGATGGAATGGACTCCATTTCTGTTAAGGATAAATCTTTAGTATTTAACACTGATTTAGTAGAAACATTAGAATTTGATAATTTAATCAGACAAGCGGTAGCAACTGTAGATTCTGCATATCACAGAAAAGAAAGCAGAGGAGCTCACGCAAGAGAAGATTATCCAAAAAGAGATGATGAAAAATTTATGCAACATACTCTTGCATGGTGTGATGGCAAAAATACAAAGATAAGTTATAGACCAGTCCATCAATCAACTTTAACTAATGAAGTGCAATATTTTCCGCCTCAAGAACGGGTATATTAATGGTTCAATTGAGTTTACCTAAAAATTCTGAAATTAAAAAAGGTAAGTACTTCAAAGACAAAACTGGATCAAAAAACTTAAGAAAAGTAAATATTTATAGATGGGATCCGTCCACAGATGAAGGTCCTAGAATAGATACTTATGAAGTTGACATGGATAGTTGTTCTTCAAAGGTCCTAGATATTTTAAATAAAATCAAAAATGAAATCGATTCAACTATAACATACAGAAGATCTTGTGCTCATGGAGTATGTGGTTCATGTGCAATGAATATGGGGGGTAAAAATGGCCTTGCTTGCACCACTCCACATGCTGAAATAGAGGGAGATATTGATATTTATCCGTTACCTCATTTAAAAGTTAAAAAAGATTTAATTGGTGATTTGGATGGATTGTACAAACAGTATCAATCAATTGAACCATGGTTAAAAAATAATTCAACAAAAGATACTACTGAAATTTATCAATCCAAAGAAGACAGAGCAAAATTAGATGGTGCTTATGAATGTATTATGTGTGCTTGTTGCTCTACTTCTTGCCCAAGTTATTGGTGGAATGGTGATAAATATTTAGGTCCAGCAGTTTTATTGCAAGCATATAGATGGATTATTGACAGTAGAGATGAAGAGCGAAAAGCAAGATTAAAAAAAGTTGCTGATGAATTAAAATTATATAGATGTCACACTATTTTAAATTGTACAAACGCATGTCCTAAAGGCCTGAATCCAGCAAAAGCTATAGCTGAAATAAAAAAAATGTTAGCAACCGCAAATGTTTAAATAGACTATTCGATATTTTTGATCTAAAACACCGTATTCATGAATTTAATAGAACACTTCGTAAACGGTAAAATAATTCCGGGATCTTCAGATAAAAAGGGAAAAGTTTTCAATCCAGCAACTGGTGAACAAGAGTCTGAGGTAAGACTTGCTTCAAGATCTGATTTAGACAGTGCTGTTGAGGTAGCAAAAAAAGCATTTGAAACTTGGTCTTTAAAACCTGCTCTACAAAGAGCTAGAATAATATTTAAATTTAAAGAATTAATTGAAAAAAATTCTGATGAATTAACTAAGTTAATAGTTTCAGAGCATGGAAAGGTTTATGAAGATGCAAAAGGTTCTTTAACTAGAGGACTTGAAGTAGTGGAATTTGCTTGCGGAATTCCACATTTATTAAAAGGTGAGTTTTCCGAAAATGTTGGCACTAATGTTGATAGTTGGTCAATGAGACAACCTTTAGGAGTTGTTGCAGGTATCACACCTTTTAACTTTCCAGCAATGGTTCCAATGTGGATGTTTCCAATAGCAATAGCATGTGGAAATACTTTTATTCTTAAACCATCAGAAAAAGACCCATCTTGTGGTCTAAGATTGGCTGAACTTCTATCTGAGGCTGGTCTTCCAGATGGAGTGTTTAATGTGATAAATGGTGATAAAGAAGCTGTAGATGCAATTTTAGAAAACAAAGATATCAAAGCTGTTAGTTTTGTTGGATCTACTCCTATTGCAAAATATATTTATGAAAATTCAGCTAAAAATGAAAAAAGAGTTCAAGCTTTGGGTGGAGCAAAAAACCATTTAGTTGTTATGCCAGATTGTGATTTAGATGGTGCAGTAAATGGTCTAATGGGTGCTGCTTATGGTTCAGCTGGAGAAAGATGTATGGCTCAATCAGTTGCGGTTGCAGTTGGTGACATTGGAGATGAACTTGTATCAAGATTATCAAAAAAAGCTGAAGCGTTAAAAGTGGGTCCTGGAATGGATAAAGCATCAGAAATGGGACCTTTAGTTACAAAAGAACATTTAGAAAAAGTTACAAGTTATGTTGATTTAGGTGTTAAGGAAGGTGCAAAGTTAGTGGTTGATGGTAGAGGTTTAAAACTTCAAGGTTATGAAAATGGTTTTTATATAGGTGGATGTCTATTTGATTATGTAAATAAAGATATGAGAATTTATAAAGAGGAAATATTTGGTCCAGTATTATCAGTTGTTAGAGTAAAAACTTTTGAAGATGCAGCAAAATTAATTAACGACCATGAGTATGGAAATGGAGTTAGTATTTACACAAGAGATGGTGATGCAGGCAGAACTTTTGCAAGTAAAATTCAAGTAGGTATGGTTGGTATTAATGTACCTATACCGGTGCCAATGGCATTTCATAGTTTTGGTGGTTGGAAAAGATCACTATTTGGAGATAGTGGAATGCATGGAATGGAAGGAATAAAATTTTATACTAAACTTAAAACAGTGACATCTAGATGGCCTTCAGGAGTTCGATCGAATGCAGAATTTGTTATGCCAACAATGAAATAAAGGAAATAAATGACAAAAATATCTTTAATTGGTGCAGGCCAAATAGGTGGAACTCTTGCACATTTAATAGGAATAAAAGAATTAGTGAATGAAGTGGTTTTATTTGATGTAGCTAGTGGTATTGCAAAAGGAAAAGCATTAGATATTGCACAATCTTCATCTGTAGATGGTTTCGATGTTAGGTTTTCAGGAACTGATAACTATGAGGACATAAAAGATTCAGATGTAATAATAATTACAGCAGGCGTTCCAAGAAAACCTGGAATGAGCCGAGACGATCTTCTAGGAATTAATTTAAAAATTATTAAACAAGTTGCTGAGGGGGTAAAGAAAAATGCTCCTAACGCTTTTGTGATCTGTATCACTAATCCTTTAGATGTTATGGTTATGGCATTTCAAAAATTTTCAGGTTTGCCATCAAATAAAGTTGTTGGTATGGCAGGTATTTTAGATAGTTCGAGATTTAAATTATTTTTATCATTAGAACTAAATGTGCCAGTACGAGAAATTGAATCAATGGTTATGGGTGGTCATGGTGATACCATGGTTCCTATGCCAAGATTTACAAAAATTTCAGGCAAACCATTGTTAGATCTTGTAAAGAAAGGAAAGATTTCTTCAGAAAGAGTTGAGGAAATTAATCAAAGAACACGAGATGGTGGTGCGGAGATAGTTAAATATTTAGAAAAAGGATCAGCCTTTTACGCACCAGCGGCATCAGGTGTTCAAATGGCAGAGGCTTATTTGAATGATCAGAAAAAATTATTACCTTGTGCCGTACAATTAAATGGGGAATACGGTGTCAAAAATGTTTATGCAGGTGTTCCTGTTGTCATTGGAAAAGATGGTGTAGAAAAAATTGAAGAGATTGATTTAGATGAGAAAGAAAAAAAAGAATTTATGTATTCAATAGATGCAGTAAAAGCTTTATGGGAAGCTGCATCTAAAATAGATCCTGATTTATCTAAATAATAATGAATATTCACGAGCATCAAGCTAAACAAATATTAAAAAAATATGGAGCAGCAGTTCCTGAAGGTGTATTTGCGCTCGGTGTTGATGAGCTTATTGAAAAAGCAAAAGGACTAAAAACTGAGAAATATGTTCTTAAAGCACAAATTCATGCAGGTGGCAGAGGAAAAGCTGGCGGTGTAAAAATTTTAAATACTATTGAAGAACTAACAGTAGCAGCTAAAGAATTATTTGGAAAAACACTTGTTACTCATCAAACTGGCCCTGAAGGTAGAGAGGTAAAAAGATTATACGTAGAAGAATCATCAAATATAGAAAAAGAATTTTACTTATCGTGCCTGGTTGATAGGGCAAGTTCTAAAATTGCATTTATATCAAGCGACCAAGGAGGGATGGACATTGAAGAAGTTGCAAGTAATTCACCTGAAAAAATTATAACTACAAAAGTTAATATGGCTGATGAAATTCCCGAATCAGATTGTGAAAAAATAATTAAAATTTTTAACTTAAATGAAGATACAAAAAAAAAAGCAAAATCATTAATTAAATCAATATATAAAATGTTTGTGAGTACTGATGCAAATATGGTTGAAGTAAATCCATTAATTTTAACAAAAGAGGAAAAAATTATTTGTTTAGATGCAAAAGTTAATTTCGACTCAAACGCTTTATTCAGACATCCAGAAATTGTTAAATTAAGAGATTTAAATGAGGAAGATTCTACGGAGATAGAAGCTAGCAAGCATGACCTTGCATATATCAAGTTAGACGGAAGTATTGGCTGTATGGTAAATGGAGCAGGATTAGCGATGGCAACAATGGATATAATTAAATTGTATGGTAAAGAGCCAGCAAATTTTTTAGATGTAGGTGGTGGCGCATCCAAGGAAAAAGTATCTGCTGCATTAAAGATAATTCTCTCAGATAAAAATGTTAAAGGTATTTTAATTAATATTTTTGGAGGAATAATGAGATGTGATGTCCTAGCTCAAGGAGTAGTTGATGCAGCTAAAGAAATTAATATTAGTGTACCTTTAGTTGTAAGATTAGCAGGTACGAATTTCAAAGAAGGAAAAGAAATTCTTGATAATTCTGGATTAAAATTAATTTCTGCAGAAAATTTAGATGATGCTGCTAAGAAAATTGTTGAGGCGATAAAATAAAATGTCAGTTTTGGTAAATAAAAATACTAAAGTAATTTGTCAGGGATTTACTGGCTCACACGGAACATTTCATTCAGAGCAGGCTATAAAATATGGAACCAATCTTGTTGGTGGAGTTACGCCAAAGAAAGGTGGACAAAAACATTTAGACAGACCAGTTTTTAATAGCGTTTTAGAGGCAAAAAATGAAGTAGGAGCAGATGCAACTATGATTTATGTACCTGCTAAATTTGCAGCAGCAGCAATCATTGAAGCTATTGATGCATCAGTTGAACTTATTGTTTGTATAACAGAGGGAATTCCAATTCAGGATATGCTTAAAGTCAGACAAAAATTAAGTGGATCTAGTAGCAGATTAATTGGACCTAATTATCCAGGAATAATCACACCAGATGAATGTAAAATTGGGATTATGCCAGGAAGTATTCACAAAAGAGGAAGTGTTGGAATTGTATCAAGGTCAGGAACATTGACATATGAAGCAGTAGCCCAAACAACTGAAAATGGACTTGGTCAATCAACTTGTATTGGTATTGGTGGTGATCCTATTAATGGAACAAATTTTATAGATTGTTTAGATTTATTTTTAAATGATGATGAAACAGAATCTATTTTAATGATTGGTGAAATTGGAGGAACAGCAGAAGAAGAAGCGGCTGACTTTATAAAAAATCATAGGATTAAAAAACCAATAGTTGGATTTATCGCTGGAATTACTGCTCCTCCAGGAAGAAGAATGGGACATGCTGGTGCCATTATATCAGGTGGCAAAGGTGGAGCTGAAGAGAAGATTAAAAAAATGGAGGAATGTGGTATTATAGTTGCTAAATCACCATCAATTATTGGAAAAACTTTATTCAATAAACTGTCTAATTGAAAAATAATATCAGAGAGATATATTAAATAAATAAGATGTCTTCATCAAAAAATCTCGATTTCGAAAAAACCTCATTTTTAAATAAATCTAATAGTGCATTTATAGAAGAAATGTATTTAAAATTTATTAATAAAGATGAAGATCTGCCAGAAAGTTGGGTAAACTATTTCAAGGGTATTGGTGAAGAATTGAATGTTATAGCAAAAGAAATTAATGGTCCTTCTTGGGGACCAACTAAAAAAAAAATCAATATTGATGAATTACAAAAAAAAATAGAAGAACAGGAAAATAGCGATTTTGATAATGAAAAAATCGATAATTCGGAAAAATTTAATTTTCAATTACTTGCTGACTCAAATAAGGATTCAATTAGCGCTGTAGCATTAATTAGAGCGTATAGGTTAAGAGGACACCTATTGGCAGATCTTGATCCATTAGAAATGAGAGAGTCTGAATATTTAGATGAACTCCATCCAGATTTTTATGGTTTTAAAAAAGAAAATTACGAAAAGAAGATTTTTCTTAATGGAGTAATTAATCATAAGTATGCAAATATAAGAGAAATACTTAAATTTATGAAAAAGACCTATTGTGGAAAAATAGGTTATGAGTTTATGCATATTTCTAACCCAGATGAAAGAATGTGGTTTAGAGATAGAATAGAGCAAGATAAAAATGCACTTCAATTTACCAAAAATGGTAAAGAGGCAATTTTAAATAAACTAGTGCAGGCCGAAGGATTTGAAAAATTTTTAGCTACTAAGTATGTGGGGACAAAAAGATTTGGTTTGGATGGTGGAGAAAGTTTAATACCTGCTCTTGAACAAATTATAAAAATAGGTGGTCAGAATAATATAAAAGAAGTTAAAATAGGGATGTCTCACAGAGGTAGACTTAATGTTTTAGCAAACGTTTTACAAAAGTCTTACAAGAAAATTTTTAATGAATTTGCTGGTGAATTTAGTTCAGACGCTGAAGACAGTGCTGGAGATGTGAAATATCATCTTGGGGCATCTTCAGATAGAGAGTTTGATGGAAATTCTGTTCATGTAAGTTTGACGGATAATCCTTCTCACTTAGAAGCTGTTAATCCAGTTGTCTTAGGGCAGACAAGAGCTAAACAATTTTTTCATAAAGACCGAGAGAGAAATAAAGTTATACCTATCCTCATTCATGGAGATGCAGCATTTGCAGGTCAAGGTGTTGTAGCCGAATGTTTTGCAATGTCTGGTTTACCTGGGCATAATACTGGAGGGACGATTCATATTATTGTTAATAATCAAATAGGGTTTACCACTAGTCCAAGATTTGCAAGGTCATCACCTTATCCATCTGATGTTGCAAAAATGGTAGAGGCACCAATTCTTCATGTTAATGGAGATGATCCAGAAGCTGTTGTTTATGCGACTAGAATAGCAACAGAATTTAGATTAAAATTTAACAGAGACGTAGTAGTAGATTTAATATGCTATAGAAGGTTTGGACATAATGAGGGAGACGAGCCGTCATTCACTCAACCATTGATGTATAAAAAAATTAGATCACATCCAAGTGTTTACAAAATTTACGGAAATAAACTTGTAAACGAAAATTCTATAACACAGGAATTATTAAATCAAAATGTCAAATCATTTAAAAATTTGCTTGATGAGCAATACAAAAGTGCAAAAGACTATAAACCTAAGATAGAATGGTTTGAAGGAACATGGTCTAGATATAAACCTGAAAGAGGAAAAGATAAAAGAGGAATAACAGGTTATGAAGAAGATAAATTAAAATTTATATCAGAAAAAATAAATACAATTCCCGAAAAAAAAAATGTTCACAAAACTATCACTAAAATATTTAATGCTAGAAAAGAAAATATTGAGAAAGGTACCAGAATTGATTGGTCCTCAGCAGAGGCTCTAGCATTTGGATCTTTGCTTGAAGAAGGATATCCAGTAAGACTTGTAGGACAAGACTCTGGTAGAGGAACATTCAGTCAAAGGCACTCTGTACTAAGAAATCAAACAGATAATTCAAGATATGTTCCTTTAAATAATATTTCAGATAATCAAAAACAATTTGAAATAGTAGATAGTTTTTTATCTGAACTTGCAGTTTTGGGATTTGAATACGGTTACAGTCTTGTAGAGCCAAACACTCTTACTCTTTGGGAAGCTCAATTCGGTGACTTTGCAAATGGTGCTCAAGTGGTGATTGATCAATTTATTGCGTCTGGTGAGAGAAAATGGAATAGAGCATCTGGAATAGTAATGTTATTGCCGCATGGATATGAGGGTCAAGGTCCAGAGCATTCGTCTGCAAGATTAGAAAGATTCTTACAACTTTGCTCAAACGATAATATGCAAGTAATGAACTGCACAACACCTGCAAACTATTTTCATGCTCTGAGAAGACAAATGCATAGGAGTTTTAGGAAACCGTTGGTCATAATGACACCAAAATCACTATTAAGAAATAAATATTGTGTTTCAAATTTAGAGGATTTTAATAAAAAAAATACTTTCCACAGGGTATTGTGGGATCATGCCATTGATCCTAAGTCCAAAGGATTTGTTAAGTTAAAAGATAGGTCTAAGATTAAAAAAGTAATTCTTTGTTCTGGAAAAGTATATTTCGATTTATTAGATGCCAGGGAAAAGCTCAAAAAAGATAATGTTGTGATGTATAGAATTGAACAATTGTATCCTTTTCCTGCAAAAGCGTTGGTTAATGAATTAAAACCATATGCTAAAAATGCAAAATTTTTCTGGTGCCAAGAAGAGCCAAAAAATATGGGAGCATGGTTTTCAGTGAGGGACTATATCCAATGGACATTAGATACTATTAAGGCTAATAATAGAAAAATTTCTTATATAGGAAGAAGCCCAGATGCAACTCCAGCAACAGGATATGCTAAAAGGCACAATTCTCAACAACAAGAAATAATTAAAAAGGTATTTGAATAATTATAATGAGTGAAAAAATTTTAGTTCCAGTTTTAGGAGAAAGTATAACGGAGGCAACTGTTGCGAAATGGCTTAAAAATCCGGGTGACAAAGTAGAGGCAGATGAGCCAATTGTAGAACTTGAGACAGATAAAGTAAATTTAGAGGTTCCATCTCCAATTTCTGGAGTATTAACTGAGATAAATTCACAAGATGGATCAGTGGTTGAAGTGGGTGCGTTATTAGGATCTGTATCTGAAGAAGGTGGATTAGTAAAAACTACTTCAGTAAAGAAAGAAGAAATTAAAAATGATGAAGTAGTCGTCAAAGAAAGCAACGTAATAAAATTAGATGCTAACAAAAAAGAACCAAAGATATTTGAAGAAAAAAAAATTGAAAAATCTAAATCAAAACCACTTATTTTAACTGAGGAAGTTAAACCAGAGGTTGCGATAAAAATAGATACAAATCAAACCTTGTCTCCAGCAGTGAGAAAAATTGTTGTTGAAAATAATATAGACATTAATTCAATTCAAGGATCAGGAAAAGATGGAAGAGTTTTAAAAGGTGATTTAATAAGTTTGATGGGAGCAAATCCAAAACCATCTGAAAGAAAAATTCAGTATGGTGAAGAAGAACGAATTAAAATGAGCAGGTTGAGACAAACTATTGCAAAAAGATTAAAACAAGCACAAGAGAATGCAGCTCTTTTAACAACTTTTAATGAGGTTGATATGAGCAGCGTAATAGAAATGAGAAAAGAAAATCAGGCAGATTTTCAATCTCGTTATGGGGTTAAATTAGGATTTATGTCTTTCTTTGTAAAAGCATGTGTAGTTGCTTTAAAACATTTCCCTGCAGTGAATGCGGAAATAGATGCAGATGAGATTATATACAAAAATTATTACAATATTAGTTTTGCTGTTGGCACAGATAAAGGTTTAGTCGTTCCAGTTTTAAGAAATGTAGATGAATTATCTTTTGCTGATATAGAAAAAAATATTAAAGAAATTTCTGAAAAAGCAAGAGATGGAAAATTAACCATTGAAGATCTTCAAGGAGGAACATTTACAATAAGTAACGGAGGTGTTTATGGGTCAATGCTTTCAACTCCAATACTAAATTTACCGCAATCTGGTGTGTTAGGTATGCATAACATAGTAGAAAGACCAGTTGTTATAGAAGGCGAAATTAAAATAAGACCAATTATGTATTTAGCACTATCGTATGATCATAGAATTATTGATGGAAAAGAATCTGTATCTTTTCTAAAAATGATTAAAGAAAATTTAGAGGACCCTAGAAGGTTATTTTTGGATATTTAAATGTCAGAGAAATTTCAAGCTGTAGTTATTGGAGGTGGTCCTGGCGGATATGTCTGTGCAATCAGACTTGCCCAATTAGGACTAAAAACAGCATGTATCGAATCCAGAGGATCTTTAGGAGGGACTTGTTTAAATATTGGTTGCATTCCTTCAAAAAGCTTACTCAATCTTTCTGAAGAATTTCATAAAGTTAAAGGATTAGCGAATAAAGGTATAGAAGTAGGTGAAGTAAAATTGAATTTAGAGAAAATGATGAAGAGCAAAGATAAAGCTGTAACAGTTCTTACTAAAGGTGTTGAATTTCTTTTGAAAAAAAACAAAGTTTCTTATTTTAAAGGACATGGAAGTTTCAAATCTAAAAATGAAATTTTAATAAGGGATGATAAAAATAAAGAAAGTGTTATCCAAACAGAGAAAACAGTTATCGCCACAGGATCAGTCCCAGTTTCATTACCAGGAATAGATATAGACGAGAAAACAATTATTTCTTCAACAGGTGCTTTAAAATTAAAGAAAGTTCCTGAGAAAATGGTCATTGTAGGGGGAGGTTATATAGGGTTAGAAATGGGATCTGTATGGTCAAGACTTGGAGCAGAAGTTCAAGTTGTTGAATTTTTAGATCACATTACACCAGGAATGGATAAAGAAATCTCTTCAGAATTTATGAAAATTTTAAAAAAACAAGGAATGAAATTTAATATGCAAAATAAAGTCGAAACGATTGAAAAAAATGCAGTGGGCGCAGTAGTTTCAACAGTAGATAAAGATGGTAATAAAAATAATTTTGAGTGTGATGTTGTTTTAATTTCTGTTGGAAGAAAACCTAACACTGATGGTTTAAATTTAGAGTCTGTAGGAGTAAATCTTGATGAAAGGCACAGAATTAAAACTGATAAAAATTTTAAGACAAACGTAGAAAACATTTATGCTATAGGTGATGTAATTGTTGGTCCAATGCTTGCACATAAAGCAGAGGATGAAGGTATAGCTGTTGCAGAAAATATAGTTGGTCAATCAGGGCATGTAAATTATGATACGATTCCAGGTGTAATTTATACAACACCAGAAGTAGCATCAATTGGTAAAACTGAGGAACAATTAAAACAATTGAATAAAAAATATAAAGTTGGGAAATTTTCATTTATGGCTAATTCAAGAGCAAAGGCTATAGATGATGCGGAAGGTTTTGTTAAAATTTTAGCTGATGACCAAACTGATAAAGTATTAGGCGCACATATAATCGGACCTCATGCAGGAGAATTAATTGCAGAAATTGGTGTTGCAATGGAATTTGGAGCGAGTGCGGAAGATATTGCGCGAACTTGTCATGCTCACCCAACGTTTTCCGAAGCAGTTAAAGAAGCTGCTTTATCAGTAGATAAAAGAGCAATACACTCTTAATTTTTTTTCATATTATAAAAATATGAAATATCCGATTCTTGTACCAAATATTTTTAATCATCCATTCACTTATGAAAGTAGTTTAAAACTTAAAGTTGGTGATTATGTAATGGTACCTTTTGGAAAATCAAAAATTACCGGTGTTGTTTGGGATGAATTTGAAAAAAATAATAATAAAAATTTTAAGACTAAAAATATAATCAAGAAATTAGACGTTACTCCATTAAAAAAAAATACAATAAATTTTTTAAATTGGTTTGCAGAATATAATCTTATCCCAAAGGGTATGGCATTAAAGTTAGTACTCTTAACTAGTAATGCAGTAGAGAACAAAGAAACTCAACTTTATCAAATATTTGATAGTAAAATTAAACAAACCTTAATCAAGCTATCTAGTGATCAAAATAAATCTCTAAAAAAAATGAATGCTTCAAATAAAAAATTTAGAGTTCATGTTTTACAAGGTACAACTGGATCAGGAAAAACTTTAGTTTATTTTGAAGCGTTAAAACCACTAATAGAGAAGGGTTTTCAAGGATTAATTTTATTACCAGAAATAGGTCTCACCAGTCAGTTTGAACAAAAATTTTTAGAATATTTTGGATTTAAACCTGCAGTTTGGCATTCGGGCATTTCAAAAAAAAAGAAAGAATTAATTTGGAGTGGTGTTTCTAACGGTAAAATAAAAATAATTATTGGTGCAAGGTCTTCATTATTTTTACCATTTAAAAAATTAGGAATGATAATTGTTGATGAGGAACATGATCAATCATTTAAACAAGACGAAGGTATAACCTACAATGCTCGTGATATGGCAATTTCCAGAGCATCTTTTGAAAATATTCCAATCAATTTGATTACTGCTGTCCCGTCCATAGAAACTTTTGAAAATATTAAAAAAAGTAAATACGAGGTTTCTAGATTAAATGAAAGATATCAAAACGCAGCATTACCTAATTATGAAATTATTAATTTGAATAATACAAAACTTGAAAAACAATCATGGTTATCAAATAAAATTATTGAAAAAGTTAATTTACATTTAGAAAAAAAAGATCAAGTTTTATTTTTTTTAAACAGAAGAGGTTTTTCCCCAAATGCTTTATGTAATAAGTGTTTTACAAGTTTTAAATGTCCAAATTGTAGTATCAATTTAGTTTATCATAAAAATAAAAATAACCTATTGTGTCATTATTGTGGATATAAATCTGGTCTTAAAAGGAACTGCACAAAAGAAGGCAATTGTGAATTTATTTTTAGTGGGCCTGGTGTTGAGAGAATTTCAGAAGAAGTAAAAAAAAAATTTCCTGGTAAAAAAATAGAGATCTTTTCAAGTGACACAATGAATAAAAAAGATTCTAAAGAAAAAATAAATAAAATTATCAATAATGAAACTCATATTTTAGTTGGAACTCAATTAATTTCAAAAGGTTTTCATTTTCCAAGCTTAAATTGCATTGTAGTTGTTGATATTGATCTTTCATCTTATGGACATGATTTAAGAGGTGCAGAAAAAAATTTACAGCTTTATCATCAACTTTCAGGGCGTGCAGGAAGAACAGGGAAGCCAGCAACTGTATATTTTCAAACTTACGAAAATAATACTAAGATGATTTCAGAAATTACAAGTAAAAATCCAGATATTTTTTTAGAAAGAGAACTGGAGATAAGAAAAAAAAATAAATTACCTCCATTTCAAAGATTTATTTCTTTAATCTTAACAGGAGACAATGAAATTAAATTAGAAAAAGAAGCTATTAATTTTAAAAATTTTATTGAAAATAAAATAGAAGGAAAAATATTAGGGCCAGTAAATGCTCCATTATTTAAATTGAAGAGAAAATATAGAATTAGATTTTTAATTAGAGGCCTAAAATCTATGAAACTACAAAACTCTCTTGCAAAAATTATTCCAAAATATAAATTTTCTTCTGGAATAAAACTTTCAGTTGATGTTGACCCAATTAACTTCAATTAACCACAAAAATGAGGCCTTTTTTACAAATCCGTTACTTGAAGACATAAGGGTCATATGTTATTTAGGGCGTGATTTTTAAATAATCTTCAACATTATAGAGGAACCAAGTTGAGTAAAGACACCGGATTTTCAATAACTTCAGCTGAAAGATACTCTCTTGCGCTTTTTGAACTTTCAGAGGAAAACAATCTTTTAAATCAGATCGAAGATCAGTCTTCATCTATTCTTAATTTAATTGATCAAAGTGAAGATTTTTCTAATTTGATTAAAAATCCAACTACAAGCCAAGAAGATTTACTGAAAGTAATAAATACAATCTCTGAAAATAATCAATTTGAGTCTTTATTTAAAAATTTTTTAAGTTTTTTAATCCAAAAAAGACGTTTCTTTTTTATCGAGCGTATCCTTAAAAGTTTTATTGAAATTTGTTCAAGAAAAAGAGGTGAACTTAAGGCAGAATTAAAATCAGCAAAAGAATTATCTAATGAAGAAATTTCAAAAATTACAGAGGAGTTAACAAAAAATTTTAGCTCAAAAATAAAATTAAACTACAAACATGATGAAAGTTTAATAGGAGGTTTGGTAGTACAAGTTGGAAGTACAATGGTAGATACCTCAATTAAAAATAAATTACAACAAATCGAAAATAGAATGATAGAGGCATAAATGGAAATAAATCCTTCAGAGGTTACAAAAATATTAAAAGAACAAATTAAAAATTTTGGTGATAAAGCAGAAGTAACAGAAGTTGGTCAAGTTTTATCAGTTGGAGATGGTATTGCCAGGATTTATGGTTTGGACAATGTTCAAGCTGGTGAAATGGTAGAATTTGCAGATGGTTCAAAAGGTATGGCTCTAAACTTAGAAAGTGAAAACGTTGGTGTCGTAATTTTTGGTGATGACAGAAATGTTAAAGAAGGGGATGTAGTAAAAAGAACTGGTAATATTGTTGATACTCCAGTTGGAAAAGAATTATTAGGAAGAGTAGTGGATGGTTTAGGAAATCCTATTGATGGAAAAGGACCATTAGATAAAGGAATTAAAAAAAGTAGGGTTGAAGTAAAAGCTCCTGGTATTATTCCACGACAATCAGTAAGTGAACCAATGCAAACTGGTCTTAAATCTATTGATAGTTTAGTTCCGATTGGAAGAGGACAAAGGGAATTAATTATTGGTGATAGACAAACTGGTAAAACGGCAGTTGCAGTAGATGCAATTATTAATCAAAAGAAAATCAATGAAACTGGAGATGAAAAACAAAAACTGTATTGTATATACGTTGCAGTTGGACAAAAAAGATCAACAGTAAGACAAATTCAAAAAACATTAGAAGAAGCTGGAGCTATGGAGTACACAACAATCGTTGCTGCTACTGCATCTGACTCAGCCCCTTTACAATTCTTAGCACCATATACAGGTTGTGCTATGGGTGAGTATTTTAGAGATAATGGAATGCATGCGTTAATAATTTATGATGATTTGTCTAAACAAGCAGTTGCTTATAGACAAATGTCATTGCTATTAAGAAGACCCCCGGGACGTGAGGCTTATCCTGGAGATGTATTTTATCTTCATAGTAGATTGCTTGAAAGAGCAGCAAAATTAAGCGATGAACATGGTGGTGGGTCACTTACTGCACTGCCAATTATTGAAACACAAGGTGGAGACGTATCCGCGTTTATTCCAACTAACGTTATTTCAATTACAGATGGACAAATTTTCCTTGAGACAGAGCTATTTAACCAAGGTATAAGACCTGCAATTAACGTAGGTTTATCAGTATCTAGGGTTGGTTCATCAGCTCAAACTAAAGCGATGAAAAAAGTTTCTGGTTCAATGAAACTTGAGCTAGCACAATACAGAGAAATGGCAGCTTTTGCTCAATTTGGATCTGATTTAGATGCATCTACGCAGCAACTTTTGAATAGAGGCTCTAAATTGACTGAACTTTTAAAACAAAAACAATATTCACCAATGACTGTTGCAGAACAAGTTATTTCAGTATTTTGCGGAGTAAAAGGTTATCTGGATGATATAGATTTAAAAGACGTTGCTGAATTTGAGAGCAAGATTATTGAAAAATGTAAATCAGATAAGCCTGAAATTATAGAGTCAATTTTAAGTTCAGGAAAACTTGAGGAAGATAAAGAAAAGATACTTGTTGAGGTAATCACTCAATTAAAGGGAAATTTTAAATCTTAATAATTTATGGCAAGTTTAGATGATCTAAAAAAAAGAATAGCTAGTGTAAAGTCTACACAAAAAATTACTAAAGCTATGAAAATGGTTGCAGCAGCTAAATTAAGAAGAGCTCAAGAAAGCGCTGAGAAGGGAAGACCTTATTCTGAAAAAATGAATAATGTTATTTTAAATTTATCAAATGGTATATCTGATAAAGAAAATGCACCAAAGTTATTGTCAGGTACTGGTAACGAAAAAACTCATCTTTGTGTGGTGATGACTTCTGATAGAGGTTTATGCGGTGGATTTAATTCTAATATTATTAAAAAAGCTAAAAGTTATTTTGTAAAGATTTTAGATGAAGGTAAGGAACTTAAAATTATTACAGTAGGCTCAAAGGGAAATGATCAATTAAAAAGAGTTTATGGTGACAAAATAATTGAAAATATTTCTTTCAAAGAGTCTAAAAATGCAAATTATTTCGATGCTGATAAAGTTGGAAAAATGGTAATTGAAAAATTCGAAGCGGGCGAATTTGACGTTTGTACAATTTTTTATAACCAATTTAAAAATGTAATCACTCAAATTCCTCAAGCACAGCAAATTATCCCTTTAAATAACGAGGAAGAAGAAACTAGTTCAGAAGAAAGTTACGAATTTGAACCAGATGAAGATGAAATTTTAAGTAATTTATTGCCAATGAATATTTCTACGCAAATATTTAAAGCAATGTTAGAGAATTCAGCTAGCGAGCAAGGGTCTAGAATGAGTGCAATGGATAATGCAACCCGAAACGCAGGTGAAATGGTTGACAAACTTACTATCGAATATAATAGAAGTCGTCAGGCAGCAATTACAAAAGAACTAATAGAAATCATATCAGGAGCAGAAAGTTTATAATTATGAGCAAAGGAATAATCACACAAGTTATTGGAGCGGTAGTAGACGTTAAATTTGATGGTGAACTACCAGAAATTTTAACAGCATTGGAATGTAAAAACGGTGATAACAGACTAGTTTTAGAGGTAGCACAACACTTAGGTGAAACTACTGTTAGAACAATTGCTATGGATGCTACTGAAGGACTAAAAAGAGGTGATGAAGTTATTAATACCAATGCTCCTATTCAAGTTCCAGTTGGACCTGAAACACTTGGAAGGATTATAAATGTAATTGGTGAACCTATTGACGAAAGAGGTGAGGTTAAGACTAAAGAGAGTTGGCCAATTCATAGAGCTGCACCTGAATTTAATGACCAATCAACGGAAACTGAAATACTTGTAACAGGTATTAAAGTAATTGATTTGCTTGCACCTTATGCAAAAGGTGGAAAGATTGGATTATTTGGTGGAGCGGGAGTAGGAAAAACAGTTTTAATTATGGAATTAATTAATAACGTTGCAAAAGCTCATGGTGGTTTTTCAGTTTTCGCAGGAGTTGGAGAAAGAACTAGAGAAGGAAATGATCTTTATCATGAAATGATTGAGTCTGGGGTAATTAAAAAAGAAGGAACTGGCTCAAAAGCTGCTTTAGTTTATGGACAGATGAATGAACCTCCTGGAGCGAGAGCAAGAGTTGCACTTACAGGGTTAACTGTTGCTGAATACTTTAGAGATCAAGAAGGTCAGGACGTACTTTTCTTTGTAGATAATATTTTTAGGTTTACTCAGGCAGGATCAGAGGTTTCAGCTTTGTTAGGAAGAATTCCATCTGCTGTTGGATATCAACCGACCTTAGCTACTGACATGGGAAACCTGCAAGAAAGAATTACGACTACAAATAAAGGGTCAATTACATCTGTGCAAGCAATTTATGTACCTGCTGATGATTTAACAGACCCTGCTCCAGCCACTTCGTTTGCTCACTTGGATGCAACGACTGTACTTTCAAGACAAATTGCAGAAATTGGTATTTATCCTGCAGTAGATCCACTTGATTCTACATCAAGAATTTTGGATCCAAGAATTGTTGGAGATGAGCATTATAGAGTAGCAAGAGATGTTCAAAGAATACTACAATCGTATAAATCATTACAAGATATTATAGCTATTCTTGGTATGGACGAGTTATCTGAAGAAGATAAACTAGTTGTAGCAAGAGCTAGAAAAATCCAGAGATTTTTATCTCAACCATTCTTCGTTGCAGAAGTATTTACTGGTTCTCCAGGAAAACTTGTTGATCTTGACTCTACTATCAAAGGTTTTGATGCAATCTGTAAAGGTGAGTATGATCACTTACCTGAAGCTGCTTTTTATATGGTTGGAACAATTGATGAAGCTATAGAAAAAGCTAAGAAAATGGAACAAGAAGCTGCTGCTTAATGAGTGAAGAGTTTAAAGTTGAAATAGTAAATCCTGAAAAATCTTTTTTAGTAAAAGATGATGTTTCAGAAGTTGTGGTCCCTGCTTTTGAAGGAGAGATGGGAATATTGAAGGATCATATTTCTATTATTTCCTTTTTGAAACCTGGGATAATTAAGATTTTATCAAAATCCGGTGATGAAAATTACTATGTTGAAGATGGTATTGTTGAGTTCAAAAATAACAATCTATCTATTTTAACAAGTACAATTTTTAATCTTGCTAATATGGATAAATCAAAGCAACAAGATTTACTTAAAGTGGCAGAAGAAGAGGCTAATAAAACCGATATTAATGATCAATCTAAATTTTTAGCAGATCAGAAAGTTGAAGTTTTAAAAACTCTAAATTAATTTTTTTACTTTTTCTTTAAGCTCTTTGTAAACATGATGCTTAAAATCAACCACAACATCAGTAATTAAATCTAAGTCAATCCACTTCCAATCTAAAAATTCTGGATTAGATGTATTAATATTTATTTCATTATCTTTTCCAATAAATCTCATTAAAAACCATTTTTGCTTTTGACCTTTGTACTTACCTTTCCAAATGATACCTAGTAATCTATCAGGTAAATCATAGGTTAATGTACCATCTAATTCTTTTATAAGTTCTACACTTTTGATACTTGTTTCTTCCTCTAGTTCTCTAAATGCAGCTTTTAAATTATCCTCCCCCTCATCAACACCACCCTGAGGCATTTGCCAAAAATTTTTAGGATTATCTATTCTTTTTGCTACGAATACTTTATTTTGTTTATTCAATAACACAATTCCGACCCCACTTCTAAGTGGTAAATCTTTAAAATTTTTATTCATATTATCCGTTAAGTAACTTAATAGCGTAGTTTAATTGATTATCGGTATCAGTTTTTATTCTAAAATCATCACCTTCTTCATTTACTTCAATATCTGGTCTAACACCTACTTCAGAAATAGATTTTCCAGAAGGAAGATAGTATTTTGCAACAGTTAACCTGATAGCTCCACGATTTTTTAAAGGAATAATTGATTGGACAGAACCTTTACCAAAACTATTTTCACCAACGATGATTGCTCTCTTGTGATCCTTTAAAGCCCCAGCAACAATTTCAGATGCAGATGCTGAACCATAGTTAATTAAAACCAATAATGTTTTTCCGTCAGTAATATCTCCTTTCTTTGCAAACCATTTTCTATTTTCAGATTTTTTTCTGCTTTTTGTTGAAACTATCTCTCCATTTTCCAGAAAAAAATCCGATATCTTTATTGCTTGAGATAAAAGACCTCCAGGATTATTTCTTAAATCTAAAATAAATGAATTTAAGTTTTTATCTTTTTTAAGTTTTTTAATTTGTTTTTCTATTTGATCACTGCTGTTATCGTTAAATGAAGTAAGCCTAATGTATCCAATATTTTCATCTATAATTTCAGATTTTACAGATTGAACCTGAATAACTTCTCTGATGATATTAAATGTTAACGCTTTTTTTTCACCTCTTCGTCTTACTGTTAACTCTATTCCAGAACCTACAGGTCCTCTCATTAAATCAACAGCTTCACTTAATGATTTTCCTTGAACTTGAACATCATTTATTTTTACTATGTAATCACCAGCTTTTAATCCAGCTCTGGATGCAGGTGTATCATCTATTGGTGAAATTACTTTTACCACACCAGCCTCCATGCTAACCTCAATTCCTAGTCCACCAAACTCACCACTAGTTTCTGTTTGCATTTCATCAAAAATTTTAGGGGACATGTAGGACGAATAAGGATCTAAAGATTGTAAAAGTCCATTGATAGCAGAGTCCATACTTTCAGATTGATTGAACTCATCAACATATTCTTTATTAATTTTTTCAAGAACCTCACCGAAAAGATCAATTTTTTTATAAATATCAATTTCAGCTGAAATAACTGTTTTACTTAAGTAAAAAATAGAGAAAAAAATTAATAATAAAAATTTAATTTTTTTCATATCATCACTTTTTCTTTTGGAATTAGCTCTGACCAAATTTTCTCTAATTCATAAAACTTCCTTTTTTCTGGGTGAAAAATATGAACAATCAAATCAATCCCATCAACAAGTTTCCATTCTCCACTTTCTTTACCCTCAATTTTTGAGTCTTTTACACCGTTATTTTTAAGTTTTTCTAAAACTTGTTCTGATAAAGATTGGATATGTCTAGATGAAGTTCCACTTGCTATGATCATGTAATCAGCCATAGAACTTTTGTCTTTAAGATCAATAGTTACAATGTCTTGAGCTTTATTTAGATCTAATGTGTTGATTACAATTTCTTTTAAGTCTGAAATTTTGTCCATTAATTGATTTTAGATTATCAAATTTTTCTTAATTGAGAAGATGAAATGTTGACTTTATTAAACTCAATAAACTCTAGATTGGCCTTACTAAGTCGCTTAAATGTCTTTGATTTTAAAGAATTTTTTTTATATCCGTGTCTATCAAAAACTAGAATATTACATTTTTGTGAAATTATTTTAGATTTATACCATTTATGAAAATTAATAAGGTTATCGGCACCCATTAAAAAATAAATTTCAATGCTTTTATCTTTTTTTAAATGATTGATTAGATTAATAGTTTTATTTGATTTAATAATTTTCTCATAAAATTTAACTTTAATAAATGAATTTGTACTTATAATTTTTTTACAATATTTAATTCTGTCAGTAACAGATGTCTTGCTTTCTATTTTAAATGGATTTTTTTTTGTAATTGCCCAAATAACTTTTTTGAGTTTGAATCTTTTTTTTGCTTCCTTAGAAATTGCCAAATGACCTTTATGAGCAGGATCAAATGACCCACCTAATACACCAATTTTTATTTTTGTGTTATTCAACTTAATTTCTTATTTTACCATTACTAGTGATTTCATATTTATATGAAACCAATTGATTTAAACCTACAGGACCTCTTGGTGGTAGTGTATTAGTAGAAATTCCAACTTCTCCACCGAATCCAAATTCGCCGCCATCAGCAAATTGAGTTGAAGTATTATGCATTGCAATTGAGCTTTTAACATTTTTTAAGAAGAATTTTGCTGTTTTTTTATTTTTTGTAATTATGGAGTCAGTATGCATAGTGCCATATTTATTAATATGCTTAATTGCCTCTTCAGAATTTTTAACAACTTTAACAGATACAATTGATGCCAAATATTCAGTTGACCAATCTTTTTCTTTTGAAGGATATACTTGACCATTGTAATAACTTTTAAAAATCTTATCGCCAATTATTTTACAACCATTATTTTCAAGTACCTGCAAAATAGGATTACTAAATTTTTTGACTATATTTTTATGAATAAGAATAGTTTCAGTCGCACCACAAATACTTGTATTTCTTAATTTAGCGTTATATACAATTTTTTTAGCCATTTTTAATTCTGCATCTTTATCTATATAAGTATGACAAAGCCCCTCTAAGTGCCCAATTATAGGTACTTTGGATAATTCTAAAACTTTTTTGACTAAATTTTTTCCACCACGAGGTATGATGACATCGATATGTTTTTTCATCTTAGAGAGCATAATATCCACAAGCCTCCTTTGCTTTGAATTAATAAATTGTATAAAGTTTTCATTAACTTTATTTTTTTTAAGTGCTTTTCTAAACAGCTTAGCTAAAGCTTTATTTGAATTTATGGCCTCAGAGCCTCCTTTCAAAATCACTACATTTCCAGATTTAAAGCAAAGACTAGCAACATCTGAAGTTACATTTGGTCTACTTTCATAAATAACCCCAATAACTCCAATTGGTATTGAAACTCTTTTAATATTCAAACCATTCGGTCTTTTCCATTTTTCTAAAGTGCTATCTATAGGATCTCTTAATTTAGCTATTTTTAAAATTGAATTTATAATTTCATCTAATTTATTTTCATTTAAATGAAGTCTTTTGATTAAGTTTTCTTTTAACCCTTTTTTTTTTGCGTAATTAATATCTTTTGAATTTTGATTTATAATAAATTTTTTTTCATTCTTAATTAATTTAGCGTAATCAATTAAGACTTTATTTTTTACTTCAGTTGTAACTCTATACTCACTAGCTTTTCGAGCTTTTATTCCAATTAAATTCATATATTTAATCATTTAAATTTCCACCATATCATCTTTATGAATAACTTCTGATTTTGCAACATAGCCTAATAATTTTTCAATTTCATTAGAGTGATGACCCATAATTTTAGTCACCTCATCAGAAGTAAAGGAACTTAACCCTCTAGCACATTCATTATTTTTTTTATCCAATACTTTAATATGATCACCTTTGTCAAATCTTCCCGAAACTTTTTTAATTCCTGCTGCTAACAAACTTTTTCCAGATTTTAATGCTTTTTTAGCACCATCATCAATTATTAAAGCTCCTTTAGGTGCTACAGAACTTATTATCCATTTTTTTCTAGCATCTAACTTTGAAATTTTTGGACTAAACCAGGTGCAGTTATTTTTTTCAATTATTTTTGAGATAGGATTTGAATAGAGTCCGTTTGCAATAACCATACTAGTACCAGCAAGCTGACATATTTTTGCTGCTTCAATTTTTGTATGCATACCACCACTTCCATATTCATTTACGCCTTTAATATAAATTTTTTTTAGATCTTTTTTTAGGTCATCAATTTTCTTTATTAGTTTAGCATCCTTAAAAATTTTAGGATTTTTTGTATATAAACCATCAACGTCAGATAATAAAATTAAGGTATCTGCGTTTGTAATTTGCGCAACCCTAGATGCTAATCTATCATTATCTCCATATTTTATTTCACTCGTTGCAATAGTATCATTTTCATTGACTACAGGAATAAAACCAAGTTCAAAAAGATTATCAAAAGTTCGTTTTGCATTGAGAGATCTTCTTCTTTCCTCAGTATCTTCTAATGTAAGCAAAATCTGAGAAATATTTAATTTATATTTTTCGAAAGTTTGTGAAAATAAATTCATCAACTCTATTTGACCAATAGAAGCAATTGCTTGACTCTTATCTAATTTGATATTTTTTTTGTTATAATTCATTTTCTTGCAACCCAAAGCAATAGCACCAGAGCTAACAATAACTACTTTTTGATTTTTATTTCTTAATTTTTTAATATCTTTTGCAAAACTAGATAACCATTGTTTCCTAATTTTTTTATTTTGATCAACCAGGAGAGATGATCCAATTTTGATAACAATTATTTTAGAGTTTTTAAGATACATAAGACAAAAGCTTTGCTTTAATTTTTGATACAGATTTTTTTTCCAGAGTTGTCATTGTCATAATCTCACAATTTTTACCCTTTGAAAAATGATCTATAACTTCATTTACTGTTTCTTCATCAATCAAATCAACTTTATTAAGCACAATTAGTTCTTTTTTTTCTAATAACTTTGCACTGTAGCTTTTTAATTCATTTTTCACCTGATTATAAGACTCATTCAGATCTAAGTTGGTGACATCAATTAAGTGCAGTAAAGACTTACATCTCTCTATATGTTTTAAAAATTGTATCCCTAAACCTATACCTTCGTGAGCACCTTCAACTAATCCTGGAATATCTGCAATGGTAATTTCTTTATCATCGTAGGAAGCCACGCCAAGGTTTGGATTAATAGTTGTAAATTTGTAATTTGCAATTTTTGGACTTGCGTTTGTTAATGCTGCTAACAAACTTGATTTTCCAGCATTTGGCAATCCAATAATACCGATATCAGCAATTGTTTTTAATTGAAGCCATATTGTAAATTCTTCTCCGATAGTGCCTTTAGTAAATTTTCTTGGAGCTCTATTTGTAGAACTTTTAAATCTTGTGTTTCCCAAACCTCCTTTTCCACCAGCAGCTGCAACATATTCTTCACCTTTTTTATTAAAATCAAAAAGAAGAGTTTTGTTATCTTCTTCAAATACCTGTGTACCTAGAGGAACTTTTAAAATTAAATCTTCACCACCTTTTCCAGTTCGGTTTTGACCAGAACCATTTTCTCCACGTTCGGCTTTGTGGTGTTGTTGATATCGATAATCAATAAGGGTATTTAAATTTTCCTCTGACTTCAAAATAATTGATCCACCTTTTCCACCGTCCCCACCATCTGGTCCTCCAAACTCAACATATTTCTCTCTTCTAAAACTAGGAGATCCGTCTCCACCATTTCCAGCTTTGATATAAATTTTAACTTGATCGAGAAATTTCATAATACAACATCTATTTTAATTGGTTGTACTATTAATTGGGCTTTACAGAAACGAAAGTTCTATCTGATTTAGATTTTTTGAAAACAACTTTCCCTTTAACAACTGAAAATATTGAATGATCTTTACCCATACCAACATTTTCACCTGGAAAAATCTTAGTTCCTCTTTGTCTAACAATTATGTTTCCAGGAATTACTGTTTCACCACCATACTTTTTTACACCAAGTCTTCTACCTGCACTATCTCGTCCGTTTCGTGATGATCCACCTGCTTTTTTTGTTGCCATAATTTACCTAATAACTATTTGCTTACTGCTTCCTTAACTTCTTCTTTTTTTGAAGTTTTAGAAATTTTTTCAGCTTCTGATAACACTTTACCATCTTTTGAAAAAATTTTGTTAATTCTTATCATAGAATATTGTTGCCTATGCCCATTTTTTCTTCTTGAATTTTGTCTTCTTCTTTTTTTAAAAATTAAAATAGTTCTATTTTTACTATTTTTAATTAAATCAGCCTCTACTTTTGCACCCTCAACATTTGGAGTTCCAATTTCAATTGATTTGTCATCACCGTATGCCAAAATTTCATTAAACTCTATTTTAGTATCAGGTTTAGAGTCTGGTAGTTTTTCAATCTTTAGAATTTCTCCAGACTTTACTTTATACTGTTTTCCACCTGTTTTTATTACTGCGTATGACATAGTATGATTTAATTTAAAGTTACAGCAATATAGTTGTAGCCAGCCTTTAGTCAAGCCGAATTAATTAGAAATTATCCTTAAAATCTCTTAATTTTGAAAAGGTTTTAACATCTTTTGCTCTTAAAAATATATTACACTCCAATTCCTCTTTTAAAGTTGAGGGTATCGTAGGAATTCCATTTTCTCTTAATTTTTCTATTTTTTCTATTTTTTTTTGTAAATCTTTATTTTCAGAATCGTATTTTTTACAAAATTTTGCATTGTTAAGAGTGTATTCATGACCACAATAAATTTTTGTATCTTCTGGTAATAATTTAATTTTGTTTAAAGATTCAAACATTTCCTCATAAGAACCTTCGAATATTCTTCCACAACCAAGTGAGAAAAGTGTATCTCCAGTAAAAACTATTTTTTCTTTAAAAAAATTAAAACAAATATGGCCTGAAGTATGTCCAGGTATATGCATAATTTTAGCTTCAAAGTTTTCGGCTTTCCATATTTGATTGTCTTCTAATAATATGTCTATTCCAGGTATTCTTTTTGAATCCCCTTTAAAACCTACAACAACTGATCCATATTTTTTTTTTAATTCTTGATTTCCTCCAATGTGATCATAGTGATGATGAGTATTAAGAATGTATTTTAATTTTATATTTTTATTCTTTAGGAAATTTATTATTGGCTCAGCCTCACTGGGATCTACAATACACGCAGAATTGTTACTTTCGTCTATTATTAAATAGCTATAGTTATCCTGAAGACAAGGTATAATTTCAATACGCATTTTATTTTTCTATCAAAAATATACCTAGATCTGCAAACAAATTCTTAACTCCTAAATTACTCTGATTTATTATTGATGAATTAAGATTATTTAAAGCGAGTGATTTAAAAATTTTAATATCTTTTGATTTTACAAAGTGAAAAAAGTCTTTGATTGTACACATATGTAAATTTGGTGTGTTATACCATTCATCTGGTAATGTTTTTGTAATTGGCATTGTACCTTTAAATAATAAATGAAATCTTACTTTCCAGTATCCAAAATTAGGAATCGTAACTATTGCTTTTTTTCCAACTCTTAAAAGTTCATCTAAAACTAATTCAGGATTAAGAAAAGCTTGAAGGGTTTGACTTAAAATAACATAATCAAATGATTTGTCTGGAAATTGTTTTAAATCTTTTTCAGCATTTCCTTCAATTACAGTTAAACCTTTTGCAATACATTCTTGCACTCTTTCTTTTGAAATTTCTAATCCTCTTATATTTATGTTTTTATTATCCTTTAAAAATTTCATCAAAGTTCCATCAGCACAACCTACATCTAAGACTTTCTTATCTTTTTCAATTAAATCTGCTATTACCTGAAATTCATTTTTCATAATTAATTTTCTTCGTAAGATTTATCTAAAAAGTTTTTAAGTGCACTTAAGAAATCAGGAACGTCTAGTAAAAAGGAGTCATGACCTTTATCCGACTCAACTTCTACAAATCCAACATCAGCTCCTATTGAGTTTAAAGCAATCACAATATCTTTGTTTTCTTGGGTTGGATAAAGCCAATCTGAAGTAAATGAAATTATAAAAAATTTCGCGTTTGTATTTTTAAATGCTTCTGAAAGATTACCGTTAAATTGTTTTCCTAAATCAAAATAATCCATAGCTCTAGTAATATAAAGATAACTATTTGCATCAAATCTATCTACAAAAACTGAGCCCTGATATCTTAAATAACTTTCTATTTGAAAATCAGCGTCAAATCCAAATTTAAGATCTTCTCTCTCTTGCAATTTTCTTCCAAATTTTTCCTGCAAACCTTTTTTAGATAAGTAAGTAATATGAGCTGCCATTCTAGCTACTGCCAATCCTTTTCCAGGATTAGTATCTTTCGATGTATAATTCCCATCTTTCCAGTTACTATCAGCTGTAATAGCTTGTCTACCTAGCTCGTTAAAAGCAATATTTTGAGCTGAATGACTAGATGCGGTTGCTATCGGTATCACTGTTTTAGATTTATCAGGAAAGTTACTAATAAACTGAAGGACTTGCATACCTCCCATTGAACCACCAGTTATAGAAAACAGTTTTTCAATACCAAAATGATCAAGTAAATTATATTGAGCATTCACCATATCATTAATAGTAATAACGGGAAAATTTGTTCCAAAAATTTTTTGATCAGGATCTTTATGACTTGGTCCGTACGACCCCATACATCCACCAATTACGTTAGAGCAAATAACAAAATATTTATTTGTATCGATAGCTTTATCAGGACCTACTGCATAACTCCACCAACCCTCTTTGTTAGTTACAGGGTTTATTCCGGTTACAAATTGATCTCCTGTTAGAGCATGAAAAACTAATATTGCATTATCTTTTTTTGAATTAAGTGAACCGTAAGTTTCATAGGCTATCGGAAAATCTTTTATGGTCTTTCCACAGTCTAACTTTAGGGGTTTCTTTACAATTAAAGTTTTTATGTATTTCTCAGTATTCATAGTTTTTGACTGCTTCGAATTGTGAGAAAAAAAACTATTTTAGCGGTTTTTTTTAAGCGCTCGCAATTCAGTTAAATCAGCGCATAATTTTTTTACTAGAACTTATTTATTATGTCAATTTTTTAAAAAATCCTCTTATTCTCTATAAAATTTTGTAATTTTATCTATAAAGAGCACATAAATTAAAAAAAAATGATAACTCCAAATTTCAAAAAATTTAAAATTGAGTCTTATAAGCCTGGTAAATCAAAAGTTAAGAAACTTAAGAACGTAATTAAGCTTTCCGCAAATGAGTCTGCTTTAGGTATGAGCCCTAAAGCAAAGAAAATAATATCAAATAAAAATCTGAATTTAGATAAATATCCAGATGGAAAATCTCAAAATTTAAGAAAAGCAATATCTAAAGCTTATAAATGTAATTCTGAGAAAATTATTTGCGGAGCTGGTTCAGATGAAGTTATTCAAATGCTCTGTCAGTTGTTTTTAAACCCAAAAGATGAGGTTGTGGTACCAGAGTACAGTTTTTTAATGTACAGAATTTATTCAAAAATTGTAGGTGCAAAAGTTGTATTTGCAAAAGAAATTAATTTTAAAGTTTCAGTAAATGGAATTTTAAAAAAAATTACAAAAAAAACTAAAATTGTGTTTATAGCTAACCCAAACAATCCTACAGGAACTTACTTAACTAAAAAAGAAGTTTTAGAATTAAGAAAAAAATTAAATAAAAAAATTTTACTAGTTATAGATGATGCCTATGCAGAATATATGAAAAACAAAGATTATTCATCTGGGTTAGATTTGTTTAAAAATAAAGACAATGTTTTCATCCTAAGAACTTTTTCAAAAATGTTTGGATTAGCTTCTCTGAGAGTAGGTTGGGGATATGGATCAAAAAAAATAGTTGATGCGCTGAATATCATAAAACCACCATTTAATGTAAATGGTATTGCTCAATTAGCTGCCACCGAGTCACTGAAGGATAAAACTTTCATAAATAAATCGATTAGACATAATTTATTATATTCTGAAAAAATTAAGAAATTTCTTGAGACATATAATATTTTTTCAAATTCAGTTTCAGCAAATTTTTTGTTACTTAATTTTGAAAAATGCAAATATTCAGCAAAATTTCTGTATGAAAAACTTAAAAATAAGGGAATAATTTTAAGATCAACAGAAGATGGTTATCATATAAAGAATAAATTAAGGTTAACTATTGGATCTAAAAAAGAAAACTTAAAATTTATGAGTGTTATTAAGCAAGTATTGAAAAAATGAAAAATATTTTAATTATTGGCTGTGGATTATTAGGCTCATCTTTATTAAGGCGTATTAGCAAAAAAAAAATGGCAAAAAAAATATTTATTTATGAAAAATCAAAATCAAATATTGCTAAGATAAAAAGATTAAAATTACCTGGAACAATTGTTAAATCATTAAAAGAAGGTGCATGTAATTCTGATTTCATCATCTTTTGTACACCAATGAGTGAATACAAAAATATTATTTTAAAAATTAATAAATTTATAACATCGAAAACATTGATTACAGATATTGGCTCTTCGAAAATTGAAACTTCTAAAATTATAAATAAATTTTTAAAGAAAGGTATTCATTGGATTCAAAGTCACCCAATAGCTGGATCAGAGGTCAGTGGACCAGAGCATGGTAAAGAAAATATGTTTACTGATAGATGGTGCATAATAATTAAAGAAAAAAATATTAAAAAAAAAAATATAAATATTCTAACTAAGTTTTGGAAAAAAATTGGAGCAAAAGTAGTTGTTATGAGCGCTGAAAAACATGACAAAATTTTTTCTATTACTAGTCATTTACCACACTTAATTGCATATAATCTGGTGAAATCTGCACAAGATTTTGAGAAAAAACAAAATTATGAATTAATCAAATATAGCGCTGGTGGATTACGAGATTTTTCTAGGATTGCAGCATCAAATGAAATCATGTGGAGAGATATTTTTTTTAACAATAAAAATAATATTTCAAAAGCGATTGATTTGTTTATTAAAAATTTAAATCAATTTAAAAAAGATATTAATTCAAAAAATAATAAGTCTATCGTAAAGAAACTTATTCAGACTAAAAAAGTAAGGTCAAAAATCATCAAATTGAAACAAGATATTGATAAACCTGACTTTGGAAGAAATTAATATTTTATTTTAGATACTTTTTTTACCTTTAGCTTGGCATTTTTTTCAATTCTATTAATTGTTTCTATAATTGGCATAATAATTACTTTTCTTTCTGGACCATAAGCATGAATTAGTTTTTTAGAATTTAAACACATAGCAACATGACCTTTCCAAAAAATAATATCTCCTTTTTTAAATAATCTTTTCTTTGAATTCTTTTTTGTATATTTGATCTGATCTTTTGTATCTCTTGGATAAAAAGAATTGTTATAAAAATAAAATATTTGCAATAAGGCTGAACAATCAATACCTTGAAATGTTTTTCCACCCCAAACATATTTTACATTGAGATATTTTTTAAATATTTTTGTAAAATTATTTTCTTTATGGTTTATTTTTTTAATATCAGCTTTTTTAATCCATTTATTTTTTTCAATTTTTACGTAATTCTTATTTTGCTCAAATACATATAATTTAGATGCAAATGGAAGCCAACTACTAGTTCCAATTCCAGGTTTTTTAAATATCCTAGCTTTTAATGAACTAATTTTATAGTTAGGACTAAATTTTTCTATATATTTTGAATTTTTTATAAACCCATTATAATTATCAAATAAAGTTTTAATTTTTATCCAATTTTTATTTTTCGCCAAAATTTTGAATTTTTCACCATGTATAATTTGTGAAGTTACCTCAGATCGTCTCGAAGGTTTTTTGTAAATATTCGAAAAATTACCTATGAAATAAAAATTATTTTGCACCAATTTTAATTTTGTTTTTAATTAACCACAAACAAATTAATGATGGTATCACCATTATAGTTGTTAAAACAAAAAATGTTCCCCAATCTCCTTTTAACCAGTCAACTAGAGCTCCAGAGGATGAAGCTAAAGTAGTACGACCAGCAGTACCAATTGAAGCAAGCAATGCATATTGTGTGGCTGTATAAGTTCTATCAACTAGTAATGATATAAATGCAACAAATGCTACAGTTGCAAAAGCTGCTGTGATATCATCAGCTATAACCGCAATTGCAAATAAAATTTCTGATTTTCCAGTCCATGCTAAAACTGCAAATAAAAGATTGGTTACAGCCATTAACCCACCAGCAAAGAACATAGTTTTAATTGTTCCAGCTCTCATGGCCATTACTCCACCCAATAAAGTAAATACAACTGTTGTTATCCAGCCAAGACCTTTTGAATAAATTGCAATTTGACCTTTGGAGAAACCAATTTCTTTATAAAAAACAATAGACATTCTTCCCATAAATGCCTCACCTATCTTAAACAAGAAAACAAATCCTAAAATTCCAGCTGCAATGGCAAAACCATTTTTTCTAAAAAAACTAATAATTGGTCCACCTATAGTTCCTGTAATATAAGCGATAAAGTTTGTAATAATATTGCTATATCCAAGTTTTCCCTCAATTAATTTGTCTGTTTCTCTCTGTTTTGCTCCTCTGTTTGTCTCTATAGGTTCATGAACAAACATTAAACCAATATTCATTAAAATTATTAAAATACCTAAAATTAAAAAAGTAGCTTGCCAGTAGTCAGCTACCCCTAGGTTTTCAAAAAATTCTGCCGTAAATAAAGCAACAACTCCACCTAATTTATAACCTGTCCACCAACCAACAACAGCCATGGCTGCGCCTGCAGCCATTGATTTTCCCTCATTTTCATTTATCTGTTCAATTCTTAATGCATCCACAGTTATATCTTGGGTTGCTGACGCGATAGCAATAATTAAACCTACAGTAATTAATAAAGCCAAATTTTCAGTTGGATTAATCACACTCCAAACAACAAGACTTAACAAAATAATTAATTGCATCAAAACTATCCATCCTCTTCTATGACCTAATTTTTTTGTTATTATTGGAATTTGAATTCTATCTATAATGGGAGCCCACAAATAATTGAAAGCATATACCCCAAAAATTAAACCTGCCCATCCAATTGTTGATCTACTAAGACCTTCTTCTTTAAGCCAAAGACTTAAGCTACTTGCAATTAATACCCATGGAAATCCACTTATTGCACCTAATAAAAGAATTCTTACCATTCGAATATCTTTATAAACTGTAAGGGATTCAAGCCATGTTTGTTTTTTTATTTCAGTCACAATTAATTTTTCCAAAAAGATGGTAAGAACAATACTAATATTGCAAATAACTCAAGTCTACCTAAAATCATACCTACAGTTAAAATCCATTTAGAAATATCGGGCAAAGATGAAAAATCTCCATTAGGTCCAATTATAGGACCTAAACCAGGACCAACATTTGATATCGATGTTGCCGCTCCAGAGATAGCAGTTATAAAATCAAGACCAGTTAATGATAATAATGCAGCTAAAATAAAAAAAATAACAAAGTAAAAATAAATAAATGAAATTATTGATGCAATAAATTTATCATCAACAGATCCTTGATCGTATTTAATTACAAATATTCCCTTGGGATATATAATTTTTTTTAATTGATTTAATATAAATAAATATAGAATTTGAATTCTAAATATTTTAATTCCACAAGTAGTTGATCCAGCACAACCCCCAATAAACATTAATGCAAGAAATATTGTTATAGGAAAACTTCCCCAACCATCGAATTTAGCATTTACATAACCTGTTCCAGTCAATATTGAAATTGTGTTAAAAAAAATAGATCTTAAACTAAAGTTTCCGTTATTATTAAATAATAAATAAATTGATAATATAATAATGCTTATAATTATTATTTTAACAAATGTTCTGACCTGAATATCGTTTAAAAATATTTTTTTATTACCATTAATAAATTTAATATATGCAATAAATGGAATACTTCCTAAAATTATAAAAATCATCGATGATATTTCTATAAGAACACTGTCAAAATATCCGATAGATTGATTATAATTAGAAAATCCACCTGTAGCTATGGTAGTCATGGAATGAGTTAAACTATCAAATTTTCCCATTCCAAATATCCAATATGATAATGCACAAAGAGCAGTTAGGCCTGAATAAATATAAATAAGTCTTAAAGCTATTTCTTTTGATTTAGGGAGAATTTTTTCGGATGAGTCGTTGCTAGAAATTTTAAATAATTGCATACCACCAACATTCATTATAGGCATCAGGGTAATTGCCATAACAATTATACCAATACCCCCCAACCATTGAAGTATTGCTCTCCATAATAGAATACCTTTTGGTGTATTCTCTAAGTTAGAAATAATTGTAGATCCAGTTGTTGTAATGCCAGACATACTTTCAAAAAAAGCATCAGTAATTGAAAGTTCAATAGTCGAAAATATAAATGGTAAAGATCCAAAAATAGCAATACTTAACCAAGATAAAGCAGTTAATAAAAATGCTTGTTGCAAATTTAATTTTTTGTCGTGGTCTAGATTTGAAAGAAAAAATAATGATCCAAAAATTATAGTGACAATAGATGCACCAAAAAATGATGAATCTATTTCAGCATAAATAAATTGAGCAATTATAGGGATGAACATTGAGATCCCTAAAATTATTTGTAAAATTCCAAGTGTAAAAAAAACAGTTTTATAATTAGACATTTTGAAAGAACATTATTTTATGGTAAATAAATTTCAACTCTATAAGAATTAATAAAATCGCCAATTTAAGATTTTTATAAAAGATATATTCGTGATTAAAAAAGAAATTTTAGACAAAACAAGTGCTTGGCCTTTCGTTGAAGCAAAAAAAATGCTTCGTGAGAGAAAATCATTTATTGATAAAAAAGGTAAAATTACTCTTCAAACAGGATATGGTCCAAGTGGCCTTCCTCATATTGGAACATTTGGTGAAGTTGCAAGGACCTCAATGATGGTTAATGCTTTAAAGCATCTTACAGATCTACCAACAGAGATAATTACTTTTTCTGATGATATGGATGGTCTAAGAAAAGTTCCTGATAATATTCCTAATCAGGAATTATTAAATAAAAATCTACATAAACCATTAACACAAGTTCCAGATCCATTTGAAAAATTTTCAAGTTTTGGAGAACATAATAATGAAATGTTAAAAGATTTTTTAAATAGTTTTAATTTTAAATACAGTTTTAAAAGCTCAACATCTTTATACAAAGGTGGTTTTTTTAACCCAACTTTAAAAATTATTTTAGAAAATTATGATGGTATAATGAACATTATACTTCCAACTTTAGGCAAAGAACGTCAACAAACTTACTGCCCCTTTTTACCTATTTGTCCAGATACAGGTCATGTACTAGAAATTCCAGTTATAGAAATTGATAAAAAAAATTTTAAAATAATTTTTGATAATAATGGTAAAAAAATAGAATCAAGTATTTTGGATGGAAATTGTAAATTACAATGGAAAGTTGATTGGGCAATGAGATGGTACGCTCTAGATATAGATTTTGAAATGTATGGAAAAGACCTTATTGAGAGTGCAATTTTATCAACTAAAATTATAAATTTAATCGGTAAAAAAAATCCATCTGGATTTGCTTATGAATTATTTCTTGATGAAAAGGGTGAAAAAATTTCAAAATCAAAAGGAAACGGTATTACTATCGACCAGTGGTTAAAATATGCCTCACCTGAAAGCTTATCTTTATATATGTATCAAAATCCAAAAAGAGCAAAAAAACTTTATAAAGAAATAGTGCCAAAAGCTGTAGATGAGTACCTTGATAATATTGAAAAATCAAAAAAACAAACTGAACAACAATTAGTAATGAATCCTGTTTGGCATGTTCATAATGGACACATTCCAAAAGAAGAAATGATAATGTCTTTTTCTATGTTGTTGAATTTAGTTGAAACAAGCAATGCTGATAACAAAGATTTATTATGGAAGTTTGTTAAAAAATATAAATCTAACATTCATGAAAAAAACTTCCCAATTTTTGATGGACTAGTTGGTTATGCAATCAAGTATTTTAATGATGTTATTAAGGCTCAAAAAAAATATAAAAAACCATCTGAAAATGAAAAATTAGCTCTACAAGCTTTAGTTAAAACTTTAGAACAATGTAATGATCAGATGTCTCCTGAGGATATACAAACTTTAATATATTCAACAGGTAAAGAGAATGGGTATGCTGAAAACTTAAGAGATTGGTTTAAGTTAATTTATGAAGTGGTGTTTGGAGATGAAAATGGACCTAGAATGGGTTTTTTTATAAGTTTTTTTGGTGTTAACGAAACAAAAGAATTGATAATTAGTAAATTGAAATAATGTATTCAAACTTAAGATCTTTAATATTTAAAATAGATCCTGAAAGAGCACATTTTTTAGCAATTCAATCACTCAAACTCAATCTAGTTTCAAATATATTTGATGAAAACAAAAGTGATCCTATTTTAAAAACAAAATTATTTAATCAAAATCTTGATAATCCTATAGGTATTGCAGCAGGTTTTGACAAGAATGCAGAGGTATACAATCCTTTATTTAAGTTGGGTTTTGGATTTGTTGAAGTAGGTACGGTTACACCATTAAAACAATATGGAAATGAAAAACCAAGAGTGTTTAGATTGGTAGAAGATCAAGCATTAATTAATAGGTTAGGTTTTAACAACCATGGATCAGATACAATATTAAACAGAATAAAATCTAATAAAAAACTAGGTGTACTAGGTGTAAACGTAGGTCCAAACAAAGATTCTAATGACAGATTAAATGATTATCTAATTGGATTAGAAAAATTTTCTGAAGTTGCAGATTATATTACAATCAATATTTCTTCGCCAAATACTGAAAATCTTAGAAACTTTCATGATGAGAATAAATTAAAAGATTTATTAACATCTATCTCAGAGAAAAAAAAACAATTAAAAACTGAAATTCCTGTGGCTGTAAAAATTTCACCAGACATTAACGAAAATCAAATTGACTTAATTTCAGAAATACTTTTAGAAAATGATATAAGTGCAATAATAATTTCAAATACATCCGAAGCTTCTAGAGAAACACTTCAAAATATACAGAGACATCAAAAAGGTGGTTTATCTGGAAAACCTATTGAAAAAAAATCCAATTTTTTAATAAGTAAATTTTACAATTTAATTAAAGGTAAAATTAAAATAATTGGAGTAGGTGGCGTTGATTCTGGTAAATCAGCTTATGATAAGTTTTTATTGGGAGCAGATTATGTTCAACTTTATACTGGCATGGTATTCCAAGGACCCAATATTGCTGGGATGATTAAAAAAGACCTAAAAGAATTACTGATAAGAGATGGTGTCAAAAATTTCACAGAAATTGTGGGAAATAAAACTGTTTCTTAAATGTATTAAACTTGACGCCTTCAATATCTCCCCTTATATAAGCACTGTTATTATGTCAAAAAAATGTGAACTTACCGGTAAAATTCCAATGAAAGGTCATAATGTTAGTCATGCTAACAACAAGACTAAAAGAAGATTTTTACCTAACCTAAAGAAAGTAAAATTTACAAGTGAGCTTACTGGAAGAAGTTTAAAACTTACTGTAAGTAACTCAGGTGTGAGGTCAGTTGACAAAAAAGGTAGTTTTGATGAATTTTTAAAAACTGTAAAAAATAAAAATTTATCTCCTAGATTAAAAAAGTTAAAAAAAGTAGTTTTAATTAAATCCCCTTTTAAAAAGAAACCTGTAGCTAAATCAGCTTAATGAACAAATTATTTATCACCCTGTCAATAATGATGGGCATTGTTGTGCTATCTTCTAATTATTTAGTTCAGTTCCCTATCAACTATTTTGGATTAAATGAGATTTTAACTTATGGAGCTTTTAGTTACCCAATAGCTTTTTTAATAACAGATTTAGCAAATAGGTCGTATGGAAAATTATTAGCAAGGCAAATTGTATATTTGGGGTTTTTAATAGGAATTATATTTACATTGTTATTCTCAACTGATTTTGCAGATTTAATCTCAGTTAGAATTGCAATTGGATCAGGGGTTGCCTTTATTACTGCTCAATTGTTGGACATCCAAATTTTTGATCGATTAAGAAAAAAAGAGTGGTTTGTTGCACCACTTACTTCATCTTTGATTGGATCAACAGTCGACACATTTTTATTTTTCTCAATATCATTTTATGCAACAGGGGTGCCTTGGGTTACTTTATCTCTTGGAGATTTAGCGGTAAAAATTTTAGTTGCTATAATAATGTTGATACCATTCAGAATGTTACTGAAAACTATTAAACCAATTAAAGTTTAATATAAGAATTTATAAGACAAAATTTTATAAGCTAATTTTGCAACAAGAAAATTATAAGAATTAAATCCTTTAATTGGAGATAGTTCATTAATATCTGCACCAACAATTTTGGAGTTTTTAGCTGCAATTCTTATTATATCTAATGTTTCGTCCCACAAAAGTCCTCCTGGTTCAGGTGTACCAGTTGCAGGCATAATACTTGAATCTAGTCCGTCTACATCAAATGTAAGATAAACAGTTTTGTTTTTAATCAGTTTTTTAAATTTAGATAAATTCCATTTTTTTTTATCTTTTGCCCAAAAAATATTTATTCTTGAAGAATTCTTTTTTAAAAATGGGATTTCACTTTCTGAGATGTTTCTTATCCCAAATGAAATTAAAGAAACATTTTTATAATCTAGACACCTTCTAATTGCTGAGGCATGGGAAAATTTTTCTCCATTATAACTTTGACGTAAATCTGCATGAGCATCAAAATGTAAGAGACATATGTTTTTATATTTTTTAGTAAAAGGAACAATACATCCAGGAGTTATTGAATGCTCTCCACCTAAAGTCATTGGGAAAAGCTTTTTATCTAAAATTTCTTTATTAATATTTGAGATTTTATAAAGTGCTTTTTTAATATTTTTATCAATTTTAAATGGTTTTAAAGTTTTAATACCTATTTTTTTATAAGGTTCACAATTAAGTTCTTCATCATATAGCTCAACTTGATGTGATGCTTTTATGATTTCTTTAGGTCCATTTCTTGTTCCTCCCCCATAACTGACAGTTTTTTCTAATCCAAATGGAACAATCACAGCTTTTTCTTTAAAGCTAAATTTATTATCAATTCCTAAAAACCCGTTTTTATTTGATAGATATTTCAATTTTATTCAAAAATTTTTGTAAAGTTTTTTCTTTCTCTGTTTTTCCACTCACCCTTATGATAAGCATCACTTGCTATCAATGGTAAAACACTAGTTGCCTCTGCAAACACCATCTGTTCTTTTGTAATATTTACTTTTCCCCATGAACTTGCTTCTTTTAATGTGGAGCTGCTACATGCTCCGTCTCTACTATCAGCAACAGTAATTTGAACAGCATATTTATGCATGTCTACATCTTTTCCTAATAGTTCAGCGCAAATAACAGTATCTTGAATAAAGTTTTTAGGCACACCACCACCAATCATAAATAATCCAGAACCTTTAGATTTGATTTTAATTTCTGTTAGTTCTCTAAATTCTCTAACCGAGTCTATTGTTATATGTTTTTTTGGATTTTGTTCTTGATGCATCACTAATCCGAATCCTGCACTCGAGTCAGTAAAAGCAGGGCAGAAAATAGGAACATTATTGTCAAAAGCGGTTTCAATTAAAGAGTCTCTTTTCTTTGAGTTATTTTTTAGATATTTGCCCATTTCATAAATGAACTCTCTTGAAGTATAGCTTCTCGCCTCTAGGTTATTAGCGATTTCACATATAATTTTATCACACATTTGAAGTTCTTCTTCATCTATGTAGGTATCGTAAATTCTATCTATATAGTTGTCTCTCAGTTCAGTATCATCTTGAAATTGTGAACCTTGATAATGTTTAAAACCAAGAGCTTCAAAAAAATCCATATCTACTATAGAGGCTCCTGTTGCAACAATTGCATCGACCATATTATATTTAACTAAATCCTTATAAATATTCATACATCCAGCTGCCGAAGTAGAGCCTGCTAAGGTAAGGAAAATTGTACAATCTTTGTCTTTAAGCATCTCGTTATAAATATTAGCAGCATTAGCTGTTTCTCTAGAAACAAATGACATTTTTTCCATTGAGGAAATAATTTTTCTACTATCAAAAGAAGTTATGTCGATGTGTTCAACAGGATTTTTTAAGAAATCTCTTTTACTGTTATGACCTGGATTTTTTTGACTCGACATTAAGCTACCATGTTAGCTTTATTAACGTCTTTATCATACATTGTCATTATTGGATTGTCTTCAACTTCGTAAATTTCATTTGAGTAATAACCATTAAATTGAGTTCTAAATGTCAATCCGTATGCACCAAGTTGACCAAGTTCGATATAATCATTTTCTTTAATATTATTTGGAAGCAAAAAAGGACCTTTCATATAATCCATGCTATCACATGTAGGTCCAAAGAAATCAAAAGCAGTTAATTTTTTTGAAATTATTTTGTTAGAATTTTCTTTAATCATTCTAGATGGAAATACAATGTTAGGTGTACCTGCATCAAAAAGAGTACCATAGGTACCATCATTAATATAAAGCTTTTGTTTTTTTCTTAAATTAACTCTTACAACTGTTGAGCCACTTTCTGCAACTATAGCTCTACCAGGCTCACAAATAATTTCAGGAAGTTTTTCAAGTTTTAAATTTTCTAAACTCTTATTTATTTCATTAAAATAACTAATTAAGGATTGTGGAATTAAGTCAGGATAGATTGTAGGGAAACCTCCACCTATATTAATATAGTCTGGAATTATCTTGGTTTTTTTAATTATATTCCCAATTTCACTAATTCCTTTCGCATAAGAAATTGGATGCATACATTGTGAGCCAACATGAAAACTTAAACCAATCTTTTTAGCATGCTGTTTTACAAGTCTTAACAAACCTATTGCTTCTGATGTTAAAGCACCAAATTTTTTAGATAAATCAATTTCTGCATGTTCATTGGAAACAGCAACTCTTACAAATAATTCTAAATCTTCAGCATTATTTGTACTTTCAATTATTTTAATCAGTTCATCTTTAGTGTCTAATGAAAAAGTTTTTACACCATAATTAAAATATGCTTCTTTTATACTTTCTCTGCTCTTTACAGTATGCATATAAGAGCATTTAGCTGTATTACTAAAAGTTCTAATATTTTTAATTTCTTCAATTGATGCAACATCAAATTGTTCTATTCCACTTTCTATGATTGTTTTGATTATCTCAGGGTGTGGATTAGTCTTAACCGCATATAAAACTTTACCTGGAAATTTGTTTAAGAAAAATTTAACAGCAGATTTTATGGAATTTTTTCTTATACAGTATACTGGTTTTTCAGGTTTCAGTTGATTTACTAATTCTTCAACTGATTTAAATTTTTGCATTCTAAATGCCTCCAAAAAAAATTTAATAAAAAAAAAGTCTTTTTTACAAAAACTTTAATATTTTTCGCATATAAAAGTAAGCAGCACTAATGTAAAGCAAATAATTCAAGCCAGAAATGCGTAAAATTCATATATTGTAATATTTTGCAGAGACCCCATATGAGGCATATGAAAGAAGAAGCAAAATTACAGAATCTTAGCGATTTTGAGAACAAGTCACTATTAATCGTCGATGACGATAATCCTTTCCGTGAGCGTTTAGCAAGAGCGATGGAAAAGAAAGGATTTGAGGTTTTTCAAGCTGAGAGTGTACAAAAGGGAGTTGAATCTGTAAAAACTAAAAAACCTGGTTTTGCTGTTGTGGACTTAAGGCTTGCAGATGGTAATGGACTTGAGGTTGTAAAAGAAATTCAGTCTTCAAATAGTGATAGTAGGATTATAATGTTAACTGGTTATGGAAATATTCCAACTGCAGTAGCTGCGATTAAAGAAGGTGCTATAGATTATTTAGCTAAACCTGCTGATGCAGAAGATGTTGAAAAAGCGTTATTAGCAGATCCTTCAAAAAAAGCAGCTCCTCCAGAAAATCCTATGTCTGCAGACAGAGTAAAATGGGAACATATACATAGAGTCTTTGAGTTATGTAACAGGAATGTTTCAGAAACAGCCAGAAGACTTAAAATGCACAGAAGAACTCTTCAAAGAATTCTTTCCAAAAGATCACCTAGATAAATTTTTTAATTTTAATTATTTGCTTTGTCAAAACAGCTAAAAGCATAATTTTAAAAATCTCGGCTAATAAAAATGGTTTTGCACCTAAAGCAAAAATTGGCTTATCCCATCCAATCAGTGTTCCAAGCCAAATTAGACCCAAAATATAGATTGTTGAAGTTGCGATAATTAATTTAAATAAAACTATGAAAAAATTATCATCAATCTTTATTTTAGATGCTAAGTAACCAGCTGTTAAAAACCCAATTAAGTAACCCATAGTTGGTCCAGTAAAGTAAACTAATCCAACACCTTTTTCAGGAGAATTTGAAAATACAGGAAGCCCTGCTATTCCTTCAATTAGATATAGACCAATTGTAGCTAATGCAATTTTATGCCCTAAACTTATTCCTAAAAATAATACAACAAATGTTTGCATAGTCATAGGAACTGGATAGAAAGGAATTTTAATTTTTGCTGATATAGTTAGTGCTATTGAACCAAGAACAATAACAACCAGAGATTTAAATAGTTTAGCTTGCGTGAGATTTTTTGTTAATTCCATTGTTAAATAATACTCAAAATATAAAAAATAATCTACTTATAATTGTTATAATAATTTAAAGTAAATTTTTATATATACAGAATATGTTATCATTATAATATTTAATAATACTTCATGAATAAAATTCAAAAAACAGATCATTTTTATTTGATTGATGGTTCTGGTTATATTTTTAGAGCTTATTATGCTTTGCCTCCATTGAGTAGAAAAAGCGATGGACTTCCAACAGGTGCTGTAAGTGGTTTTTGCAGTATGTTATTTAAATTATTAGAAGATTCAAAATCCAATCAAAACTTGCAAAAACCAACACATTTTGCAGTAATATTCGACTCAGCAAGAAAAACTTTCAGAAATGAAATTTATAGTGATTATAAAGCTAATAGATCTGAGGCGCCTGACGATTTAGCTCCACAATTTGAATATATAAGAAAATCAGTCCTGGCATTTAATTTGCCATCTGTGGATCTTCCTAATTATGAAGCAGATGATTTAATAGCTACATATGTTGATCAAATTCTTAAAAAGGGTGCAAAGGTTACAATTGTTTCATCGGATAAAGATTTAATGCAGCTTTACAAAAAAGGGGTTCGAATTTTTGACCCTATGAAAAATAAATTTATAACTGATGATGATGTCGTAAAAAAATTTGGAGTAGATTCCTCAAAAGTTATTGATGTGCAATCTTTAGCAGGAGACAGTAGTGACAATGTACCTGGTGTTCCAGGTATAGGTATTAAGACCGCTGCAGAGCTTATTAATAAATATGGCACTTTAGAAAACTTGCTAAAATCTGCTCATGAGATTAAGCAAAATAAAAGAAGAGAAACATTAATTGAGAACAAAGATAAAGCATTAATAAGTAAAAAACTTGTAACACTAGATCACAACTCTCCTGTTGATAGGGAGTTAAGTGAATTTAAATTGCAAAATATAGATAAAGATAAATTATATAAATTTTTAAGAGAAATGGAATTTAATAGGTTGTTAAGTTCTGCAATTTCTGCTTATGGAGAACCTGAACTAGAAAGTAATAAGATTGAAACTCAAAATCTAGAAAAACAACAAACGGTAAATAACAAAAATTATTATTTAATTAATAGCTTAGATGAAATTGATAAATGGATAGAGGCGGCAGAAGAAGTTGGTGAAGTCGCTGTAGATACGGAAACCACTTCATTAGATCCTCACCAAGCAGATTTAGTAGGTATTTCTCTTTGCTCTAAAATTGGTAAAGCATGTTACATACCAGTTGGTCATAAGTCATCCAAGTGTCTTAAAAAAGAAGCAGTAATTAAAAAATTAAAAAAAATATTAGAAGATCCTAGTATTAAAAAAATAGGTCAAAATATAAAATTTGACTTTATCGTATTTTATAAGTGTGGAATAACACTTTCATCAATGGAAGATACAATGCTGATGTCTTATGTCTTAGATGCTGGAAAAAATAGACATAATATGGATACTTTATCAGAAATTCATTTGGGACATAAAACTATTTCTTTTAAAGAGATGGTAGGCACAGGTAAGAAAGAAATTAATTTTAGTGAAGTAGAATTAGATAAAGCAAAAGATTACGCAGCTGAAGATGCTGATGTTACTTTTAGATTATACAAGAAATTTGTCAAAAATTTAAAATCAGAGAAAATGATCAAAATCTATGAAATTTTTGAAAAGCCATTAATTAAAATTCTTGCATTTATGGAAATAGAAGGAGTTGAAATTGACAGTAAGTTTTTAAAATCTCTTTCATCTAAATTTGAAAAAAAAATCCAAAAACTTGAAAAAGAGGTATTTAAAATTTCTAAAAAAGAGTTCAATATCGCATCTCCAAAGCAATTAGGTGAAATAATTTATAATGACTTGAAAATAGCTGGTTTGAAGAAAACTAAAAAAGGAAGTTTTGCAACAAGTGCAAGTGTTTTAGAGGATTTAGCTTTTAAGGGTCATGAATTTCCAAAATTAATTTTAGACTGGAGACAAGTTTCAAAATTAAAAAATACTTATTCAGATGCTTTACCTGAACATTTAAACCCAAATACAAAAAGAGTTCACACTTCGTTTTTGCTCGCTGCTACAACGACTGGAAGACTAGCATCTAGTGATCCCAACTTACAAAACATACCAATTAAATCAGAAGACGGAAAAGATATAAGAAAAGCTTTCACCGCAAAAAAAGGGCACCTATTAATTTCTGCGGATTACAATCAAATTGAGATGAGAATTTTAGCAGACCTGGCAGATGTAAAAGAACTGAAAAAAGCTTTTAAAAATAAAGAGGATATTCACTCTTTAACAGCTAGCCAAATATTTAATATTGATATCAAAAAAGTTAATCAAGATCACAGACGAAAGGCTAAGGCTATTAATTTTGGAATTATTTATGGAATTTCGCAATATGGATTAGCTAAGCAAATAAATGTTTCTAACTATGAAGCAGAGGAATTTTTGAATTCATATTTTGCTAAGTTTCCAGAAATTAAAGTTTACATGGATAATACAATTAAATTTTGTAGGAAAAGTGGATATGTTAACAATATTTTTGGACGAAGATCTCATTTTAATGGAATAAATGACAAAAACTTTAATGTCAGAAATTTTCAAGAACGTGCTGCAATTAATGCTCCCATTCAAGGTTCTGCTTCTGAAGTAATGAGATTAGCTATGATAAGATTAGATAAGAAATTATCAGTGGAAAAAAATTCTAATTCAAAAATGCTCTTGCAAATTCATGATGAATTAATTTTTGAAATTCCAAAAAAAGATGAAAAAGTAATGATTAAATTAATTGAGAGAGAAATGACCAGTGTAGCTCAGAGTGATTATCATTCTTTTTCAACTCCTTTAACAGTTGATATTAATGTTGGAGATAATTGGGGTATGTTACATTAAATTTATAACATTGCCCAAATTAGGACAATTTAGTATTTTTAAACTACTTTATGCAAAAACAAACAATAGCTTTAATTGATGATGATAGAAATATTTTAACAAGCTTGAGTATCGCATTGGAAAAAGAGGGATTTAAAGTTCAAACATATATTGATGGTGAAAGTGCATTAATCGGTTTAACCAGAATGCCACCTGACTTAGCAGTCATAGATATAAAGATGCCTAAGATGGATGGAGAAGAATTACTAAAAAAACTTCGAAAAAAAACTTCTTTACCAGTAATTTTTTTAACATCTAAAGATGATGAAATTGATGAGTTGTTAGGGTTAAAGCTGGGCGCAGATGATTTTGTAAAAAAATCAGGAGGTTTTTCCATAAAAGTCTTGATTGAAAGAATTAGAGTGCAGTTAAGAAAAAAAGATTCAAATAATATTCTAGAGGAAAATAAAAGCTTGATATCTCATGGAAGATTAAAATTAGATCCATCACAACTCGAGTGTGAATGGAATGGAAAACAGTTGCCTGATAAATTGACGACAACTGAGTTTTTAATTGTTAAAGAATTAGCAAAGAGGCCTGGTATAATTAAAGAAAGAGCTCAGCTTATGGATATAGCTTACAGAGAGGATACAGATATTGAGGATAGAACTATTGATAGTCACGTAAAACGAATTAGAAAAAAATTTAAAAAAGTAGATCCTGATTTTTCAGCTATTGAAACTAGGTATGGTAGTGGATATAGATGGAATGTTAGCTAATGTTTAGTAAATACTTAAAAACTCTCTCTATATTAAAAAAATTTTTATTTATAAATTTTGTAATTTTTACAATTATTGGACTATTTACATTCATATATCTAAATAATATTCAGCCAAGTTTAATAAAAAAAAAATCTCAAAATCACACAAACATTATTAACAACACTATTGATAATATTTTAAGGCTAGATGTAAAATTCCAATCTGATGATATTAGAAGATTTTTATTTTCTACGAGGTTTATTTTTCAAAATTTAGATAGAGTAATATTTTTTGATGATCAACTTAACCTTATTGGAGACACTGATACTTTAGATCTTGATCCAAGATCTTTCTCTACAAGACTTGATAAAATTGAATTTGAAAGTTTAGATAATGAGGAAATAGAAAAAACTATTGAGGAAAAAAATATAAAAATTGATGAAAAAAAACCTCTTTCATTCAAAGATATATTAAAAAATTATTCTAGTTCTGAAAATTTAGGAGATCCTTACACATTTACTCAAGAGGATTTTAATCAATTTAATGTAACAACAATTAAGAATGTTACAAAGAATGAGATTAATCTTGGTTATGTAGCTATTACAGAAAATGCTAATGAAATAAAGACTGCTATAGATGAGAGAAAAGCATTTGTAATAAGAACAGCTATATCTGTAGGATTTGTAATATTAATTTTTTCTTTTGTGTTAAGCAGATATTTTATTAAACCAATACAAAATCTCGTTGGATATACAATTCGTGTCAAAGAAAAAAGTCAAGTTAAACCAGGTATTGAAAATTTAAAAAAAAGAAATGACGAATTAGGACTTTTATCGAATTCTTTAGAGGACATGACGAATGAGCTTCAAAATAGAGTTGCACATGCTGAAAATTTTTCTACAGATTTAGTTCATGAAATTAGAAATCCATTAGCATCTTTAAAAAGTGCATCAGAAATTTTACAAGACACAAATGATAGCGAACAAAGAAATAGATTATTGAATATACTTAGTCATGACGTTCAAAGAATAGAAAGATTAATTACTGATTATTCGCAAATGTTAAAGGATGAAGTTGCTTTAAGTAAAGAAAAAATGAAAAAAATTAATATTGAACCTATCATTCAATCTGTTGTTGATGATTACAATAATATTCATCAAGTGAAAAAAGGAATTAAAATTGAATATAAAAATGACGGAAAAGATAAATATTTAATTAATGGTATAGAAAACAGAATTGAACAAATCATTGCAAATTTATTAGATAATTCAATATCATTTAGTAAAGATGGTACTAATGTTTTTGTTGATGTTTCTGTTAATGGGAAAAATCAAATATCAATCAAAATTATTGATGAGGGACAAGGATTTAAAGAAAAAGACACGTCAAGAATATTTAAAAGATTTTACAGTAATAGACCTGAAAAATTTGGAGAACATTCAGGCTTAGGTTTAAATATTGTAAAAAACTTGGTTGAACTCCACGATGGTGAAATTGTAGCATCTAATCGTATTGATAAAGAAGGAGCAATGATAGAGATAAGATTTCCCAATGTTTAATCATATCTTGATAAATAAATACTTAGCTGTATAAAGCTTGCCATGGAAGATTATAAAGTAAAAGACATTGCCCAAGCTGAATTTGGTAGAAAAGAAATATCAATAGCTGAAAGTGAAATGCCTGGTTTAATGGCATTAAGAGAAGAGTATTCTAAAGAAAAACCATTAAAAGGTGCAAGAATAATTGGATGTCTACATATGACAATTCAAACAGCTGTATTAATTGAAACCTTAGTTGCGTTAGGCGCTGAAGTGAGATGGTCTTCTTGTAATATTTTTTCAACTCAAGATCATGCAGCTGCAGCCATCGCTAAAGCTGGGATTCCTGTTTACGCTTGGAAAGGTGAAACAGAAGAGGAATATTTATGGTGTATTAAACAAACTATATCTGGAAAACCTGACTGGAAGCCTAACATGTTATTAGATGATGGTGGAGATTTAACAGCTATTATGCACAATGAATATCAGGATTTAATGAAAGATATAAAGGGTGTTTCAGAAGAGACTACCACTGGAATTAAAGCACTAAATAAAATGGAAAAAGATAAATCCCTTTTAGTTCCAGCAATAAACGTCAATGACTCTGTTACAAAATCAAAATTTGATAATTTATATGGGTGTAGAGAAAGTTTGGTAGATGGTATTAGAAGAGCTACTGATGTAATGATGTCTGGAAAAATTGCAATTGTTGCAGGTTTTGGAGACGTCGGAAAAGGAAGTGCTGCATCTTTAAGACAAAGTGGTGCTAGAGTTTTAGTTACTGAGGCAGATCCAATTTGTGCTCTCCAAGCTGCAATGGAAGGTTATGAAGTGGTATTAATGGAGGAGGCTATAAGTAGAGCGGATATAGTTGTAACAGCCACAGGTAACAAAGATATTGTTACCGCAGACCATATGAGAGATATGAAGGATAGAGCCATCTTATGTAATATTGGTCACTTTGATAATGAAATACAAGTTGAAGCTCTTAAGAATTATAAATGGAGTGAAGTAAAACCTCAAGTGCACGAAATAGAGCTGCCTAGTGGTAAAAGAATTATTCTTTTAGCTGAAGGAAGATTAGTTAATCTTGGTTGTGCAACTGGACATCCAAGTTTTGTAATGAGTGCATCATTTACTAATCAAGTTATTGCTCAAATAGAACTTTGGCATAATCATAAAAATTATGAAAATAAAGTTTATGTACTTCCAAAACATTTAGATGAAAAAGTAGCAACTTTGCATTTAAAAAAAGTTGGCGCAAAACTAACAAAATTATCAAAAGAGCAAGCAGATTATATAAGCGTTGGAACAGAAGGTCCTTTCAAACCAGATGCCTATCGCTATTAAAGATAGCATAATCGATATCACTTCAGAGAAGTTAACCAAAGAATTAGCTAAAGAATTTACAAAATACCTCAAAGGCGGTGAATTTGTTTTTTTATACGGAGAGATGGGCGTTGGTAAAACAACCTTTGTTAAATATTTTATAAATGAGTATCAAAAAATAAATGATTTAAAACAAACAGAAATTACAAGCCCTACATTTAGTTTATTAAATGAGTATCAGTTGAAAGATATAAGAATAAAACATTATGATTTATTTAGAATTAATAGGAAAGAAGATATCAATAATTTAGATATTTTTGAAAAAGATAATAAATTAATAACACTTATAGAATGGCCAAAATTGATTGCTGATAAACAAGATATAAAATTTATAACTTTAACATTTAATTATTTAAATGATTTAAATGATAGAACTGTAGATATAAAAGTTTAAATTAAAACCTATTTTGATGAAAAGCTTAGCAAAATTGAAAAAAATAAAAGGTGACGCGTCTTATAGAGAATTTTATAGAAACAGAGAAAATAAATCCATTTTTGTAATATCCAAGAAAGAAAAGTTAAAAAATCTTTTAATTTATGATGCGATAAATAAAATTTTAATTAAAAATAAAATTCTAGCACCAAATCTATTAAGTGAAAATTACATTAGTAATTATATAGAAATAAGTGACTTTGGAGATCAAACTTTATTACAAATTTTAAAAAACAAAAAAAACGATAAATATGTCATTTTTAAAAAGATAATAAAAATTTTAAATAAAATTCAATTAATAAAAGATAAAAAAGTAAAAAATTTTAAAAATAAACTATATAAAGTTCAAGAATATAATAACAAAATTTTGTTTGATGAAACTAAACTTTTTTGTGACTGGTACGCACCAAAAAAGTTGTCTAAATCCAAAAGTATTCAATTTAAAAAAAAATTTAGATTAGAGATAAAAAAATTAGTATCAAAATTAAATTATAAAAATGTTACATTTGTTCATAGAGATTTTCATGTTTCAAATTTGATGCATTACAATAAAAAAATTGCAGTAATAGATAGTCAAGATGCATTAATTGGTAATAGAGCTTACGATTTAGCATCTTTAATCGATGACGTAAGATTAAAAACATCCAATGAATTAAAAGACAAAGTATTTAAGTTTTATATTAAAACAAATAAAAAAATTGATTTGAAAAAATTTAAAAAGGATTTTGAAATATTATCTGTTTTAAGGAATTTAAAAATAATTGGTATATTTATGCGTTTAGCTGTTAGAGATAATAAAAAAAAATATCTTAAATTAATTCCCTATGCTTGGGAAATGATTAATCACAGATTTAAAGAGCAAACTGAATTCAATAATTTGATGTTGCTATTAAAAAATAATTTTCCAAAACTTATAAGGTAGAGTTGTGAGAATAAATACAGCTTTAATTTTATGTGCAGGTTTTGGTAAGAGATTAAATCCAATTACTTTAAATACTCCTAAACCCTTATTAGAGATTAAAGATGTAAGTATGCTGGAGAGATGCATTAATTTAATTGAAAAACTAGGTATTCAAAAAATCTTAATAAATACTTTTTATTTAAAGCATCAATTTTCAGTTTTTTTAAACAGTAAAAATTTTAATTTGGATATCAAAATAATTGAGGATGGTGAGCATATTTTAGATACGGGGGGAGGTATTCAAAATATGATTAAAGACTCTAATGAAAAGAATTTTATAATTTTTAATCCTGATACAATGTGGAGCAATAACTATAAAGACGAAATACTAAAAATGGAAAAAAAGTATTTTTCTGAAAAATTAGAAAACATTCTTTTATTAGTAAATAGAAAATTAAGTTTTGATAAGAAGCTAAAAGGAGATTTTAATTTAAAAAATAATTTAATTAATAATGAAACAGAAAAAGAATATATTTACATTGGGTGTCAAATTATTAATAAAAAATTATTTGTGAGAAATAAAATAGAAAATTACTCTATTTTGGAAATTTGGAAAAAACTATTAAATCAAAAAAAATTGTATGGTTATGAAAGCCAACAAAATTTTTATCATTTAACTGATCTTGATATTTTTAAAAAACTAAAAGATCTTTAGCTCTTTCTTGATCGAGATATTTACAAGTAGAAATTTTTCCATTTTTTAGCTCAATTAAAAGAGGATTTCCTGTAGGTATTTCAAGTTTAGGGATGTCATTGTCATTTAAATCAAATAAATATTTACAAAGAGCTCTTATAGAGTTTCCATGAGCTGAAATAAGAATATTTTCAGTTGTTTTATTTTCTATCTCTTTGCTATAAAATTTTATTACTCTTTCATACGTATCTTTCAGTGATTCAGTATCAGGTATTTTTTCTAAAGGAATTTCTTTGTAAGTTTCAATATTCAGCGGATGATATGGATTTTTTTTATCTAAAGGGTCAGGTCTTAGATCCCAAGAACGTCTAAATTGATGAACTTTTTCTTCTCCAAGTTTTTTTTTCATTTCATCCTTATTCAATCCAGTAAGAGCCCCATAATGTCTTTCGTTCAATTCCCAAGCATTCTTCACTTCTTTAAAATCTCTTAATTCTTCTTGTATAATTTTTAAAGTATTTTTAGCCCTTAATTGAAAAGACGAGTAATACAGATTAACTTCAATTCTTTCTTGTTTTATTAATTCACCTGCTTTTTTTGCCTCTGATTTTCCAGTTTCTGTTAAATCTACATCTACCCATCCGGTAAATTTTTTTTCAAGATTCCAAATACTCTGACCGTGTCTAACTAAAATTAAATAACTCATTTGTTTATCTTTTAAATTAATTTGATAAAAAAACTATACTATTAATGATTAATTTTTTTTCAAAATATAAAATATTATTTTATATACTAAATTTTTTCTTAGTTTTTTTTTATTTGTTTCCAGGAAGTATATTAGGCTGGTTAATGTATAAAAATTTAAAATTGCAGCCTCAGATAACTCCTGATTTTATTGTTTCGTCCAATCATTTATATGTTTTTTTTGTTTTTTCAATAATAGGCTACTTTACTTATATAAAATCATCTCAATATATTTTTATTAGTCTTTATTTAATATTTTTGTCGATAATTCTTGAGACACTGCATTACTTTATACCTGCTAGAAGTTTTGAAATCCCAGATTTATTTGGAAATTTAGCAGGTACAATAATAGCTTTAATTATAATTTACCTCTTTAAAAAAAATGAAAATGTTAAACATTAATTATTTTTTTATTTTAATTATTTTAATTTCAGGGTGCACATCAGTTCCTAAAAATACAGCAGATGGTTGTTCTATTTTTAATGAAAGATATATGTGGTACAAACATGCAAAAAAAGCTGAGAAAAAATGGGGAACCCCAGTTTATTTACAGCTTGCAATTATAAAAATGGAATCTAGTTTTGATTGGTTAGCAAAACCTCCTAGACAGAAATTATTTAAAGTAGTGCCTTATAAGAGACCATCAAGTTCTTTCGGTTATTCACAAGCTGTAAAAGGAACATGGAAACAATATAAAGAAGAAACTGGGAATAAGCTTGCCGTCAGAACAAGATTTAAAGACAGTGTAGATTTTATAGGTTGGTATACAAATAAAACTGAAAAAATTTTAAAAGTTTCAAAAAAAGATGCTTTCAAGCAGTATATTGCTTATCATGAAGGGTGGGGAAATTATAAAAATTATAAAAAAAATAAAAAAGTAATTTATTTAGCTAAAAGAGTTGAGAAGCAATCAAATATTTATAAGCAACAATTATCAGAATGTAAAAATTCTTTATCAACGTCAAAATATATTATTTTTTAATTTAGCTGTTTTTTCAATTCAATATCAACTGCATCAATACGCTTAGTATTTTTTGCAAGAGCTAAATACATTGTTGGAGTTACATATAAAGTAAAGAAAGTTGAAATAATCATTCCTCCTAAAATTGTAGAACCTACAGCCAATCTAGACCCTTCACCTGCACCTGGGCCAATATTCCCAATAACTAATGGAAGCATTGCTATCATTGTACTGAGTGAAGTCATTATGATTGGTCGAATTCTTAGTTGGCAAGCTTTAATTATAGCGTCCTGGATTTTAACACCATTAGTTCTTATCTGGTTTGTATAGTCTACAATCAAAATACTATTCTTTGTAGATATACCAATGAGTATTATTAAAGCGATTTGAGAGAAAATATTTACTGAACTATTTAAAAATAAAATAAATACTAAGCCACCAAATACAGCTAATGGAACTGTTAAAATAATAATAAATGGATGAACAAAGGAGTTAAATGTTGCTGCCATAACTAAATAAGCAGTTAACAAAGCGAGAGCGAAGATTAAGTATATCTCATTTGTTGTTTCTTTTAACTCTTCAGATTTCCCTTTCCAAGTTATTTGATTTTGAGGAGCAACTCTAATCATTACATCTTCTAAATATTTTATTGCTTCTGTTAGAGTATAATCTTCAGCAAGCGCAGCTGAAATTGTAACAGCTCTTTGACGATTATATCTTGGAAGTGCTTCAGCAGTGCCTTTTTCTTTAAATTCAACTAAACTTGCAACAGATACAAGTTTACCAGTTGTTTCAGATCTAACAAAAATTTTTGTTAACCCATCTTTATCTCTTCTGTCTGCTAAATATTGCTGTAAAATAATTGGGTATTCTCTTCCCTCTTTACTGAAAGTAGTTACCCTTTTTCCTCCATAAAGAGTCTCCAAAGTTTTACCTATGTTTTCAGTAGATACACCTAAATCATTTGCTCTATTTTTGTTAGTAATTAATTTAACCTCAGGTTTATTTTTTGTATAATCGCTTTCTATTCTAGACAAATTTCTATTTTTTCTTAATTCTCTTAAGACGCTATTTTGAATTTCTTCTAATTCTTCGTAACTAGATCCATATATGACCATTTGAATAGGCTTATTATAACTAGATACTCTTATTGATTGTGGAGAAATTGGAAAAGCAAAGGTTTCAGGCACAGAAACTACCTGCCCAATTGCTTCTCTCAAAACTGTTTGGCTGCTTTTATCTCTATTTTTCCATTCATCAAGTAAAGCTATAATTATAAATGTATTATAGGTTGTCGCAGATTTACCAAATCCTGGGACTCTCATTATCAATCTCTCATAAGGGCTATCTTCAGCCTGCAAAAGTCTTAATATTCTACTTTCAATAATTTGCGCTTTTTCTTGGGTATATTCAAATGAACTTCCTTCATCAGTTGACCCAATAATTAAATAAGCACCCCTATCTTCAATTGGTATTAATTCTTTTTTGGAAAAACTAAACAAATAAGCTGAAGCAGCAATAATTAAAATTATAAATATTGAAATAGTTTTTTGTTTATTAACCCAATATTTAAGGGAGTTTACATAAAATCCTGTAAAAGATTTAAATCCATTATTAAATTTTTTTACAAAGAAATTGATTTTTTCTTTCTTGTTTAAAAATTTACTTCCTAACATTGGAGATAATGTTAATGCCACAAAAGAAGATACAACTATTGAAAAAGCTAAAGCAATTGCAGTTTCTTTAAATAACGTTCCTGAAATTCCTTTAATAAAAATTAAAGGTAAAAATACTGCTATAAGAATTAAAGTCGTTGCAATGATTGCAAATGTAATTTGCTTAGAGCCTTTATATGCAGCCACTAAAGGTGTTTCACCATTTTCAATCCTTGTATAAATTGCATCAGTCATGATAACAGAGTCATCTGTAATTATACCAATTGCTAAAATAAAACTTAGTAATACAAAAATATTTATTGATAGATCAAATATATATAAACCAAGGAATGATCCAATAAGACTAACTGGTAAAGCGACTGCAGGAACTATTACTGCTTTAAGGTTACCTAAAAAAAGATAAATAATTAAAACAACTAATACAAATGCAATTACTAAACTTTTATATACTTCTTCTATTGCAGCACCAATGTAGGTTGCTCTGTTAAATGCTATTTCTAAATTTAATCCATCAGGCAATGATTTGTTAAGTTCTTTAATTTTAGTTTTTATTTGTTTAGAAAGCTCAACAGTTGATGCGCCACTTTTAGCGTAAATACCAATACCAACAGTTTTTAAATTTACTGTATTTTTTCTTTGTGCTTTAAATAAAGTTTTTTCAGATACTGGTCCGAACTCTACATTCGCAACATCAGATAAAATAATTACTTTTTCCTTATTTTTTTTAAGAGGTAGCTGTTTTATGGTTTCGATATTGGAGTAAGATTTGTCTATATTTAACGTTAAATCTTTATTATTTGCCTCTAATGTTCCTGCTGGAAGATTTACATTTTCGTTTCTTAGAGCTCTTTCAACTTCTTGAATCGTAAGATTGTTGGCTGCTAATTTAATTGGGTCTATCCAAACCCTCACACTTAACTCTCTTAATCCGCCAACTAAAATTCTACCAACATTTGGAACACTAGAAAATGCATCGATCAGGTATCTTTCAGCATAGTCACCCAAATCTAAATCATTCCATGTGGGAGATGAAAGTCCTACCCACATAGTAGTAGTAAAACCTGCAGCTTGTTTTAAAATTTGAGGAGGATTAGACTCACTTGGCAAATTATCAACGATCCTTGCAACTCTTTCTCTGATATCATTTGCAGCATCATCCAAATCTATATCTGTATTGAACTGAATATTAATTCTGCTTCTTCCATTAAGTGAACTTGAGTCTATATTTTTGATACCCTCAGCTCCACCAATTACATCCTCAAGTTTTTGAGTTATTTCTTCATCAACAATTTCTGCAGAAGCAGATTTATAATCGGTTTGAACTTGAACTACTGGAGGCTGTATACCATCAGGAAGTTCTCTTACTGGTAATTCTAAAAAGACAAAAATACCAAAAATAATTAATATTAAAGACATGACCCAAGCTACCACAGGTCGTTTAATGCTAACTTCAGTTATATACATTTAATTATTTTTTCTCTTTATCTGATTTTTTAAAAATATTTTTCAACCAATCAAATTTACCTTTTTTTTCTTCAGCTTTTTTTGATTTATCTTTTTTACCCCAGCTAGAATTCCCTTGTTTTTTTTTAGCACCTTTGTCTATAGGTCTGATTGTTAAATTTGGTCTTACTTTTTTTGTTCCTTCTGCAACAATTTTATCTCCATTATTTAATCCATCTAATATTTCTACAAAGCCTAAGTATCTATCACCAATGGTTACTTTTGTTTTCATTACTTTATTTTTTTCATCTACTTTATAAATAAAAACATTTTCACCCTCGACAATTGTACTAGTGTCAGGCGCACTAAGGCTATTTCTTACATCATATTTAATTGATATTTCTAAAAATGAGCCAGGTAATATTTCACCTGATGAATTGTCCATCTTAATTCTTGTTGCTAAAGCTCTTGTATCTTCACTTATTCTGCTAGCAAATGAGTCTACTTCACCTTTATAAATTTTATTTTTATATCCAGAAAATTTAATATCAACCGGCAGACCAACTTTAATAAATGGTACAAAAATTTCAGGTATATCTACGTCACAATATATTGAGCTAGTATCTTCAAGATTAATTAATATTGAAGATTTTGAAACCTCTATATCTTCCGAAAATTCTCTTTTTCCAATAACACCATCAAATTGAGCAATAACTTTTCGATTTTTAAGCTCAGCAATTACATCACCTTTTTTAACTTTTTGATTAAATTTTATAGGTTTTAATATTTCATATTTTTCAATTTTAAATGATTGTGTTTGAATTGGAGTTGCAGTCCCATAGGTACTTACAATATTTTCAAAAACTCTCTCTTGAGTAGTAGTTATTATTATTCCAGGAGGCGGTCTTTTACTAAATTTTTTTTTGAAATGATTTCCAATCATTGTTCTTCCAATGATCACTGTAGCAATGATTAAGAAAAAAATTATTACTATAGTTGTTATTTTTGTAGATGTTTTCATAAGTTAATTTTTTCCGTACTCCGCCCAAGAGCCATCGTAAATTGTCGGCATATATTTAGCATTTATTAAAGAATAAGCTAGTGCCAATACACTTGCAGTTACTCCAGAACCACATGAAAATACTGTATTTTTATCTTTGTTAAGTTTAATAGATTCAAATTTTTCTTTGATTTTATCAATACTTACAAAAGTATGATCTTCATTTATTAATTCAGAATAGGGGAGGCAAAAAGAATTTTTTATTGAACCACTTTTGAGACCTTTTCTTGGTTCAGCAACCTTACCTTCAAATCTTTCTCTACTTCTTGCATCAATAACATTAAATTCTTGTACATCAATATTTTGATCAATTTGTTTTTTATTTTTAACTAGTTCTATATTTTCTTTACATATATAATTTGAAGTTTGATTGCTTACTTCTTTGTTATCTGTAGGTTTATTTTCTTTTTTCCATTTTTTAAATCCACCATCCAGAACATGAACTAATTTAGGATCATGTCCATAATAAATTAAATTGTACCAACATCTACAAGAACTAATAACATCAGAGTTATCATAAACTACTATATGATCATTGTTTTCTATTCCCATGCTACTCATTATTTTTTCCCATGATACAGAGTCAGTCAGCATGTGAGGTAAATCAGTATCTAACTTTGAATTTTTATCTAAATCAAAAAAAATTGCATTTGGGATATGTTCTTTATAATACTCTTCAAAACCATTTCTTTGAGTTTGAGGCATATGCCATGAGCAATCTATAATTTTTACTTTATCAATATTTTTTTCCAACCAACTTGTATCAATCAAAGACACTTTATCTTTTTTCCAAATATCGTTGATGATATTCTTCAGCTGTACAATAATTTTTAACTAATGAAATTTTTGTTACAACTTTGCCTGATAATTTGATATTTTCTTTTTCAACCATTTTTTCAGCAATATTTTTTTGCTCATCATTTAAATAAAATATTTCACTTCTGTATTGTGTTCCAAAATCTGGTCCTTGAGAATTTAAAGTTGTCGAGTCATGAATTTCGAAAAAATACTTAAGTATTTCCTCATATGATATAATTTTGGGATCAAAATCTAATTTGACTACTTCAGCATGATTTGTAGTGCCTGTACATACCTCTTTGTAATTTGTTTTTGCATTGTGACCTCCACAATAACCAACTTCTGTTTTTATAACGCCACTAAGTTTACTAAACTTTATTTCAGGTCCCCAAAAACATCCTAATCCTAAAATTGCTATTTCCATTGATAATTAACTTAATTAAACTAAAGTTAATCATATGCTATCAAAAAATCAATTAGGCTTTTTTTACATGTTCATATCTGTTTGTGCATTTTCACTCATGGATGTGATTGTAAAATGGTCAGACGATTATCCTGTGGGACAAGTGTTGTTCTTTAGAGGTTTTTGTGGAATTATCCCAATTTTGTTTCTTATTCCAAAAGATAGATATTTCGACTTTTATAAAACAGCCAGACCATTTCTTCATTTCAAAAGGTGCTTAGCAGGGTTGATAGCATTGGTATCTATATTTATTGCTTTAAGAAATTTACCTTTGGCAACGGTCGTGAGTATTACCTTCGCTGCACCAATTTTTACTACTATATTTTCAATTTTTTTATTAAATGAAAAAGTTGGATTATATAGATGGTTAGCAGTTTTAGTTGGTTTCATAGGTATAATCATAATATCTGAGCCTGGATTTACTTCACTTAACATGTATTACATTTATCCAATAATATTTTGTCTAGGTTTATCGTATGTTGCCATCGCAATAAGAAAACTGTCTTCAACAGAACCAGTTTGGTTAATTAGTTTTTTCTTTTCTTTTTCTATAATGCTTTTGAGTTTTTTATCTTTTTATCAAAACTGGATACTTCCAAGTCTAATTGATTTATTTTTATTATCTTTAATTGGAATATTAGGTGGCTTAGCAAATTTATGGTTATCTCAATCTTATAAATTATCTGAGGTAAGCTTAGTAACACCATTGAAGTATCTTGCTTTAGTATTTGCAATTATCTTTGGATATTTTATATGGGATGAAATACCCACATTCAAAACTTTGTTAGGTGCTGGACTAGTGATTTTATCCTCATTTATTATTTTTAGAAGAGAGATGATTTTAAAAAAACGTTTATCTGTATCTAGACATGAGTAAAACTCCAATATATTGGATTAAGGCAAAAAAATATTTATCAAAAAAAGATAAAGTAATGTCATCGTTAATTAAAAAATATGAATCTCCATCAGAGACAGTTCTTACTTCTAGGAAGGATGTTTTCTTTTCACTTTGCAAAAGTATTGTTGGCCAGCAGATTAGTGTTGCAGCAGCAAATTCAGTTTTTTTAAAATTTAAAAAAAAATGTAAAAATAAAATTAATGCAAAAACAGTTGATAAATTATCAACCACCCAGCTAAAAAGTTGTGGTTTAAGCAGACAAAAAGTAAAAGGAATTAAAAGTCTAGCTAAACAAGTATTAAATAAACAATTTAATCCAAGACTTATCTCAAAAATGTCTGATGAAGAAGCAATTATTTACTTATCTCAATTAAGACAAATTGGAAGATGGTCAGCAGAAATGATTTTATTATTTACATACAATCGCCCAAATATTTGGCCTGTACAAGACATTGGCTTATTGAGAGCTATATCAAATAATTTTAATAAAAAATATTTACCCCCTGATAGCTTTGTTAAACACTTGAATAAAAAATTTACGCCTTATTGTTCGGTGGCAACATGGTATTTGTGGCGAAGTATAGATCCCGAACCTATTCAATATTAAATTTTTATAGTTTTATTTCTTTCAGAAACTAGTTGTGCAACAATTGACAAAGCTATTTCTGGAGCGGATTTTCCTCCAATATCAAGACCAATTGGTCCGTGTATGGAGCCAATTTCTTTATTGTTAAATCCATCTTCTTTTAATCTTTTACATCTGTTTTTGTGAGTTTTTTTACTTCCCAGAGCCCCTATGTAAAAAAACTTCTTTTTTAAAGCATGTTTTAATGCTGGTTCATCAATTTTTGGATCATGAGTTAAAGTAATTAAAGCAGTATTAGAATCTGTTCGAATTTTTTTAAAAACTTCTTCAGGCCATTTACTTATAATTTTAATATTTTGAAATTTTTGTTTAGTGACGAAATATTCTCTTGGATCTATTACTGTAACATCAAAATTAAGATTTTTTAAAAATTCAATTAAACATTGTGTGATATGAACCGCACCTACAATTATGACTTCAACTGGTTTAGAATAATTTTCAATAAAAATCTCAGTATTATTAATTATACCACTTTTTTTTAAATTATAATAATTTTCAATTTCATTTTTAAAATTTATAAAATTTTTACTTAAAGATGATCCTATTTTAAATATTTCAGAAGACCCGTTACTCAAATTAGTTATAATAGCAAATTGTTCATTTAATGAATTTTTTTTTATTATTTGTTTGAGTGTTTCTATTTTCATTAATTTATTTGTTCTATAAAAACAGTCATTTCTCCTCCACATGCAAGGCCTACGTCCCAAGCATTTTCATTGGATACTTTAAAATCAATTTTTTTAAACGAATTTTTATTTTTTATTAATTCCAAACATTCTGTTATAACACTTGTTTCTACACAACCACCAGAAACTGATCCTAAGAATTTACCTTTTTCATTAATTATCATCTTACTTCCAATTTGGAATGGAGATGACCCCCAAGTTTGAACTACGGTTGCAAGTGCTACTTGTTGGCCAGACTCAATCCATGAAATTGCTTCTTCTAAAATCGTATAATTAAATGATTGTGTCATTAATTATAGTACTATTAAATTTTATATTCCTTCAAAAATAATGTGTTCTCTAACAGCATTATTTTCTAAATGTTTTCTAGCCTCAACATACTCTTCGGAATTGTAACAATTTTTTGCAGCTTCAATATCTGGAAATTCTGCAAGAGCCACTCTTACCATTTCTCTGCCGTCTAGAGTTATATTATTTGCACTTCTTGCTAATATTTTTCCAGAATATTTTTCAACCGCTTCTTTAGCTTTAATGGCATATTTTTTAAGTCTTTCGTCATCTTTTATTTCAGTATAATTCGCAATCCAATAAGCTTTCATAATTCTCCTTTTTAAATTTTTTTAATTATGATACCAAATTTATGTGAAAAAATTATTTTTAAATTTCTTTGTAACATCCTTTTTTTTGATATTTTCATCATTAACACAGGTAACTGCTGATGAATTATTTAACAAAGGAAAAGAAGTTTTTCTTGGGTCTGGAAATTGCGCCGCATGTCATATACTCTCTGATGCAGGATCAAATTCGATGGTTGGTCCTAATTTAAATGAAATAAGACCTGATATTCAAAGAATAATAATGGCAGTTAGAAACGGTATAGGAGTAATGCCTGCAATGGAGGGTATACTAAGTGATGAGGAAATAGAGGCAGTTGCTCACTATACTTCTATAGCTGCGGAACAATAATAAAAATTTCAACTATAATTTTTTATCCAATGTTTAGCTATATCTACTCTTTTACAGATCCAAATATCTTTAAACTTTGAAATATATTTTAAAAATTTTTTAAGAGACTGTATTCTACCAGGCCTTCCAATTAATCTACAATGCAAGCCTACAGACATCATTTTAGGTGAAGTTTTTCCTTCTTCGTAAAGAGCATCGAAACTATCTTTTAAATAATTATAAAATTGTTCACCTGAATTAAACCCTTGATTGGTTGCAAATCTCATATCATTATTATCAAGTGTGTAAGGAATCATTAGTTGTTTTTTATTACCTTTTTTTATCCAATAAGGAAGATCATCACTGTAGGTATCACTACAGTATAAAAAATTACCATTATCAATTACTAAATCTAAAGTATTTTCACTACACCTACCAGTGTACCAACCAGCAGGTTGATTACCAAAAATTTTTTTTATAGATTTTACTGCAAGTTTCATATCATTCTTTTCTTTTTTCTTTGATACATTTTGATAATCAATCCATCTCCACCCATGACAAGCAACTTCATATTTTGCTTTTTTTATAGCTGAACAAACCTCTTCATTTCTTTCTAATGCCATGCCAACTCCAAAAACAGTAAGTGGAATTTTCTTTTTATTAAAGAGATCATGAATTCTCCAAAACCCTCTTCTTGATCCATATTCATAAATTGACTCCATATTTAAGTGTCGACCTTTAATTGGTTTTGCCCCTATAATTTCTGATAAAAATACTTCTGAAGTTTTATCTCCATGAAGAGTACAATTCTCTGCTCCTTCTTCATAATTTAGTACAAATTGCAAAGCCAACTTAGCATTACCAGGCCACCTTATTTTTATTTTTTTGGAACCATACCCTACCAAATCTCTTGGATATTTTTTTTTCATTTTTTTAAAATAATTTTATTATTTTTAAATTTATAAATTACAAGATTATTTCCTTTCCCCTTTCTATCAACAATTAGAAAATTCATATTTTTCATAGAAATAAGTGGAAAGTGCCAAATACCAGCATTGTAATTAACTCCAGTTTGTTTGGGGACCACAAAAGATTCGATTTTATTTATATCTGGTTTATCTCCTCTTGGTGCTACAAAGACTAAAAATTTTGTGTCTTCCATTGGTATAAAGGCTTGGCTCCCTAAAGGATGTTTTTCCATCATATCAATTTTCATAGGAAACCTTCTTTTTTTTGCTTTAAAAATACTAATAATTGCTTTCCCTTTGTTTTTAGATGCATCTAGGTTTATCAAATTATCAAATCTTTTTGCATACCCATCGTTAATATTTATAGGATTTTTTTTTGAAGTATCTATTAATTGACCAAATTTAGAAAAATTTTTTTTAGTAATTTTTTTTGCTTTGATTATTTTCATTTCACAAAATTTCCGAATGCCCTTATTCTTGAAATTCCACCGTCCGGATAGATATTTATTTTAAGATAATTTTCCTTACTTCTCCTAATTAAAAATTTTTTAAAAATATGTTTCTTGTGAGCTGACAGTTTTGACTTATTTAAAATAAACTTCCAATTTTTTGAATTGTTGACAATTGATTTATTGGAAAGATCTTTTGAAATGCTTGCAGTTTGAATTGAACAACTATCGGGATAGTTTCCTTTAAAATGATGGGTATCTATTTCTAATTTTTTTATTAATCCTGGTTTTCCAAATTTTATTATAAGCCAATCAAAGTTTTTTCCTCTACTTCTTCTTGTTTCCCAACCATCTCCCATATTTTTCCCTTTACCAGGTGCTATGATATTTTCAGCTCTTCCGAAATGTTCATTATTACAACCAATAATTGAAGCGCCATTTAAAATAGATGTAAGGTTAATAGTTTTGTTATTTAAAAAGTTTTTCTCCATTTCAATTATTCCATAAAGCCTTAGTCTTGCAACTCCACCATCTGGAAAAATGTTTAGTCTTATATAATTAAAAACAGATTTGTTTTTTGATTTGAAGCTATGGTTTCGGCTTGGCCCAAGTTTTTTTTTGCTCAGTAAAGAAATCCATTTTGTTTTCTTACTAGGCTTTGTTTTACTTAAGCAACCCTCTAACGAAGCATGTGTGGGTTGGTTTCCATTGAAGTGTGTTGTGTCAATGTCTATATCAAATATCTTCCCAGGTTTACCAAGTTTTAAAATTAAATAATCAAAACCTTTTGATCTTCTTCTCCTTGTTTCCCATCCATCCATCCATTTACCATGTTTGTCAAATAGTCCATCTTTAAATATTGGAGTTTCGATGTTTAATATTCTATGAGCAGCTGCAAAAAAATCGTCAGTTTTAAATATAACTTTAGATCCAATTCTTGGGTCTGCTAAGTTAATCATTTTTGCACTTATAAATTTTTTCATTTTTTATTTATTTCATTTAAACGAAAGGTTGCGATTTTTTTTACTTGTTTTTTTGCTTCAAGGAATTCACTTTCTACATCACTTTGTATTCTTTGTCTAAAATTATTCAAAATTTCATTTTTATCTTTACCTTTTACAGCAATTATAAAAGGAAAATTAAATTTTTTTTTATATTCTGAATTTAATTTTTTAAATTCTTCATATTCATCATTAGAACATTGGTTTAATTTTGCAGAGGTTTGTTCTGATATAGATTCAGAGGTCATTTTTTTTGCTACAGCAAGCTCAGGATGAGCATTTAAAATCTCTAAAATTTTATTCTTTTCGTAATTTTCATAAATATCAAGCATTTTAAACACAATATCTTCAAAGTTTTTAAATGGTTTTGAATCAAATGCTTCCACAGCAACTGATTCAGTTTTTTCAAAAACATTACCAAATAAAGACAAAAAATCAGACTTGTTAAGATCGTTAATGTTATCTATTGTTCTCATATAACTTTAAAATAATTTAAGTTTGAAATTAAATGATACTATAATTTTATGACAAAGCTCACAACTCATGTTTTAGACGTGTATTCTGGTAAACCTGGCAAAGGTATCCTAGTTGAGTTGTTTTATATTAATAATTCAGAACGAAAAAAATTAACGTCAACAAAACTCAATGACGATGGTAGAGCTAATTCACCATTAGCTGAGGGAAATATTTTTGTTAAGGGTAAATATGAATTAGTTTTTCATATTGGTGATTATTTTAAAAATACATCTGCAGCTAGCGATGTTCCATTCCTGGATGATATTATTATCAGATTTGGTATTTCAGATCCCTCACAGCATTATCATGTTCCTTTACTTGTTTCACCTTGGAGTTATTCTACTTATAGAGGTAGTTAAGTGATATCGAGCTCTGTTAAATTTATATTAAATGATAAGCTTATAGTAATCAATAATCCTGATCCAAATCAAACCATACTTAATTATATTAGAACCGAATTAAAAAAGACTGGAACCAAAGAAGGATGTTCAGAGGGTGGTTGTGGCGCGTGTACAATTGTTTTAGGTGAATTAGTCGATAATAAGATTATATATAAAGCAATTAATTCCTGTATTTCATTTGTCCCATCATTAAATGGTAAACAACTTTTAATTGTAGAAGATTTAGTTTCCAAAGATGGCAAACTTCACCCTGTGCAAGATGCAATGGTAAAATTCCATGGTTCACAGTGTGGTTTTTGTACACCAGGATTTGTCATGTCTTTATTTTCGATGTTTAAAAATAACAAAAATCTTAATAATGAATTAATAACGGATTCTTTATCAGGTAATTTATGTCGCTGCACTGGTTATAGACCCATAATAGATGCTGCAAAAAGTTTAAATAAGAAAGACAGGAATGATCAATTTAGTAAAAATAATAATAAAGTTATTCAATTATTAAAAAAAATTAAACCAAAAAATATTTATATTAAAAAAGATGATAAAATTTATTTTTCACCAAAAAATATTAAGGATTTAAAAAATATAATTAAAAAATATTCCAATTTTAGTTTTCTTGCAGGTGGAACAGACTTATCTTTAAAAGTTACAAAAGAAAGAAAAGAAATTCCATTTATAATAGATTTAAAAGAAATAAAAGAATTAGACTTTATAAAAGTAAATAAAAATTATTTGGAGGTTGGCGCCTCTACACCTTTAATAAAGTTTGAAAAAGAAATAAAAAAATATTATCCAGATTTTTATTCAGTTCTTAAAAGATATGGTTCTGTTCAAATTCGAAATGTAGGAACCATAGGTGGTAACATTGCAACAGCTTCTCCAATAGGTGATACCTTACCAATTTTATTATCGTTAAATGCAGAAATTTTAATTGAAGGCTTCGACAAAAGAAAAGTAATTCCTATAAATAATTTTTTCATTGATTACAGAAAAACTAAATTAAAAAAGAATGAATTTATTCACTCAATAAAAATACCATTATTTAAGAAAAATATTTTTAAAGCCTTTAAAATATCAAAAAGATTTGATGATGATATCTCATCTGTTTGTGGATCTTTCAATTTTGAAATCAATAAAAATAAAATTAAAGAGGTTTTTATTGCCTTTGGAGGTATGGCAGCCATACCAAAAAGAGCTAAAGCCTGTGAGAAAATTCTTAAGAATAAACCTCTTAATTTAAGTACTTTTAACCAAGCCAAAAATTCTCTTGATAAAGACCTAAGTCCTATAGGGGATATGAGGGCAAGTAAAGAATATAGGCTAGAGATAGCAAAAAATTTATTGATGAAATGTTTTGTAGAAATAGACTCTAATAAACTAACCAGAGTTAATTAAATGAGCAAAGAGAATTATATTAATGATGTAAGACCGCATGATAGTGCTTATAAGCATGTAAGTGGATATGCTGAATACACCGACGACATTAATGAACCAAAAAATACAATTTATGGTGCTATTGGTTTAAGTAAAAAAGCTCATGCAATAATCAAAAAACTAGACTTAAGTGATGTAAAAAAAAGTGAAGGGGTAATATCAATAGTTACTCAAAGTGATATACCCGGAAGGAATGATGTAGGTCCTGTTTTTGATGGCGATCCGATATTTCCAGATAAAAAAGTTGAGTTTTTTGGTCAACCATTGTTTGCTGTGGCTGCTACAACTACTGAACTTGCAAGAAAAGCAGTATTAAAGGCCAAAATTACCTATAAAGATTTAAAACCAGTTATCACAATTAAAGATGCTTTAAATAAAAAACAGTTTTTATTTAAGCCTAGAAAAATAAAAAAAGGAAACCCTTCTAAGAAAATAAAAAATTCAAAAAATAATTTGAAAGGGAATTTTACAACTGGAAGTCAAGAACACTTTTATTTAGAGGGTCAATCAGCTTTTGTTATACCTAAAGAAGATGATAATTTTTTAGTTTACAGTTCAACACAACATCCTTCTGAGACACAACAATTAATTGCAAAAATGTTTAATCAAAAAAGTAATTCAATAAATGTTGAAGTAAGAAGAATTGGAGGTGGTTTTGGAGGGAAAGAAACAAATTTCATGACTGCATGTATTTGTGCTTTGTTGTCAAAAAAAACAGGTCAGCCTGTAAAATTAAGACTAGATAGAGACGACGATATAATTTTGACTGGTAAAAGGCATGAATTTTTATCTGAATACGAAGTTGGATTTAATGACGAAGGAATTATTGAAGGATTAAAAATTAACTTGTCATCAAATTGCGGAATGTCGCCTGATTTATCAGCAGCAATAAATGAAAGAGCTCTGCTTCATATAGACAATGCGTATTACATATCAGATATCGAGGTGACAAATAATTTATGTAAGACAAATATTCCAACTTCAACTGCATTTAGAGGCTTTGGTGGAAATCAAGGAATGATGGCTATAGAAAATATTATAGATAATATTTCAAGGTATTTAAAAATAGATCCAATTGAAGTTCGAAAGAAAAATTTTTATCAAAAAGATAAAAAAAATGTAACACACTATGGAATGACTATTGAAGATAATGTGATTAATGAAATATTTAAAAATTTAGAAAATAAATCTAATTATAAGAAAAGATATTTAGATATAAAAAAATTCAATGAAAAAAATAAATTTAAAAAAAAGGGTATAGCTATTACACCATTAAAATTTGGGATTTCATTTACAACAATTCATTTAAATCAAGCTGGAGCTTTAGTTCATATTTATACAGATGGAAGTGTGTATTTGAACCATGGTGGTATAGAAATGGGTCAAGGAACTCACACAAAAATAGCTCAACTGGTAGCTAATTCTCTAGGATTACCATATAATTTAGTACATATTTCATCCACAAATACAGCAAAGGTTCCAAATACCTCAGCTAGTGCTGCATCTTCAACCACAGACCTTAATGGTGCTGCAGCGTTAAACGCAGTGGCAAAAATTAAACTAAATTTAGAAAAATTTATTAAAAAAAAATATAAGATCTACAATCAAGAAGCAATTTATAAGGATCAATATATAATATTTGGAAACAGACAATTTGAATTTAAAACTATTATTCAAGAAGCATATTTAAATAGAATTTCTCTTTCATCCTCAGGATTTTATTCAACACCAAAAATAAACTTTGATAAAAGAAAATTTAGAGGAAGACCATTTTATTACTTTTGTTATGGTGCAGCTGTTTCAGAAGTTACTATAGATACACTGACTGGTGAAAATATCCTAGAAAGAGTTGATATTTTGCATGATGCAGGAAAACCAATAAATCCTGCCCTGGAATTAGGTCAGATCGAAGGGGGCTTTGTTCAAGGACAAGGTTGGTTAACAATTGAAGAACTTAATTGGAAATCAAATGGTCAGATTACAACTTTCTCTCCATCAACTTATAAAATACCTGCAGTAAGTGATATTCCAAAAAAATTTAATGTAGAAATTTTTAAAGAGGGAATAAATAAAGAAAAAGTTGTTAATAAAGCAAAGACAACAGGTGAACCTCCTCTAATGTTAGCCATGAGCGTCTTTTATGCAATTAAAGATGCAGTTGCTTCAGTTGGAAATTATCAGTTTGCACCAGAACTTAATGCACCAGCAACACCTGAAAGAATTTTAATGAGTATTAATAAAATTAAAAATAAAATAAAAAATTAAAATGGAAAATCAAAAAAAATTTATGGCAAAAGCCATTGAGCTATCAATAAAAAGTGCGAATACTATAGGTGGTCCATTCGGAAGTGTTATAGTCAAGGATCAAAAGATTGTTGCAGAGGGTTCTAACAAAGTTACTTCTACAAATGATCCAACCGCTCATGGAGAAATAGTAGCAATTCGAGAGGCCTGTAAAAATTTAAATACTTTTGATCTTTCTGGATGTGAGATTTATACATCATGTGAACCTTGCCCGATGTGTCTTTCAGCAATTTACTGGTCAAGATTAGATAAAGTGTATTATGCAAACACTAGAGAAGATGCAAAAAATATAGATTTTGATGACTCTTTTATTTATACAGAAATTCCAAAAAAAATTGATGATAGGAAAATTAAAATGGTGCAAATGCTTAGAGAAGAAGCTTTAAAAGCATTTGAAATCTGGGATAATAAGGTAGATAAAATAAAATACTGATGGAATTCTTACCTTATACAATAAAATGGTTAGAGGTTATTCTAAGATGGGGCCATGTAGTATTTGCAATATTATGGGTAGGTAACAGTTTTTTATTTAATTACTTAGACAATAATTTAAATAAAAACATTACAAGCGATGATGTCGATGGAGAAGGATATCTGATGCATTCTGGTTTTTTTTATAAACTTACAAGGTTAAAAACTTCACCACCTCAGGATTATTTAAATAGATTGGTAATTTTTAAATGGCAAAGTTACCTAACTTTTGTAACAGGAATGTTGCTCTTAGTTGTAATTTATTATTATAATGCTGGTGTATTAATGGTTGATAAACGTGTCCTGTTAATGCCCCCTAGTTACGCCATTATTATCTCACTTTTATCATTATTTATTTTTTGGTTTATATACGATCTATTGTGTAAATCGAAATTGATTGAAAATAATGTACTATTTATATCTACAGCAATCATTTTATTAGCAGCCGTTTCCTTTGGTTTAACAAAATTGTTTGGACCAAAATTTGCAATTTTAAGTGTAGGACTAATTATAGGAACCAATATGTTTGGTAATGTTTTCACAGTAATTATACCCAATCAAATGAACATAATCAGTAGTAGTGAAAGAGGTGAAAAATTTGATATGAGTTTATCTCTAGCAGCTAAACAAAGATCAATTCATAATAATTATTCCACTTTTTTAGTATTGTTTATAATGCTCTCTGGACACTCTAGTTTCTTAGTTTATCATCAATATAATTGGCTAATATTATGTGCATTAGCAGTTATCACTGGAGTAGCACGACATTATTTTAATTTAAGAGGAAGAAACATTCATAGGTTGTATATTTTAATATCTTCAATAATTGCACTTATCGTTCTTGCAGTTTTAGTTTTATTATTTAAATAAATAGATATTAAAAAATTATGACAGAAAAAATGATTGTTAGTTGGGACGAGTACAACAAGACTGTTGAAAAGCTAGCAATTCAAATTGACGAAAGTGGATATAAACCAACAATACTCATTGGCATAATGCGTGGAGCAGCTCCAATGATAGATGTATTAAGTAGAATATTTAAATTAAAATGTGCATATCTTGCAGTTGAATCTTATAGTGGTAAAGGAGTAGAAGATGAGCAGGGCGATATTGTTTTTTCAAGGGAAATGAGTTCTATAGCACCTAACATGGGTGGTAAAATACTTTTATGTGATGATTTATCTGATACAGGAATAACTTTCAATAAAAGTATAGACTGGTTAAAAAAATATGAACCGATAAAAGATAAAATAGAAGATATTAAAACCGCTACGTTGTTTAAAAAAAAAAAATCGACATTTGAGCCAGATTTTTGTGCAAAAAAACTTACTGGCAATCCTTGGATCGTGCAGCCCTTCGAAATTTACGAAGAATTAAGAATTGATGAAATTAAAAAAAAACATCAAATATAAAAAAGGCCAGTTAAAAAACCGGCCTTTTAAATTTTTATAAGTTTAAAAGCTTACTTAGGTATATCTCCTTCGACACCTTTAACATAAGTCATCATACCTGCTAGCATACCATCATCTGCAGTTTTCCCTTCTGCAACCATTAAATTTCCTTTTTGGTCATAAATTGGTCCAGTGAAAGAATGAACTTTACCAGATGCTAAATCTGCTTGAAGTTTTTTAACTTTTGCTTGAAGGTCACTAGGCATTTGAGAGTCTAAACCTGAAATTACTACCATACCGTCTCCTATACCGTGCCATGTATCTTTTTGACTCCATGTACCATTTGCAACAGCTTTAACTCTATCGACATAATATGGTCCCCAGTTATTCTCAACTGAAGTTAATACAGCTTTTGGTGCAAACTTATCCATATCACTCGCTTGTCCAAAAGCATATACTCCTGCTTTTTCAGCCATTTGCACAATAGCAGTACTATCTGTATGTTGAGCAATTACATCAGCACCTTGATCAATTAAAGCTTTTGCTGCTTCTGCTTCTTTACCTGGATCGTACCAAGTGAAAGCCCAAACTATTTTAGTTTTGATATTTGGGTTAACTTTTTGAGCTGCTAAAGTAAATGAATTGATACCTCTTATTACTTCGGGTATTGGAAAAGATGCAACATAACCAATTACATTAGATTTAGTCATAGTTCCAGCAATTGTTCCCAAAATAGTTCTACCTTCATAGAATCTAGCTGCGTAAGTAGCAACATTTGGATGCTCTCTTTTATAACCAGTAGCATGTTCAAATTTTACATTTGGAAACTCTTTTGCGACTTTGTTAGTAGGGTTCATGTATCCAAAGCTAGTTGTAAAGATTATGTCATGACCAGAATTAGCTAATTGTCTAAGAACCCTTTCAGCATCAGCGCTTTCTGGAACACCTTCCACGTATGTTGTTTTAAATCCGGCAGCTTCAACAGCTTTTCTACCTACATCATGCTGATAAGTCCATCCATGGTCACCAGTCGGACCAATATAAACAAATGCTGCTTTTACATCTTTTGCAACTGCAGCCACAGTTAATGTAAATAATAAAACTAAAGAAGAGACGAAAGAACGAATTAAAAATTTATGCATAAATTTATTTCCCCTTTTGATTTTTTTAATTAATTAAATTTAAATTAAATTATCTAAAAAAAAATGATTATTTTAAAATTAATTGTCTTTATGAAAAGATTTCCCCAAGGAACTAGGAGTACTTAGTCTTATTTTTCTACTATCACGAGAAATTACAACTAAAACTATTATTGTTACTATGTAAGGCAGGGCTGTTAAAAATTGAACAGGAATTCTTACTCCGATTGCTTGCATATGAAATTGAATAATGGTCAATCCACCAAAAATCATCGCACCGATTAAAATTTTAATAGGATTCCACGTCGAGAAAACCACTAGAGCAAGTGCAATCCAGCCCCTACCACCTGTCATATTTTCAATCCACTGCGGAGTATAAATCATTGACAAATACGCCCCTGCAAGTCCACACATTGCGCCTCCATAAAGTATACAAGCGTAACGAACCAACCTTACATTAATTCCTTGATTAGAGGCAGACTCAGGCGAGTCTCCTACAGCTCTAACAATTAATCCAATTTTTGTTTTTTTTAAAAAGTAGCTAGTCATGAAGGGTAGGGTAAAAGCAAAATAAAAAACTATTGAATGACCAAATAATATTGGACTTAAAAGTGGTATTGTGTCTTTTAAACCCTCAAACAGAACAGGAAACTCTTTTCCAGGAATACCCACAAAGTTTTTTCCAATCATTGCAGAAATTCCTATTCCAAAAATAGTGAGAGCTAAACCAGTAGCGACATGATTTGTAATTAATGTTTGGGTAAGAAATGCAAAAATTGTTGAAATTAAAACTCCAGCTAACATTGCACCAAAAACTGCTATAATTAAACTTCCAGTAACTGTCATTAGTGCGAAGCCTGAAATAGCTCCAATGATCATCATTCCTTCAACACCAAGGTTTAGAACCCCAGATCTTTCAGTAATTAATTCACCACAAGACGCCAAAATCAAAGGAACTGCAGAAGCCATTATAGATGCAATTATTAGTCCAACAAAATTTATATCTACTATCATTTTTTTGAACCTATAAATTTAAATTTGAAAAAGAGTAAATAGTCAGAAGCAAGAAGAAAAAATAAAATCATCCCTTGAAAAACCTGACCTGTATATTTTGGTATTTGCATAAAGATTTGTGCCGTTTCAGCACCTAAATAAGTGATTGCAACAACTAGAGATGCAAAAATTATTCCCACAGGATGTAAGCGACCTAAAAATGCAACAATAATCGCAGTAAATCCATAATCTGGAGATACTTCTCTATGAAGCTGTCCAATGGGTCCAGTTATTTCTCCTACGCCTGCTAAACCTGCACAAGCTCCACTTATTAAAAAAACCAGGATAATCATTTTTTTACCTTTGTAGCCAGCATATTTTGCTGTCTTTAAACTAAAACCTGAAACTTTCATTTGGAAACCCAAATATGTTTTATAAAAAACAAACCAACTAATAATCACTGCAGCTAATGCTAAAAATATTCCTGCGTGAATTCTTAATCCTTCAAATAATAAAGGAAGTCTTGCAGAGTCACTGAACTGTCTAGTTTCAGGAAAATTAAATCCTTCTGGATTACTCCAAGGACCGACAACAAGATAATCTAAAATTAATTTTGAAACATATACCAACATAAGACTTACTAATATCTCATTAGTATTGAAGTAAGTTTTTAATATTGCAGGTATTGATGCATATATTATACCACCAATTGCGCCAGCTAATATTACTATTGGTAGAATATAGAAACCTTCTTGATCATAAAATAATAATGCAACCCCTCCTGAAACTATAGCCCCAAAAGTTAATTGACCTTCTGCTCCAATATTCCAATTGTTACTTTTAAAACAAAAAGATAAACCAATCGCTATTAAACAAAGTGGTGTGGCTTTTAATAGTAATTCACTGAAACCATATTTATCTGCAATTGGAACTATGAAAAAAAATTTTAGGGCTTCAAATGGTTTAAAACCTAAAATATAAAATATTATACCTCCCGCTATTAATGTGAGAAAAATAGCTAGGACCGGTGTAAAGAAAAATATAGCTTTTGAAGGTTGATCTCTTTTTACAATTTTAATCAATTTCCTCCTCCCATAAGTATCCCGAGTTTCTCAGAGGTAACATCCTCAGCATTCATTATTTTTGATAATTTTCCTCTATGGATTACTGTAATTTTGTCACTTAATTTTAACAACTCATCAGTGTCTGTTGATATTAATATTATTGATTTATTTTGCTCATTTATTTTAATTAATGTTTCATGAATATAATTTATAGCTCCAACGTCCAAACCCCATGTAGGATTAAAACAAATTAATAAATCTGGAGATGTTATTAATTCTCTCCCAATAATTAATTTTTGTAAATTTCCTCCAGATAAAAATTGGCTTTTTAAATCTATATTATCAGTGTTTACATTAAATTCTGAAATTATTTTTTTTGAATGCTCTTTAATTTTGCTTTCATTTATTAATCCATTATTAAAAAAATTTGAGGATTTAAAATTGTTTAGAGCCACATTTTCAAAAATTGCCATTTGTGGAATAGCAGCTTGTTCAAGCCTATCTTCTGGAGAAAAAGCCATTAAATATTCTCTTCTTTCTTGAGGATTTAAATCCCCAATAAAATTTTTATTAAATTCTATGGAATTCTTATTTGATATAATTTCACCACTTAAAACTTGAAATAATTCACTTTGGCCATTACCTGATATACCAGCGATTCCTAAACATTCCCCTCGATTTAGAGAAAAATTAATATCAACTAAGTTTGTTTCAAAAGGATCTTCACTTGTATAATTAAGATTTGTTATTTTAATTAGTTGATCTGATGACGTTTTTTCTTTTGTTTTCTTTATAGTTTTTAAGTTTTGACCTACCATTTTATTAGCTAGAGATTCTATATTTTCATTATTGATTTGGCTTACAGAGACCAATTTTCCTCTTCTCATCACAGCAACTTCATCACAAAGTTGCATAACTTCCTTTAGTTTATGGGTTATATAAATAATTAAAATTCCTTCCTCTGAAAATTTTTTTAATGATAAGAATAATTCACTGGTTTCTTGCTCAGTTAATACCGATGTGGGTTCATCCATAATTAAAACTTTTGGGTTCCTTATTAGGCATCTTATTATTTCTACTTTTTGTTTTTGACCTGCTGATAAATTTAGAACAGGAACATCAAGATCAACTGAAAAATTGTATTTTTTCATGATTGTATCTATTTTTTCTTTTAAATTTTCCCTTTGTTCATCTGAGTCTATTATTAAGTTTTCAAATACAGACAAAGTTTCAAAAAGATTAAAATGCTGGAATACCATTCCAATATCATTTTTTTTTGCATCTGATGGTGAATTAAGTTTTAGAATATTTTTATTTAAATAAATTTTACCTTCATCAGGAATGACTACACCTGAGAGAATTTTAACAAGTGTAGATTTTCCAGCACCATTTTCTCCAAGAAGAGCATAAATTTTACCACTATTAAACTCGAGTGAAACATCGTCGTTTGCAACACACCCAGGATATATTTTAGTTACATTTGAAATTTTAAGGTTTGTATTCATTAATTAATTTAATGGTATAGAATTTCCATCCTTATTTTTCTGATATTGACTCGATAAAGTTAAATATCTTTTTTTAATTTCGTTTAATATGTTTAAAACTTTTTCTTTTTCTGAAGTAGGTAAATTGTCAATAAGTAAATTTATATTTTGACTTTTCCAATATGAATTTTCTTTATTATATTTTCCGTCACTGATATTAAAAATTTCCTTTAGTATATTCAGGTCATGAGGGATATTAAAATCATCATTTGTTGCTGCGTATGGAAACAAATAATAAAAATTATCAAATCCAGAAAAAGTGATTGCACTTAAGCACATACTACAGGGTTCATGTGAACTTAAAAACATGCAGTCTTTTTCATTGGGCCTTGTGTTTGCATCTAATTCATAAAATTTCTTAAGTGTATGCATCTCCCCATGCCACAACGGATTTTCTATTTCGTTGTTTGTTTCAGCAATTACAACTGATAAATCATCTTTTTTAATTATTGCGGCCCCAAAAATTTTACTACCTCTAGCAACACCTTTTTCAGTAAGGGGTAAGACTTTCTCTAAAAATATATTTAGTATCTTTTCTAAGGCTTTTTCATTCATATGCTTGAACCATCAAATAAAGAACACAATTGTTACTATAATTAAACTTAAATGTAATAAGAAATAAATTATTTATACAACTTTAAAGTTAATAATTTATTAAAGCAAAAAATGTTAATTTGAACTTATGTTAAAATTTAAATCAGCAATAAGCCTATTAATTATCATAATTTTTTTTTCAGGGTGTCAAACTGTAAAGGAAAAAACAGATGCAATTGTTGAAAAAGAAAACGAAAAATTAAGTAAATTCTTAGGAAAATCTGCAAGTGAACTTCAAATGGAACTTGGAAAACCAGACGAAGATTTTAAAAATGCTAAAGGTAATTTTGAACTAGTTTATAATAGCAAAAAATACCTAGTTCCTTGTGAACGAAGGTTTGAGATAAATTCAGAGAACATAGTTGTCGGTTTTGTATCAAACGGGTGTTTCTAAATTTGTTGTTTGAAACAAATCTGTTAATTATAGGTTTTTTAGTAATACAAACAATCTTGTATAAACTAATCAGTTTTAGGATTTATTCATACTTGTGGGGAAAAGTCCCCACAAGTAAGGTTTAAGACTTATTTAATCTCAATAAGTTTCTTTTTTTTGTGCTCTGGAATTATTCTTTCACAAGATATTGTTAAAAGACCATCTTTAAGTTCAGCACCATTAACTTTTACATCATCAGCAATAGTGAATGATCTTGCAAATTGTCTTTGAGAAATACCCTTATGAATTATTTCTCCATCAACATCACTGTTTTCAGACTTATTAACTTGTTTTGTTCTGACTGTTAATAAGTTGTCCTCAAACTCAACCTCTACGTCTTTTTTGCTAAAGCCAGCTAATGCTACCTCAATTGCATAGTTGTCTTTGCCTGTCTTTCGTATGTTGTATGGTGGATAATTTGACTGCATTGTCAAATTCCCGTTTCCCAACATATTTTCGAATTGGTCGAACATATCATCAAAACCAATTGAAAAAGGTCTAAGTGAGTTAAATATAGATAGATCCTTACTTGTCATTATATCCTCCTTTGTTAAGCAAGTTTATTTATGCAAGTCCCATTAGGCGACTTACTGAACTTATATGGGAATTAATTTGTTTTTTTCAAGATTAAAAATTTACTTAATTTTTTTTGAAATTTTTAGTGCAAATGCATAGTCAACAGCAATCTCTTCTATTGCACCATCTCTTCCTGATTTTCCACCATGACCAGCATTCATTTCAGTTTTCAAGAGAAGCAAATTATTATCTGTTTTATAGTCTCTAAGTTTTGCTGTGAACTTTGCAGGTTCATCAAATAAAACTCTATTATCACTTAAACTTGTTGTAATAAAAATATGTGGATAATCCATTTTTTTAATATTGTTGTAGGGTGCATATGAAAAAATATAATCAAAGTGTTCTTTATTCTCTTTTGCATTTCCAAATTCGTCAAATTCTCCGACTGTTAAAGGTAAGGAGTGATCTAGATTTGTAGTTAAAGAATCAACAAAAGGAACAGCCATAACAATTCCTAAAAATAATTCTGGAGATTGATTCACCACAGCACCCATCAATAATCCTCCAGCTGATCCACCCATTCCAATTATTTTTCCTTTTGAGGTATAATTTTTTTCTATTAAATACTTTGCTGCAAAAATATAATCTTCAAATGTATTTTTTTTATTAGTTAATTTTCCTTCTTTCCACCATTTCATACCTTTTTCCATACCACCTCTGATATGAGCTGTTGCCCAAATTATATCTCTATTGATAAGACTTAATCTTGTGGAAGAAAAACTTGGAGACATAGAATTTCCATAAGATCCATATCCATACAATAAAACATTTGCAGACCCATCAATTTTTGTTTTTTTGTGTCTTGTGATTGTTAATGGAACCATCCTCCCATCATGAGATTTATACTCAACTCTCTCAACAATATAGTCATCTTTGTTATGACCAGATGGTATCTCTTGTTCTTTGACAAGTTTTCTAGATTTAGTAGCTAAATTATATTTATATACTCTTGCGGGAGTGCTAGGGGATGAGTATCCTAAATAAACTTCATTTGTATTTCTATCTTTTTGAGCTAATGTAACCCCTGGAACATAAACTCTCTCATCTGAAAAAATTAATTCTTCCTCTATATTTGTAGAAGTGTTTTTAACAAATAATTTATCTAATGCGTCTGAAGTTTCACTACGAATAATCCAATTGTTAAGAAAAGTTAGACCACCAATTAAAACTTCATTTTTTGCTGGAATATATGTTTTCCAGTTTTGATTTTCTAAATCATTACAAAAGTCAATCTTGAAGTCCTCAGCGTTTTTGTTTGTATGATTGTAGAATTTTCCATTCCATGAGTTAACAGAATAAAGAACACCTCTTTCTCTTTTTATAATAAGTTTAGGAGATGGATTTGTTTCATCTGACTTAAAATAGTATTGTTCCGAAGTATTATGATCAGAAGTATTTATAAAGTAGTATTTTTCGTCTGAGCTTATTCCAATACTTACTGTAAAAGCTTCACTTTTTTCCTCAAATATTAATTCATCATCATCAGTAAAATTTCCGATTTTATGTCTATAGATTTTTCTCGCTCTATGGTTTTTATCAAGTTTTGAATAAAAAATATATTTATCGTCTAGACTAAATGTTATTCCGCCAGATGTTTCTGTAATTTCTTTTGAAATGATTTTGCTTGTTTTTATATCTCTTAAATAAATTGTATAATACTCAGAACCTCTAAGATCTAAAGAGTATCCTAGATATTTATCATTATTACTTACCTCTAAATCCCCAACACCAAAATATTCAGTTGTGAGTTTTTCTTTTTCTTTATCACCATTCCATATTTCTTCTATGTTTTCTGAACCAATTTTTTTTCTTAGTTTTATGGAGTAATTTCCTATTGTTGTAGTTTTTGTCCAATACTCATAGGCATGATCTTTATAGGGTAAAGATTCATCATCTAATTTTATTCTTCCTTTAATTTCATCAAATAATGTTTTCTGGATATCTTTGGTGTCTTTAAGATGATGTTCTGTATAAGCATTTTCATCCTCTAAATATTTTTTGACTTCAGGATCTAACTTATTTTTATCTTTGAGAACTTCCAAAATATTATCTTGATGAATCCAGCTATAATTGTCTTCCCAATCAATATTGTGACAAGTTTTTATCTCTAGTTTTTTTTTAAGTTGTGGTACTTTCATTTAAGTAGGAAATATATGAATATTATTATTTATCTAGTTGTAATATTAGTCATTTTATATTTTTTATTGAGATGGTGGTCAAATATTTCTCCAAAAAAAATGTCAAAAGGAGTGAGGCTGGTAACAATTTTATTATTAGCTTTATTAGCTGTTTTATTTGCAATTGGGGGAAAATTTTTACTTACATTGCCGTTAACTCTTGCAAGTCTCGCTTTGGTCAAACTCAAAGGTTTGTCGCTGATCCAATTACTCTCTCTTTATAGACTTATCCAAACTTTAAGAAATTCTGGAAGATTTTCTTTCAACCAGCATCAAAATAATAACTCTTCTACATTATCAATATCTGAAGCATATAAGATTTTAAATTTAGATATTAATAAAAAACCAACCAAAGAGATAGTGAATAAAGCTTACCAAAAAATCCAAAAAAAAATTCATCCTGATATTTCCCCAGAGACCTCAAGATTATCAGCCATAGTTAATGAAGCTAAAGAAATAGTTCTTAAAGATATTTCTTAATTAATTATTGATATTACTTTTTCGTAAATTTTATCTGGATTAATTTTATCTTTACCGAGTGTATTGTGAGAAACTGTTTTTTCTCCATCAGGAATTATTGGATACATATTTGTACTGTAAGAACCATAAATTAATGGTGTATCGGCCATCAATGTAATTGTTTTGACTCCTAAGGCTGAGGATAAATGTGAGAAACTTGTATCATTGCAGATTGCAACATTACAATTTTTAATAATAGGTAACGTTTCTTTAATATTAAGATTATCTAAGGTGACACATTTTTCTTTAAATTTAGTATTATATATTTCTGTTAAAATCTTTTGTTCATCGTCATTTTTGCCTGTTGCTAAAAAAAATCTACATTTTTTTAATGTTTCTAATTTTTCCATTACTTTTAAAAAAGTTTTTGAGGGTATTCTTTTTGTTGGACCTGAACCGCCAATTCCCAACAAAACATTTAATTCATCATTATTTATATTATATTTAAGAACTGATTTTTGAACTAGATCATTGTCAATTTGAATTTCTGGATTATCATTAGTCTCAATCTCTAAATATTTTTTAATAATAGCTTTAGCTGGCTCTGTAATGTGCTGATTTTGTTTTTTAAATAATGGGTATTGAAATATTTCTTTAATACCTGCTAATCTAGAAATTAAGTTATATCTCAAGGAAGAATTGAATATAAAAACTTTATCGAAATTATATTTTTTTATATCACTTGCTAATTTGAAAAATCCTTTTAAACCATCATGCTTTTGATTTATTTTGTTGTCTCTTTCCAAGTGAATTATTTCATCAATATAATTTGTATAACTTAAAAATTCATTAGCTCTCGAATTTTGTTTTACAAGTAAACTTATTGGCACCTGAAATTTTTTTGAAATAGCTTTAATAAAAGGCAGGAAAATTACTGTATCACCTATGCCCATTTTGTTTTGAATAGCTAATATTTTCATGTTTATTTATAAACTTTACTAATTAATATTTTTATATAAATTTTTACTATGAGTAAAATTAAAGGCATTTATGCGGCTTCAATGTCTATCTTAAATGATGATTTGACGCTTGATATAAAGAAAACCATTTTGCATGCAGAAATGGTTATTGACAACGGTTGTCATGGAGTGGCTATATTTGGTAGCACTGGACAGGCACAGCTCATACCTGTTTCTGAAAAAATTAATTTGTTAAATCATCTGACTTCAAGCAAATATAAAGAAAGGTATATTATTGGTACTGGTTTAAATTCTTTAGGTGAAACAATTAATTTGATGAGAGTTTCTAAATCTTTGGGATTTAATAGATTTTTAATTATGCCACCTGCTTACTATAAATATGGAGATAAAGAAGTAATAGAATTTTATAGCAAAATAGTAGATGTAATTTCTGATTGTGAAATAGTACTATATAATTTTGAAAAACTATGCGGTTATAAGTTCAGTATTGAGTGTGTTGAAGAGTTAGTAAAAAAATATCCAAAAAATATAGTTGGAGTAAAAGATAGTTCATATAATCTTTTTGAAAACTTAAAAATTGATAATTTTTCAGTTTTACCTGGATCAGAAACTAAATTATTTAAAGGACTTCAATTAGGTTGTTCTGGAATTATTACAGCAACATGCAATGCTACTTCTATACTGGCAAGAAAAGTTTATGATGATTTTAATGATGGAAACGAACAGACAGTAAATCAAAATCTTTGTGATGTAAGAGCAGAATTTGAAAAATATAATTTGATTTCGGGTTTACATACTTTCTTTAGTAAAAAAGAAAAATATTATAAAAATCTTTTGCCACCACTAAGTACTTTAAACTCTAAAGAAGCAACAGATTTAATAAATAATTTAGAGAAATTAAATTTTTCATTAAATAATAATAAGGCAGCTTAGATGCAATTAGCTAGATTTTTAAATAATGTTTTTAAAAAAGATGGATTTATCTTAATTGATGCTAATTCTAAAAGTTATATTATTGGTAATCCAATAAGTGAAAACCCTCTTAAACTAAAAATATTAAATAAAAACCTTCATTACAAATTATTATTTCATCCCGATTTATATTTTGGTGAAGCTTACACTGATGGAGAAATAATTATAGAAAATGGAACATTGACAGATTTTTTAGATCTTTCTTTAATGAATTTTGGTAGGGGTGAGATAAATTTTTTTAGTTCTTTAATCAATAAGTTAAGAGGCACTTATAGATATTTCACTAATTTTAATTTTATAAAAAAATCTAAGATGAACGTTTCACATCATTATGATATTTCTGATGATCTTTATGATCTGTTTTTAGATCCTAAAAGACAGTATTCATGCGCGTATTTTAAAAATGAAACAGACACGCTTGAAACAGCTCAAAATAATAAAATCCAACATCTAATTAAAAAACTTAATATAAAGCCAAATCAAAAAGTATTAGATATCGGATGTGGATGGGGATCTTTGGCAATTGATATAGCAAAAAGTGCAAATTGTGAAGTTACGGGAATTACACTTTCTGAAAATCAATTTGATTATTGTAAAAAAAGAGCAAAAGAACTTAATTTAGAAAATCAACTACATTTTAAATTAATTGATTATAGAGAGCTGAATGAAAAATTTGATAGAATAGTAAGTGTAGGAATGTTTGAGCATGTAGGAAGAAAATTTTATAGAAAATTTTTTTCACAAGTCGAAAAACTTTTGAAAGATGACGGTGTATCTTTAATTCACACAATAGGATCAGTGAATCCTCCAAGAGATCCACATCCCTGGATAACAAAATATATTTTTCCTGGTGGATATACTCCAAGTTTGAGCGAAGTAAGCCCTCATATTGAAAAGTCTGGATTAATTGTTGCAGATATTGAGGTTTTAAGGCTTCATTACATGCATACTTTGAGACATTGGAAAGAAAATTGTCTTAAAAACAAAGAAAAAATAATTCAAATGTTTGATGAAAGGTTTTTTAGAATGTGGGAATTTTATCTTGCAGGTTGTGAGATGGCATTTAAATGGGGTGATCAAGTTGTGTATCAATTTCAATTAACAAAAAATTATTCTTCAACACCTGTCACAAGAGACTATATTTATCAATAAATTATTGATAAATATAAATTTCCTTAAATGAAAAAAAAGAAAAAAAGAACGAAAAAAAATTTTTCTAAAAATAAAAAAAAACCCAAAAAAGCTCTAAAAAGGATTAAGAAAATCAATATTAAAAAAGTAAAAGTAAGACAAAAAAAGACTTCTAAAAAAAGAAAAATTAAAAAATTTAAAAAAGTAATTAAAAAAAATAAATTTATTGAGTCAAAACAGTCAAATTTCCTTTTAAAGATAATTAATTTCCAAAATTCTATAAAACCTGAATTAAAGTTTAAATTTAATTTTGGTTTTGAAAAATATGTCCAAGCATTTTTTGATAAAATATCAGAAACAATTTCACAGTATAAAATTTTAAAAAAAGATGAGGCAAGAAGGTTAAAATTAGAAAAACAAGAAAAAGAAAGATTAGAAAAGATTGAAACTGCAAAAGAAAAGCAAAAAGAGGCTGAATTAAAAGTTAAATTAAAAGAACAAGCTTTAAAAGATGAAATTAGATTAGAAAAACAAAGAACAAAAGAAATAAAATTATTCTTAAGAAAAGAACAAGCTCTTTTAAGAATTGAACAAGCAGAAAAACAAAAACAATTTTTACAACAATTAAAATTAGATAAGCAAATTGAAAAGTTTAGAATTAGAGAGGTTAAAGAATTAGAGAAATTAGAAAAAATTTCTTTAAGAGAAAAGAGAGAGGATTATGCTGGCTTACAACAAAGAATAGAAAAATTAAAAGAAAAATATCGAATTATTAGAGATCAAAAAATTAAGGAAAGAGTAGAGGCTTTAGGAGTTAAAATTCAAGGAGATGAGGATAGAGAAACACTTTTACAAAAGGAAAAAGAATATACTTTAGCTAGGCAGAAAATTGAGTTTGCTCTAGAAAGTTTCTATAGAAGTGCTAGCAGTTTAGTGTTTCAACTAAACAAAAGACACATAACCAGACATATGTCTATCTTTAGATGTATAGACAGAAGATTTGAAACAGGAGAAATATTTGTTAAATGGGATGAAGCCTCAGATGACGAGTGGCTTCTATTAATTTATATAAAAAACAATTCACCAGACGAAGGAATAGTTATTGAAGATAAAACCAATCCAGAAAAAAATATTTTTCATGAGTTTAAAAATAATGAAATATTCAGGGCTTCAGATACTATGGTTGATGCACTTACGCAGTTAATTGCGAGAAAAAGAGCCAAAAATATCAATTAAATTATCTTAAATAATTAAGTATCATTTAAGATGTTATTTTCATCTGCATTAATGATCATTTTGTATTTAATATTTAGATATGTTCTTGCATGGATAAGGTATTTTAACAGCCTTGACTCTAGATTGGGTCAGTCTACCTGGCGATGGAGTTATGATTATCCAGTTATAGGAGAAAGAGATATCTCAGATCTTGATGACAAAACTTTTGTTAGACTTAGGAGAAAAAGAAATAGAGTTATAACTCTAATGTACTCAATTTTATTAATAATGTTTTTATTATCTATGTCTTTACTGAGTGAATTTTTAATATTTTTCCTTACTTAGTTTTTCAGCTGCTTTTTATTTTTTAAATATAAAAAAAAGGCAATCATTTCATACCCATATTTAAAGATTGTGAAAATTATTGGTAGTTTAAAAAATTTATATAAAAATTTATATTTTGGAATTTTTTTCCAAACATAAAGAAATGCTTCTGCACCCTGAATAATTTTACCATTCTCCTTAACATGTAATCTTCTTAACAATTCTTTATCATTTCTTGATGTTTCTTTTTCAGCATCAGAATTATTAGTTATGTCTATCCAGTCAATATCTTTGATATTTTCTTTTTTATATAGGTTAATTTCTGATCTACAGATTTTACAAGAGTTATTAAAAAATACCTTCATTTGATGATAATTAACTTTTAGTAAGAAATTGTACATGCGTAAAATGATCAGTTGAAAAATATTAACAAACCACTATTTAAGGTTAATGAGTAATTTCTTTAATAAATCTGATTTAACAAGACAGGATGCAGATAAATTAGTATCTGAAACATTAAATAGTTGTGATGATGGTGAGCTTTATTTAGAGGAGTCTAAATCAGAATCAATTTTGTTAGATGACAATAAAATAAAAAGCTCGAACTATAGTTCTGATTTAGGATTTGGTTTTAGAGCTATTTCAAACGAAGTTGTTGCTTATTCGTATTCAAATGAAATATCGAAAGATTCACTAAAAAATTCTTCAGAAAATCTTAAATCAACTCTGAAATCAATTAAAGGCACATATAATCATGAAATTCCAAAGTCTAATAAAAAATTTTATAAAGATATAAATCCAATTGAACAAAAAACTTTAGATTCAAAATTAGAAGTATTAAATAAAGTAAATGAATTTTTAAGAAAAAAAGATGGATCAGTAAAACAAGTAACAGCTAGTTTTGCTGGTGAGCAAAAATCAATAGAAATTATTCGATCAGGTGGAGAGTCGCTTACTGATGTACGTCCGTTAATTAGATTTAACGTTTCAGTGATGTTAGAAAAAAATGGAAGAAAAGAAACAGGTGTATATGGAATTGGCGGCAGGCAATCTTATGATGATTATTTAAAAAATGACAATTGGAAAAATGTTTGTGAAGAGGCTTTTAGAATAGCATCAGTAAATTTAGAGAGTAAACCAGCGCCTGCTGGTGAGATGAAAGTAGTCTTAGGACCTGGTTGGCCCGCCATCTTAATTCATGAAGCGATTGGTCATGGTCTAGAAGGGGATTTTAATAGAAAAAAAACATCAGCATTTCATAATCTTATGGGAGAAAAAGTTGCAAGTGATGGAGTAACAATTGTTGATGATGGTACGATAGATAATAGAAGAGGTAGTTTAACAATTGATGACGAGGGTACACCAACCGAGCGAACAGTTTTGATTGAAAATGGTATTCTTAAAAATTTTATGCAGGACAGGCACAATGCGAGATTAATGAATACAAGATCTACTGGATCTGGAAGAAGAGAAAATTATAGACATATTGTTTTGCCAAGAATGAGAAATACAATGATGTTAAGTGGCAATCAAACTCAAGATGAAATGATCAAATCTGTCGATAAAGGAATTTTTGCAGTAAGTTTTGGAGGTGGCCAGGTAGATATTACATCTGGAAAATTTGTATTTAATTGTACTGAGGCTTACGAAATAAATAATGGTAAAATTGGATCTCCAATTAAAGGCGCAACACTTATTGGTGATGGTCCATCAATACTTAAGGAAGTATCGATGGTAGGAAATGATATGATGCTAGATCCAGGAATAGGAACCTGTGGAAAAGCAGGACAAGGAGTTCCTGTGGGAGTCGCTCAACCTTCAATTTTAATTGATAAAATGACAGTTGGTGGAACAAAACTTTAAAGCAATATGGTTAAGGATCAGGAATTTTTAAAATCTAAAGCTTCATATTGTTTAGATTTGGCAAAGAAAATGGGAGCAACTGATGCAAGTGTTACAGTTGGTCACTCAATTTCAGAGACAGTTAATTTTAGAAATAAATCCATTGAAGCTTCAGACAGATCAGATGGATTAGGGTTAAGTATAGAAACTTATTTAGGTAAAAAAAGATCATCAATTTCATCATCAAATTTACTTGATGAAAATATAAAAACTTTAATTGAAAAGTGCTTTGAAACAACAAAAATTACACCAGAAGATGAATTTAATTCTTTGCCTGATAAAAATTTATTAGCCAAACAAATTACAAGTCTTAATTTGTATGATGAAACAAGATTCGAAAACGATAAAAAAATAAAATATTTAAAAGATTTAGAGGAATCAGCATCTTCAGACAATCAAATTATAAATACAGAATCAAGTTTCACTGAAAATAAATCAAATTTTATATTAGCTAATAGTGATGGTTTTTGTGACGGTTATAAAACTTCTTCTTTTACTGCTTCTTGTGTAACAGTTGCGAAAGATGAAAATAGCATGGAAAGAGACTACGAATATTCTAGCAAACGTCATTTGTCTGATATCAAGCAAGCAACAGATCTTGGAAATAAAGCTGCAAAGCAAACTATTAGAAAATTGAGCCCTAAAAAAATTGGCAGTGAGAAGACCAGCATAATTTTCGATAAAAGAATTTCAAAGGGAATGTTAAGTGCTTTTGCAAGTGCAATATCTGCCTCTGCAATTGCAAGAGGTACTTCATTTTTAAAGGATAAAATTGATCAACAAGTATTTGCTAATTCAATAAATGTAATTGATAAACCCGATATAAATAAAGGAATGGGCTCACAACATTTTGATTCAGAGGGTGTAAATTCCAATACATTACAACTTATAGAGAATGGAATTCTTAAAAATTATCTTGTGGACACTTACAATGGAAAAAAATTAAATTTAGAATCAAATGGAAGAAGTGGTGGAAGTACAAATTTGTATTTTGAAAAAGGAAATATAAGCTTTGAAGATCTTATGAAAAAAAATTCAAGAAGTCTTTATATTACTGAAACTATTGGTCACGGATCTAACCTTGTAACAGGAGATTATTCTGTTGGTGCCACTGGTTTTTTAGTTGAAGATGGAGAATTTAAATATCCTGTTAACGAAATAACAATTGCTGGTAATTTTAAGGATATGTTCAAAAATATAATTTTAGCTAATGATTTAGAATTCGAATATTCAGTCAATTCACCAACTATAATGATAGAAGGTATGACTGTTGCAGGAAAATGAGCAGTTATTGTGTAATTGGCTCTGGAATTTCAGGAGCAACAATAGCTAATTTGTTAAGTAAAAAAAATTCTGTACATATTTATGACAAAGCTCGAGGTCCAGGTGGTAGATCTTCTTTTAAGAGATTAAATAATTCAAAAGGATTTGATCATGGGGCACAATATATTTCTCCAAAATCAATTCAATTTAAAAAATTTATTACAAAATTATGTAAAAAAAAAATTTTAAAAAAATGGAGTGGCAAACATATTTTTTTAAACAAATTAAAAAAAGAAAATAAAAATCATATTAAAATAATTGGTTACAAAGGTAACAATGATATTAGTAAACACTTAATAAAGAATATAAAATGTAATTTTCAAAGTGAGTTAGAGAAGATTAAATATATAAACAATAAATGGAGATTAGTCTTTAAGAATAACCAAACAAAATATTATGATAAATTAGTGTTAACTTGTCCATTTCCACAATTAAAAAAATTATCAAAAAAATTTATTAAGGATCCATTCATTAAGCAAAATATCAAAATGGATGCAAATATTACAGTCATGATTGAAATTAAAAAAACAAATAAAAACATTTCGAGTTATTTATTTGAAGACAAAATTTTAGGGTGGGCTGCTAAAGAAAATAGTAAAAAAAGATTTAAAAGTAATAATGATTTGTGGACTTTACAAAGCACAAACCAATGGGCAAATAAAAAAATTGATAAAAATAGAGAAAATAAAGAAAAAAACTCAAAGATCTTAATTAATCAATTTTTTAAACTTACTGGAATAAAAAAAACAAAAATTATAACCTCATTAAATCATGGTTGGAAATATTCTTCAAATTCCAGATCCTTAAAAGTTAAAAGTTATTGGAATGAAAAATTAAATTTAGGAGTGTGTGCAGATTGGTTTGTAGGTCCTAGAGTAGAGGCTGGATGGATAAGTGCAAACGATCTTTTTAAAAAAATAAACAAATAATTTTATTCAAGAATTTTTAGGCGATATTCCCAATTACCCATTCTCTCATATGTAATTTTAACAATCACTGAAGTTTTTTTATCAAGCCAAATGTCAAAATTTAATTTTTTATCTTCAGGTAGAGACATATCTTTAGATGTAAGTTTAAAATGATCTGTTTCGTATTGTTTGTCATTAATTGAAATATTTTCTTTGCCAATAAAAGTAACTATCTGTTCTTTTATACTCCCAGAAATAGGACTTATTTGACTTTCTGCTTGTAAAATCTTATGACTCCACCAATTCCCAATAATATTTTTAACAGAAGCTTCACCTGAATATGAAGATCCTTTAATTTCAAACTTTTTATTATTTTTATCCAGTTTTAAGTTTACAAATTTTTCTTTTTTATTTTGAAGAGTTTTTGATTGAAAAGATATCAAATTATCTTTTAAATAAATTTCTTCCCCATATCCCTCTACTTTAAATATTGTTGCAGATAGTAATTTTACCTCAAATTTATATTGATTTTTTACTATCGTTTTTTCACCATCTCTCTTAAAATAATAATTGTTATACCCAATTACTTCATCATTTCTTAATATCTCCATTTCTATTTTATCAAATTTGTTATAATGACCTACATGAGCTAAAGAAATTGATGAGAAAAATACAACAAGTAAAATAACTATAAATGTTTTCATTTGCTAGTTACAATATTAGAATTTTTCATTAATAGATATAGCTTATTACAATTATGTTTTTAAATATAAAAAAAATTCCAAAAGTAAAATGGAGCTCTGATAAACCTTTTAATTTCAAACCAAAGTTTTCTACATTTTTTTTCTTATGCTTTGGATTATCAGTATTTGGATTAGGTGAAGGGTTATTAATTGTTTCATTTACAGGCGCTTCTCCCTGGAGTGTATTAGCTCAAGGTATTTCTTTAAACGTTAATTTAAGTATTGGAACTATCACATTATTAATAAGTATTGCTGTTTTAATTTTATGGATACCTCTAGGACAAAAACCAGGGATGGGAACAATATTTAATGCTTTGATAATTGCAATTATGATTGATCTGTGTATCAAATATGTTCCAACACCATCAAATTATATTTATCAATTATTATTAGCTATAATTTCTGTAGTCATGGTTGGAATAGGTGGGGGCATTTACCTAGTATCAAATTTAGGAGCTGGTCCTAGAGATGGACTAATGATAGGATTACAAAAATTAACTAATTTTCCTATAGCTGTTGTAAGAGCAACTTTAGAAATTTCAGTTGTTAGTATTGGATGGTATTTAGGGGGAACAGTTGGGATTGGAACCTTATTGTTTGCATTTGGCATAGGTCCATGCGTTGCGTTAGGACTTTATTTAGTTGATAAAACTTTTGATTAGGCTGCAGCAGTAGCTTTTTCGCTTTTTTTCCTTTCGTGTGGATCAAGAATTGCTTTTCTCAATCTACAAGAGTCTGGAGTTATTTCTAGAGCTTCATCAGTATTAAGCATACTTAATTGTTCAGCAATAGACATTGTTCTGACAGGTGTAAGAACAACATTTTCGTCAGTACCTTGCGTTCTCATATTTGTTAACTTTTTACCTTTCATGACATTGATTATCATGTCACCTGGTTTAGGTGAAAGACCAACTATCATTCCAGGATAAACAGCATCATTATGAGTTACAAACATTTCTCCTCTTGCTTGTAGGTTAAATATTGCGAATGCAACTGCTTTTCCTTGTTCCATAGAGATTAATGCTCCATTTCTTCTAGCCTCCATTTCTCCCTCAAAAGGACCATAGCTATGGAATATTCTATTTATCACTCCATTGCCTTTTGTAAGCGTAAGAAATCTACTTGTGTAGCCCATTAACCCTCTAGTAGGTGCATGAAAAATTAATCTTTTTTTACCGGTTCCAGTATCTTTTAGTTCTATTAGTTTACCTTTTCTTCTGTTCATTGAATCAATTACTTTTGAAGAATGCTCTTCATCAAGGTCCATAGTAATCTCTTCAATTGGTTCAAGCTTATTTCCACTATCATCAGTTTTATATAATACTTTTGGAGGACTAACTGTCATTTCAAAACCTTCTCTTCTCATTTGAGTTAAAAGAATTTCTAACATCAGCTCACCTCTACCACTCACCACAAAAGAATCTTTTCCTTCGTCTTCAGAAAAAGTAATACCAACATTATTTTGAGCTTCTTGAACCAATCTATCTCTTATTTGGGTGCTGGTTAGTTTTCTACCTTCAGTTCCGGCTAAAGGTGAAGTATTTACAGTTATTGTAATTGACATTGTAGGAGGATCTATCGGAGTAGCAGGTATAGGCTTATTAACCTCTAGGTCACATATGGTATCAGCAACGTTCGCTTTTTCTAAGCCAGCAACAACTACAATATCCCCAGCCTCACCAACATCTATTGGAACTCTTTTTGTTCCTTCGTATCTAAAAATTTTAGTTAATTTTCCTTCATCAACTTTTTCACCATTTATGTTGATTGCTTTTATAGATTGGTTTGCTTTCGCAGTTCCTTGTGTAATTCTTCCAACTAAACTTCTTCCTAAAAAACTATCTGCATAAAGTAGTGTTGACAACATTGCAAAAGGTTTAGTTCTATCAAGTTCGGCAGGCTTTACATGATCAACAATTAAATCTAACAAAGGATTTAAATTTTCTCTAGGACCATCAACTTCATGATCTGCCCAACCTGATCTTCCACTTGCATACAGAACTGGAAAATCTAATTGCTCTTCATTTGCGTCTAAGCTAACAAATAAATCAAATGTTTCATCTAAAACTTCATTAGCTCTTTGATCAGCTTTATCTAATTTATTTATAACAACAATTGGTTTTAATCCTTGTTTGAGTGCTTTTGATAATACGAATTTTGTTTGAGGCATAACACCTTCTGCTGAGTCAATTAATAGTAATGCTCCATCCGCCATACTTAAAACTCTTTCAACTTCTGCAGCAAAATCTCTATGGCCTGGAGTATCGATTATATTTATTCTTGAATTTTTCCAATTTATTGAAGCAGGTTTAGCTAAAATTGTAATTCCTCTTTCCTTTTCAAGCTCACCTGAATCCATTAATCTTTCATCAACTACTTCATTTTCCCTAAATGAACCACTTTGTTTCATTAAATTATCAATTAGAGTAGTTTTGCCATGATCAACATGGGCTATTATTGTGATGTTTCTGATATTATTGCTCATAAATTCTGGCTCTTATACATATTTAAAAGGATATTAAAACTTAAAAAAACTCATAACTGGCTTGAATAATTTTCAAAGTTTAGGACTAATTTGTCTTTTTTTGTTTATTTTTTTTAAGTTTTCTTTTTTCTTTAAAACTCAATTTAGGTTTTTTTTTAACACTAGAGTCTTTAAATGATTTGCCGCTATACCTTTTTGACATAATTAATCTTCACATAAAAAAAAGGCCATCTTAAGATGGTCTCTTAAATTTAATTTAAGAAATTGAGGGATTACATTCGCATACTAGTCGCATAAACACTAATCTTTTTAAAAAGTTCACTTCAAACTTCACTGCATTTTTAGGCAAAACAGAAAGCAAACAGAAAGGTGACTTCATTTTAGAATTCAGTTAAATTTTAAATATACATAACTTGAATGCTTAGAATTACTTATCTTATCCTGTCTTTTTTTATAATGATCAGCGTAACGTTTGCTCATCATAAAAATGAAAAATACGCTTTTGATACTATGTACAAATACAAAATAGGTAAGAAGAAAAATGACACGTATGAGTTTGAGTTTGATTTACAATCTAACAATTTATCTAAGTTGGTTGAAGAACAACTTAAAGATAAAAAAACTGGTTTAGTTTCTTACATCTTGTTTGAAAAAAACAAAATTTTAGTTGATCAAAATAGAAAAAGTAAATATTGGGGACCATATCCTTCACACTCGGTTGGTAAGTCTTTGGTATCTTTAGTTACAGGTTATGCAATGTGTGGTGGTTATATTAACCATACCGTTTATGACAGAATAGATTACCCAACGGTTGTAGGTACTTTATATGAAAATCAAAAATTAATTAACTTACTTAATATGCAGGCAGGTGATGGTGAAATAATAGGTGATAGATCACATGGTAAAGATAATAGAATAAAAGGTGGTGGTAAAAATATTAATACTATACCCATCAAAACTGCTATGAAAAGATATTTTAAAGGTGTTGATGGTTTAGAACCTGGTGTTAATTTTAACTATAGTGCCATGACAACAAATGTTATTATGAACTATGTTATTTATAAAACTGGTGATGACTGGAACAAGTTGTTACATAAGATATTTGTAGAAGACGCTAAAGTTGCAAAAAGAGTTTATTTTGGTAAGTCATTAGAAAAACACAATTCAAGTAATAGATCAAAAGGTGAATACGGAAGATATTCTTTCTATGCTGACAGATATGATTATTTAAGAATCGCTAACATGATGATGAATCATTGGAAGAATGATACTTGCGTTGGTAAGTATTTAAAAACAATGTATGAAAATAGAATCTATAGACAAAAAGATGGTTATGATAAGAATAGAGGTAACCATAACGCTGCACAAACTTATGGTGGTCAGTTTCTATGGGATGCTATCGGTTTAGAAGATAGACCAATTTTAATGATGGATGGTGCTTACGGTCAACAAGTAGTAATTGATTTCAATAATAATAGAATTATTACTGTTCACTCTACAGATAGACATTATGACTATTACAATTTAATATATAAAGTAACATCTGTTGGTTCAGACATTAAGGCATACATAATTACAGATACATCTCTTTTACAAGATTAATTATCCTTTGTGATAAAAAAAACCCCCGAAACTTTCGTTCCAGGGGTTCTAATTTTTTTAGTGTATGTATTTAGAGTGTTCTCTAAATGGAAACGTATTACATTCCCATTCCACCCATTCCTCCCATGCCGCCCATACCACCAGGCATTCCACCAGGCATTCCACCGGCAGCATCTTTTTCCTCTGGCTTGTCAGCGATCATTGCCTCTGTAGTTACTAATAATCCAGCAATTGAAGCAGCATCTTGTAGAGCAGTTCTCACAACTTTAACCGGATCTATTATACCTTTAGCAAACATATCACAATACTCCTCGCTTTGAGCATCGTACCCATGAGTTTTTTTCTTTTGTTCTAATAATTTACCAACTACTACTGAACCATCTACACCAGCGTTTTTAGTAATTTGTCTAATTGGAGACTCTAAAGCTTTTCTTACTAAATCGACTCCAGCTTTCTGATCGTCTCCTTTGGCTTTAACTTTATCAAGTTCTTGAGCAGCGTAAAGAAGCGCACAACCACCACCAGTCACGATACCTTCCTCGACAGCAGCTCTAGTTGCATTCAATGCGTCTTCAACTCTATCTTTTCTCTCTTTAACTTCAACTTCAGTTGCACCACCAACTTTGATTACAGCAACACCGCCAGCTAATTTAGCAAGTCTTTCTTGAAGTTTTTCTCTATCGTAATCAGAGGTAGTTTCCTCAACTTGTTGTTTGATAGACGCACATCTAGCTTCAATATCAGATTTTTTACCACTACCATTAACGATAGTGCTGTTATCTTTATCAACTTTAATTTTCTTACAAGATCCAAGATCATCAAGTTTTACATTTTCAAGTTTGATGCCTAAGTCTTCAGATATAACCTGACCTCCTGTTAAAATAGCTATATCCTCAAGCATTGCTTTTCTTCTATCACCAAATCCTGGAGCTTTAACAGCAACAACTTTTAAACCACCTCTTAGTTTGTTCACAACTAAAGTTGCCAAAGCTTCACCTTCAACATCTTCAGAAATGATCATTAATGGTCTTCCAGCTTGTACAACGGCCTCTAAAAGAGGAACCATTGGTTGTAAGTTAGTTAATTTTTTTTCATGTAAAAGAATAAAAGGATTTTCTAACTCTGTAGTCATTTTATCACTATTAGTGATAAAGTATGGTGATAAATATCCTCTATCAAACTGCATACCTTCAACTACATCTAATTCTGTTTCAATTCCTTTATTTTCTTCGACTGTGATTACTCCTTCGTTACCAACTTTTTGCATTGCTTTTGCAATCATGGTTCCTATCTCTTTATCACCATTTGCAGAAATTGTTCCAACTTGAGCAATCTCATCACTGTCTTTTACTTTCTTTGCAGATGCAACTAGGCTTTCTTTGACTGTGTCTACAGCAGCATCAATTCCTCTTTTTACATCCATCGGGTTCATGCCAGCTGTAACATATTTTACACCTTCTTTGACAATAGCTTGTGCAAGAATGGTTGCAGTGGTTGTTCCATCACCAGCCTCATCATTAGTTTTGCTGGCAACTTCTTTAACCATTTGTGCACCCATGTTTTCGAATTTATCTTCAAGATCAATTTCTTTTGCAACAGACACACCATCCTTAGTAATTCTAGGTGCACCATAAGATTTATCCATTACAACATTTCTTCCTTTGGGTCCTAAAGTTACTTTAACAGTATCAGCCAAGATGTTTACACCTCTAATCATTGCTGCTCTTGCTTCAGCATCAAATTTAACAACTTTTGCCATTATATTTCTCCTTTAAATTAAATTACTTACTTGAAATACCCATAATGTCTGATTCTTTCATTATGCTGTATTCTTTACCATCAATTTTGACTTCAGTTCCTGACCATTTGCCAAATAAAACTTTGTCACCAACTTTAACGTCCATTGGAATTTTTTTTCCATCCTCTGTTTTTGCTCCACCACCTATAGCAACAACTTTACCTTCTTGGGGTTTTTCTTGAGCTGTATCAGGGATAATAATTCCTCCTGCAGTTTTTTCACTGCTGTCTAATACTTCTATCAGAACTCTGTCATGTAACGGTTTAAACTTCATAAATTCTCCTTTATAAATCTTTATAAATATGAGCCTCATATAGATATTTCGCCGTCTATTTCAAGATTAGAAACTCATTAGAGTATTAATATTGCTAGTAAATTTGAGATTTTATGGTTTATACCTTAAAAATATGACTAAAAAATTAGATTTTACAGGGCTACAGTCAATAGCTGATCATTATGATCTTTTCTATATAGACTTATGGGGGGTAATTCATAATGGGATTAAATTACATGAAAAAGCAATAACTGTTCTTAAAGAACTTTCTAAAAAAAATAAAAGTTTTGTGCTTTTAACAAATGCACCAAGACCTAATGACACCGTAAAAAATTTCTTAGAAAAAATGGGAATGGATAAAGATTTAAGAGATCATGTATTTACTTCGGGTGAAGCAGCACTAAGTTATTTAAAAAAAAATTTTCTATCAAAAAAATTTTATCACATAGGTCCACCTAGAGATTTTGATTTATTTAATTTATTTGAAAAGAACAAAAGTGAGAACATTAAAGAAAGCGAGTATTTATTATGTACTGGTTTATTTGATGATTTTGACAAAGACTTGACTTATTATAAAGACTTATTCGCTAACCATTTAAATAAAAAAATGATTTGCACAAATCCAGATTTAATTGTTGATCGTGGAAACACCAGAGAGTTGTGCGCAGGCTCAGTTGCTATGGTTTTTGAAAAAATGGGTGGGCAAGTAGTTTATTTTGGAAAACCTCATCCAGAAGTTTATAATCAATCAATTAATAATAATAATAAAAAAATATTAGCAATTGGTGATAATTTGAACACAGACATAAGAGGTGCAAATTTATTAAATTATGACTGCTTATTGATTTCTAATGGAATTCATAGAGATGAAATCAATAATAGAGGCATTGAAAAAGTTACAAAAGAATACGAGGTGATAGTTAATTTTATTCAGTCAGATTTAAAATGGTAAAACATTATTATAATTTTAATATTCAAAAAAAACATAAAGGATCGATTGTTTTAATAGGTAATTTTGATGGACTACATCAAGGTCATCAAAAGTTATTTAAATTAGCACAATCTTATAAAAAAAAATATAATTTAAATATTGGTGTAATTAATTTTGATCCAATGCCTAAAATGTTTTTTAATAAAAAATTAAAAAATTTTAGACTTTCAAATGTAGAACAAAAAATTAAATTACTTAGTAAATTTAAAGTTGATTTTGTTATAACAAAAAAATTTGATAAACAATTTTCAAAAACTAAGGCATTAAATTTTATAATTGAAATTCTTAGTAAAAAATTAAACTCCAAATTTATTTTTGTAAGTAATAATTTTAGATTTGGAAAAAATAGAAAAGGAAATGTCAATTTGTTAATTGAAAATGAAAAAATTTATAATTATAAAGTTGTTAAGCCAAAACCGTTAATCAAAAATAAAAAAATTGTATCATCTTCTTTAATAAGAAATCTTTTAGAAAATGGATTTTTAGAAAAAGCAAATAAACTTCTTGATAGGAATTGGACTATACAGGGTGTAGTTCAAAAGGGAAGACAGGTTGGAAAAAAAATCGGTTTCCCAACCTGTAATATAGATATTCACGATTATGTTTTAGCTAAACCAGGCGTTTATGCTGTTAAAGTTAAAAGGAAAAATAACTCTAAATATCTTAGAGGAATTGCTAATTTAGGATTTAGACCCACATTTAATCAAAAAAAAATCTTATTAGAAGTTCATTTATTTAATTTTTCTGGAAATCTTTATAATAAACTTTTATCAGTAGAGTTTTTAAAGTTTATTAGAAAAGAAAAAAAATTTAAAAATGTTAATCAATTAAAAGTTCAAATTAAAACTGATTTAAAAATTGCAAAAAATACAAAATGAGTAAATCACAAATTAATCTGCCAAAAACAGCTTTTTCTATGAAGGCAAATTTGCCAACAAGAGAGCCTGAAATTTTAGATTATTGGCAAAAAATAAATCTTTATGATGAAATAAGGAACTCTAGTAAAGGAAAAGAAAAATTTGTTCTTCACGATGGCCCACCTTATGCGAATGGAAATATTCACATGGGTACTGCTCTTAATAAAATATTGAAAGATATTATAGTTAAATTTCATCAAATGGATGGTAAAGATAGTATATATGTTCCAGGGTGGGACTGTCACGGTTTACCAATTGAGTGGAAAATAGAGGAACAGTATAAAAAAAATAAAAAAAATAAAAATGATGTTCCTGTCGTTGAGTTCAGAAAAGAGTGTCGATCATTTGCAGAAAAATGGATTGAAGTTCATAAATCTCAATTTAAGCGTCTAGGTGTTGTTGGAGATTGGGAAAATTACTACTCCACTATGAGTTATGGAGCTGAGGCCCAAATTGTAAGGGAACTCGCAAAGTTTTTAAAAGAGGGAAGTTTATACAGAGGTTTCAAACCAGTTTTATGGTCTACAGTTGAAAAAACAGCTCTTGCAGACGCAGAGGTAGAATACCAAGACCATAAATCTGATACAATTTATACTTCTTTTTTGGTTAAATCTTCTGATTTAAAAGAATTAGTTGGAAGTGATATTATAATTTGGACAACAACACCCTGGACAATTCCAGCCAATAAAGCTTTAGCATATAATGAGTCTCTTAATTATGTAATATTACAGTTGAGAGATGATGGTGATTTTAAAAATAGAAAAATAGTTGTTGCAGAAGCTTTAATAGAGTCGGTCATTAAAGAATGTGGAATAAAAGATTATAAAAAAATTCATACTTTAAAAGGAAAAGAATTTAAAAATACTATCTGTAGCCATCCATTTTTTAATCTTGGTTATCATCATGATATTCCAATGTTGGAAGCTAGATTTGTCACTACTGAGCAAGGGACTGGCATTGTTCATTGCGCCCCAAGTCATGGACCAGATGACTTTAATTTATGTTTAAACAACGGGATTAAAGCAATAGAAACTGTTGATGGAGATGGAAAATATACAAACAATGTAAAAATGTTTGAGGGTATACATATTTTCAAAGCAAACCCAATCGTAATTGAAAAACTTAATGAGCAAAAAAATTTATTATCTAATGGTGAACTAGTTCATTCTTATCCACATTCATGGAGATCTAAAGCACCACTTGTACATAGAGCGACACCACAATGGTTCATCTCTATGGAAAGTCATAAATTGAGAGATACAGCTTTAAAAGCAATTGATGATACAGTTTTTTATCCAAGTAAAGGCAAGGAAAGGTTAAAATCAATGATCGAAACTAGGCCTGATTGGTGTGTATCAAGGCAAAGAGTTTGGGGAGTTCCTCTTCCAATTTTTGTAAATAAAAAAACTAAAGAAATTTTGGTAGATGACAGTGTTATCGAGAATATTGCTTCAATCTATGAGAAAGAGGGTTCAGACTGTTGGTTTTCGGATGATCCTCAGAGATTTTTAGGTAATAAATATAAAGCTGAAGAATTTGATAAATTAAGCGATATTGTCGAAGTTTGGTTTGATAGTGGTTCAACTCATTCATTTGTATTAGAAAAAAGGGAGGACTTAAAATGGCCAGCATCAATGTATTTAGAGGGATCTGATCAGCACAGAGGGTGGTTTCATTCATCACTTCTAGAGTCATGTGGAACCAGAGGTAGAGCACCGTTTGAATCTATTTTATCACATGGTTTTGTTGTAGATGGCAAAGGATTAAAAATGTCTAAATCGTTAGGAAATGTAATTGCGCCTGATGATATACTAAAGAAGTATGGTGCCGACATTTTAAGAATTTGGGTAGCATCATCAAATTATGCAGAGGATTTAAGAATAGATTATTCAATCTTGGATCAGCATGCAGAGTCTTACAGAAAAATTAGAAACACTTTTAGATATTTACTTGGCAATATAAATGATAATTTTGAAATAATAAACTTTGAAAAACTCAATGTAGAAGAATTACCAGAGTTAGAACAGCTAATGCTACATAAATTATATGTTTTAAATACTAATTTTAAAAAATATTTTAATAATTACGATTTTCATAATTTGTATAAAGAATTGTTAAATTTTTGTACTGTTGATTTATCTGCTTTTTACTTTGATATTAGAAAAGATAATCTTTATTGCGATGGTAAAAATTCAAAAAAAAGAAAATCAACAATTTCACTCCTTAATATTATTTTAAATGCATTACTAAAATGGTTTGCACCTATACTTTCTTTTACAACAGAAGAAATCTTTAAATTATTATTTAAAGATCAAAAAAGTGTTCACCTTGAAAAATTTTTAGAATTTCCTGATAAATTTAAAAATGAAAAACTAAGTAATAAATGGATCGAATTAATTAAGATAAGAGATATTTGTAATATTAGTATTGAGGAAAAAAGAGCTAGTAAAGAAATAGGATCAAGCTTAGAAGCAAGTCTAAATATAGAATTAAGTCAAAAACTAAAAAATCTTACAGAAAATATTGACTTTTCAGAGCTATGTATTACTTCGAAAGCTGAAGTTAGTTACAAGGATGATATCAATACAACAGCAATCACTAGTAAGGCAAAGGGAAACAAGTGCCCAGTTTGTTGGAAAATAAATGAAGGTCCTTGTCCTAGACACGGTTAATGACTCAAACAATTTTAAGTAAAAACTTTTTAATCAATTCTTTGTTAATTTTTTCACTTTTTTTGATTGATAGAATTTCTAAAATTTATGTAATTTATTTAGACAATAAATTTTTAGGAAATGAAATTTTTTCCTCAAAATTTTTAAATATTAATTTAATCTGGAATGAAGGAATTGCATTTGGACTTTTATCTTTTAATGAAAAAAATTTATATAATATATTATCTTTAATAATATTTTTAGTAATCATATTTATTTTTTTTTTGATTTTTAATAGTTCTGGTTATAAAAAATTCTCTTTATTAATAATCGTAGGTGGAGCGATTGGTAATTTTTATGATAGGATTGCATATAAAGCTGTGCCTGACTTTATAGATTTTCATGTTGGTAATTTTCATTGGTTTATTTTTAATATTGCAGACATATTCATTACAATAGGTGTTATTTTTATGATATTAATTGAACTAACTACTAATAATAAGGAATTTAGAAAATGAAGAATTTAAAAATTTACATTTTAATGAAATTAATTCTAATATTTCTTTTATCATGCTCTAGCGTTAAAGATGGATTTAGTAATCAAAAAAAAAGTAATTCCGATGAGTTTTTAGTTGAAAAAAAATCACCATTAATAATGCCGCCAGATTATGAGGAATTGCCACTTCCAAAGACAGAAACTGAACAAAATAACAACAATAATGGTGAGGAGATAATTAAATCTTTAATTAATAAACAAAGCGATAACTCTACAGTTCAGGACAAACAAAATTCTTCAATCCAAGAACTTGAAAAAAATATATTAAATAAAATTAAGAAGAATTAATGTTAACTGAAAGAATTAACTTAATTAATTTTAAAAAAAATCGAAAAAAAAAAAGAATCGAGACAAAACTTAATAATCTTATCAAGAAAAAAAGTGATATAATCAAATCACTTTCAGTAAATTACAAAGATAGTTTTAGTAAAAAATTATTCAAAAAACATAATAATTCAAAAAAATTTAGAATTATAGGTATGGGTGGTTCTATACTTGGAACCCAGGCAATTTATCATTACCTTTATAATAAAATTAAAAAAAAATTTATCTTTATAAATAATTTACAAATTGAAAAAAAAAGAATTAAAAAAGAAAAGTTTACAAATTTGGTAATTTCAAAGTCTGGAACAACTATTGAAACAATAGTTAACTCAAATATTTTAATAAAAAAAAGAGATAAAAATATCTTCTTAACTGAAAATAAAAAAAACTATCTATATCTTTTGGCTGAAAAGTTAAAAGCAGATGTTGTTCACCACAATGATTTTATTGGGGGAAGATATTCGGTATTATCTGAAGTAGGAATGTTGCCTGCTGAATTGATGGGTTTAAGGTCGAAAAATTTTAGACAATTTAACTCATTAATTAAAAATAAAAAATTTTTAAATTCTTTAATTTATAATGTTAGTTCGATTTTGTTTTATATTAAAAATAGAAAATATAATTCAATTATAATTAATTATGATGAGACTGCAGAAGATCTATTTAAATGGTACCAGCAATTAGTTGCTGAAAGTTTAGGAAAACGTAAAAAAGGTATATTGCCAATCATTTCTAATATGCCAAAAGACAATCATAGTGTGATGCAATTATATCTTGATGGATTTAAAAATAACTTTTTTACATTTTTTTATACTCATGAAGATAAATCAAAAAAACTAAATAAATCAGATTTAATATTACCATTCAAACTTATAGAGAATAAAAATGTATCTAATATTCTATTTGCGCAAAAAAAAGCAACTGAAAAAGTTTTTCATAAAAAAAATATACCTTTTAGAAGTTTTGAAATAAAAAAAAGAAATGAAAAAACTTTAGGAGAATTATTTTGTTTTTTTATATTAGAAACAATTTTGTTGGGTCAAGCATTAAATTTAAATCCTTATGATCAACCGGCTGTTGAATTAATTAAAAAAGAGACTAAAAAAATTTTAATTTAAAGATAAAATTATTATTTTTGATAAACCATAAATCTTTTCCTCAACAACATTAAATTCATTGGGGAAAATGTCTTTTTCTTTTTTATGTCTATGAATTATAATTATTCCATTTTTATTAAGTATTTTAGAATTTTTAATATTTTTAAATAGAGAGGGTATCTGTTTATCTTTGTAAGGAGGATCTAAAAAAATAATGTCGAATTTGTCTTTTAAACTATTAAAAGTAACTTCTTTATAAATATTACTCTCAAAGATTTCATAATTACGTGTTAACTTTAAATTGGAAAGATTTTTTTTTAAAACAGATAACACTCCATCGTAGTCTTCAATAAAAACTACCTTTTTAACCCCTCTTGATAGACATTCTAATCCAAATGATCCAACTCCACTAAATAAATCCAATATATATGCGTTTGCTAAATCAATCTCAAATTTATTTGAATGTTTGATAATATTAAAAATAGATTCTTTAGTTAAATCTTTTAACGGCCTAGTTTTATTATCTTTGGGTTCTAAAATTTTTTTTCCTTTAAAAAGACCTGAAATTATTCTCATTATTTTATTACTTTGTAGCCAATATCTCTTCTATAGAAACCATCACTCCAATTTAATTTTTTTAAATTATTAAGTATATTTTTTTTTGCTAAATTAAAATTATTTGAAATAGCAACAAAGTTTAAAACTCTTCCACCAATCGCGTAGATTTTATTATCTTTTTGTAAAGTTCCAGCATGAAAAATAAATTCATTTTCACTTACTACAATTTTTTCTAAATTTTTAATTTCAATATTTTTTTTTATTTTCTCAGGATACCCTTTTGAACAAAGAACAATACAAAGACTTTTTTTATTCAACCATTCTAAGTTTATTTTGTTTAATTTTTCTTCACAACAAGCATTCAATATTTCTAAAAGATCTGTTTTTAGTCTAGGCAGTATAGTTTGACATTCTGGATCTCCCATTCGTACATTGTACTCAATCAGGTAGGGTTCGTTGTCAATTATCATCAAGCCCGTATATAAAAATCCTTTATATTTTACACCAAGTTCATCTAGACCATTTAAAGTAGGTTTAATTATTTTATTTATAATTTTTTTTTCAAGTTCTTTATTAATCAATCTTGATGGTGAATAAGCTCCCATTCCACCGGTATTTTTGCCTTTATCTCCTTCTTCTACTCTTTTATGATCTTGGGCTGTTTCAAATATTTTAAAATTAGTTCCATCGTGTATTGTAAAAAAACTCATTTCTTCGCCATTTAGAAATTCCTCTATTAGTAAATTGTCAGCCTTACCAAATTTACCATTAAATATTTCTTCAACAGCAAGATAAGCCTCTTGTTCATTTTTAGAAATATAAACACCTTTACCAGATGCTAAATTATCTGCCTTTATTACAGTTGGATATTTTGTCTTTTGTAAAAAAAGTTTTGCTTCTTCTGGATTTTGAAAAATACCAAATTTTGCAGTAGGTATATCATATTTTTTACATATTTGTTTTGTAAATATTTTTGACCCTTCAAGTTGCGAAGCCAGTTTGTTTGGTCCAAATACCTTAATATTAAATTTTTCAAGATAATCAACCAACCCATCAACCAAAGGCTTTTCTGGACCAATAATAATTAAATCGATTTCTTTTTTTAAAATAAAACTTTTAATATTTTCAAAGTTTTCCAAATCTATTTCTACATTTTCTGCTATACTTTTAGTTCCAGCATTTCCAGGAAAGCAAAAAATTTTCTTAATTTTACTTGAATTTTTTATATTTTCACAAATTGCGTGCTCTCTCCCACCACTTCCTATTATTCCAACTTTCATATAGAACTATATAGACTAAAAATGACAAAAAAATTAGCTAAAATAAAATACCTACCAAATAATTTCCAGGTTATTGAAAATGGAGATTATGTTGAATGTGCTGTTTCAGGAAAAAAGATAAATTTAGAAAATTTAACTTATTGGGACGTGGATTTACAAGAAGCTTATTTTTCTTATGTTGAGGTGCAGACAAAAAAAGAAAAAATTAACAAAAAGTAGTTATTTCCAGCGATTATGTGACCAAATCCACTGTTCAGGTTTTTTTAAAATCATTTTTTCAAGAATTAAATTTAATTCCTTTGTAATATCTTCAATAGAGTCACTTTCTCTAAATTTTATAGGGCTGTTAATTGTTATTCTAAAATTAACATCTTTAATCCTTTCAATATACACTGGTACCACAGGTATATTAAATTTTTTAACCAACTGAGCTGGTATAGTAGTTGTAAGCGCTTTTTCATTAAAAAAATTTGATAATATCCCTTCAGACACTCTTTGATCAATCATTAAAGCTGTAGAGTAATTTTTTTTTTTTAAATAAATTAATTTTTTTAATCCTCCAATCCCTTTTTTAATTTGTTTTTTACAAATATACTTTTTTCTAATTCTTTCCATTATCCCATTTAGAAAAAAATTATTTAAAGGACGATATATAGCAGCTAATTTAATTCCAGATTTCTCCAAAGATAGTGCCATTAGTTCAAAATTACTTAAATGTCCTGAAATAAAAACAACTTGTTTATTTGATTTTTTAATTTCTTCTAAAATATGCACACCTTCTATTTCAATCTTATTCGCAAGTTTTCCCATTCTAAAATTTTTTATAAACATGTACTCTGAAAAAATTCGTCCATAGTTATTCCACATTAATTTTGTTATCTTGTTTAATTCATCGGAACTAACATGCGGTATAGCTCTTATAATATTTGAGTGAATAATTTTCTCTGATCGAAAAAAAGGACCTATTAATTGAAATAATTTTCCACAGAGATAAGAGGATAATTTTATTCCCAGTATTTTAAATAAAAAAAAGCTAAATATTGTCAATAAAAATTGTATGAAATACTTAATATGTTTCATATTTTAAATAATTGCTTTGATAAAATTATCTTCATCAATAATTTGCAATTCCGACTTAATAAACTTAATTTGATTTGTATTTATGTCCTCTAACCTTAAATAGTCTTTTTCAGTTGTAATTATTTTGTAATTAAATTTATTAGCCTCTACTAAAATTTTTTTTATATCATGATTTGTAAATTTGTAATGATCTGGAAACTCTAAATCTTTTACAATTTTAAAACCATAATTTTTCATCATTGATACAAATGTTTTGTGGTTTCCAATACCAGAAAAGATTAAATATTTATCTTCTTTATTAAATTCATCCAGATTAGTAGGTAAATATTTACCTAAGTGAATATTAATTTTAGAATTAAATTTAAGTATATTTTTTTTTAAATAATCTAAATTTTCTAAATTTCCATTTAAAAATATATGATTATAATTTTTTAAATTATCAATATTCTCTCTTAAAGGACCAGCTGGAATCGTTAATCCATTTCCTATCCAATTAATATTATTAAAACAAACAAGACTAATATCATAACTGATAGATCTATCTTGAAGTCCATCATCTAAAATTGCTACATCATAATTTTCTTTTTCTGCTTGTTTCAGTGCTTCGACTCTATTCGATGATAAAAAAACTCTACCATTATTTCTTAAAAGTTTTTGTTCATCAGTTTGATTACTATAAAGTTTTTTAATAAAACATGACTTAATTTTTTTTTTTTCCAGTATTTTTTTTATTTTTATGCTTAAAGAGGTTTTTCCTGTTCCACCAAGATAAATGTTTCCAACACAAATAGTTTTTAATTTAAAACTTCTTGGCTTTGTTATGGAAAAAAATCTGCTAAATTTTATAAATAATGAAAAAGGATATAATAAATAAGCAAATATATTTGCTTTTTTGTAATCCCAAAACTTAGGTTTTTTTAAATTCATTATCAATTAGGTTATCTAATTCTCTTATAGTTTTCTTTAAAATTTTTTCTCCAATCTTTTTAATTTTAATGCCAATTTGTTTTTTTTTAGTAAAAATTATAGATGAAGCCAATTGCTCAGGGGTATTTATTTTTTTAGAAATATTTAATTTTTTTAGTAATTTATATACATCTCTAAAATTGTCAGTATTAGGTCCATGTAATATTTTTGCACCAAAACGTGCAGCTTCTAGAGGATTTTGTCCACCTCTCTTAATAACCGAGCCACCCAAGAAAACAGATGAAGAAAGTTTGTGAAATTTTCGTGTTTCGCCAAAAGTATCCACAATGTAAATATCAACATTTTCTAAATTTTTTGAGGTATGGCTATGTAGTTTAAATTTAAGATTAAATTTTTTTATGTCAGGAATAATTTCTTTAACTCTGTGAATATGTCTAGGAATTATGATTGTTAAAAGATTTTTGACTTTCTTTTTTAATTCTAAATGTGCCTTTATACAAAATATTTCTTCATCCTGATGTGTACTTGAGGCAGTCCAAACATTTTTATTATTTAATTCTGCATTTAATTTTTTATTTATTTCATTTTGGTTTTCCACATAGTTTTCTGAAAATTTGATATTTCCTAAAAGATTAACTTTTTTGACATTTAATTTATTTAAGTATTTTTTTGTTTCTAAATTTTGTGGATAAGCAATAGAAATTTTATTAAAAATTAAGGTTGAGAAAATTTTAATTTTCATCCATCTATTAAAAGTTTTTCTTGTAAGTCTTGCGTTTAGTAAAATTAATGGAATATTTTTTTCATTAATTTTTTTAAACATGTAAGGCCATATTTCAGACTCTATGAATATAGCAGCATTTGGTCTCCAGTATTCCAAAAATCTATTTGTAAAAAAAAAATGATCAATTGGATAAAATTGATGAATTGTTTTCTTTAATTTAAATTTCCGAAATACATTTGATGAGCTTAATGTACTAGATGTAACCAATATTTGTTTAACAGATTTTTTTCTTTCATAGTACTTAACAAGTGGAATGATACTTAATATTTCTCCTACACTTGCACCATGAAACCATATTAGTTTTCCACCAGATCTTTTTTTTGTTGGGATACTAAATTTTTCTATAAATCTTTTATTATCCTCTTTGTTTTTCAAAATTCTTATTAATATAATAATAGGAGATAATATTAATAATAATGTTAAGGTAATTTGATATAAAAAAAACATATTTATTTTTGTATCTGTTTTTCATAAAAACTTTTATATAATTCAGATTTATTCATCAGATCATCGTGATTACCACTTGCAATTACATTTCCTGAGTCAATTACATAAATATTATTCGAATTTAAAATTGTTGACAATCTATGAGCTATTACAATTGTAGTTTTATTTTTTGTTAAAGTTTTTATTGCTTCTTGAATTTTACTCTCTGTTTCAGAGTCAAGTGATGAAGTTGCTTCATCTAGTAAAATTATTGAGCTTTTTTTTAACATAGCTCTAGCGATAGATAATCTTTGTTTCTCACCACCTGAAAGTCTAACCCCATTTTCACCAATAAGTGTGTCAAATTTATTAGGAAGGTTATTTATAAAATCATCACAAAATGACAGTTTTGCAACCTCAAAGATTTCTTGATCAGTTGCGCTAGATCTTGCGTATTTAATATTATTTTTAATTGTATCATCGAATAAAGTAGTTTCCTGACTTACCATTGAAATTTGATCTCTAAGTGATTTTATTGTCGATTTATATATAGATTGACCGTCAATAAAAATGTCTCCTGATTGACAATCATAAAACCTTGGTATTAAGTTTAGTATTGTAGATTTACCAGCACCACTGTGACCTACTAATGATGTCATTTTACCCCCTTTAAAATTAAGGTTTATTGAATTTAAAGTTACATTTTCTTTAACTTCATAAGCAAAATTAACATTTGAAAATTTTATATCTGATTTATCTATTTTAATTGGATATGCATTATCGCTATCATAAATACTATTTTTTTGATCAATAATTGGCAAAATTCTTGCGGCTGCAGATAATCCTTGATTTAGAACCATATTCAAGGTGGATAATGATCTTACTGGTTGATATGCTAACATCATAGCAGCTAGAAATGAGAAAAAATTATTAATTTCAAGTTGATCGTCAGACATTAGTTTTCCTGCATAAAAAATTAAAACAGCAATCATAATACCAGTTAAAGTTTCCATAATTGGTGACATCCTCACATATACTGTTTGAATTTTTTGATTTTTTTCTTTAAGTTGATTTAAGTATTTATCAGCTCTTTCTTTTTCATACGACTCCTTTTGAAAAATTTTGATTAGTTTGTGATTTTTAAATAATTCAACTAAATAGGTTGTCAAATAACCAGATTTTTCTTGAGCCTGAGTTGTTACTTTACTAATTCGTTTGCCTAAAGTTTTTGCTGAAATGCTAGCCAGAGGTATCATAATGATCGAAATAAGAGCCAACCTCCAATTTTGCATGAACATTACAGTTAAAAGACCAAACAGAGTTAGGGTATCTTTAAATAATGTCAATATTGCATTACTTAATAAATTGGTAATATGTGTAACATCATATGTAAGGTTTGAAATAAATTTGCCGGAATGTTTTTTGTCTATAATTTGAGTATCAGTAATAATAAGATTATTAACCATATCAAACTGAAGCATTTTTTTTACAGATTCACCAACGCCAATCATAATTGCTTTTGCAAAATATAAAGATAAACCTTTTGTTGCAAAAGCAATTATGATCAAAAGCGGTATAATTATTATTAAAGTTTGATCCTTTTCAATAAAAAGTTTTTCAATTGCAGGGTCTAGTAGCCACGCGATTGAAGATGTACTTCCTGCAACCAAAATAGAAAAAAAACATGATAAAAAAATTTTATCTAAATATTTTTTTGAATAATCCCTAAATAATCTTTTATAAATATCTGTTTTGTTCATTATTAAATTTTTGCTAAAATAATAATAGTAAGAATGATAAATCCAAAAAAATTATTACTTTTAAATGCCTTTAAGCAACTTGACGGATCGTTTAAATTAAAAATCTTTATTTGATAAAAAAATAAATGAATAATTGGTAAAATAGATAAAACGTAATATTTAAAATCAAACTTCATATAATATCCTCCAAGAAAAAAAAGAAACATTAAACAACAGTAACATAAAACTAAAAATTTTTTTGCTTTACCTTTAAATTTAATTGAGGTTGATTTTAACCCAATAATTTCATCATCTTTAATATCTTGATACCCATATATAGTGTCATAACCCAGTGTCCAAAATATGGCTCCCATATAAAAAAGAATAGGCACAAGATCTATTTGACCTTTAATTGCAGTCCATCCTAGAATTAATCCATAATTAAATGTAACTCCTAAAAATAATTGGGGCCAATAAGTATATCTTTTCATAAGTGGATAAGTAAATGCTAATGGCATTGATCCAAGCGCCAGAAGAATAGTAAATAAATTAAATTCTAATAGAACTAATAGAGCTAAAAAACACAATATTAATGCATAATAAATTGCATTTTTTATTGAAACTTTACCTGATGCAACAGGTCGTTCTCTTGTTCGATATACTTTTGCATCAAATTCTTTATCTAAGATATCATTAACAATACATCCGGCTGATCTCATCAAAACAGATCCGAGAAAGAATAGAATTAAATAAAAAAAATAATTATTTAAACTTGAGGAAAAATCATAAGCCAAGCTTAAACCCCATGCACACGGCCAAAATAATAACATGAACCCAATTGGTTTTTTAAGCCTTGTTAAGTCTATAAATAGTTTTACTTGGTTCATAATATTTTACTTGTAAATAACAAAGCCTAGTTTCATAATCAAATTGATTCGTATGAATATAGATTACACAGTCACAGCTTTAATGTTTCCCGCAATTCCTTTGATGATGGCTGTCTATAGCAATAGATTCCATTCTTTAAGTATATTAATTCGACAACTTCATGATGAACATGTTTATGAAAAGCACATCCCTCCTGAATGGAAAAAACAGTTCATTAACCTTAGTGGTAGAATAACTCTTTTAAGATGGACAATACTCTTTGCTTCATTTGGTTTTTTATTTAACATGTTGACTGTATTTGCTTTATACCTGGATGAGCTTTTTTTAGCTAGAGTAATTTTTGGATCTTGTTGTTTATCGATGATTATATCTATAATTTTTTTTATAAGAGAAATTCAAATTTCAACAAATGCCCTTAAGCTCCATATGTCAGATATGGATGTTGATGTTAATTAGGAACTATAACAGCTGGACCTAAAATTTTTCTGCCCTCGAGATCTTGATGAGCTTGAACCACCTCTTCTAGCTTATACTTTTTAAAAATTTTAATTTTTACTTTTCCAGAACTAATTTTTTCAAACATTGTTTTTGAGGCTTCATCTAATTCTTCTCTTGTTGAAAGGTATTGTTGCATAGAGGGTCTTACAAGATACAAGCCTTTTGGTTGAATAACTTTTGGCACATTAATTTCTGACAAGGGTCCAGATGCATTTCCAAAAGAAACCATCATTCCTCTAATAGCTAAACATTCAATAGATCCATCTAGTGTATCTTTACCGACACCATCATAAACAACTGGGACGCCCTTACCGCCAGTAATCTCTAAAACTTTTTTTGCAAAATCTTCTTTATTGTAATTTATTACGTGATCATACCCATTTTCTTTTGCTATATTTACTTTTTCATCCGATCCAACTGTGCCTATAACAGTACATCCTAAACTTTTTGCCCATTGTCCAAAAATTTGGCCAACACCACCAGCAGCAGCGTGGAATAAAATTGTTTCTCCAGATTTGACTGGATAAGTTTTATGCAAAAGATAAAAAGTTGTTAATCCTTTTGTCATTAAGGTTGCTGCTATTTCAAGATCAATACCATCTGGCACCTTTACCAAATTCTTAGTTGGGTAATTCCTGTGGGAAGAATAAGATCCTAAAGGAATACCTGCATAAGAAATTTTATTTCCAACTTTAAAATCTTTTACATTCTCACCAACATCAGTAATAACTCCGGCACCTTCCAAACCTAAACCAATCGGTAGTTTTAATGGGTACAAACCTGATCGATGATAAGTATCAATGTAATTAAGACCAATTGCTTTTTGTTCAATTGTTACTTGATCAGGACCCGGCTTATCTAAAGAAATATCTTTAACCTCTAAAACCTCAGGTCCACCAGTTTTATTTATTTCTACAGCTTTCATAATTTATTTTACAAATATACCATTATGATAATCTTGAACTGCTTGCAAGATTTCTGCTTTAGTGTTCATCACAAATGGTCCGCCTCTAGCTATTTCCTCATTAATTGGTTTGCCTGAAATTACCAAGAATTTAGCATTTGATTTAGCTTTAACTATTAGATCTTCACCCTTAGTTAAAAGTATTAAAGTACTGTCTTTAACATTTTCATGTTTATTTTTACCAATTTCAATTTCACCATTAATCAAATATATAAACGTATTGTGAGTTGATGGTAATTTAAAATTGAATTCTTTATCTTTATTTAATTCTACATCAAAATAAACTGGTTCAACGTTATGACCTTTTACCGGTCCTTCAGCTTTTTCAAATTTCCCAGCTATTACTTTTACTTGTTTATCATCGTCATTATGAATACTCATTTTATCTGCATCAATGTAAATGTATTCAGGTTTACTCATTTTTAATTTAGCAGGCATGTTAATCCATAATTGAAAACCATGTAGTCTTCCTTCTTTCATAGCAGGCATTTCAGAGTGAATAATTCCACTTCCTGTTTTCATCCACTGAACATCTCCCGCTGTCATTCTGCCTTCACCACCAGTGCTATCTTTATGCTCAAAATCTCCAGCTAACATATAAGTTACCGTCTCAATGCCTCGATGAGGGTGGGGTGGAAAACCTGCAATATAATCCTCACTATTTTCTGATCCAAATTCATCTAGCATTAAAAAAGGATCAAAATAGTTTGGCTCAACACCAATACTTCTTTTTAATTTAACTCCAGCACCGTCAGAAGCTGGAATAGGGTCTATAATTTTATTTACTTCAATATTTTTCATATTTCGTACATAAGAATTTTTTATATTATATCAAGTAACTTACTGAGGTCCTCGATTTGATGTATCGGTTCATAATCTAGATTGTCAAAACTATTATTATTATTTCTATTAACCCAAATAGAATTATAACCATAATTTCCACCACCTGAAACATCCCACGTATTTGCACTTAAAAACACAACTTCATTTTTTTGAATTTGATATTGATTTATTGGAAGATCATAAACTTTTGAGTCTGGTTTATAAATCCCAACTTCTTCAATTGAAAAAATATCATCAAATATATTTTTTAAATTATTACTCTTAACTAATTCATTAAGAAGATTAGGAGTACCATTTGAAAGAATAGCAAGTTTATAATTTTTTTCTTTTAATGATTTTAAAACTTCAGGGACTTCTTCGAAGGTTGATAAAATTTTATATAGATCTAATAACTCTTTTCTCATAGAAGAGTCTATCTGATAAGTTTTCATAGATTTATCTAAACTATCTTCTGTTACTTGCCAAAAATCCTTATGACGTTTCATTAAACTTCTCAGCCAAGTATATTCTAATTGTGTGGTTCTCCAATAATTGGCGAAACCTTCCCACTTATCACCGATTTTGTCTTTACATTTTTCAGCAGCTGAATTGACATCAAATAAGGTCCCGTAAGCATCAAAAATTATTGCTTTAATATTTTTCATAAACTAACTTATCAATATGAGTAACATTAGATTATTTTATTCAAAAAGTTTATCTCTTAATTTGACTGACAAACTTGATAAATCTCAATCTCATTATGTTACAAAAGTAATGAGAATTAAAGAAAATGAAGTTTTTTCTTTATTTAATAATAGTGGAGAATGGGAAGCGAAAATTTTAAATATAACTAAAAGCATAGTTGAGTTTAATGTTACGAAGCAATTAAGACAGAAAGAAAATACCAAAGAACTCTGGTTAGCTTTTTCTCCGATAAAATCAAATTACTTCAATTTTATGATCCAAAAAGCTACAGAGCTAGGTGTAACTAAGTTTTTACCAATTATCTTTGAAAGAACTATTGTTAGAAAAGTTAATAAAGAGAGATTGGAAAAAGTAATTATAGAAGCAGCTGAACAATCCAATAGAATAACAGTTCCATCAATTGAAGATCCCCAAAAATTAAAAAGCTTTCTAAATAATGATATGGATTTAATATTTACTGACCTCAATACTGCTAATACAAAAATTGATCTTACAAAGTTAACAACTAAACCCACTTGCGTAATCATAGGGCCTGAAGGAGATTTTTCTGAGCAGGAGAGGGGAGAGATTCTCAAATTTAATGGTGTTCAGTCTGTTAAAATCAGTGAAAACATCTTGAGATCTGAAACTGCTGTAATTTCTGCTCTATCGATCATAAATTACGCTATTAATTGATATTTTGTCGCTAAAAGTAAAAGTGTATTTTTTTTAAAGACACTCTATATAAGATAAAAAAATGAAAAAATTTTTATATATATTTCTAACATTCTTTATCACTTCAAGCTCATTCGCTAATCAACCAGTTGATTGGCAACTAGGCTTTCAAAAGGCTGCTTCCGAGACTATGAGAGATATAGTTAATTTCCATGATAAATTGTTGTTACCAATTATAATAGCAATCAGTGTTTTTGTGTTATTTTTGATGGTTTATGCTTGTATAAGATTTAGAGCTTCAGCAAATCCAGTTCCATCGAAAAGAACCCATAATGTTGCTGTTGAAGTTTTATGGACTTTAATTCCATGTTTAATTCTAATCGTGATGGCGGTTCCATCATTTAAAATTTTATACAAACAAGATGCAATTCCAAAGGCAGACATAACTGTAAAAGCTATAGGATACCAATGGTACTGGGGATATGAGTATCCAGACGAAAATATTTTCTTCGACTCTTACATGATCGAAACTAAAGACTTAAAAGAAAATGAGCCAAGACTTTTAGCTGTAGATAATGAGTTAGTTGTTCCAGTAAACAAAGTTGTTAAGGTAATGATAACTGCTAATGATGTTTTACATGCTTGGGCACTCCCTTCATTTGGAGTAAAACGTGACGCTGTTCCTGGAAGAATAAATGAAACTTGGTTTAAAGCAGAAAAAGTCGGAACTTATTATGGCCAATGTTCTGAACTGTGTGGAATTAAACACGCGTTTATGCCAATCGAGGTTAGAGTTGTTACTGAAGAAGAATATCAAGAGTGGTTGTTAGACGCTAAAGTCAAATTTGCAAAAGAAATTAATGAAGAAGATCAATTTAAAAAACTAGCGAGTAAATAATATGTACACACAAACGGCATCACATGACGATCATCATACACCAACTGGTTGGAAACGTTGGGCTTATTCAACTAATCATAAAGATATTGGAACAATGTATCTAATATTTGCAATTATTGCAGGTGTGATTGGTACTGCATTCTCAGTTTTAATGAGAATGGAATTGATGCATCCTGGTGATGGAATTTTAGGTGGCAACTATCATTTATACAATGTGTTAGTTACAGGTCATGGTTTGATAATGATTTTCTTTATGGTTATGCCAGCAATGATAGGTGGATTTGGTAACTGGTTTGTTCCGATAATGATTGGTGCGCCTGATATGGCTTTTCCTAGAATGAATAATATTTCATTCTGGTTACTACCGACATCCTTCATATTATTAATAATGTCAATTTTCATGGATGGCCCTCCAGGTCAAACAGGAGTAGGAGGAGGATGGACAATATATCCTCCATTATCATCCACAGCAGGTCAACCAGGCCCTGCGATGGATTTTGCAATTTTAAGTTTACACTTAGCTGGAGCTTCTTCAATTTTAGGTGCAGTTAATTTTATTACTACGATTTTAAATATGAGAACACCTGGCATGACACTTCATAAAATGCCGTTATTTGCTTGGTCAATATTAGTAACTGCTTTCTTATTATTGTTGTCATTACCAGTTTTAGCAGGAGCAATTACGATGCTTCTTACAGACAGGAACTTTGGAACAGCTTTCTTTGATGCGCAAACTGGAGGAGACCCAGTTCTCTTCCAACATTTATTTTGGTTCTTTGGTCACCCAGAAGTTTATATATTAATTTTACCAGGCTTTGGGATGATCAGTCATATTGTTTCAACATTTTCTAGAAAACCAGTTTTTGGATACCTAGGAATGGCTTATGCAATGGTTGCAATTGGAATAGTTGGTTTTGTTGTTTGGGCTCACCACATGTATACAGTTGGTTTAAGTACAGATACAAAGGCATACTTTTTAGCTGCAACAATGATCATTGCGGTTCCAACCGGTATAAAAATATTTTCATGGATTGCAACTATGTGGGGTGGTTCGATTTCATTTAAAACTCCAATGGTTTGGGCTTTAGGATTTATATTTTTATTTACTGTTGGTGGAGTTACAGGTGTAGTTCTTGCGAATGCTGGAGTTGATACTGCAATGCATGACACTTACTACGTTGTTGCTCACTTTCATTACGTACTTTCTTTAGGAGCTGTATTTGCAATTTTTGCAGGATTTTACTATTGGTTTGGAAAAATGACTGGTTACGAGTACTCAGAGTGGATGGGTCAATTACACTTTTGGTTAACGTTTATTGGAGTAAACTTGGTTTTCTTCCCACAACACTTTTTAGGTCTTGCAGGAATGCCAAGAAGATATGCTGACTATCCAGACGCTTTTGCTGGATGGAATTACATTTCTTCAATTGGTTCTTATATTTCTGTAATTGGATTGGTAGTATTTTTTATAAACCTGGCTTATGCGTTTTATAAGAAAAAGGCTGCAGCACAAAACCCATGGGGAGAAGGCGCTACAACTTTAGAATGGACAGTACCATCTCCACCTAATTTTCATACTTTTGAAGAATTACCAAAGTTTGAAGATGAAGAGGGTGTTGAAAAATCTACTAGCTAAATTTAGCAAACAAGATTTTTTAACTTTAAATTAATGATTAAGTCTAAATTAAAAAACAGAAACTTATCTCAAGAAGACGCTTTTAATTTATCTGAATTATTTAAATTAATGAAACCAAGAGTAATGTCTTTGGTTATCTTTACATGTGCAGTTGGTTTGTTAATGGCACCAAATATTATCCCAACAAAGGATGCAATAATTGGAATTATTTTGGTTTCAATTGGAGCAGGTGCTGCTGGAGCTTTAAACATGTGGTATGAGTCTGATCTTGATGCATTAATGACAAGAACTTGTTTGAGGCCAATTCCGACAGGCAAGGTAAACAAAAATCAAGCTTTAGTTTTTGGAATTTCTCTTTCAATATTTTCTGTAATTGCTCTAGATTTTTACTCAAATAGAATATCAGCTGTTTTATTACTGTTTACTATTTTGTTTTATGTTTTTGTTTATACTATCTGGCTTAAGAGAAAAACTCCTCAAAACATTGTCATTGGTGGCGCTGCAGGAGCATTACCTCCTGTCATTGGTTGGACTATAGCCACTAACTCTCTTTCATTAGAGCCACTTACTTTCTTTTTGATTATATTTTTTTGGACTCCATCTCACTTCTGGGCTTTAAGCTTGTATAAGTCTGATGATTACAAAAAAGCAAAAATACCCATGCTTCCACTTACCAATGGTGTAGAGAGCACAAAATTAAATATATTTGTTTATTCGCTTATAATGCTCCCAATCGTAATTTTGCCATATGCTATCGGGTTCGTAGGTTTGGCGTTTTTAATACCATCTTTAATTTTGACAATTTATTATAATTATTTATGTTTCGAACTTTACAATTTTAAGAAAAATAAATTTGATGCAAAAAAAGCAAAAGGAATATTTGGATATTCAATTTTATATTTATTCTTAATATTTGTTCTTTTTTTAATAGATAAAATTTTATGATAACACCTGATAAAAAAACAAAGAAAAAAAATTTACTAACTGCAATAGCAATTTTAGCTTTTATGGTTTTTTTATTTGTTTTTACTCTTTATAACGTTGGAGTATTTGATAGGCAGATATGATGAAAGGTAAAACATTAACCCCGTTATTGTTAGCAGGAATTTTTGTTCTGATGCTAGGTTTGTCATTTGCAGCGGTGCCCTTGTATGATTTATTTTGTAGGGTAACAGGATTTGGAGGAACAACACAGGTTTCAAAAGATGCCCCAGATATAGTATTAGATAAAGTAGTAAGTGTTAGATTTGATACAAATGTAAACAATCTAGAATGGGATTTTAAAGCAAAATCAAATGTAATTGATGTTAAGGTTGGACAAGTCAATAGAATAGAGTTCGAGGTAGAAAACTATGGTGATGAGACTACTTTTGGAGTAGCGAGCTTCAATGTTTCACCTGCTAGTTTTGGCAAATATTATAGTAAATTAGGATGTTTTTGCTTTGAAAAACAAGAGTTGAAAGCTGGAGAGAAAGCAACTTACGTCATGACTTTTTATTTAGATCCTGAATTGGTAAATGATCCAACAACAAAAAATTTACAAGATGTAACTATGTCTTACACTTTTTTCTCGACAGATTACTATAAACAATCATAATCACGAAAAATGTCAGCAGAAAAAAAACATGATTACCACTTAGTTGATCCAAGTCCTTGGCCAATCTATACCTCTTTTGCATGTTTAGTATTAGCGATAGGTGCAATATTTTATATGCATAATGGTATTTCATGGGGAATGTATCTTGGTTTGGCATTATTAATTTATGGTGCATATATGTGGTTTAGAGATGTAGTAATTGAAGCTGAACATCAAGGTCATCATACTCCTGTTGTTCAAATTCATCATAGATATGGGATGACTTTATTTATTGCTTCAGAGGTAATGTTCTTTGTTGCATGGTTCTGGGCTTATTTTGATATAAGTTTATTTCCAAATGAATTCGTTGGAAATGTATGGCCACCAAAGGATATTGAAACATTTGATCCTTGGGATATTCCTTTGATAAACACTTTAGTTTTATTATTATCAGGAACAACTGTTACTTGGGCTCACCACTCTTTATTAGAGGATGATAGAAAAGGGTTTATTCAAGGTTTAACTTTAACTGTAATCTTAGGTTTCTTTTTTACTTTATTGCAAGCATATGAATATCATCATGCTACTTTTACTTATTCAGGCCATATTTATGGAGCTGTATTTTATATGGCGACAGGTTTTCATGGTTTTCATGTCATAATTGGAACTATATTTTTAGCAGTATGTTTGTGGAGAGGAAGACTTGGTCATTTTACTAAAGATCATCATTTTGGATTTGAAGCAGCTGCTTGGTACTGGCATTTTGTTGATGTAGTGTGGTTATTCTTATTTGCTGCAATTTATATTTGGGGAAGCTAATATTTATCCTTGAAGAATAAATTACTATTTTCAGTTTTTGTTTACTTTGTTATTTTAACTCTGCTCTCTCTTGGGTTTTGGCAAATTTATAGATTAAATTGGAAATTAGATTTAATTGAGCAAATAGAAAATTCCTTAAAAAATGATCCCGTAGAATTATCCAACATTGAAAAAAAAAATTATCTTAGAATAAAAACAAGTGGAGAGATTGATTTTGATAATCAAATTTACTTGTACAATTTAAATGATGCAGGGAAACCTGGATTTGAAGTAATTAATCCAATAAAAATTGGTGACGAAAATTACTTAATAAATAGGGGATGGATACCTTTTGAAAAAAAAGATCTTCCTGAAATAAATTTAGTTAATCAAAATCAAATAGTTGGTACTCTTATGCTGCAAACTAAAGCAAGTTCATTTAAGCCAGAAAATGATATTCAGAATAATTATTGGTTTACTTTGAATAGAGAAGATATTTCAAAATTTACCGGAAGAAATTTTTCAGAGTATGTCATTTATTTAAACGGTGATTATAAAATTCCAAAACCAAGAGTGATTACTGCTAAAATTTCAAATAATCATAAGAAGTATGCAATTACTTGGTTTTCTATGGCGATTTCAATTCTTTTAATATATTTATATTTTAGGAAAAAAAATTATTAAATGAGATACGTAAGTACAAGAGACATATCAAAAACCTTTGAATTTAAAGACGTTTTTATCAAAGGTCTTGCTGATGATGGAGGCTTATTTATTCCAGAAACAGTAGTGAAATATGATGAAAATGAAATCAGAGATTTAAAAAAACTTAGTTATTCAGAATTAGCTAAAAAAATTGTTTATCCGTTTATAGGTAATTTCATGTCTCAAGCTGAATTGAGTAACATTATTGATAAATCTTACTCTACGTTTAGAAAAGATAATGTTGTAGATTTCATAAAGCTTGGAGACAGGACAGTGTTAGAACTGTTTCATGGTCCAACTTTAGCTTTCAAAGATATCGCTATGCAACTTTTAGGTAACTTTTACGAGTATTACCTAAATAATGAAAATCAGAAGATTAATATTGTTGTTGCTACATCTGGAGACACTGGTGCTGCAGCTATTGATGCAATTAGAGGTAAAAAAAATGTCAATATTTTTGTGCTTCATCCAGATAATCGTGTTTCGCCAGTTCAAAGAAAATTAATGACAACAGGTAAAGACGAAAACGTATTTAACATAGCCATAAAGGGAAATTTTGATGATTGTCAAAACTTGGTCAAATCCATGTTTGCAGATAAGAAATTTTCAAGTGAGATTAAAATGTCAGGTGTAAACTCTATTAACTGGGCGAGGATTATTGCTCAAAGTGTTTATTATTTTTATAGTTATTTATCACTTGAAGACGCAAGTGAACCAACAAATTTTTCAGTACCAACAGGAAATTTTGGAGATGTGTATGCAGGATATTTAGCCAAAAAAATGGGCTTGCCGATAGATAAGTTGATTGTTGCAACTAATCAAAATGATATTTTGCATAGAGCAATCTCTAAAGGTAGTTATGAAGCAGAAAAGGTTTCAGAAACTATCTCTCCAAGTATGGACATACAAATAGCTAGTAATTTTGAAAGACTTATATTTGATCTTAATAATAGAGACGATCAACAGACTTCTCTAGATATGAAAAATATTAAAGAGAAAGGACAGTATTTAATAAATGACGATAAATTAAATAAAATTAGTGAAAACTTTTTATCAGCTAGAATGAGTGAGGATGAAACTTTAGAGGTTATTAAAAAGGTGTATGAAAAATATTCTGTAGTTTTAGACCCACACACAGCTATTGGATATGGTGCTTTTGACAAACATAACTTAAAAGGAAATAATATTGTACTAGCAACTGCACATCCTTGTAAATTTCCTGATGCAGTTTCCAAAGCTATAAATTTAAAATCTGATTTACCAAAAGAACTCGAGTTTATTTTGAATGAAAAAGAAGATTATGATATAGTTGAAAATAATTTAGAAAAAATTAAAAACTATATTACAGGTAAAACAAAATGAAAATTAAAGAAGGGGAACAACTTCCAAATTCAGAATTTTATTATTTAGACTCAAGTGGAGTAGCAAAAAAAATAACTACAACAGCAGTGTTTAAAAATCATAAAACAATTGTGATTGGTGTACCTGGAGCATTTACAAAAGTTTGTTCCGCAAAACATCTGCCAGGGTATGTTAATAATTACGAGGAAGCAAAGAATAAAGGGGTTACAAAAATTATTTGTGTTTCAGTTAATGATCCAAATGTGATGAAAGCATGGGGTGAAAGTCAAAAAGTTGAAGATAAAATATTTATGGCTGCAGACCCATATTGCGAATTTACTAAATCAATTGGAGCAGAAATAGATAGACACGACAGAGGTCAGGGAATGAGATCAGCAAGATATACAATGTTAATTGACAACAATGTTGTAAAGAAAATACAAGCAGAAGAAGATACTGCCACTTGTGAAATTTCAGCAGCTCAAAATTTTTTAAAACTAATCTAAATTTGCTGCTTTTTTAGCTAGTAAGTCCACTTCTTCATTTAAAGGGTTTCCATCATGAGCTTTAACCCAATTCCATTGAATATTAAGAGATTTGTTTAAATTATATAGATCAATCCACAAATCTTTATTTTTAACATCTTCTTTTTTTGAGGTTTTCCAATTATTAGCTAACCAAGTATTAATCCATTCAGTTATTCCATTTTTTACATATTGAGAGTCAGTAAATATTTTTATTTCAACCCCAGGCTCCATATTTTTCAACGCATTAATTGGGGCTAACAACTCCATTCTATTATTTGTTGTATTTTTTTCGTTACCACTAATTTTTTTTATTTTTTTTCCATCATTTATAATTGCAGCCCATCCACCATTACCTGGATTTGTTAAACAAGAACCGTCTGTATAAATTGTAATCATTAATTTAAATAATCTTTAAATGAACCTAAATTATTGTGAGAAAGTAATTTTTGATAATATTCATTAGGGTCTTTAATTTTAATCAATGCTGTTTTTGGTGTATTTGAGTAGTCATACAATCTCGTTAATAAATATCTTAATGCTGCACCTCTACACAAAATATTTATAGATTTTTTTTCTTTCATTGAAATTTTCTTAACGCTTTCATACCCTTTGATTAAATTTTTAATTTTTTTGTTATTTAAATGGAATTTTCTCTTTTTGTGATCAAAACAAAGAGCATTGATGCATATAGCAATTTCATACATAAAATAATCATTAGCAGCAAAGTAGAAATCAATAATTCCTGAAAGTTTATTTTTTTTGAAGAATATATTATCTATAAATAAGTCACCATGGATAATACCTTTGGGCAATTGTTTAGGCCAATTTTTATTAATATCTTTTAGGTTATTGTTTAAGAATAATTTTAAATTTGAAAACTTTTTTGACTTAAATTTAATACTTTCCAACAAAGGTTTTAAATTCTTAATACCCATCGAATTTTTTCTATTTAGTTTCATTGTATTTGTGACCGCATGCATTTGTGCGATTGTTTTACCAACTTTATAACAATCATTTATATTTAATATTTTTTTATCTTTACCTTCTAAGAATGATACAATACATGCAGTTTTATTTTTTAATTTAATAAGATATTTATTATTTCTAGTTTTCAGAGGCTTAGGACAATTTATTTTTGAATTATTTAAATTATCCATCAATTTCATAAAAAAAGGTATCTCTTTTTGTAAAACTCTTTTTTCAAATATAGTTAAAATATATTTTTTCTTTTTTGATTTAAGAAGATAGTTTGTGTTTTCTATTCCTTGCTTGATACCTTTAAAACTTATTACTTTATTAATATTAAAATTTTTATTAATAATATTAATTTCTTTTTGATTTATTTTTGTATAGACAGCCATTTTTTAATTTAATTTTTTGGGGGCTTTAAATACTACATTTTCTTTAATTATTTCAACTTCATCGATACTTAAAGAAAATTTATTTTTTAAATCATTAATAAAATTTTCAACCAGTATTTCTGGCGCAGATGCTCCTGAAGATATACCTATAGTATTGCAATTTTCTATTTGATCAAACGGTATTGAGCTTTCTGAATGAATAAGTTGTGAATTTTCACAGCCTGATTTTTTTGCCACTTCTACTAGTCTAACAGAATTTGAAGAGTTTCTACTTCCAATAACAAAAAACATATCACAATTTTTTGCTATATTTTTTACTGCCATTTGACGGTTAGTAGTTGCATAACAAATATCTTCTTTCATTGGTTCTTTTATATTAGGAAAATTGGTTTTTAAAATTTTGATTATTTCTTTTGTATCATCAACTGACAAAGTAGTCTGAGTAATATATGCCAATTTTTTATCTAATTTATTTTGATAGTTTGTAGCATCTTCCTCATTTTGGATTAGATCTATAGAACCTGCATTTAATTGACCCATAGTTCCAATTACTTCTGGATGATTTTCATGACCAATTAAAATTATATGATAACCAGCTTTATTAAGATTTTCTGCTTCTCTATGAACCTTAGAAACAAGTGGACATGTAGCATCAACATAAGTCATTTTATAATTTTTTGCATCTTCTGGTATTTTTTTTGGAACACCATGTGCTGAAAAAATTACTGGTCTTGATTTATCTTTTATTTCCTCCAACTCTTCGACAAATATTGCCCCTTTATTTTTTAAATTATCTACAACATACTTGTTATGGACTATTTCATGACGCACATAAACTGGAGCTCCAAATTTTTGTATAGATTTTTCAACTATTTCAATTGCTCTTTCTACCCCGGCACAAAATCCACGGGGCGCAGATAATAATATTTTTAATTCTTTATTTTTCATTTTTTTCTAGAAAATATTCCAGCAATATATGTGGAAAGGTTAAAGACGCCAAACCTATAAATATTATTTTTAAAATTGCACTATCCAAATTGTACGAATTTTCTAGCAGATATATAGCAATAAAAGAAAAAATAGCTGTCAAAATTGTTAATGGTAAAGCTTTTTTAACAAACAATCTAAATCCATTAACTAAACTATTTGGATCAAGATCAATAGCTAGTGAAATTGAATGTCTAATCGAGTGTAAAAAACAGAAATAAACAGTAAAAGCTATTAGTGGAGATAAATAGTAATTTAAAATTAAAATTGAAAAATAATCTAAAAAAACAACAAATTTTTTGATTTCAAAATTCTTTAGGAAAAGAAAAATACTAGACAGGGTGCTACAGAATACTCCTATTTGAATTACATTATTTGTCTCAATAAAATTTAAACTTGAATAAAACGCCTCATTATCAATTAATAATAATTTAAAAATTGCTATTGTTTCCTGAAAATGAAAATATAAAGGAGCAAGTATAATTAAAAATCCCTTAAAAAAATAAAGTATTTGATTGAAATAAGATCTATCATTAATCAAAAATTGTGTATCCTCTTTTCCAAAGTGATAGGAAGCGATCACTAAAAAAACAATTAAAGTTATTGATGGAAATATTATCCAAGTAAGTATTACTAGTGCCGCAATTAAAATATAAGTAATATAGAATATATAAGTTGATTTTATATTAAATAATCTTAGTAGTTTTTTTCCTTTTATATGATCTAAAGATCCATGGGAAACACCTATAATTAAAATTAAAAGTAAACACAAAATTGATGAAATATTTAAATTATTAAAATTAAATAGCACAATGCAAAAAAGGTTTACAACAAAGAAAAAAATAAATGAATGATTTAGATTTATTTTTTTGATTTTATTGATCATCTTAAATTATTTCTTTTAAAAATTTCCACTTTGGCATTTTTAGAATTACTTCTAAATCTTCAAAAAAATTGCTTTTATTTGATAAAAAATTAATAGCTGTTTTAGGTTTTGAATTAAAAACTTTGAAAAATATATTTCCCATTTCATTGGAATTGTTTTTAAGAACCTTTAATAAGATTTTATCTAAAAAATCATATTTTGAATTAATTTTAAATAGGTTAACATTTTTTATATTTTCTATGTTTTCTCTTATATATCTGCTTTGTTCTTGAATATTAAGGAAAGTATAACCTGTACTTAATCTAGTCATTCCTCCTGCTGAGCCTATATAAATTTCATTTAATTTATTTTCATTTTTTTGTCTGAAAAGTGGGATTGCTCCAGTTTCTTTGAAATTAATTTTACAGTTTCTAATATTTAGATGTTTACTTAAATAATTATCAATTTGTTCATCATAATCTTTTAGTTTTTCATTATTTAGTTCAGATATCCAAGTAGTTTCAACTAAGGCGTTTCTTTTTGTAAATGGTAGCGTATAAAAAAAATGAACTTTATTTCTTTGATCACAAGCAAAGTCCATCAAATTGAATATTTCTTCATCAAAGAAGTCTTTATCTGTTTCTATTTCAACTCCACAAAAGTGTTGCCATAACTCACTCTGTTTATTCTCAAAACTAGGTACACTATTGAATACAACTGAATTTGATTTATCTATTTGTTCAATACTTTTAAAATATTGAATATTTTTATTTAATTTAAGTTTTGATAGTATTTTTTCGTAGAACATACCACTATCTATCGTTTGATATGGTGTAGGTTTGCAATCTACATATTTTGTATTATTGGGTGTATTTATTGTAAAATTATTCCAACTCTTTTTGACACAGTCATCGAAGTTATGTGAAAAAACCTTCCAAAAAGACCAAGTTTTATCTCTTTTATAATCTTCTCTTGGCTCAATAATTGCTAAAGTTTTATCTTTTAATTTATCATAAACTTCCAACTCATATGCTAATGAAAGACCTGCGCAACCCCCACCTATAATTATGTAATCAAATTCTTTCATTTAAATTTATTTCTTCATTAATTAAATTATGATCATGATTAATATTATCATCATTTTTATTTATTAGTGATAACTTAATTAAGTCAAAAATAGATAAAAAAGTTTCAATAATTTTTTCAATATTTGAAACATAAATTTTTCCTGACTTTTTATAATTTTCTATGTTTTGTTTATTTAAAATTTTATATCCTATTTTTCTATAAACTCTTCTTGCAACTAAAATAGAAAATCTAAAACTTAATGGTATTTCTTTTATTGAGTAAAATGAGTTTTCATAAAAATTTTCTGAAAGCTTGATTGTAGTCTTTATGTCCTCAAAACTTTCATTGATATAAAATCTATTACTTTTTTTATCTTCCATAACATCCCTACAAATATTTGTTAATTGCATAGCAATCCCAAGATCAATAGCCGATTTTAGAGATTGTTCTTTGTGAACATTCAATATTTTAGCCATCATCAATCCAACTGTTCCAGCCACCCTATAGGAATAAATCAATAATTCTTTTTTTGAATTAATTTTAACATTTTCTTTTATATCAGAATTAATACCTTCAAATAAATCGTCTACAATTTTAGTTGAAATACTAAATTCATTAATAAGATCCCACATGTTTTTAATAACTGGATTATCATAATTTTTATTTACAAAATTATTTCTAAATTTAGTAAAATTATCTTTTTTTATTTCAATCTTGTTTTCATCGTCGGCAATATTATCTGCTTCTCTACAAAAATCATAAAGTGCAGAGCATTTTTCATAGGTTTTTTTTGGTAAAAAAAAACCTGCCCAATTAAAAGATTTTGCGTAAATAGCTAAATAATTCTTTGTTAACATTAAAATAATTTATCTAAAACCTTCGCCGAAGAGAGAACACCCGGAACACCAGCCCCAGGATGTGTGCCCGCACCTACAAAGTATAAACCATCATATATTTCTGATTTATTATGAAATCTAAAGTATGCGGATTGTGTAAATTTAGGTTGAATAGAAAATCCTGATCCAAATTTTGTATTTAATTCCTTTTCAAAGTAATCAGGCGTTAGATAAAAATCCTCAACTATATTGTTCTTAAGATCTGGCATTAAGTCCTTTTCCATTTTTTCAATTACAAGATTTTTCATTTTTTCACCTTCAGTTTCCCAATTTATTTTTGACTGATTGTTAGGAACAGGTACTAACACATAAAAACAATCATTTCCTTCTGGGGCCATAGTTTTATCAGTCGCAGTAGGTCTGTGAAGATAATAGCTAATATCATTATTTAATTTTTTCTTGTCAAATATGTCATCAAGATGTTCCTTATACTTGTTTCCAAACTTTATTGTGTGATGTTCAACATTCTCATAAATTTTTTTTGTTCCAAAATAGTAAACAAATAAACCCATAGAATATTCCATTCGGTTTTTTTTCCAATTAAACAACATGGAACTCTTATTGCTTTTGCTTAACATTTTCTCATAAAATGCAGGTGGATCTGCATTACAAACAACATTATCTGCACCAATTTCATTTTTATTATTTAATTTTACGCCAATTATTTTATTATTTTTTGTTATAATTTCTCCTACTTCACTGTTTTTTATTATTTCAATACCAACTTCATTCATTAACTTTTCAAAACCTTTAATTATATTTCCTGTTCCTCCAACTGAATAATGTATTCCCCATTTTTTCTCTAAATAAAGAATTAATCCATAAATAGAAGTGGTAGTAAAAGGATTTCCTCCTACCAGTAAAGGATGCATGCTAAGCATTCTTCTTAATTTTTCGTTTTTTATATAAGAAGAAACTAATGAGTAAACTGACTTATAACTTTTAAGTTTCATTAAAGACGGTATTTGCTGAATCATAAAAAAAGGTTTGTTAAATGGCACATCAGCTAGTTCTGAAAAACCTTTATCAAATATCTTTTTTGTGAAATTAACTAGTTTTTCATATCCCTTTACATCTTCTTTGCTAAGCTTCTCAATTTGGCTTTTCATTTCAATTTCATCACCTGAATAGTTAAATTTAGTTTTATCCTCAAAAATAAATTGGTACCAAATTTTAAGCGGGGTTAGTTCTATATAATTTTTGGGATTTTTATTAAATAGTTCAAACAATTCATTAATTAAATAGGGGGCAGTAATTACAGTTGGCCCAGCATCATATATAAATCCATTTCTTTTAAATACTCTGGCCCTACCACCAAGGTCTTGATGCTTTTCTATTAATTTTACGTTATGTCCCTTTGCTTTAAGTCGTAGCGCAGCTGCAATTCCACCAAATCCTGATCCAATTACTATAGAGTTCATTATAATAATTTATAGCTTTTTTGGAAAATTGTAAGTGTATTATGAGTTAATTTTTTTTAACTCTGCTTTGGTTTCATCTAAATTTTTTTGAAACACTGCATCTAATTTTGACTTATCTACAGATGTAGTTATGATTTTTTGAACTGAGTCCACAGCAATTTTTATTGATGCGTCTTTAATTTCCTTTATAGCAGTTTGTTTCATTTGACTAATTTTATTTTCAGTCAAATTCTTTTTAATTTCTGAGGATTTATGAAATTTTTCATTCATTTCAATAATTAGTCTATCAGCATCTTTTTTGGCATTTTCTAAAATTTCATTACTTACAGATTGAGCTGTATCTAGTTTTTTTTGGGAGTTATCTAATAATGTTTTTGCTTCTGTCCTTAATTTTTCACTTTCATCAATTTCATTTTTAATGTTAGATATCATTTTATCTAACATTTCAGAAACTTTTTGAGGGATTTTAAAATATATTAATACTCCAAAAAAAATAATAAATGATACGGCTACCCAAAATGTTGCATCAATTGCCATAGTATTTATCTCCATTTCTTTTAGATAGATCATCAACAATTGCAGATATACTACTATTATTTACTTCAGCTCCAATTAGCTTTTGTAATAATTCAGATGAAGTCTCAATAGCTATTTTATTTATTTTATTTGGCGCATTTTTTCTTAATGCATCTATTTCTTTTTCAGCCTCAGCAATTTCATTGTCAATTTGCTTATCAAGTACTTCTCTTTTTGCACTAATGTCTTTTATTGCTTTTTCTCTTGCTTGATTGAAAATACTATTAGCCTCAAGTTTACTTTTAGATATAATTTCATCGTATTCTTTTAGTTTTGCATCACTATCTTCTCTTTGTTTCTCAGCAGCCTCAATATTTTCTAATATTTGAGATTTTCTCGTTTCTAAGTTGTTACTAATTTTTGGTAGTATTAGTTTAGATAAAACTAAATACATAATACCAAAAGTAAGTATTAGCCAAAAAATTTGAGAAACCCAAAACTCTGGATTTAATTGAGGCATACCTCCGCTTTCAGCTGCAAAAGCCTCTTTAATAAAAAAGAAGCTAAAAAATATTGACTGAAAATTTATTTTTTTAACCATCAATTTAAAACGCAAAGAGAATGATTAACGCAACTACCAATCCGAATAATCCTGTAGCTTCTGCAAGTGCGAAACCTAAAAGCAAGTTAGGAAATTGTTTTTGTGCTGCAGATGGATTTCTCATTGCACCAGACAAATAATTTCCAAAAATTATTCCGATACCAACACCGGCTCCAGCTAAAGCAATTGCTGCTAAACCTGCTCCGATCATTTTTGCTGCTTCTAATTCCATTATATCCTCCTCTGTTATTAATGGTGTAAATTTAATGCATCATTTAAATAGATGCAGGTTAAGATTGCAAAAACATAAGCTTGAAGAAAAGCAACTAAGATCTCCAAACCAGTTAAAGCAACCGAAAAACTTAGTGGAAGCCACCCACCAACTATTCCAAGGCTAATTACAAAGCCTCCGAAAACTTTCATCATTGTATGACCAGCCATCATATTGGCAAATAATCTAACTGATAAACTTATAGGTCTACTTAAATAAGAAATAATTTCTATAACAACAATTAAAGGGAGCAATACTGCAGGTACTCCACTTGGAACAAATAATTTTAAATAACCAAATCCGTGTTTAATAAAGCCAATTACAGTCACTCCAATAAATATAAATGCTGCGAGCACAAATGTTACAATGATATGACTGGTTACAGTGAAAGTATAAGGTATCATTCCAAACATGTTACAAAATAAAACAAACATGAATAGAGAAAATATAAAAGCAAAGTATGGTTTAGCTTTTGATCCAGCTGTATCGCTAATCATTTTGGATACAAAGGTATAGCTAAGTTCTGCTAATAATTGAATTTTGTTTGGTAGTATTGAATTTTTTTTTGATCCTAAATTGAAGATTAACAAAATAGATACAGTACTCAAAATCATAAACAAACTTGCGTTTGTAAATGATATGTCGAATGCTCCAACTTTAATTTCTGGTCCAATTCTATAAACGTCGAATTGGGACATAGGATTTGCTGCCATATTACTTATTTATTTTTGCATTTTTTTTGCAGATCTAATCACATTGGTTATTCCAGCGACTACACCAACAAAAAAAAATATTAATATAAACCAGGGTTTAGTACCAAAGGTCTTGTCAAAAATAAACCCAATAATTGTCCCGACAGCCACTGCAGAAACAAGTTCTGTGCTCAATTTGAATGCAGTTCCTATAGGTGAGGGGTCATTCTTCTTATTGTAGAGATTTTTCTTTGAAATCTTGCTTTTTGCAATCTCTAAGCGAGTTTTGAAAGGGTCTTTTGGCATTTATATAGTTTAAGCAACCATACTCTCTGCTTTTTGTAAATCAACGGCCACAAGCTGACTAATTCCTTTTTGAGGCATTGTTACCCCATATAGTCTGTTCATTTTTGACATGGTTAAAGCATGATGAGTTACAATTATGAATTTGGTGTTGGTTATTTTAATTAGTTCCTCAAGTAAACTGCAAAATCTTGTTACGTTAGCATCGTCAAGAGGTGCATCAACCTCATCTAAAACACATATAGGCGAGGGGTTAGTTAAAAATACTGCAAAGATTAAAGAGAGTGCAGTCAATGCTTGCTCACCTCCAGATAACAAAGTTATAGATTGAAGTCTTTTTCCAGGAGGACTAACCAGCATTTCTAAACCTGCTTCAAGTGGATCATCAGAGTCCACCAATTCTAGTTTGGCATTTCCACCATTGAAAAGTTTTGTATAAACTTCATTGAATTTTCTATTAACTTTTTCAAAAGCTTCAATCAATCTTTCTCTTCCTTTTTGATTAAGTTCATTGATGCTATCTTTCAGTTTCACGATAGCAGTAACAAGGTCGGCTCGATCCTGTTCCATTTTTTTTATCTCTTCTTCATATTTACTTGTTTCTTCATCTGCTTTTAAATTTACAGATCCTAATTTTTCTCTTTCTTGTTTTTTCTTGTCTAAAGCGTCTTCTTGATCAACTGGATTTGGGAGCTCTTCTACTCCGTTTAAATTTGAATTTTCTAAAATATTATCTTCATTCAAATTTAACTCAGAACTAATTCTATCAAGGAGATCATTTTTTCTTTTTTGTAGGCCTTCAATTGTAGCTCCTGAGCTTGCTTTTCTTTCTCTGATTTGAATTGATTGTTCTTGTATTTCATTTAATTGCGTTCTTAAGATTTCAATTTTTTGATCTGTTTCATCTATAATCGCTTCATTATCAATTTTTTCTTTATCTGAAATTCTTAAATTTTCTGAAATTTGACCTTTTCTTTCAGCTTGCGCTCTAGGTTGGTTTTCCAAATCATTCAATTGTTTTGATAATTTTTCTTTTCTTTGCGTTAATTCATTAACCATTTTTTCTGAGTTAGTTAATAAATTTTTCCAACTTTCAATTTCCGTTTCAATGGTTCTAATTCTTTCATTTCTTTTTATAGACTCATTTTTAATTGATTGATTTTTGCTATATGCATCGGCATATTTTTCTTGGAGTAATTTTATATTTTCTGATTTTTCACTAACTCCTAATAACTCAGTTCTAGATCTCTCATTTTTTAAATCACTTAAAAAACTATCTAGTTCAATATTACATCTATCTAGAAGTGTTACTGCTTGATTTATTTCATTACTATCTATTAATTCTTTTACCCTTGATATTGTATTTTTTATATTTCTTATTGGACCAACACTTATATTGACAGTTTCTTCAGCTAAATTATTTACAACTTCATCAACAGCTTTTTGTTCTTCTTTAAGTTTATTTTTTGCACTTTCTAGCTCTTCATTAGATAATTTTTCTGTTTCAAAATACTTCGAGTCTGTCTCAATTAATTCAGTCTTTTCTTCCTTCAATCTTTTTTCATTTGAGTTAGCGTCTATAATAATCCCTTTTTCTCTCGTGATATCATCATCAAGTGTTTGAATTGATTTTTTGATGCTTTCTATCTCATCTTGAATTCTTGTATTTTCCTCATCTAAACTTTGAAGTTCTAGATTAAGTCTTTGTATCCTTGATAAATTTTCTATATTTTTTTCTCTCAATGGATTTACTTTATCTGTAAAAGTTTTGATTGAATTTTCTAATTCAGATATTTTGTTATTAAATCCTTCTACTTCTCCTTCTGCCTCAGTATTAATTTCATTTTCTATTCTAATTTCTTTGTCTATTTCTAATAATTTTAAATAATATAAGCCTGCTTCAATTTTTTTAATTTGATCTGAAATTAGTTTGTATTTTGTTGCCTCTTCAGCTTGTTTTTGAAGATTTGCCAACTGTTTTTCTTGCTGTCTTCTTAGTTCATCCGCTCTTTTTAAATTATTCTCTGCCGCACCTAATCTTAATTCAGCCTCATGTCTTCTAACGTGTAAACCAGATATTCCTGCAGCTTCTTCCAAAATAGCCCTTCTATCTGTTGGTTTCGCTGTTACCAATACACCTATTCTTCCTTGACTAATCATGGATGGAGAGTGCGCACCAGTCGAAAGATCTGCAAAAAACATTTGAGCATCTCTTGCTCTTACCTCTTTATCATTTATGTAAAATTTAGATCCTTTATCTTTTTCTATTTTTCTTCTAACTTGTATTTGCTCTGTTTCACGATATTGAATAGGACCTTCTTTATCTATGTTTTCAACTTCAATTGAAACTTCTGCAATATTTTTTGATGCTTTATTTGATGTTCCTGAAAAAATTACATCCTCCATACCGGATCCACGCATACTCTTTGCAGAGGTCTCTCCCATTACCCATCTTAAAGATTCTACAATGTTAGATTTACCACAGCCGTTAGGACCCACTATACCTGTAAGACCATCCTCAATTAAGAAGTTGGTTTTTTCAGCAAAAGATTTAAATCCATTTAATTGGATTTTTTTAAACTCCATGCACTAACTTATATCAGTTTTTCTAGCGCTTTTTTTAAATTTTTATAATTTAGAGTTTTTTCGAATTTTTCATTGTTAATAATAATCGTAGGAGTTGCGTTCACTTTGAAGTTCTTTGTTCCATCGATTCGATCGTTTAATACAAAATCCTCAATTTCCTTGTTATTTATACAAGTATCAAAATTAATACTAAATCCCTCACTTTTTAAAAATTTTTGTAGATTTTTATTTGCCTCCTGGATTGAACTTCCCTTTACCCATTTTTGTTGATTAGCATATAAACTTTCAAGGATATCTGAATTTCCATCATTCTTACACTGAGAAACTTTAGCTGCATTAAAGGCCGCTATGTCTAATGGAAAATGTCTAAATTCTATTTTAGCGAGTCCAGTATCAAGATACTCCGCCTTTAATTGAGGATAAACATCTTTATGAAAATTAGCACAATGACTACAAGTTAATGATTCAAAGGCTATAATAGTTATTTTTGCATCTTTATTCCCAACAGTTATCCTTTTAATTTCCTCAGCTTGTACATTTAAGACAGTAGTAAAAAATATTAATATTAAGAATATTATTTTTTTCATTTCTCTCTAAAAACCCTGGTTAACTCTGTTAATGATTTTTTAATTTTTTCGTTTTTAACACCTTTAATCTTATCTTGATATTTATTAATTGCCACATTTTTAACTTTTGTTTCACTCGATCCCGTCATTTCATGTTCATCATCAAAACTTATAAATTTAAGCTTTTCAACAACAGAATATCCAAAAAAATTATTCATTTTATCCAAAATATGTTTTTTCGAATATTCTATGTCAACTTCATGTCCTCGCTTAACCATAACCACTAAGGTGCTAACACCAAATTTATTTGAATTTTTAAATGTTTTTGGGTAGCAAATTTTAAATAATTCGCTTCCAACTAAATATTTCCAATTGCTCAGCGTTTCTGAATATACATGACCTTTTTTATTTATTATTTTTTTGACATTTTTTGGCAAAGTGTCTTTGAAAGATCTTAATCCTTGAATGCTAGCGTTTCTCTGCTTAGTATTATTTTTTGATTGCATATGAAAGATCCAACAATAACAAATAATATTCTTAATTGGTATGATTTAAATAAAAGATCTTTACCTTGGAGAAAGAATGTTTCTCAAACAAAAAAGCAATACTATACTTTAGTTAGTGAATTTATGTTGCAGCAAACTCAGGTTGTAACAGTAATACCTTATTTTAACAGATTTATAAAAAATATTCCTACACTAGAAAAATTATCTAAATATGATGATAGAAAATTAATTAAACTTTGGGAGGGTCTTGGATATTATTCACGAGTAAGAAATTTAAAAAAAACAGCTCAAATAGTTGTTAAAAATTTTAATAAAAAAATACCTAGAAATTTTGAAGACTTAAAGTCTCTTCCGGGTATTGGAGATTATACAGCTAGTGCAATTTCTGCAATTGCATTCAATGAACCATTAATTCCTCTAGATGGTAATATTGAAAGAGTTTTAAAGAGATACTTATTTTTAAAAAAACAAAATCAAATAAAAAAAAAGATTCTACACGAGAAGAAAAAAATTTTTGGAACATCTATTAAAAGGTCTAGTGATTATGCTCAAGCTTTAATGGAATTAGGAGCACTAATTTGTAAACCTGTTAGTCCTAATTGTAAGAACTGCCCGTTAGTAAAAAAATGTAAATCATTTAAAAATAAAAATTTTGATTTAGTAAAATTTAAAAAAAAAGATAAGGAA
>CACFJT010000002.1 GCA_902566705.1 uncultured Pelagibacteraceae bacterium
TTATACAAAGTTGCAACAATAAAAAAAATTCCAGCAAATACAATTATAGAATTTGCTAGAATTTATGGTTTTCAAGTTGATTTTCAAAGAGACATAAGAAAAGGTGATAAATTTCAAGTTATGTATGAAATTTTTTTAAATGAAAAAGAAGAAATTATTGAAACTGGAGAAATTCTTTATGCAAATTTAAAATTAAGTGGGAAAGATAACAGTTTATATTATTTTGATTTTAAAGGTAGTGAAGGTCATTATGATAAGAACGGTAAGAGTGTTAAAAAAGCATTAATGAAAACTCCAATAAATGGTGCAAGACTTTCTTCTCCCTTCGGTATGAGAAAACATCCAATAGATGGTTACAATAAAATGCACAGAGGAACTGATTTTGCAGCACCTATGGGTACACCTATAATGGCTTCAGGTGATGGTGTAATTAAAAAAGCAGGTTGGTGTGGGGGAGGTGGAAATTGTATAAAGATTAGACATAATTCAACATATCAAACAGTTTATGCACATATGTCAAAATTTGCTCGTGGAATTAAAACTGGCGTGAGGGTTAAACAAGGACAGACAATTGGATACGTTGGATCGACTGGTAAATCAACTGGTCCTCATTTACATTATGAGGTTATAGTGAATGGAAAAAAAGTAAATTCACAAAAATTGAAACTTCCATCAGGTAAAATTTTAAAGGGTGAAGAAAGAAAAATTTTTGAAACAAAGAAGATTAAATTAGATGTACTAAAATCTGAAAAAATAATTGGTTTAAATTAATTTACACCTGCCTGTATTTTTTCATTTTTTTTTATATCATCTTGATCCTCAGTTTGCTCTTTCAAATCAGTACTTAAATTTTCATTAGTAACTTCATCTACATCATTTGACAAATTTATATTATTTTCATTTTTATTTTCTGAAAATTTTTCTCTTTTAAAATTTTCTCTTTCATTCAATACTCTTGTGAAATGGTCAGCATGCTGTAAATAATTTTCTGATAAAATTTTATCACCATTAGAAGATGCCTCTCTGGCCAAATCATTATATTTTTCGATTAATTTAGGAGCATTATGATTGTTTCTTCCTGGCGCTTTTCTTTTAAAATTATCGCTGTTTGAAAAATTTGATCCAAATTTTTGTCTATCCCCGTTAGATTTAAAATTTCGGTCACTTCTTCTAAAATTGTTTCTTCTATTGTTGTTATTATTTCTGAATGTTACCATAATCTAAAATGTTTATATTTTTGTACACACAATGCACCGATCATTATTTGCAAGATCTTTTATAGTTTTATTAATATAAAAACCTTTTTTTTTTAATAAATTTACTACCTTGTTCTTTTGATCAAAGCCAATCTCTAAAACAAGTTTACCATTTGTTTTAATCAGTTCAGATGATTTTTTTATAACTTTTCTGATTTCTGATAAACCGTCTATTCCTCCATTTAAAGCTAAATTCGGTTCAAAATTAGCTACATCTTTTTCCAAATATTTAATTTTAAATTTATTAATATAAGGAGGATTAGATATAATTATATCATATTTGCCATAATTAAATTTGTCAACATTTGTTTTGAACAGTTTTAGTCTGTCTTGAACATTATGATTAATTGCATTTATTCTACTTATATTTAAACAATTCTTGCTAATATCAATCCCTGTTCCATAAAAATTTCGCTTTTCTTTTAGGATTGATAATAAAATACATCCAGAACCAATTCCAATATCTAAGATTTGCAATTTCTTTTTAAACCTACTTAATTTTAAAACTGTTTCGATTAATATTTCTGTATCAGGTCGCGGAATCAGTGTATCTTTGGTTACATAAAATTCTGACTTCCAAAAAAACTTTTTATTAATCAAATATGCGATCGGCTTTCTTAATGATCTTTTTTTTATCAACCTCTCAAAACTTTGAAAGTCTTTTTTATTAATTGTTTTTTTTGAATTTAAAACAACATATTCTCTATTTTTATTAATTACTTTTGCTAGCAAAATTTCAGAGTCTAAATATGGATTTGAAATTAATTTATCTTTTAAAATTCTTGCTCCCATAGTAAGTGCAGACTGAATATTCATTTACTTTAAATTATTTAAACTTTCCTCTTGAGCTTGTAAAGTTAGTGACTCTATCATTTCGTCAAATGCTTCACCCTCTAAAAATTCATCAAGCTTATGAAGCGTTAAATTTATTCTATGGTCTGTAACTCTACCTTGGGGAAAATTATAAGTTCTAATTCTTTCTGACCTATCTCCTGTACCAATTTTAGTTTTACGATCTTGAGATCTTTCTTGATCAATCCTGGATCTTTCTAATTCATATAAACGTGCTCGCAATATTTTCATACCTTTTGCTTTATTTTTGTGCTGTGATTTTTCATCTTGTTGTGAAACAGATAATCCTGAGGGAATATGAGTTATTCTAACTGCACTATCAGTTGTATTAACTGATTGACCTCCTGGCCCTCCTGCTCTAAAAACGTCAATTCTTAAATCTGAATCATTTATTTTTAGATCAACCTCTTCTGCCTCAGGCAATACAGCTACTGTTGCTGCAGATGTATGAACTCTTCCTTGGGTTTCAGTATCTGGAACTCGTTGTACCCTATGAACTCCACTTTCATATTTTAATGTTGAATAAATATTGCTTCCTTTGATAGAAGCAATTACTTCTTTAAGACCCCCTGCATCACTTCTAGAAATTGAAATAAGTTCTAATGACCATTTTTTTTTATGACTTACCTTTTCATACATTTTAAATAGGTCTGAAGCAAATAAACTTGCTTCCAATCCTCCTGTTCCTGCTCTTATCTCGATTATTGCATTTTTTTTATCAGCCTCATCTTTGGGTAATAAAAATAATTTTAATTTTTTTTCATTAGCTTCGTATTTATTTTGTAGTTCTATTAATTCTAATTCTGCCATTTTTTTTAACTCTTCATCTCCTGAACTATCATTCAATATTTTTTCTAATTCTTCTCTTTCACCTTGAAAAGAAATATAATCTTTAGCATTTCCAACTATTTCATTTACATCAGAATACTCTTTTGATTTTTCTGCAAATAACTTTTTATCTAATTCACCTGAAGATAGATCCTTTTCTAAAGATGAATGTTTTGTTATTAGTTCTTCAATTGTTTTTAGGGGAATCATAATTAGTTCTCTAGTTCAGATGCTTTTTTCTCAACTTCACTAATTACCTTGTTAATTATATCCTCAGTTAAAACTTTTTCATTCTGAACACCAGATAAGTAAAGCATATTATTTCCCTTGCCTCCTCCTGTAATTCCAATATCTGTCATTGCGGCTTCTCCTGGCCCATTAACTACACAGCCAATAATTGATAGAGTTATGGGTGTTTTAATATGAGCTAATTTTTCTTCTAAAATTTTAACTGTATCAATCACCTGAAATGCTTGTCTTGCACATGATGGACAAGATATTATCTTTACACCTCTATTTCTTAAATTTAGTGATTTTAATATTTCATTTCCTATTTTTACTTCCTGAGTTGGATTATCAGATAATGAGATTCTTATCGTGTCTCCAATTCCATCCATCAACAAACTACCAATACCAATAGATGACTTTATGCTGCCAGAAACAAAGCCGCCTGCCTCTGTAATTCCAAGATGTAAAGGATAATCTGTAACCTCAGATAGCTGCCTATATGCTGCAATAGATAGAAAAACATCTGATGATTTAACACTAATTTTAAAATTAAAAAAATCTTTATCCTCTAAAATTTTTATATTCCTCTGAGCACTTTCTACTAAAGCCTCTGGACAAGGCTCTTTAAATTTTTCTAAAATATCTTTTTCTAATGAGCCTGCGTTAACTCCAACTCTTATAGAGCAATTGTTATTCTTTGCAGCTTTTAATATCTCATGAATCTTCGATGCATCTCCAATATTTCCTGGATTAATTCTTAGGCAGCTAGCTCCATTTTCTGCTGCCTCAATGGCTCTTTTATAATGAAAATGAATATCCGCAACTACTGGTATTGAGACATGTTTTACAATTTCTTTAAGTGCTAATGTTGAACTTTCATCAGGACAAGAAACTCTTACAATATCTGCACCTTCCTCTGTTATATCATTAATTTGTTTGATAGTTGCTTTAACATCAGTAGTTATAGTATTAGTCATTGATTGAACAGAAATAGGGTTGTCACCACCAATCTTTACGGGTCCAACATTTATTACTTTAGTTTTCTTTCTTTTAATATCTCTAAAAGGTCTTACGCTCATTATAATTCAGCCTAATTTAAATTCTTTATGTAAAGCTGCTATAGCTCTTTTAGCATGCTTAGCAGAAACTAGAACTGAAATTTTAATTTCAGATGTAGAAATAACCAAAATATTAATTTTTTTTGAAGCTAGAGACTGAAACATTCTATATGTTATTCCTGGAGTAGTTATCATACCAACACCTATAATAGAAATTTTTGAAACACCTTTATCGAATGATATTTTTTTAAAAGATATTTTTTTATTTTGTTTAATTAATTTTTCTGTTTTTTTTAAATCTTCAGATTTTATTGTAAAAGTAAGATCAGTCTCTTTTCCATTTAAAGAAATGTTTTGAACTACCATATCTACATTGATAAGATTTTTTGATAATGGTTTAAAAATTGACGCAGCAACCCCTGGTCTATCTTTAACACCCACAATTGTGATTTTGGCATCATTTTTAGTAGATGAAATTCCAGTTATAATCTGATTGCTGAAAGTTTTTTTAGAACCTGTGATTAATGTTCCACTCTTTAAAACGAAGGAAGATTTAACCTTAATATCAATCTTATTTAACTTAGCATCTTGAACTGATGATGGCTGCATTACTTTTGAGCCAAGAGATGCCATCTCTAACATTTCATCATAGAAAATTTTTTTTATTTTTTTTGCTTTTTTATATTGTCTTGGGTCAGTAGTATAAACTCCATCTACATCAGTATAAATTATACACTCATCTGCTTTAATAAATTTTGCGACCATAATTGCTGTTGCATCTGATCCACTTCTTCCAATAGTGGTAATTCTAAAACTATTGCTGATACCTTGAAAGCCAGTGATTATAGGTACACCACCAGACTTAATGTACTTATTTAATTCTTTAATACCTACTGAACGAATTCTTGCGAGTGAATGGGGACCATCTGTTAAAATAGGTAATTGCCAAGATGTCCAAGATCTTGACTTAAACCCATTATGTTTTAATCTTCCAGCAATAAGTGCACATGAAACTTGTTCTCCAGTAGAAACTAATGCATCATATTCCGCTCTATCAAAATTGTTGCTAAGCAATTTTGATTTATTTACCAATTCATTTGTCACACCACTCATCGCTGATGATACAACAACTACTCTATTTTTATTCTTTTTGTAAAAAGCAATTATTTTACATACCTTTTTAATTCTATCTACAGTTCCTACAGATGTTCCACCAAATTTTAATACTACTGTTTTCATGCTAGCTTTAATTATAAATATTTAATAAATAATGGATAAAATACATCTAAATTATTATGTCAACTATTTATCTGAATGACTAGTGTAAATAAAAAAGAAATAGATAAATTTTCTAAAATGGCTGATGAATGGTGGGATCCAGAAGGTAAATTCAAACCACTTCATAAATTCAATCCGATAAGAATTAAATATATAAAGGAAAATATTATTAAAAATTTTAAATTAAAAAATAAATCTAAACCATTATCTGGAATTAATATTTTAGATATTGGATGCGGTGGAGGATTATTATCTGAACCAATGTCAATAATGGGTGCAAATGTAACTGGTATTGATGCTTCTGATAAAAATATAAAAATTGCAAGAGTTCATTCAAAAAAAAATAAATTAAAAATTAATTATTTATGTTCTTCACCTGAGAAACTTAAAATTAAAAAAAAATTTGATGTTATTTTAAATATGGAAATTGTTGAACATGTCGAAGATATAGATTTTTTTTTAAAATCCTGCTCAAAACTTTTAAAAAAAAATGGTCTAATGTTTGTTGCAACAATAAATAAAACTTTAAAATCTTATATATTTGCAATTGTTGGAGCTGAATATGTTTTAAGATGGCTTCCAATAGGCACACATGAATGGGAAAAATTTGTCAAACCTGAAGATCTTAAAAAAACTTTAATGAAATACAATTTATCTCTCAATAAGTTAGATGGTATGAATTTTAATATTATTAAGGACCAATGGAATATTTCAAGAGATTTATCTATAAATTACATAGGAAAATTTATTAAAAACTAATTTTCATTTTCATCTATCCAAGGGATTACTTGAGTGTATATACCCTCTTCTCTTAATTCTTTTAAATCTCTCTTTGATGCTCTTCCATAAATACCTTTAGATTTTTTTTTACGATCATAATGAATTGACCTGGCCTCATAAGTAAAATTATCTCCTACATATTTAAAATTTTCTTTAATAAATTTTTGATAACCAATTATAGTCTTTTTTACTTTATTAAATTTCTTTAAATCTATATTTTTATCTATTTTTGATTTACTATTAATTAATTGAGGAGCCATAATTGTTTTTTCAACTTTGAATGAATTACATTTATGGCAATTCAAAAGTTTTTTCTTTTTTAATCTTTCGTATTCAATTGATGATGCAAACCAACTGTCAAATTTTAAATCACAGTCTTTACAGATAAGTTTATATTTAATCATAACCCTAAATTAATTATACTTTTTAATTTTTCAATAAGTTAACTTCTATAGTCCGCATTAATTTCAACATATTTTTTTGTTAAATCCATTGTATAGGCGGTGAAGTGTTTCTTTCCTGTAAAAGTTTCAATATTTATATCTATATTTTCAGATTTCATGTAATTTGCAGTCTGTTTTTCATCATAATTTTGGCTAAATTTTCCTCCTTCTACAATTATGATACTTCCAAACTTAATTAATAATTTATTTAAATTAATTTTAGGTCCTGCTTTACCAATCGCCATAATAACTCGTCCCCAATTTGGATCTTCTCCAGCAATCGCAGTTTTTACTAATGGAGAATTTGCAACTGAGAATGCAATTTTTTTTGCATCTATCTCATTTTTACACTTACTAACATTTATTTTTATAAATTTTGAGGCCCCTTCACCGTCTGAAACAACTCGTTTAGCAAGATTCAAAAGAACATTATTTAAAGCTTTGTCAAAATTTTTAATTTTGTTTTCATTGACGCTTTTCACTTGAGAATTTTTTACTTCATTAGTTGCAAAAATTGTTGCCATATCATTGGTGCTAGTATCCCCATCACAAGAGATTGCATTAAATGTATTAGTGATATTTTTTTTTAATAACTTTCCCAAAATATCATTTGATAAAGTTGCATCTGTAAATATATACGCAAGTGTTGTTGCCATATTTGGGTATATCATTCCTGATCCTTTAGCAATTCCGTATATTTTTACTTTTTCACCTCCAATATGACATTCCTCCATTGCTAATTTTGGCTTGGTATCAGTAGTCATGATTGCAAGTGCTGCCTTCATCCAAATAAATTTATTTTGGGTATAACGAATTTTATTTATTAAATTTGGAATATTTTTGGAAATTTTTTCATATGGAAAAATTTCTCCTATAGTTCCTGTACAACCAAAAATTATATTTTTTGTAGAAATTTTCTTTGGATTGTCCTCGTCTTCCTCTTGTTTTTTGTTTAATTGTTTTGAAGTTACATCTGCTATTTTTTTTAAACTTTCATAACCTTGCTTTCCAGTAAAAGCATTCGCGTTTCTTGTGTTTACAATAAGAGAATAAATTTTTTTTGGTCTTTGGTTAATATTCCATTTAATGTTTTCAGATACTATTTTTGACTGGGTATAAACAGAAGCATAATTAGCGCCTTCTCTGAAGTAAAACATTGTTAAATCATCTCTGATATCTTTATATAAATTTGCTGAAACAACTGAAATTGAAAGACCATCTAAATGATCAAGGTCTTGAAAATCAATCATTTTAGTATTTTTCGATTGAGATGATATAAAATTTGTTAAATTAATTCCCATATTGTTTAAATTATTTATTTAATACATATATTAAACAATATAAGTAAAGAATAAATCAAATAGTAATGTTTAACCCATTAAATTTAATATCAAAATTTATCAAATCTAGTAATCAAAAAGAGCTAGATAGAATTGGTAATATTGTTGAAAAAATAAACTTATACGAGGAAGATTTTAAAAAATTAAATGACGCCGACTTTCCAAAAAAAACAAATGAATTTAAAAATTTGATAAAAGATGGAAAATCTTTAGATGAATTACTTCCAGAAGCTTTTGCTTTAGTCAGAGAGGCTGCCATAAGAACAAGAAATGAAAGACACTTTAACGTTCAGTTAATTGGAGGCGTAGCCTTACATGAGGGAAAAATTGCTGAGATGAGAACTGGAGAGGGAAAAACTTTAACCATAACACTTGCTGCTTATTTAAATGCAATAGGTGGCAAGGGTGTTCATATAGTAACTGTAAATGATTATCTTGCAAAAAGAGACTCGATTGAAATGGGGCAAATTTATAATTTTCTAGGTATCTCATCAGGATTTATAAACAACTATCAAGATGATGCTGAGCGTAAGAAGAACTATAATTGTGATATCACTTATGCAACTAATAGTGAATTAGGTTTTGATTATTTAAGAGATAATATGAAATTTTCTGAAGAGCAAATGGTTCAGAGAGATCATAATTTTTCAATTGTAGATGAAATTGATTCATGTTTGATTGATGAGGCAAGAACACCTTTAATTATTTCTGGAGCAGCTGAAGATAAGACTGCTCAATATCTTGCGATTGATAAATTAATTAGAATTTTAAATAATAAGGACTTTGAAATAGATGAAAAAGAAAAGAGCGTTTTGTTAACCAATGACGGAATTAATAATGTTGAAAAACTCTTTTCTAACGCAGGAATTTTAAAAAATAATAACTTTTATGATCCAGAAAATTTACATTTAGTTCACCATGTTAATCAAGCTTTGCGAGCAAATCATTTATTTGAAAAGGGTAAAGACTATATAGTTAAAGATGGAAGTCTTAAAATTATTGATGAACTTACTGGAAGAATTTTAGAGGGCAGACGTTTTGGAGATGGTTTGCATCAAGCATTAGAAGCCAAGGAAAAACTTCAAGTACAAGCTGAAAATCAGACTTTAGCTTCTATAACATATCAAAATTATTTTAAACTTTACAAAAAAATATCAGGTTGCACCGGTACTGCAGCTACAGAGTCTGAAGAGTTTTTTGAAATTTATAATCTTCCTGTCATAGTTATTCCAACCAATAAAGAAATGATTCGAAAAGATTTTAATGATTTAATTTTTAGAACAGAAAAAGAAAAGAACAATGCAATTATAGAAAAAATAATTGAAAGAAATAAATTAGGTCAACCAATTTTAGTATTTACCTCAAGCATTAATAAATCTGAAATTTATTCGAATTTATTGAATAAAAAAAATATTAAACATGTAGTTTTAAATGCCAAAAATCATGAAAATGAGGCTGAGATAATAGCAAATGCAGGAAAGGAAAATTCGTTAATTATTACAACAAGTATTTCAGGAAGAGGAGTTGATATTCAACTTGGTGGTAAAAAAGGTTCTATCGAGGAAGAGCAACTTAAAATAAATAAAGATAAAATTAAATCTTTAGGTGGTTTATTTGTTATTGGTACTGAAAGAATGGAATCAAGAAGGGTTGATAACCAAGCTAGAGGAAGGGCTGGAAGACAAGGAGATGAAGGTAGTTCTATATTTTATGTTAGTCTAGAGGATGATTTAATGAGAATTTTTGGATCAGAGTCTATGAATAGCATGCTTGAAAAACTTGGACTTAAAGACGGAGAAAGTATTGATCATCCTTGGATTAATAAAGCATTAGAGAGAGCACAGCAAAAGGTGGAAGCTAGAAATTTTGATATAAGAAAAACACTTATTAAATTTGATAATGTTCTTAACGATCAAAGGCACGTTGTATTTTCACAAAGAAAAAATGCTATGAACAGCGAAAATATATTTGATTATTCTGATGAATTTTTAAAAGAAATATCTGATGATTTAATTAAGTTAAAAATTTCAAACTTATCTAATCCTAAAAGCAATGAATTTATCAATAAAACCAAACAAATAATTGGAAAAAGTTTTGAAGAAACTGAATTCAAGGATTTAATTGAGGCAAATGATAACGATTTTAGAGAAAAGATTTTTAATAAATTTCAAGAAACTAGAAAAGACCGGATTAAACTTCTAGGTGAAGATCATGCAAAGGAAATTGAAAAAAGAATTTTTCTACAATCAATTGATTTAAATTGGAAATCACATATCCAATATTTAGAGCAATTAAGACAAGTTGTAGGCTTAAGATCTTATGGTCAGAGAGATCCATTAGTTGAATATAAAAAAGAAGCATTTGAATTATTTTCAAATCTTTTGGAAAAATTAAAATTAGATTATTTAACAATATTAATAAACTTAAAAGTTGTTCTGGAATCAAACACAGAAAAAGAAAATAAACAAAATGATATTTCTAAAAAAATATCAAATAACAAAAAAATTGGAAGAAATGAACCTTGCTTTTGTGGATCTGGTAAGAAATTCAAGCACTGTCACGGAGCTTTATAAAATTTAAACTAACAAAAGAATTAAAGATATTACAATTAATCCACTAACAATACCTAACAACACTTTTTTTGATCTAAAAACTTTATCAAAATTATTTTTCTTAATTGTTAATGTGCTTAGATCTTCAGTACTAGTCATAAAACCGTCATTTCTTCCTATTTTAAGAAATTTATTTTTTCTATCATTCATTATTTCATCAGAGGATAATTCTTCAAAATAATTTAAATTTTTTGTTAAAGTTTGTCTTACAGTATTTAATATTATGTCTCTATCTCTATGTGCTCCACCTACAGGCTCTTGAATTATTTCATCAATTACTTTTAATTTAAGTAAATCTTTAGCAGAAAGCTTCATGGCTTTTGCCGCATCAAGCATTTTTTTTGGATCTCTCCAAAGAATGGTTGCACATCCTTCTGGAGATATTACTGAGTAGATCGCATTTTCTAACATAAGGACTTTGTTTGATGAGGCTAATGCTATTGCTCCACCAGAACCACCCTCACCTATAATTATTGCAATTGTTGGAACTTTAAGCTCCATACAGCATTCGATTGATTTTGCAATTGCTTCTGCTTGTCCTCGCTCTTCAGCTCCAACGCCTGGATATGCTCCGGGAGTATCAATAAAAGAAATTATTGGAATATTAAATTTATTTGCTAAGTTCATTAATCTTATTGTTTTTCTATAACCTTCGGGTCTCATCATTCCAAAATTTCTCTCAATTCTGCTATCTAAATCTTCTCCTTTTTCTTGGCCAATCACTAAAACAGATTTTCCATTAAATTTTGCAAATCCTGTTAATACTGATTTATCCTCTCCGTAATATCTATCTCCAGATAGTGAAATGAAATTATCAAACAAATTATCAATAAAAAATTTTGCTTTTGGTCTATCTTCATGACGAGCTACCATTGTAGTCTGCCAAGGATCTAGATTAGAATAAATATTTTTTAATTTTTCATCTATTTCATTTTGAGTAATTGAAATTTTTTGTGTATCTACTTCTGACAATCCTTCTTGATTATATGGGTCTTTTAATTTTTCTAGTTCTTTTTCTAAATCTTTAATTTCTGTTTCGAAATTTAGGTAATTTTTCATACTTTATTTATAATGGATGGTTAAAATACAAAAAAGGCAATAAAATGATATTAAATAAGGCGTAATTCTTATTAATTGACTTAATTCTTTTAACGGATACATATTAATTATCGGGAGAGACTATTTATAGCGCCGAAGGAGCAACCACCCCGGAAACTCTCAGGCAAAAGGACCGATTAAAGCATAACACTCTGGAAAGAGATTGATTTCCGCCGAAGGAGTAAAGCTCTCAGGCAAAAATACAGATGGGGTATGAACTTAAGTGCTATGCAAGAAAAATATATTAAAATTAACAATCTTCAGGTATCAGAAAAACTATCAAACTTTGTAACTGACGAGTTGCTAAAGAATACAAATATATCTTCAGAAAATTTTTGGTTAGGTCTAGAAAAAACCCTTAGTGAACTCGCACCAAAAAATAAAGAATTAATCAAATTTAGAGAGGAATTGCAGAAAAAAATAGATGATTGGCATATCAAAAATAAAGGTAAGGAATTTAATTTAGATGAGTATAAAAAATTTTTATTAGAGATTGGTTATTTAAAAAATGGAGGACCTGACTTTAAAATAGAAACTCAAAATGTTGATGAAGAAATTGCGAATATAGCTGGACCTCAGTTGGTTGTGCCTGTAATGAATGCGAGGTATGCATTAAATGCTGCAAATGCAAGATGGATGAGTTTATATGATAGTCTTTATGGTACAGATATAATTGAACAGTCCGAAGATAGCGTATCTGAACGGTATGACCCTTTAAGAGGTGAAATGGTTATAAAATATGGGAGAGATTTTTTAGATAAACACTTTACATTAGATGGATTAAGTTGGAATAAGATTACAAGTTTTGCTGTAAAGAATGGGAAATTAAAAGTTTTAAAAGGTGCTGATATTTTTGATTTAGAGGACGAAAATAAATTTATTGGACACAGAGGTGAAAGCGATAATCCATCTGCAATTATTCTAAAAAATAATAATTTACATATTGAAATTCTGAAAGACTCAAGAGCTTTTGCTGCCCAACAAGATCACGCTGGTATTAGTGATATTATACTTGAATCAGCAATATCAACGATTTGTGATAATGAAGATAGCGTAGCAGCAGTTGACTCGGAAGATAAAATTATTTGTTATCGAAATTGGCTAGGTCTAATGAAAGGAGATCTTAAATCAAAATTTGAAAAACAAGGTAAAATATTTGAGAGAAAATTAAATCCACACAGAAGTTATATCTCAAAAGATGGTAAGGGCTTAAAGTTACATGGTAGAAGCTTATTGCTTGTAAGAAACGTTGGTCATTTAATGACTAACCCTTCAATTTTATTAAGTGATGGAAGTGAAATACCTGAGGGTATTATGGATGCGTTTATAACTACAGCAGCCGCGCTACATGATGTTAAAAATAAGAATAATTCAAGAACTGGATCAGTTTATATTGTAAAACCTAAAATGCATGGTCCAGACGAGACGGCATTTACAGATTTAATTTTTTCTAAAGTTGAGGAGGTTCTAAATTTACCTAAGTACACATGTAAGATTGGGATTATGGATGAAGAGCGAAGAACATCCGCAAATTTAAAAGAATGTATTAGAAGTCTCAAAAATAGAGTTTTTTTTATTAACACTGGTTTTTTAGATAGAACAGGTGATGAAATGCATACATCGATGGAGGCCGGTCCTATGATTAAAAAAGGTGATATGAAATCATCTAAATGGATTACTGCATACGAAAATAACAATGTTGATATTGGTTTAAGTTGTGGGTTTTCTGGTAAAGCTCAAATTGGAAAAGGGATGTGGGCAATGCCAGATAAAATGAAAGATATGATGGAGCAAAAAACAGGACACTTAAAAGCAGGTGCAAACTGTGCGTGGGTTCCATCACCAACAGCAGCTGCTTTACATGCTCTACATTATCATGAAATAAATATTTTCGATGAACAAAAAAAATTAATTGATAGAGAAGCAGCCAAGCTTGATGATCTTTTAACAATACCAATAGCAGATAGACCTAATTGGTCTGTAGAGGACATAAATAAAGAAATTTCAAACTCTGCACAAACTTTATTGGGGTATGTTGTAAGGTGGGTCGACCAAGGTGTAGGTTGTTCAAAAGTTCCTGATATTAACAACATTGGTTTGATGGAAGATAGAGCAACTCTAAGAATTTCTTCACAACATATAGCCAACTGGATTCATCATGGAATTACAACGAAAATACAAGTAACTGAAATAATGAAAGAGATGGCCAAAATAGTAGATGATCAGAACAAAGATGATCCACTATATGTTAAAATGAGTGATGATTATGAAAATTCTATAGCATTTCAAACTGCGTGTGATTTAGTATTTAAAGGGAAGGAGCAACCTTCAGGTTATACTGAACCATTACTTCATTTAAATAGATTGAAAAAAAAATCTAATCTGAGTTCGAAATCAAATTAGATCGATTTTTAAAAGCAGAAAATAAAGTCCCATCATCTAGACTTTCAATCTCTCCTCCTACTGGTAAACCTTGTGCTAATTTAGTAATTTTAACATCTAAATTTTTTAGACTATCTTTAATGTAGTATGCAGTTGTTTGCCCTTCAACAGTTGCGCTAGTTGCAAGAATTACCTCTTCAATTTTATCTCTATTAACTCTTTCAACTAATGAATTAATTAATAAATCTTCTTTTCTTTGGCCAACTGAAGAAATTGTTCCTCCTAAAATATGAAAATAGCCCTTAAATATATTTGAATTTTCAATCGACCATTGGTCTGCAATATCCTCTACTACACAAATTTTATTAAATTTATCTTTTGTGTTCTCACAATTTAGACAGCCATTTGAATTTGATTTTAATGCACCACATGAATTGCATCTAACTACATTTTTATAAACTTGCGCCAATGTATTTGCCATTGGTTTTACAAGTTCATCACGATTATTAATTAATTTTAAAACAATTCTTTTTGCTGATTTAGGACCTAAACCTGGAAGTTTTGAAATTAATTTAATTAATTCTTCTATCTCACTTATGTTTTGCATCTATTATAAAGGCCATTTAAAACCAGGAATTCCTAAACCTCCAGTTGCTTTTGAAATTTCCTCAGTTGTTTTTGATTTAAGTTGAGATTTAGCACTATTATGTGCTGCAACAATTAAATCTTCAATTATGGTTTTGTCCTCTTTCATAATTTCGTCAGATAACTTTATTGTTTGCATCTCTCCCTCTCCATCCAAAGTTATCTTTACAGAATTTGAACCCGAAACCCCTTCAACTCTAATTTCCTTAATCTTTTGTTGGCTTTCTTTCATTTTTGCCTCAAGTTCTTTTGCTTTATCTAAAATTTTACTAAAATCAGTCATTATCAACTCCATCTTTTTTTGAATTTACATCTATTAACTCGGCATCAGGAAATTTATCCATCACACTTTTAAATATTTCTGAATTTTTCATTTCATCGATTAGTTGGTTTTTTACATTTTTTTCTTTGTCTTTTACTGACATTTGCCCTTTTAATTTACTAAATGTAATAATCCATCTCTCACTAGTCCACTCAAATAGTTTTGATGATAAATCTTTTACAAAATCTTTGTCTAAACTTTCATTAAAAGATATTTCAATTCTATTTTTTTCAAATTTTACGAGATTAACATTTTTTTCTAATTCGTATTTTAGTTTGATCTCTTTTTTTTTTGAACAGATTTCAATTAGATCCTCAAATGCATTTATATTAATTTTCTTTTCTGCTTTAATTTCTGTTTGTACTTCTGGTTTAGTTTTTTCTTCTTGTGCAATATTCTTAATTTGGTTGATTGTTTTAGAAGTTAATTTAGTTTCTTTATTATTAACTAAATTTTCACTTTTCAAGTCAACCTCAACTTTTTCAATATTATTTTCAGATTTTACAGAACTTAAATGCATTAATCGTATTAAGAACATCTCAATTGAAAGGTGTTGATTTGATACTATGTCTAACTCCTCGAGAGAAGAGATGGCAAATTGCCAAAATAATATCAATACTTCTGAGTCTATTTGATTTGATAAATTTTTAATTTTAGAAAATTCTTCGTCATTTAATGAAAAGTTGGTACTTTCTAAAGTTAATGAATTAATATTTTTAAAGTAATAAAGTAACTCTAAGAAATCATTTATAAAAACCTTTGGTTCAACACCTTGGTCATAAATTTTTCTATAAATACTTATTACTTTTGTTTCTTCACCTTTTAAAATTAGCTCGAACAAATCGATTAATTGAGATTTATCAAAATACCCAAAAATTTTCTGAGCTAAATTTAGGTCTAATTCTTTTCCTTCATCCAAACTTAATAATGCTCTATCCAATAATGACAAGGCATCTCTAACAGAGCCTTCGGAAATTTTTACTATAAGCTTCAAAGCATCATCTGTAACTCTTCCGTTTTCCTTGTCCTTAATTTTTTTTATAAAATCTAACAATTCTGATGATTTGATTCTTGATAAATCAAACCTTTGACATCTAGAAACAACAGTAATTGGTATTTTTTTAATTTCTGTAGTTGCAAAAATAAATTTTAGATATTCTGGTGGCTCTTCTAAAGTTTTTAATAGAGCATTAAAGGCTTGTTTACTCAACATGTGAACTTCATCAATAATGAAGATTTTATATTTAGAGGTTGTTGGAGCATACCTTGAAAATTCAATCAGCTCCCTTACATTTTCTACAGAATTGGTTGAGGCACCATCTATTTCCATTACATCAATATGACTTGAATTTACGATACCTTCACAATTGTCACAAAAATTTTCTTTACACAAATTATCGATACCATTTTTACAATTGAGTGCTTTTGCAACAATTCTTGCAGTCGTAGTTTTACCAATTCCACGAATCCCATTAAAAAGATATGCGTTTGGTATTTTATCTGCCTTAATTGAATTAATAATTGTTTCGGCAACAACATCTTGGCCGATAAGGGCATCAAAATTTTGTGGTCTATATTTTAATGCTAATACTTTTGAGTTATTATTCATATATCTGTAAGGAGACTAGAACCTGAATAACTGTCTCTACGACTGCTTCCGTTAAGATCTGGTCGGGTTCAAGCAGCATCCACCTCTAGCCTCCAGGACCATTATAGCAGTTAAAATTTCTAATCTACAAGAAAAGTTTCTTATTTTTTTTGTCTCAAGCTATCTGCTTCAAAAACACCCAGAACGTGAAAATCCTCACAATGTAACCCTAGCTCTTCAAGAGATTTCTGAACTTTTGTATCTTCTATGTGTCCATCCAAATCACATAAAAAAAAATAAGAGTCAAAACTATTTTTTTCTGGATAGCTTTGTAGTTTAGTTAAATTTACACCATTAATAGCAAAACCTCCTAGTGATTGATAGAGGGCAGCTGGCTTACTTTTCAATTTGAATAAAAAAGAGGTTATATAAGTTTTATCTTTAAATTCTGGTTGAGAAATATTTTTTCCCATAACCAAAAATCTTGTCAAATTTCCACTTTCATTTTCAATATTTTTTTTAATAACTTCTAGTCCATAAATTTCAGCACTCAATGAAGATGCTATAGCTGATTGCTTAACATCTTTTGTTTTAGAAATCATTTCAGCAGATCCAGCGGTATCTGCTCTAATATGTTCTGCTAAATTATTCTCTTTTATAAATTTTGAACACTGAGATAATCCTTGAGCATGCGAGTACACTTCTTTGATATCTTTTAACTTAGCACCAGATTGTCCTAATAAGTTGTGTTCAATTTTTTGAAAATGCTCTTTATAAATATTCAGCCTATGTTTAAATATTAAATATTCAATTCCAATGTTACCAGTAATTCTATTTGATTCTGGAATTATAATTCTGCTATCTGGTTCTTCAGATGCTTTGTTAAAACATTCATCAAAAGTTTTACAAGGTAATATTTCTGCTTTAGGATCAATAGAAAGCGCTGCTAAATGAGAATATGCACCAAAGGTTCCTTGAAAATAAATTTTACTCATAAATTCTTATATTCCATTATTTTTTTCAAGGCTAGATAATCTTCCTCAGTATCTACTCCTATTGGAGATGACTTTGCAAGTGAAACATTGATATCAATATTATTATCTAATGCTCTTAACTGCTCTAATCGATTTTCTATTTCATTTTTGGATTGATCCAAGTGAACAAATTTTTCAAGACAATCTCTTGAATAACAATAAATTCCAATATGTTGATATATATTATCTACCTGCTCAGATTTTCTTGAAAAAGAGACTGCCTTCGGAAAATGATCCCCTTCTAGGCTGTTTTCAGTGATGACCTTAACAATATTTTCATTCTTGAGGTTTTTAATATCTTTTATTTTTGCGGCAAGAGTTCCTAAATTAGAATTATTTTTTACCATTTTGTCATTCAAACTTTTTATATCATCAATCTCGATTGCTGGTTCATCACCTTGTAAATTCATTATAAAATCAACATCTCTAACATTTGATCTTTTGAGTGCTTCGTAAATTCTATCTGTACCTGTCTTATGTTTATTGCTAGTTAAAATAGCACTAAAACCATTGCTTTTAACATCGTCAATAATTTCCTGGTCCTCTGTGGCTACAATCACATCTCCAATATTTGCTTCTTCTGCTTTTTTAGAGACACGTGAAATGATTGATAAACCATTTATTGTTAGTAAAGGTTTACCTGGCAGCCTAGTGGCGGACATTCTAGAGGGTATAATTATTAAAGTTTTCATTATATTTTCAAATTATTATACTCATTAAACAACTATAGAGGCAAATTTATACATTAAATTTTAGCTTTTTTTTAATTTATCATGTTATACGTTCACTACAAAATTTAGAAAAAATGGATTCTTTTGAAATAAACAAAATAGTTGCTGCAGTTTTAATGGTTGCACTGCTTGTTATTGGAATTGGAAAATTATCAGATGTAATATTCCATGTGGAGAAACCTGAAACACCTGGTTATTCAGTTGAAGTAGAAACTGCTACTACTGTATCCACAACCAGTTCAAGCACGATGTCAGACAAAATTGATATATCAGCATTAATGGCAATGGGAGATATTGCGCATGGTGAAAAAGTTTTTAAAAAATGTGCAGCTTGTCATTCAATTGTTAAGGGAGGAAAGAATGCTATAGGTCCAGCTCTATATAATGTTGTAGGAAGAAAAGTTGGAGCGATTGAGGAATATAAATATTCCAAAGCACTAGCTGCATACGATAAAAATTGGACTTTTGAAGAACTAAATGGATTTTTAATTAAACCTGCTAAATGGATAAAAGGAACAAAGATGGCATATGCAGGTCTTAGAAAAGAAAAAGATAGAGCCTCTGTAATAAAATATCTAAATGAGAATTCAGATAGCCCTTTGCCGCTACCTTAATTTCCCAAAACAATATAACAAAATACTTTTTTGAACATGAACTCTATTGAGTGCTTGTTGCCATACGTGAGATTTTTTTCCCAAGAAAACATCTTCACTCACTTCATCTCCCCTAGGTAAACAATGTAAAAAAATGCAACTTTTTTTCGCATAACTCATTAATTTTTCATCAATCTTAAAATTTTTAAATGCTTGTTTTTTTTTCCTCTTATTAACTTTGTCATTTAAAGAAATAACTTTATCAGAAAAAATCACTTCTGCACCAGATACTGCTTTTTTAGCGTCATTATAAATATAAATTTTTTTATTATTTCTTTTGACCCATGCTATAACTTCTTTTCCTGGTTCAAATCTTTTTGGACAACCAATGCTTAGCTTGAAAGAAAATTTTACTGAAGCAGCAATTAAACTATCCAAAACGTTATTGGAGTCACCTATCCAACAAATGTTTAATTTTGAAATAGGTTTTTTCATTATTTCCTCAACTGTAAATACATCTGATAAAACCTGTGTTGGATGAGAAGAAGGACTTAAACCGTTAATTACCGGTATTGATAAATATTTTGCAAAATTTTCAACCTTTTTATCACTATCGGTTCTAAGCATAAATCCATCGCCGTAAGTAGATAAAATTTTAGCAGTATCAGCAATGCTTTCTCCCCCTTGACCTAAGTGAAGTTCGTTTGATCTCAGAGTTAAAGTACCACCACCTAATTGTTTAATAGCTAAATAAAAGCTTAATCTTGTTCGTAAACTAGATTTTTCAAACATTTGGATTAATAATTTTCCTTTTAAGGGTGCACCCTTATCAACTTCAAGTGTGCTTAGTTTTTTTCTTAAATTTTTTCTTTTCTTGGCATCGGTAATAATCTTTCTCAAATCTTTTGCAGGTATATCTTTTAGATTTATGAAATGTTTCATGCTATTTTATTTCTGAACAGACCTTTTCAATAATTTTTAATGCTTTATCTAATTCTTTTTTTTTAACATTTAATGGAGGTAAAATACGGACAACATTTTCTGCTGCTCGAATGGTCAAAAGCTGATTATCCATTAATTTTTTTATAAATTTAGTTTGATCTTTAAATAACTGTATGCCAATAAGAAAACCCTTTCCTCTTATTTGCTTTATTATATTTGGATATTTTTTTTTAATTTTATTTAGTTTTATTAAAAAATATTTTGATAAACTTTTAATATTATTTAAAAATTTCTTATTTGATATGATATCCATTACTGCATTTCCAACAGACATCGCCAAAGGATTTCCTCCAAATGTTGATCCATGTGTACCTGGAATCATACCTGAAGCAGCTTTTTTATTCATTAATACTGCTCCAATAGGAAATCCTCCACCAATTCCTTTTGCAATTGGTACAATATCAGGTTTTACTTTTGATTTTTCAAAAGCAAAGAAATCACCAGATCTTCCTATTCCACACTGAACTTCGTCAAGAATTAATAATATTTTTTTTTTGTCACATAGTGCTCTTAACTCTTTTAAGCACCAGTCTGGAATCACTTTTATACCACCTTCACCCATAATAGTTTCCACCATAATTGCAGCTGTATTTTTATTTATTTTCTTTTTAAGAGAATTGTGATCTCCAAAGCTGAAGTGATCAAAACCTTTTACTTTTGGACCAAATCCTTCTGTCATTTTCTTTGATCCGCTAGCAAAAATTGCTGCTAAAGTTCTTCCATGAAAAGAATTTTTAATACATAAAATTCTATTCTTATTTGGTTTACCTTTTGAGTAAAAATATCTTCTAGCAACTTTAATTGCTGCTTCCGTGGCTTCAGCGCCACTATTTTGAAACATCACATAATCAGCAAAAGTATTTTTGCACAACTTTTTAGCAAGTTTTTCTCCCTCAGGAATTTGAAATGCATTAGAAACATGCCATAGTTTTTTTGATTGATTTATTATAGATTTAACTAACTTAGGATGTGAATGTCCTAAAGAATTTACAGCTATACCTTGTACAAAATCTAAATATTTTTTATTATTAACAGAATATAAATAACTTCCCTTTCCAAATTTAAAGGAAATTTTTTTTCTGTTATAATTTTTTGCTAAATAGCTCATAAATTTAATTTGTTTTATAAATTTTAATTATCAGATACAAGTTATGATTGAAAAAGTATTAAACTAAAATTAATTAATTTTTGTTGATAACTCTTAATTTTTAATTGTTTAATTCTATTTTTTATCCGTATATTGTTATGTTATTTTAATTAAATACAACATATAGATATATGAGCTGGACAGATGAAAAAGTTGCAAAACTGAAGGAACTTTGGGGTAAAGGAAACACCGCAAGCCAAATTGCTGAAATTATTGGGGGTATAAGCAGAAATGCCGTGATTGGTAAAGCTCATAGACTAAATTTGTCTGCCAAAATTAAAACCAGATCAGCCACTTCTAGTCAAAATTTTGATAATTCTTTAGATAATAAAAATCAAAGTAATAAAAGAGGAAGAAAAAGCAAATTTAAATCTTTAATTATTGAGAAGGATTTTGAACCCGAAAATCCCAAACAATTAGAAGAATTAGATGAAAACTCATGTAAATGGCCTATTGGTCATCCTGATGAAAAAACATTTTATTTTTGTGGAAGATCATCATTAAAAGACTTTTCTTATTGCAAATTGCATTTACTTTATGCATATCAACCTAAAGGCAAAAAAGAAGATGTTATGGAAAAAGATGAAGTTCCTGAATTTATCGAGAAAAAAATACAATCAGCTTAATTTAAACTTGATTTGTTTTTAAAATCTTTATTAGATTGATATTTTTCAGTAGAAAATTGACCACCTTCTCTCCACATAAAACAATATTTTTTAACTTCAACATCAAAATATTTTCTACTAGGTAATCCTATTTCTGAATTTGATTTATACTTTCCTGATAAAACATTATCATATTTTAAAAGTCTTAGCTGATCTGTCGTTAGCAAAGGTTTTGGCATTAATCCAAATACCCCTGCTGAAATTTTTGCTATAGTCAAAGGTAAAGGAATAAGAATCCTTTTTTTACCAATAAGAATTAATAATTTTTCTAGAATTTCTTTAAAAGAAATTATTTCCGGACCTACACACTCTATAATGTTAGAATTCACGTTTTTTGAGATAACATGATAAATAATATCAGTCAGATCTGAACAGTGGATAGGAGCAAACTTTGTATCTCCGTTATAATATAATGGAAATATTGGAAGTCTATTTAATAATGTCATAAAATTTGTAGAAAAATTATCATCCACTGAATAAACAATAGACGGTCTCAAAATAGTTGCTAATGGAAAGTTTTTTAAAATCTGAATTTCTCCCTCAAGCTTGCTGTTTGCATATTCAGAGTCTTTGGCCTCATTGATTCCGAGTGCTGATAAGTGTATGAAATGTTCAAGATTGTATTCTTTGCTCAATTTAGCTAAAATAGTAGGGAAAATTGTATGAATATTTTTAAAAGTATTTCCTTTTCCTTGTTCGTATAAAATTCCAATCAAGTTAATGCAGATATCTGTTTTTTTGAACAAATTTCTTATTTTTTTTTCCTCAAATATATTTGCTTCTACAATATTAATATAACCTGCATTCGCCTGTGTTTTAATTATGTAACTTTTTTGATGAATGTTTCTCGTAACAACAGTAACTTTATAGTTATTCTTTGTAAGTTTTCTTATTAAGTTTCTTCCAATTTGACCACTACCGCCAAAAATTAGACAATTTTTTGCTTTCATATATATATGTTAAAATGAGTAATAATATTCAATTACACAAAAATGATCTACCAGATGATTTACAGTTAGGCAATATAATTGCTGTTGATGGAGAGTTTATGGGTCTAAATGTCAGACGTGATCCTCTTTGTTTGATACAGATATCATCAGGAAATTCAGACGCTCATATTATCCAATTCGACAGAAATAGCTACAATGCACCTAATTTAGTAAAAATATTAGCCGACGAAAAAATTAAAAAAATTTTTCATTTTGGTAGAGCTGATTTAGCACATATAAAATATTATTTACAAACTGATACCAATAATATCCTTGATACTAAAATTGCGTCAAAATTAGCAAGATCTTATTCTGACAATCATTCCCTTAAAACGCTTATAAAAGAATTTATAAATGTTGACATTAATAAACAGTTTCAAAATTCAGATTTTGGTGGCGAACTTACTCCAGCACAACTCAAATATTGTGCAAACGATGTAATTTATTTGCATAAAATTCATGATGAATTGGAAAAAATATTAGATAGAGAAAATAGACTTTTATTATATCAAAACTGTTTAAAATTTTTAAAAACAAGAGTTGAACTTGACTTAGCTTTATTTAAAGATGATATCTGGTCACATTAATGAATAAAAAAAAATATTTAACAATTGCTAAAGATGTAATTAATCTTGAAATTAAAGCATTACAAAAGTTGAAAAAAAATATAAATAATTCATTTAACGAAGCAGTAGTTCATATAGCAAAATGCCCATCTAAAGTTATTCTATGTGGTGTTGGCAAAAGTGGACTTATAGCCTCTAAAATTGCCGCAACACTATCTTCTGTTGGTACACCTTCATTCAATCTTTCAGCAGGAGACTCATCTCATGGAGATCTTGGAAGTATTTCAAAAAAAGATATTTTAATACTAATAAGTTATTCAGGACAAACAAATGAACTTAAAAATATAATCCAATATGCTAATAGAAATAAAATATTATTAATTGGTATAGTTTCAAAGAAAGACTCAATTTTGTACAAAGCTTCTGACATAAAACTTTTAATACCACGGGTATTAGAATCTGAAGGAATTGTCCCTACATCGAGTACTATTGCCCAATTAGCAATTGGAGATGCTCTAGCAATAGCCTCAATGAAGTATAAAAAATTTGGAAAATTAGATTTTAAAAAAATTCATCCCGCTGGTAGTTTGGGTGCTCAACTTAAAACTGTAGAAGATATAATGGTAAATGGAGACAAAATTCCTTTCGTAAACGAAAATACAAAAATGAAAGAAGCTTTAAAAATACTAAACAAAAAAAATTTGGGAATTTTAATTGTCAGAAATAAAAAAAACAAAACTCTAGGCATAATTACTGACGGCCAGATCAGACGATATAATCAAAAAAAATTAAACTTATTATCCATGAAAGCAAAAGATATTATGACAAAAAAACCAATAGGAATTGAAAAAGATGCTCTAGCTGCAAAAGCTCTTTCTATTATGAATAACAACAAGATTACATCTTTATGTGTTTATAATAAAAAAAGTAAAATGAAAACTGACGGAGTAGTTCATATTCATCATATTTTAAAGACTAATATTTCTTAATGAAAAGAAAGAAATTAGCGATAATTGCACTAATTTTTTTTATAATTCTCATAATTAGTACATTTCATTATATATCTAAAGAAAAAGAAGATTTAGTAATAAAAAAAGAAAAAATTGAGGAAGATATCTATGCCTCGAACATTATTAATGACGTTAAATATTCCTCAAAAGATACAAAAGGTAATTCATATAGTATTAATGCATCTATAGGTGAGATAGATTATTCCAAACCAAACATCGTATATCTCACAGAAGTAAGAGCAGTTATTAAATTGGAAAATTCGAATGTAATTAAGATTAATTCTGATTTTGGTAGATATAATATTGATAATTTTGATACTATTTTTTCAAAAAATGTAATAGTAAAATATTTAAATAATAAAATTACTAGTGAATATATGGATTTTTCATTAGAGAGAAATTCTATGATTATTTCTAAAAAAGTGGTCTATACAAATCTTAATAATGTTTTAAAAGCTGATGTAGTTGAAATTAATATAGAAAATAAAGATACTAAAATTTATAGATACAAAAACACAGATAAAGTAGAGATAAATAGTAAAAGCAATAATGGCAATAATTAAAAAATTTAGGATCAAATCATTTAAAAGTATTAACTCAGTAATTGAATTTGAAAACGTATCATTATCATATGGTGGAAGACTAATTTTAGATAATATTAATTTTAAGATAAACGAAGGCCAAATATTTGGTATGTTGGGACCCAATGGTGTTGGAAAATCCACTATATTTAATCTCATTACTGGTCTTGTAAAACCAAAAAATGGGAAAATAAAAATTCAAGGCGAAGAGGTTACTGAATATCCAATTTATTTAAGAACTAAAAAATATAAAGTTGGTTATGTTCCTCAATACGGAGGTTATTTTAATGATTTAACTCTTCATGATAATTTAAAAGCTATAAGTGAAATAGTTATAGAAAATAAGAATTTAAGAGAAGAAAGAATCAATTATTTAATTTCTAAATTTGAATTAGACAATATAAAAGATATTAAAGCAAAATTTTTATCTGGTGGTCAAAAAAAAAAGTTGGTAATTGCTTTATCACTTTTAAGTGAACCTAAAGTTTTATTATTAGATGAATGTTTTGCTGCTTTAGATGTTCTAACAATCAAAATGCTACAGGAGACTATAGTAAAATTACAACAAGAAACAAAAATAACTATTTGTATATGCGATCATCAAGCAAGGGATCTATTAGCTTGTGTTGATATGGCAATGATTTTAAGTAATGGAAAAGTAATTGCTCAAAATACTCCAGCAAATCTAGTGAAAGATATTAATGCGAAGAACGCTTACTTTGGTGAGAGTTTCAAGTTCAATTAATATAAAAAAAATGCCCAGCTCAATAATTATTAAAAATAAAATATCTAATTTTAATAAAACAATAACAGTAAGTGGTGATAAAAGTATTAGTATTAGGTGGGTTTTATTTTCATCTATAGCAAATGGAGTATCAAGATCTCAAAATCTTTTAAGATCTGAAGATGTTTTAGCTGCTATTACAGCAGTAAAAAAGCTTGGAATTAAAGTAAACCTAACAAAAAAAAATTGTACAATATATGGAAAGGGCATAAATGGTTATAATTATAAGAATAACCTCCAAATTAATGCAAAAAACTCTGGTACACTTGGAAGACTTATTCTTGGACTATTAGTAAATTCAACGAAAAACATAAAATTAACAGGTGACAAAAGTTTATCGAAGAGAGATTTTAAAAGAATTGCGGATCCGCTGAGTAAATTTGGAGTAAAGTTCAAATTAAAAAATAAAAAAACCTTGCCACTTAAAATGATTGGCTCTGCTAATTTAAAACCTATTAAATATTTTGAAAAAAAAGGCTCAGCTCAATGTAAAAGTTCTGTAATTTTAGCTGGTATGAAAACTGAGGGCACTACAATTATTAAAGCAAAGAAATCCAGAAACCATACAGAACTATTATGTAAGTATTTAAAATTACCTATTTCAATTAAAAATAGAACAAACCATGACGAAATAAAAATTAGAAAAACAAAGTATATAAAACCTCTAAATTACAATATTCCCTCGGATATTAGTTCTGGAGCTTTTTTTATTGTTTTAACTTCACTAGTTAAGAACTCTCAACTGACAATTAAAAATGTAAATATAAATCCTTCAAGAGTTGGAGTTATCAAAATTCTTAAAAAGATGGGAGTAAAAATCATTTTCAAAAATACTAAATTTTATAAAGGTGAAAAAAATGCCGACATTTTGGTTAAAAGTCCTAAATCACTTAAAGCTATAAATTGTCCCACAAAATATAATAGTGGTGCAATAGACGAATTCTTAGTTATTTTTTTAGTTGCAGCTAAAGCAAAAGGAGTATCATATTTTAAAAATTTAGCCGAACTAAACCAAAAAGAAAGTCCTAGACTTAAATGGGGTGCAAAAATTTTAAACAAAATTGGAATAAAAACGATCTTAACAGCAGACTCTATAAAAATCTATGGCAACCCAGACTTAAAAATAAATAAAAAAATTGTAATTAAAAATTATTTAAAAGATCATAGAGTATTTATGACAAGTGTAATTGCTGCATTATCATTTGGTGGTAAATGGCAAATTCACGACAGAAAATCTATTCAAACCTCTTTTCCAAATTTTTTGAGTATTATTAATGATTTAAAAAAATAATGATTAGAAGAAAAAATATAATAAAAATTGCTATAGATTCACCTGCAGCAGCAGGTGCTGGTACTATAGCTAAAGCAATTTCTAAACATTACAATTTATTACAAGTTGATACTGGAAAAATTTATAGAATTATTGCTTTATATAAAACTAAATATCCAAATAAATTTACATTAAACTTTTTAAAAAAAAAAATAAATAAACTTGCTATTAGAGATCTAAATAATATAGAATTATTATCTGATGACATTGGAAATACTGCAGCTAGGATTGCTAAAAAAAAAAGTATTCGAAAACTTGTACATAATTTTCAAAAAAATTTAGCATACAATCCGCCAAAAAAATATTCTGGATCATGTTTAGATGGTAGAGATATAACCTACAATATTGTACCTGATGCTGATTTTAAATTTTTTATTACAGCTAGTATTAAAACTCGGGCAATGCGAAGATATAATGAACTGAGGAAATTAAAAAAAAATATTACGTACAAAGAGGTACTAAAAAGCATTAAAAATCGTGATAAAAGTGACTTTAATAGAAAAATATCTCCTTTAAAGAAAACAGAAGATTCACTATTGATTTCAACGACAAACCTTACTAAAAGGGCATGTTTTTTAAAAATAAAAAAAATAATAGACAGAAAATTAATAATTAATGGAAATATATAAAGATCTATCAAATCCAGCATCACAAGAATTTGAAAAACTATTAAATAGTCAGTTATCAAAAATACAGATTGAAGAGGGTAAGATTATTGATGGTAAAATAAACAAAATTACAGAAAAATTTGTTTTCCTTTTCGTAGAAGGTCTTAAATCAGAGCCAGTGCTAGACATTAATGAGCTAAAAAGTATGGGACTTTCCGAAAAAATAAAAGTTGGAGAAACAATATCTGTGCTTTTAGAGAAAATTGAAGATAAAAATGGAGAAGTTATTGTTTCTGCAAGTAAGGCTCAAAAAATAAAAGGTTGGGATAAATTAGTTGAAGCTTATGAAAAGAATGAACCTATAATGGGCAAAATTACATCAAAATGTAAAGGTGGTTGTATAGTAGAGCACATTGATACTGGTTCTTTGATGTTTTTACCTGGGTCTCAAATAAGTGATAAACCTTTAAAAGATATTAGTCATCTAATGAATGAACCACAAAAATTTGCTTTAATTAAATTAGATAAAGTAAGAGGAAATGCATGTGTGTCTAGAAGAGAAATTATTTCATCATTTAAAAAAGAGGATAAAGCAAAGATTATAGATAGATATAAAGTTGGAGATGTAATCAAAGGAGCAGAAGTAAAGGGTTATAGTAGTTTCGGATGTTTTTTTAATGTAAATGGTGAATTAGATGTACTTGTACACCTACAAGAAATTTCTTATTCGAGAGTGAATCATCCGGATGAGGTTTTTAATATAGGCGAAAAACATGACTTAAAGGTTATAAGTGTAGATAAAGAAAAACTTCAAGTTGGATGTTCAGTTAAGCAACTGTCTCCTGACCCTTTTGAGCATATTGAAAATTATGAATTAAACAAAATTTATAAAGTTAAAGTAGTCAAAATAATGGACTTTGGGGCATTTTGTGAATTAGAACCAGGTCTTACAACACTACTTCACTCAAGTGAGTTGAGCTGGAATAAAAAGAATTTATCAGCAAAAAAAATGTTTAAAATTGGCGATGAGATTGATTGTGTAATAACTGAAATTGATAAAGAAAAAAGACGTGTTGCAATATCTCATAAACTAACACAAGAAAACCCATTTGAAACTTTTGAAAAAAAATACCCTGTAAATTCGACTGTAGAAGGTGAGATTGTAAATAAAAATGAGTATTCTTTATTTGTAAGAATAAAAGATTTGGATGTTGACGCTTTTTTACATTGTAATGATTTAACATATTTAAATAATGGAGAAGAAGAATTAGCAAATTATAAAAAAGGTGAAAAAATTAAAGTAAAAGTCTTAGAAATTAAGTCTTCAGAGCAGAAAATTAGAGTAGGTTTAAAGCAAACTCAACCAGATCCATTTGATTGGTTTAAAGATAAATCAAAAAACCAAACAATCACAGTGAAAGTTGTATCTACAGATAACAAAGGATTGACAGTAAGACCTGAAGGTTGTGATATGGATTTGCAAATTAAAAAATCTGCTATTGCAATAAATGCAGCAGATGCTCGTCCAAGCAGGTGGACTGGAGGTGAAAAATTAGACTGCGCAATCGCTGATCTAGACCTAAATAAAAGAAAAGTAATTCTAAGTGTTAAGCTTTTAGAAGAAATTGAGAAAAAAGAAGCTTTAGAGAAATATGGCTCTGAAGGATCTGGTAAAAATTTACCCTTTTCATCACTATCAGAAGATCTGAAAAAAAAAGAAGAAAAAGAATAATTTAAGAAGAATTAATTTGGCTATAGTAAGATCCAAACTTTTAAAACAACTGGCAGAGGATTACCCAAATTTTTTAAAAAAAGATCTTGAAAAATTCACTACAATAATTCTAAAAGAAATTAAAAAAGCACTTAAAAGAGGTGATAGAGTTGAACTCAGAGGTTTTGGGGTTTTTTCAACCAATATACAAAAAGCTAGGATATCAAGAAATCCAAAAACTGGAGAAAAAGTAAATACCCCAGAAAAAAAAACAATTCACTTTAAAATGTCAAAAGACTTGTTTAAAAAATTAAATAATAATGAAGAATAAAATTATATTTGTTGCTTGTGATACTTCAAATATAAAAGATATTAAAAAAATAGTTACACAAACAAGAACAAAAAAACTTAAAATAATTCCAAAATTTGGCCTTCAATTCTTTTATTCTAAAAAGGGTAGGAAATTCTTAGAAAAAATTAAAAATGATTTTTGGTTAGATTTAAAAATTAATGATATTCCACAAACAGCAATATCAGCAATTGATAGCTTGAAAGACTTAAAAAAATGTAAATACATTACAGTGCATGTGAGTGGTGGAATGGAAATGTTAAAAGCAGTAAAGAAGAAAGCAAAAAAAATAAATAAAAATTTAAAGATATTAGGTGTTACAGTTTTAACTAGTCTAAATAATAAATCTCTAAAACAAATAGGTCATTCAAAAAGTGTGAAGCAATTAGTATTACAACAAGCTAATCTGATAAGAAAATCCAGTTGTGATGGAATAGTATGTTCGGCCCAGGAAGCTTTAACAGTTAGAAGAAAGTACAAAAATTTATTAATTATAACCCCTGGAATAAGATTACCAGGAGATAATTCAAACGATCAATTGAGACTTATGACACCAAAAGATGCATTTAAAAATAAAGTTTCTGGTATTGTTATGGGGAGATCTCTTACAAAAGGCAACATTCAAAATAATACAAAAAGACTTTTAGAACATCTAAATAAATGATTGAAGGTTCTAAAATTTGTGGGGTAAAAGATACTGATACTTTAAATTTTATATTAAATTTTCCACACCCTCCAAATTTTATTGGCTTTATTTGTAATTATCCAAAAAGTTCCAGATATGTTTCGATTAATGATCTAAAAAAATTGTTAAACGTTAAAAAAAACAAAAGTGAATTTGTTGCTGTTTTAGTTAAACCTAGTTATGAAATTTTAGAAAAAATTAAAAGTTTACCTTTTGATTATTACCAATTATATGACTGTACTCCGGATGAGATTAAAATTATTAAACAAAAATATAAAAAAAAAATTATTACTGCGCTTACAATAAAAGATAAATCTGACGTTGATAATTACAAATTATTTTATGATGTTACAGATATTTATTTATTTGATAGTAAAGGTTATGAAAAAAGCCAAGGATTTAACCATAATCTAATTAAAAATATTAAACTCAACAAAAAATTAATGTTAGCTGGAAATATAAAATTCGATGATAATCTAAAAAAATATGAAAAAATTGCTGATTATTTAGATTTATCTGGAGGCCTGGAAACTTCTGGATTAAAAGATATATCCAAAATAGAAATTTTTTTAAATAATTTTAATAAAGTAAAAAATGAAACTTAAAAAAAATATTCCTTTAATTGATCAACATGATCGTTATGGTTTTTGGGGTGGTAAATTTGGAGGAAGTTTTATTCCTGAGACTTTAAAAAAACCTGTTGAAGATTTAACAATAGAATTTTCAAAATTAAGGTATAATAAGAATTTTTTAAAAAAAAGAGATTATTATTTTAAGAATTATATAGGATCGCCTACATCATTCATAAAATTAAAAAATTTATCAAATCATTTAGGTGGTGCTCAAATATGGGCAAAAGTCGTTTCTGAAGCAAATGGTGGTGCTCACAAAATATATAATGCGACTGTTCACGCTCTGATTTGTAAGGCTATGGGTAAAAAATACATAGTCGGTGATACAGGTGCAGGTTATGCGGGCAAAATGTTAAGTATGGCTGCTAAGAAGTTTGGTCTTAAATGTAAAATTTTTATGGGTGCAAAAGATATTAAGAGACAGAAACCAAACTGTGAAGCAATGAGAAAAAATGGGGCCGAAATAGTCCCTGTGTATTCTGGTAGTCAAACTTTAGTAGACGCTGTTAGTGAATGTATGAGGTATTGGGTATCAAATTGTGACACTACACATATGTGTGTTGGAAGCACTGTTGGCCCAAACATCTTTGTAAAAATTTGTGGATGGAGCACTGCCCAAATCTCAAGAGAATTAAAAATACAAATTAAAAAAGAGTTCAAAAAAATTCCAAGTAAAATAAAATTAATTAATTGCGTTGGTGGTGGTAGTTCGGCATATGGTTTTTGGAGTGAATTTATAGATTTTAATAAATCGCAAATAGAATTAATCGGAGTAGAGGCTGGTGGTCCAAAAAAATCAAAGCTGCATGCTGCTCCTTTGAGTAGAAATGCTAAAATTGGAATTTTGCATGGTGCAGCATCATATGTTTGTCAAAATAATGAGGGTCAAATTAATGAGACAGAATCTATAAGTGCTGGATTAGACTATCCAGGTGTAAGTCCTATACATTGTTTTTTAAAAGATACTAAAAGAGCAAGATACACGTATGCAACTGATGAAGAAGCCCTTAAGGCACATGTGATGGTAACTAAATTTGAAAAACTTAATCCAAGTTTAGAGCCTAGCCATGCATTTGCAGAAGCAATTAAAATAGCCCCAAAATTAAGTAAAGATATAATTATAATAGTAAATTCTTGTGGTGATGCTAAAAAAGATAGAGATATTTTAAAAGAGAGATTGGGTAAAAATTAGTGAATTCATTAATCAATAGAGCTTTCTTAAATGCAAAAAGTGAAAATAGACCAGCTTTGCTGACTTACACTGTTGCTGGAGATAATACTAAAAAAAAATCCTTGGAGATATTAAAATCAATTTCTAACTATGCAGATATTTGTGAATTAGGTTTTCCACATAACACTCCTATAGCTGATGGAGGACAAATACAAACCAGTGCTTATCGAGCAATCAAAAATGGTATTAAGATTAATGATGTATTTTCAATTGCAAAAAATTTTAAAACCATCAAAAAAAATAAACCAATTATCTTGATGGGCTATTACAATATGATTTATCAATTTAATGAAGACAAATTTTTAGAAAAATGCAAAAAATCGAAAGTTGATGGTTTGATAGTAGTTGACTTACCCTATCCTGAGAATAAAAATTTTGCTATAAAATGTAAGAAAAAAGGAATTAATTTTATTCAATTGGTTTCACCAACTACTTCCAAGATAAGATTAAAAAAAATCATAAAGGACTCGCATGAAATGATTTATTATATAAGCATGTTGTCCACCACAGGTGGAAAGCTTAAAGTATCTCCAAAGAAAATATTAGAAAAATACAATAAAATCAAAAAACAAAATAAATCAAAAAATGTTGTTATTGGCTTTGGAATTACAGAAAAAACAATCCAATTCCTTAAAAAAGCTGACGGTTTAGTAGTTGGTAGTGCAATTTGTAAAGAAATCACTAAATCTATTAAAATGAGACAAAATGCTGTCACAAATGTTACTAATATCGTCAGAAGATTAAAAAATAAAATTCAATGAATTGGATAACAAAAATAATTAAAGCAGGTGAAAAAATTAAAACTGCTATTCGTGAAAGAGCCACAAAAGAAGATATTGCAAAAAGTGATTGGACATCTTGTTGTAAGGGTCCAATTTTAAAAAAAGATTTAGAGGAAAACTTATGGGTTTGTCCAGATTGTAAGCGTCATCATAGAATAAAACCACATCAAAGATTTGATATATTATTTGGAAAAAACAATTATGAGATTTTCAAAACTCCAATACCAAAAGATGATCCGCTAAATTGGACAGACTCAAAGCCTTACAAAGAAAGATTAAAAAATGCTAGAAAAAAAACAGGATTAGAATGTGGAATGATGGTTGCTTCTGGAACCATAAACAATATTAAAATTACTGCTGTAGCTTCCGATTTTGATTTTTTAGGAGCATCAATGGCAGCAGCAGAAGGAGAAGCCTTTTTGTATGGAATACAACACGCTATAGAAAATCAAACACCTTTTTTATGTATAAGTGCTGGTGGAGGAATGAGAATGATGGAAAGTTTAATTTCATTATCACAAATGACAAGAACAACACTTGCAATTAACGAATTAAAAAAAAATGGACTACCTTATTTAGTTTGTATCACTGATCCGACAGCTGGTGGTATTACTGCATCGTATGCTATGCTAGGAGACATTCATATAGCTGAACCAGGTGCACTCATTGCTTTTGCGGGAGCAAGAGTAATTCAAGGAACTGTTAAAGAAGAACTTCCTGAAGGTTTCCAAAAAAGTGAATATGTTGAAAAAACAGGTTTTGTTGATTTAATTGTTGAGCGTAAAGATCTTGCATCTAAAATTGGAACTTTATTATCAATATTGTTAAAGAAGAATTCTGATATAAGTGCTGAACAAAATGAAACTTCAGAAGATTCTCAGCAACTTTCAAAAGTTGCATCCTAAAGAAATAGACCTATCACTTGATAGAATTAAAAATCTTTGTGAAAAACTCGGCAATCCACAAAACAAAATTAAAGCAATATCAATTGTAGGAACTAATGGTAAAAATTCTACAATTCAAGCTGCTTACTCAATTCTAAAAGAAGCAAATTTCGAATGTAATGTTTACACAAGTCCGCATATTCAAAAAATTAATGAAAGGTTTATTTTCAACAATCAGGAATTAAATGATGATGATTTAGCTGATTTATTTGAAGAAGTTGAAAAAATTAATAGTAATCAACCTATTACAGTGTTTGAGATGTTATCAGCTTGCTTTTTTTATAAAGCGGCACAATATCCAGGTAACATTAACTTAATAGAAAGTGGCTTGTTCCATCGTTTTGATGCTGTAAATATTCTAGAAACTAATCTGGCAAGTATTGTTACATCCATAAGCAAAGACCATCTAGATTGGCTTCCAAAAGATAAACAAACAATTGAACAAATTGTATTTGAAAAAACATCTACCCTTTTAAATTCAAACATTATTATAGCTAAACAAAGCACTAAAGAGACGATGAATTGTATTAAAAAAAATATCCTTCAAAATAAATCTAATAAAGTATTTTTTAATGATGATTTTAGTTACTCAGTTAATGAAAATGATTTCTTCTACTATGAAGATAAATTTGGAGGATTAAAACTCCCTATGCCTAATGTGCTTGGTCAATATCAATTAGAAAATATATCTACTGCAATAGCAACTCTTAGAACTTTAGATCTTGAGATTAGGGATGAACACATAAAAAAAGGTATTAAAAATATATCTAGCTTAGCTAGACTTCAGGAAATTAAATCAGGTAAATTAAAAGAATTAGTTAAAAATAATAGATTTATAGTAGATGGGAGCCACAACGAAGGTGGTGCTAAAGCATTAAATGAATACCTTCAAAGCTTGAATTGTAACAAACATGTTATAATTGGAATGATGGCAAATAAAGAACACGAAAAATATATCAGTTACTTTAAAGATATTTCTTCCATCACTACTATAGATTTAAAAACTCAGCCTAACTCTATTAGTGGAAAAGATTTAAAAGAAAAATTTAAAAGTATGACCAATGTTCAATATCAACCAAATATCAAGCAAGCAATTGAATCAATTGATTTAAAAGAAGGTGATCTTTTATTAATTACAGGATCTTTGTATGGGGCTGCTGAAGTATTAAGTTTAAATTAAATATTTTTATCTAAAAATTCTTTCATATGACTTTCTGGAACGCCACCAACTTTTCTGTCTACTTCAATACCTTTTTTATAGATGATAACTGTTGGGACACCTCTGATGCCAGCAGCTGAACCTGTATTAATTCCACCATCTTCAACATCAGCATAATAAAAACCAGCCTTATCTTTATATTCATCAGATAATTTATCCATTACAGGTTTTAGTGCCTTACATGGACCACACCACTCAGCTGAGAACTGAATTACTGAAACATCTTCATTTTTGATTTTACTATCAAAATCTTCATCTTTAAAATTTGTAAGCATAAATACTTTCTATTAATTGCAGACTTAAAGTCAACTAGGCAATTTCATATTTTTTTTCTATAGACATAATAAATTCATTTATTTCATCTAATTTTTTTAGTTCTTCTTCATCGTCCCTATTGTCTGCTTGATTTCTAAGAGTATCAATTTCATTATATGCCATGCCTATTGTCTGCCATTTTTCTTTATTTTTGCTTAATATTCGTCTAGCAATTTCACTCTTAATATTCTTATATAAATCTGGCGGCAAAATATGTGGTGCTTCTTGATAAATAATTTTTTGCCCAAACCAACTACATCTTTTATCTGTAAATTTATCTAACATTCTTAATTTATCTTCCCAAGAAGAACTATGCCAAGTTTTAAATAATTGGGTGTCTTTATTGGGAATAAATTTTTCATATAAAGTTTCTTCAGGTAATAAATCTTCTTGGGATTTGGTTTGTTCTTTCTCCTCTTCTATTTCTTTATAGATTAGCTGAATATTTTGACAAAACTTCTCACTTTCTCTAACAATTTTTGCTCTTTTTTGAATTACTTCAAGCCCAAGTTTAGTGTAAGGATTTCCCTTGGGATATTTATATTCCAATGCACATTGTTTGTCTAAAAATACAGGTGCTTTATTAATTTTGCAAACTCTAATTATTTTTGGCGAAGTTTTACTTAAAACAGATCTTAACTCATTAATATTCAAATTTAATAAAGGCTCTGGATCATTTCTTAAGTCATAAACAAATCTATCGTTTGATCTTTTATGAAATAGGTGGGAATTATGATTTGGATGCATATTGCTAACAAGATAAGGAAAATCTTTTCCTTGTATAATTTCATTTATTGTGAATATTTCTTCTTTTTTCAAATGAGTTTCACATCCAGCTTTTGTTGCAGTTATTAAAAATTTTTCCCAATTTTCTTCATGTTTGCTTTTTACAATTCTAAGAATTTTACAACTTGTATAAGCATCATGAAATCCTGTATGTTGTTGTGTAGTGTCAAATCCTTGAGCTGTTGCAAGAGATTCCAAAGCAAATGAAGGATTACCCTTTTCTGTTAATCCTGTTTTTAAAGTTTCAGGATTTAAAAGTTGGGCGGCTCTTGCTATGTGTATACCGTCATGTTCACTATTGGGCGAAGAGTGAGTGATATAAGGATAACGATTTCCTTTGAAAAAATTATGCTGAGTCATAAATCTGTCAAAGTTTGTATTGTTCCAACCTATAAACATACAAGGTCCAGCTTTTAAAAAGAAGTTTTCAAGAGCACCTAAAAAATCATAATGAGAATAATTACCTTTTGTTAATAGATCAATGCTAGTGGAGTTAACAAGTAATGCTTTTGCACTTGGAACTTCTCCCTCTGGCATTCTGCCTCTGATATTCAATTTTCCAATTTCTTTTAGATTTTTATCAACTACAACTGCCCCAACTTCAATTATAGATCCCCAATTAGTGCTATTTGTTGTTTCATAATCATAAATTACTATTTTATCCATTGTTTTCTATATAAGTGTTTGATTTAAATTTTAAAGCTCATGAAATTTTTTTAATCTTCCTAAAAATAAATTTTGATAGGTTATTAATTCAGAGCCTTTAATTTTAAATTCTTGAAATAAATTATCAACAGTGCAAACTAAAATTACACAAGAATCGATTTGTGAGTTATACACAATATTGTGAGCAAGAGAATATGCTGCAGTCTGTAACAACCAAGTATCTATATACTCAATTTTTTTTGGTTTATTACTTTGTTTAAAATCAATTATTGTCTCTTTTCCCTCATAAACTCCTACACAATCTGCAGTGCCAGCATATTTTTCAGGATAATAAAGAGTACATTCAGTTCCCCATATTTCCTCTAATCTATTTGTTAATCCTTTATCAATTATCTCTTTAGCCATTTTTTTGTATTGTTCATTTTCCTCAAAAAAACTTAAATTTTCTCTTCCAAGTAAATAAGACTCTAAATAGTTGTGCATTTGAGATCCCCTGCTACTTGCTGCTTTTGTTATCGCTTCAGCTTCTTTTTGACCTGTTCTTTCACGCCAATTAGCGAGAGCAGCCTTATCTTCCTCTGATTTTGTTACATCAAGTATTGAGGTAACACTTGGTAATTTTTTTTCCCCTAAAAGATATCTTCTAATTCCATCTACAGTTGCTCTTGAGGATGTAGGATAATCGTATTTTTTATTCCATTTCATGATGAATCGAGTGATATCTTGTACTATTAAGTTTAATAATTATCTACTAGATATGATAAAAAATTAAATTAAATTATGGAAGCAATTTTAGGAGTAATAGTAGGATTTGTAGCATTTGGTATTGTTTGGTTTTATTTACTAAAACCAAAAAACAATCAAGTATCAATTGATGAACTGAAATTAAAAGAAGAAGAATTAAAAAAATCTCAAATAGATTTAGCTACAAGGGAGGCAGAGATAAAAGCTGCGGAGGATGCAAAAAAAGACTTAACAAAACAACTTGACGATAAAAAAGTAGAGGTAACTAATCTTTATAAGAAAGTTGATGGTATCGTTGAAGGAGTAGGTGAGTACAAGTCAATTTCTGAAAAAGCAATTAACAAACATGATGAAGCAATAGCACGGCATACAAATTGGTGGGAAAAACTCACCACTAACATCACATATCAAGGAAAATTTAATCAAGAAATTTTAGAAAATCTTTTAGAAAGTGCAAATCTTGTAAAGGATAGAGATTTTTTTCCACAAAAAAAACAAACAACTTATGACATTGATGGTAATGAGGAGAAAGATGTAATTCCTGATATGCTTGTAAAATTTCCAGAGAGAAATTATATCATTGATGCTAAAATGTCTTTAACTCATTGGACAAAATACATTAATGAGAAAGATGAAAATCGAAAAAAACAATATCTTAAAGATCATATAGCATCAGTTAGAAATCACTTATTTGGACCAAAAGGTTTAGCTAAGAAAAATTATAACAAACTATATGGAATAAAATCATTACAGTCTGTTATTGTTTTTTTCCCTGCATCAAGCTTATATTCTGTAACACTTGATGCTGATAAAACTCTTCAAACAGAGGCTCTTAAAGCAAACTTTATTTTATCATCCCCTACTGAGCTGTTGAATATGATTAAGGTTTTTGAGCAAATCAAGAGTGAAAAGAAGCAAATTGAAAATATTAGTAAGATCATAACCTCTGCTAGTAAGATATTTGATAAATACTCAGATGTTAAAACTGCGATTAAAGGAGCGCTTCAATCATATAAAACTCATGCAAATCAACTACAAAGCTTAGTTACAAAATCTTGGGGCTCACAAGGATTAGAGAAGCAAATAAAAAAACTTGAAGATGAACATGGTGTAATACCTGGAAAACAAATTCCTGAAATACCGCCTGAACAAGCAAATATTACTGAGGTTACAGATCCAGAGGAAGACAAAGATAAGTTGAACTGATCTAATGGAATTAGCTTTTATAATTAAAATATTCTTTTTTATTGCAGGTATTGTAACTTTATACGCAATAGGTAGGAACCTTGATATTATCAAAATTATACTAATTTATTGGAAAGACTTACTTTTTAGAAAGTAATTTTAACATTTTTCTAAGGCCTATTTTTTTATTTGATGACTTAGAAATCATCATACAAGCCTCTGACCTTAGTATCTCTCCATCCTTTAAAATGCGCAGATTATTTGCTCTTAAAGTTTCTCCAGTAGACGTTATATCGGAAATTATTTCCGAAGAGCCTGTAAAAGGATAAGCTTCAGTTGCACCCAAACTATCAATTAATTTGAACTGAGTAACACCCTTTGAAAACAAAAATTCCCTTGTTAGGTTTGGATATTTTGTTGCTACTCTTAATCTTTTCTTTTTCTTATCTTTAAATTCAAATGCAATTTCTTCTAAATCTGCAACGGTTTGTACATCTATCCATGGATCGGGAATTGCAACTACTAATGTGGCCTTACCAAAATTATATCTTTTTAAAACATTAATTTTTTTTTGAATGTTTATCTCACTCTCTTTCAATAAATCGAAACCAGAAAAACCTATATCCAAAGATCCGTCTCCAAGTCTTTCAATGATCTCTCTTGCATGAAGATATAAAATCTTAATATTTTTTAATTGTTTAATTGATCCTAAAAGATCTCTTTCTCCTCTTTCAGAAATGAGATTTAATTTATTTTTTTTAAAAATATTTAACACATCTTTTCTAAGTCTACCTTTACTTGGAATTCCAATATTTAAAATATTTTTTATCATTAGTAATTTAAATTTAAAGCAGCACCTACTGCTGGAATTTGTTTTTTTGATCCTAAATCTGAAATTAGACCATCATAGCGACCACCATTAACAATATTTTTTAATGAGTTTTTAGATTTAATATCAATTTTAAAAACCATTCCAGTGTAATATTCTAATTGTCTTCCAAATGATGCTGAAAATACTACATTTAATTTTGAAACCTTGTTATTAGAGATTGGAAAATAATTTTGATCTACAGCTAAATTTATTCTGTTTTTTTTAAAAAATTTATTTAACTCTATTGCAGCTTTGTTTATTGGACATTTTATTTTTAGAAAATCTTTTATTATTTTTGAAACATTTTTCCCTTTGCTAGCTCTTCTTGGATCTTTTATTTTCTGATCAAATCTTTTTAATATTTCATTAATAGTTCTTCCTGCCACAACATTTAGTAAATCTTCTTTAAGCATTTTCAAGTAACGCTTTTTATCTATTTCTACAATTGTTGGGTCAACATCAGAATTAGTTTCTAATCTTTTTAATAAATCATTAAAATATTCCTCTCTCCAGAAGTGCCTCGATAATCTTAGCTTCCATCTCTTTGGAATATCTAATTTTGATATTAACAAATTAAATATTTCTATATTCCCAATAGTAAGTGTTCCCGAGGAATATTTAATTTTTTGAAGTGATTTAAGAGATGTATTTATAATTTCTTTATCATCATTTTTCTCATCCTTAGATCCTAAAATTTCAAATCCGATTTGATTTCTAATGATTGAGTCTTTTTTGTTTTGTGATTTTCGATAAGCTTGGCCACTGTAAAAAATTTTTTCCTTACCCTTTAAATTATTTTCTAAATATCTTAAACAAGATGCAATTGTTAAATCTGGTCTTAGACACAACTCGCTCCCATTCTGATCCGTAAAAGAAAAGATAAATTTTCTGAAGTTTTCTCCTGATCTTTGAACTATATGATTAGCCTCAATTACTGAGGGTAAATCAATATATTTAAAACCCTTAGATTTTACTGATCTAAGGATACTTTCAGATAAGTTTTTTGACTTCATCAATTAAATTTTCTTTTGGAAATGTTTTATTGTTTTCACCCTTAACACCTTTAAGACTTTTTATAGTGACTGTACTTTCATTAAATTCATTTTCACCACATATTATTGCAACATCTAACTCACGTTTATTTGCTAAGGTTAGTTGCTTGCCTAAATTTTTCTTTGTATCTAAAAAAATTTCAGCATTGATATTGTTATTTCTCAATTGATCTAAAATTTCATAATAATTTTTAAGATATTTTTCATCCATTACGCAAACTAAAACTGGTTTTTGAATGTCTATTTTTATTTGATCTAATTGCATTAAAGCAAATAACAATCGATCAACTCCAAAACTAATTCCAGTACCTGGAATATCCACACCCTTAAATCTTGAGATTAATTTTGAATAAGCTCCTCCAGAACAAATACTACCTATATCGACGTCTTTACCCTTATTATTTATAACTTTAAAATTTAGATTTGTTTCAACAATAAAATCTGAGTAATAAGCTAATCCTCTAACTATTGTAAAATTTGTTTTGACCTGATTTAAATTTGAGCTGAAACCCAGTACTTCAAATACTTGTTCTAATTCTTTTATACCCTCTTGAGACAATGGATTTTTTAATGTTTCTTTTAATTTTTTTAAATCTTTAATTTTTAAAAAATTAAGTATTTCAGTAGCTTGTTCTTCGTTTAAATCTGCACCCTTAGTGATTGCACCACTTATATCTTTTCTCTCTTTTTTAAGAAGATCTTCAACACCTTTTAAACCGAAACCTGGTTTATCTAATTTATCAATTGCTCTAATTACTTTAACTTGCCTTTCTTCTGATATTTTTAAATCATCAATTAATCCTTGAACTATTTTTCTGTTACTAATATTAATTGTAAATTGATCTCCTTTTAGACCACAATCTAACAAAGTACTTGATATTAAATTGCAAAGCTCAGCATTTGCTTGTGCAGGATTAACATTTCCAACAATATCAAAATCTGCTTGCATAAATTCTCTGTATCTTCCATTACCAGGCTTTTCATTTCTAAATACATTTTGGATAGCATACCTTTTAAAGATTGATGGAAGCTCTTGATTATTTTGAGCAACAAATCTAGCTAGTGGGCTTGAAAGATCGTACCTAAGGGTAATGCTTTTTTCTCCATCCTGAAATGAGAACACATCAGACATAGGATTAGCGTCATCTTCTGCCAAAAAAGATCCTATATTTTCACTTATCTCAAACGAAGGGGTTTCCAGAGCCTCTGCTCCAAATTTAATAAAATTATTCTCAATAGCTTTTAAAAGCTTTTTTTTGAGAAGAATTTTTTTTTCCCAACGATCTTCAAATCCTGAAGGTAATCCAGGAATTAATTTTTTTTCTTTATTCATTTTTTGGTACCCGGGCTGAGAGTCGAACTCAAACTTAAAGTTCCACAAACTTCCGTGCTAACCATTACACCACCCGGGCTTATCCTCTTTGTTTTTATCTTATTTTATGTGGATTTAAAATTATAATATAAATAAATAGCCTACTGGCTATGTAAACAGTTTCTGTGAGTACTTTTTAAAGTCTTTCTGTATGTAATATTTATATTCATGAGCAGTCTTTTAGACAAAAAAAAATATTATTCAAGGTCTAAATACAAAAAGGACGTTTATCTATTTGATAGATAAATCGCCCTTTTAAATAATTTCTAAATTAGTCTATTTTTTTTAAATTAACTGCAGAAGGACCTTTGGGACCATCCTCTAATGTGAATTCAAGTTTATCACCTTCATTGAGATATCTCATACCAGCAGCTTTTACCGCCGAAGCGTGAACAAAAGCATCTTTTTCTTTATCATCTCTTTCAATGAAGCCATATCCCTTTTTACCATTATACCATTTAATTTTTCCTTGTAGTGTACTCATCTTATTTCTTAGTCCTTTTGTTATTTATTATCTCTTAAAGTTAAATTCTTTTACGATTATTTCAAGATGAAACTTTGTGGTGGTGGCTGAGGAAGGATTCGCACCTCCGACACAAGCCTTTTCAGGGCTCTGCTCTACTCCTGAGCTACTCAGCCTAATTTATCCCCTAAAGATAATTCTTCCTTTAGTAAGATCGTAAGGTGTCATTTCAACTGTCACGTTGTCACCTTGGAGAACTCTAATTCTGTTTTTTCTTAACTTACCGGCTGTATGGGCAGTAACGGTATGTCCATTTTCTAATTTTACTCTAAACATAGCGTTAGGAAGTAGGTCTATCACTGTACCTTTAAATTCCAGTAAGTCTTGTTTTGACAAATTTATTTTCTCCTTATTCGTTTTACGACAGATTTAGCGTGTCCAACCAACCCTTCGTAATTTGCAAGTGTTATAACTGATGGTCCAAGACTTTCAACACCCTTTTTTGATAAGTTTATGTATGAAATCCTTTTGTAAAATTCATTTACACTTATACCACTTGAGTATTTTGCAGAACCATTAGTTGGCAATACATGGTTTGATCCAACATTATAATCAGTCATAGCCATCACTGCATATTTTCCTAAACATATTGATCCTGAATTTTTTATTTTTGAAACTAACGATTTATAATTTTTAATATTTAATTCTAAATGTTCTGGTGCAATTTTATTTACAACACTTGTTATTTTAGTGTCTGAAGAAATATACATAAGAATTCCATTATTAATCAAACTTCTTCTTGCAACAGAAGCTCTTGGAATTTCTTTTAATTGTTTGGTAATTTCATTTTTTACTTTATCCAGCAAATTTTTATCTTTTGAAATCAAAATACATTGTGCAAGAATATCATGTTCAGCTTGTCCAATTAAATCACTTGCAACCCATTCAGGATTTGAGAATTTGTCACAAACGACAGTCACTTCAGAAGGGCCTGCAGTCATACCTTCAATTCCAACAACACCAAAAACTTCTTTTTTTGCTGCCGCAACATATGCGTTTCCTGGACCAACTATTTTATGAACTTTTTTAATTTTTTTAGTCCCATAGGATACTGCTGCAATAGCAGAAGGGCCTCCTATAGAATAAATTTCATTTATTCTGCATTTTTTTGCAGCATATAATACGGCTGGATTTTGTTTTCCTTTATGGCCTGGATTAATCATAACTATTCTCTTAACACCTGCTACAATTGCAGGAATAGCATTCATCAATACACTCGATGGGTATGAAGCAGTAGAACCTGGAACATAAATTGCAACAGAATCTAAAGGCACATATTTATATTCAAGTTTGTTTTTTAATTTATCTGTATACGAAATATTTTTAAATTTTTGAAGTGAATGAAATTTATAAATTCTATTATAAGCTTTATCGATTGCCTTCTTTACTTTTTTATCAAGTGAATTTATAGATTTTTTTATTTGTTTTGAGCTTGGAATAATTATGTTGTTTTGATTAAATCTTTTCTCGTATTTTAATAATGCTTTATCTCCATTTTTTTTAACATCCTTAATTATATTTGTTACAGAAACAGAGTCTAATTGAATCTTTTTTTTTCTCTGTAAAAGTAAATTCTCTAATAATTTATCAAAATTTTTACTTTTACTATTTAGTATCTTCATAACTATTTAATTTCACTTTGATCTTCTAATCTTGCTTCAATAGTTTCTGTAGTTAAAGCAATATGAGCATTGTTATTAAAAATAAGATTTATTTCATAAACATCATTATTTTTCAAATAATCTATACCTATTAGTTCTAAAACTTTTTCTTGATTTGATTGATCAATATTCTTTGATCTTACTTTATCAACAAAATCAAACCTACAAATGCTATTGATTTTTTTATCTTCCTGGTCGCTTTCAACCTTGATTCTTTCTATTGATAATAAAAAAACCTTATTGGATGCGAGAAATTTTATATCCGCAATTTTAACTTTGGCCCCCGAACTACAAGCTGAAATCATTTGCAACCCTTCTTGGTCACTTGCTATTATTTTTGCTAAATATTTATTCACTATTTTAATCTTTTAATTTTAACACCTATTTTTTTTAATTTATTTTCTATTTTTTCATAACCTCTATCTAAGTGATAAATTCTGTTAATATATGATTTACCACTAGAAACTATAGCTGCTAAAACCAAAGCAACAGAAGCTCTTAAATCACTAGACATTAGCTCAGCGCCAATGAATCTAGTATTTCCTTCTATCCTAGCAGTATTATTTTTAATATTTATCTTCGCTCCCAGTCTTTGCAGTTCTGCAACATGCATAAATCTATTTTCAAAAATACTTTCGGTTATTGAACTTTTGCCAACAGCTTTACACATTAAAACCATCAATTGTGCTTGAAGGTCTGTAGGAATGCCTGGAAACTCTTTAGTTTTAATACTTTTTATTGATTTTATTTTTTCTGGTCCTTTAATTAAGATTTTGTTTTCACTAGTTTTAATTTTAGCACCAACTTTTTCTAGTAATTTTATTTCAGTACCAATAATTTTAGGATTTAAATTATTTATTTGTAAATTGCCTTTTGCAAGTGTTGCAGCTACACAAAATGTGCCTGCTTCTATTCTATCAGCCATTACAGAATATTCAGTTTCATTTAAAGAGTTTACACCTATGATTTTACAAACTCTTCCTGTCCATTTTATTTTCGCTCCAGCTTTATTTAAAAAATTTGTAAGATCTTTAATCTCAGGTTCTATTGCACAATTTTTTAAAACTGTTTTTCCTTTTGCTAAACATGCTGCTATTATAGAATTTTCAGTTGCCCCAACACTTATCTTTGGAAAATTTACAGTCGTTCCGCTAAGTTTTCCTTTTGATTTTGCTAAAATATACCCATCTTTTAGTTCATATTTCATACCAAGTTTTTTTAATGCTGTTAGATGATAATTAACTGGTCTAGCACCAATTAAACACCCACCAGGTAAAGAAATTTTAGATTTATGGTATTTTGAAATAAGTGGACCTAAAACTAAAATAGAACCACGCATTGTTTTGACTAAAGAATAACTAGCAAAAGTTTTCATATTTTTTTTATTTATAATTTTTGCTGTTTTTTTATCTCTTGATAAAATTATTTTAGAACCAAGAAACTTTAATAAATTTAACATTGTATTTATGTCTCTAACTCTTGGTAAATTTTTGATAATTACAGGTTTATCAAATAATAGTGTTGCAGCTAATATCGGTAGGGATGAATTCTTCGAACCTGAAATTGAAACATTGCCCTTGATTTTACAAGGGCCGTTAATAAGAAATTTATCCATAAATTACTTTTTAATTTTAGCAACTTGAATTGTAGTTTGACCCTGATATTTACCGTTCTTTGATTTATAAGTTGTTTCTGGCTGAGTATCTGATTTGAAAAATAAAAATTGTGCTATTCCCTCGTTTGAGTAAATTTTTGCAGGGTTAGGTGTTGTATTACTTAGCTCAATTACAATATTACCCTCAAATTCATTTTCAATTGGAGTAACATTACAGATGATTCCTGTCCTTGCGTAAGTACTTTTTCCAACGCAAATACATAAAACATCTTTTGGTATTCTAAAATATTCGACTGTTTTAGCTAAAACGAATGAATTTGGTGGTATAATACAGTATGGTCCTTTTCGTTCTATAAAGTTATCATCAGAAAAATTCTTTGGATCAACCAAAGAACTATTTACATTAGTAAATATTCTATATTCATCGGAGATTCTTACATCATATCCCATACTACTTAATCCGTAAGAAATTTTTCCTTCGGAGACTTGATGATCCAAAAATGGCTCTATCATATTGTGCTCTTTACACATTTTTTTAATCCAAGAATCAGGTTGAATTGACATTATTTATTTTTCTTTTTATTTTTTTTTTGGAAAATTTTTCTTTTCTTCAAATTTTTTCTAAGCGCCAAGCTTAAACGCTCATTTTTTTCTTTTGAACTCATTCTTTATTTGGGTTAGTCAGGAAATCTAAAGAAATTGGTTTGTTAGGATCCAATGTGGACGCTTTGTCCACTTCTTTTTTTGGGCCTTCTTTAGCTAAACGTTTGGCTTTTTTTTCAGCAAGCTTTTTTTCTCTTTTAGCTTGCTTTTCCATAAGCTTATTACCCTTAGTTGATTTATAATCGTAGTGAATTCCCATAACATTTTCCTAAAGTAGATATAAATCATATTAATCAAAAAATTAAGGCAATAATTTGAAAAAAATGCTTTATTATCAATAAAATACAATTTGTCTCTAAGCTCCTGTAGTTAAATGGTATAACAAGTCATTGGTAATGACTAGTTCCCTGGTCAGTACAGGGTGGGAGCACCATTAATTTTTATAAAAAAATTTCCTTAATATGATTGTAATTATAACCAATCCAAAAAAAGCTAAGAGTGGAATATAAATATCTGGAGAAGATATTATATCAAATGCACCAGGCACTTCTAAATTGTTATATATAATTTTTTCTAATCCACTTCCTATAGAAACAGCTAAAAAAATACCTGGAAATAATCCAATCAAAGTAGCAAAAAAATAATTTTTAATTTTAACATTAAATAAAGTTGGTAATAAGCATTGTAATTGCCATGGAATACCGCCAACTATCCGATAAATTAATAAATAAACGAATTCTGATTTTTTAATTTTATATTCGAGATTTGCAAACTTATTTAAAAATTTTCTCCTTATTAAATCTTTTAAAAAAAAATTTCCAAAAATATACAAAAAAGTTGAACCAATAGTTAATCCTAACACTACTACAATTGTTCCCACCCATTTTCCAAAAATAAAACCTCCAATTAGTGCCACTGGAGTCGCAAAGCCTAAGAAAGGGAAAACCCACAAAATTGTTAAAAACAAAAAAAAGATTAATGTTAAAAATAAATTTGAATTTTTAACCCCAATAAGATATGAACGATATTCTCTAAGAAATTCATAGGACGTAATTTCCTCAAGGCTAAACTTTGAAAAGAAGAAATACAAAAATAAACAAAAAATTAATAAGTATGATAAACCAATAAATAATTTAATTTTTTTTGTATTTTCCATGATTATTCCTATTTTAATGCTTAATCTTCTATTTGCTATTTTAATTATTACTAATATAAAGGGGCGAAATTTAATATAAAACAATATCAAATCTATTTATGAAAAGAACTTATCAACCCTCAAATAAAAAAAGAGCGCGTAAACATGGTTTTCGATCAAAAATGAAAACTAAAGGCGGTAAAAAACTTTTAGCTAGAAGAAGAGCAAGAGGTAGAAAATCACTAACTGTTTCAATTTAGACTAATGAAAAGCAAAATTGTTGCTCTTTCAAAAAAAGAGGAATTTAAGACTCTTTTAAAACAAAAAAAGATCTCAAACAAATATGTAACAATTTTTTTTGGAAACTTACCTAATAAAAATAAAAAAAAATTAAACATCTCTTTTTCAGTAAAAAAAAAGACAGCAATAGCAGTGAAACGGAACAAAATTAAAAGAAGGCTTAGACAAATTTTTAATGATGGAATTAAACAAAATTTAATAAAACTTGAAAAATCTGTTCTTGTTATTGCTCATGTGGCCATGCTAAATAATGAATACAAAATTATAAAAGAAACTTTATTTAGGGATTTTGAGAAAATAAAATAATGAAAATTTTTACTTTAATTCTAATTAAATTTATTAAAGCCTACAAATATTTGATTAGTCCTTTATTAGGTCATTCTTGTAGATATTTACCAACATGTTCTGAATACTGCATAGATGCTTTAAAAGAATATGGTTTTTTAAAAGGTCTATATTTGGGTACAAAAAGAATTTTATCTTGCCATCCAATCAAGTTTTTAGGAGGTGGTGAAGGATTTGATCCAGTTAAAAAAGAAATTAAGGAGAAAAAAATTGGAAACTCGTAATATAATCGCAGCGATAAGTTTATCAGCAGCAGTGATCATATTATATTCACTGTTTTTTGCGCCTCCTCCAATAACAAAAGAGAATTTAGCTGAAAAAAATAAAACTGAACAAAATTCAGATGCGCCTAGTTTAGATCAAAAAGATAATATGTCTGAAATTTCTAGAGAAAATGCTTTAAAAGAGAGTGAAAGAGTTTTATTTGAAAACCAAAGTATTATTGGATCTATTTCTTTACAAGGAGCTGCGATTGATGATCTTACTTTCAAAGAATATAATGTAAGTTTAGGAAGCGATGAAAAAGTAAAATTTCTTGTGCCACGAAGCACTAAAGATGGCTATATAATAGAAAGCGGTTTTATAACTAATGATAAAAATATAGATATTCCAAATGCGAATTCAATTTGGTCAGTAATAGGAAATAATAAATTAACCGATCAATCTCCAATAAAACTAAATTGGACAAATAATCAAGGTATCACTTTTGAAAAAGAAATTTCTTTAGATGATAAGTTTTTGTTCACAATAAAACAAAGAGTAATAAATACCACTAATAAAAACTATAACTTCTATTCTTATGGACAAATTTTAAGAAATCAGGTCCCAGAAGGTTTAACTGATTTTTATATTCTTCATGAAGGCCCTATCGCTACATTAGATGAAGAATTAATTGAAGAAGATTATGACGATATTGAAGAGAAGAAATTTTCAAGAACTGCTCAAAAAGGATGGTTAGGAATTGGGGATAAATATTACATATCAACACTTATTCCACCAAGAGAAAAAGAATTTAAAACTACAATGGATTATAATAACAAGTATCGAATAAACTTTGTCACAACAGAGCCGTTAGAGTTAACTGGAAATTCCTCTATAGAAGAAAAATTACAAGTAATAGTAGCTGCCAAACGAGTAGATGTAATTGATGGATACGCAGAGTCTTTAAAAATAGATAAATTTGATTTAACAATCGACTGGGGCTTTCTATACTTCTTGACTCGTCCATTGTTCACTGCGTTAGAATACTTCTTCAAAATATTTGGTAATTACGGACTAGCAATTATTGCTGTAACAGTTTGTATTCGTGTAGCTTTTTTTCCACTTGCTAATTTTTCATTTAGGAGCATGGCTAAAATGAAAGCGCTTCAGCCCGAGATGGCAAGACTCAAGGAAGTGCACAAAGATGACAAAATGAAATTACAACAAGCAATGATGGCTCTTTACAAAAAAGAAAAGGTTAATCCTATGAGCGGTTGTCTTCCTATTTTAATTCAAATTCCTGTATTCTTTGCTTTATATAAAGTTCTATTTGTAACAATAGAAATGCGTCACATGCCTTTTTATGGTTGGATCCAAGATTTAAGTGCTAAGGATCCTACTTCTATATTTAATTTATTTGGGTTGCTTCCTTATGATGTGCCCTCTTTCCTTGTAATCGGGGCATGGCCTGTGGCCATGGGGGTATCAATGTGGGTGCAACAAAAATTAAATCCAGCTCCAACTGATCCCATGCAGGCAAAAATATTTATGTTCTTCCCTTTATTTTTAACAGTAATTCTTGCACCTTTCCCAAGTGGATTAGTAATTTATTGGACAGTTAATAATATTTTAACGATGGCTCAGCAAGTTGTGATAATGAAACGTACCACCGTTAAAACTGTAACCTAATAATTAAAAAATTAATAAATGGACCTTGAAAATATATTACCCAAAGACGGGCCACCATTAAATGAAGTAACTAAATATATTGAAAAATACAAACATGATTTAATAGTAATTAAATATGGCGGAAACGTTTTAATTGATAGAGACGTATTTAATAACTTTATTACTGATCTTAGTGTTTTAAATAAATTGGGCCTTGCAACCGTTGTAGTTCATGGTGGTGGACCTAGAATTAAAAGAGAGTTAGAAAAATCAAATATTCAATCAAAGTTTATACGAGGACTAAGGGTAACAGATAAAAATATAATTAATATTGTCGAAAAGGTTTTGATTGATTTTAATGATGATATTGTTAGTTCCTTAAAAGACAAAGGAACAGAAGCAATCTCTATTCATACAAAAAAAAATAATATTATAAAAACTATACCAGAAACTGAGGAACTAGGATTTGTAGGTATACCTAATGAGATAAATAATGAACAAATATTAAATGTAATTAATCAAAATAAAATTCCTATAATTTCACCATTAGGCTTAGGGAAAGAAAATCAAACATATAATATTAATGGAGATACAGCTGCAATGGCAGTTGCAAAATCTTTAAAATCTAGAAGACTATTGTTGATGACGAATGTAGATGGTGTTCTAGATAAAAATAAAAAACTAATTGAAGAAATTTCTTCATCTGAAATTTCGGAAATGATTAAAGACAGAACTATAACTGAGGGCATGATACCTAAAATAAATGCCTGCTTAGATGCAATAAATAATGGTGTTACTGCGGTGGGTATAATTAATGGTACAAAGCCACATTCATGTTTATGGGAAATATTCTCTGATAAAGGTTCAGGGACCTTAATAAGATAATGAAAGAATTAAAAAATATTAAGAACATTTTGTTTGATTGTGACGGTGTGCTGTATGCTGATCTTGAAGGAGTATTCGGACAGGTAAGTAAAAAAATGACCCAATACATTTCAAATAAATTAAATGTAGATCTAAAAAAAGCAAAAGAATTACAAACAAATTATTTTCATAAATATAACACTAGCCTTAACGGTTTAATGATCCATCATGACATACCTCCAAAAGAATTTTTAGACTACGTACATGATATTAATTTAGATTTTTTAGAAAAAGATACTGTTTTGAGAAATGAACTAGAAAATATTAATCTGAAGAAATTTGTATTTACAAATGGTAGCAAAGAACATGTTAAGAATATTACTACTCACTTAGGAATTGATGATCAATTTGATGGTGTATTTGATATTGTTGATGCTGAATACAGTCCAAAACCTGACGCAAAAGCCTTTGATCTTATGGTCGAAAAATTTCAAATCGATCCAACTGAGACACTTTACATTGAGGATATTGCAAAAAACTTATCAATTGGAAAAGAAAGAGGAGCAAAAACAGTTTGGTTAATCAATGATGAATACTGGGGTAAAAAAGAGTCTGATAAAGAATATATTGATTACAAAATAGAAAATCTTTCTTTATTTTTAAAAGAAATAAGGTTATTAAAAAACTCTTAAAATTATGAGTAATGAAAAAATTATAAATGAAGCTTGGGAAAATAAAGACCATATAAGTCAAAATCCAGATAAATCTTTAAAAGATGCTGTTAATCAAATTATTGATGATTTAGACAGTGGAAAAGCAAGAGTAGCTGAAAAGATCAATGGTGAATGGGTTACTCATCAACATCTAAAAAAAGCTATCATGTTAAGCTTTAGAATGTATCCAATGGAAAATTTAAATGGTCCATACAGTAGCTGGTATGACAAAGCTCATTTGCTTAAAGGAAAAACAGCTGGATGGACAAAAGAAGATCATGAAAAAGCTGGTTTTAGAATGGTGCCTAACTCACCAGTAAGAAAAGGGTCATTTGTAGGAAAGAATGCGGTTTTAATGCCATGTTATGTAAATATTGGTGCATACATTGATGAAGGAACAATGATGGATACATTTAGTCGTGCAGGAAGTTGTTGTCAAATTGGAAAAAATTGTCATATCTCAGCTGGTACTGGAATTGGAGGTGTATTAGAACCTGCTCAAGCATTACCTACAATTATTGAAGACAATGTTTTCTTAGGAGCAATGTCAGAAATAGTAGAAGGTGTAATAGTTGGAGAAGGCTCTGTTCTAAGTATGGGAATGTATATTGGACAATCAACAAAAATTGTTAATAGAAAAACTGGCGAAATAACTTATGGAAAAATTCCACCTTATTCAGTGGTAGTTCCAGGATCCTTGCCAGATAAAAACAATCCACAAGCGCCATCTTTGTATTGTGCAGTAATAATTAAACAAGTTGATGAAAAAACGAGATCAAAAACATCAGTTAACGATCTTTTAAGAGAATAAAAATGCAAAAAATAAATGAACTTCAATTAGCTAAAGAGCTAATTAGGTTTCCATCTGTTACAAAAACTGATGCTGGTGTAATTAAATTTTTAGAAAAAAAATTAAAAAAACTTGGCTTTAAAACTAAAATACTCGAGTTCAAAGATAAAAATAGTTATCCTGTTAAAAATCTTTATGCAAGACTTGGTACCGCAAATCCAAATTTTTGTTATGCAGGTCATTTGGACGTAGTGCCACCAGGTAATTTAAATGATTGGACTGTCAATCCATTCAAACCTGCTGTTAAAAAAGGATACTTAATTGGTAGAGGTGCAAATGATATGAAAAGCTCAATAGCTGCATTTGTTACTGCTGTATACAATTTTTCTAAAGAAAATAAAAAATTTGGTGGGTCTATTAGTCTTCTAATTACCGGAGACGAGGAAGGAATCGCAATTAACGGGACTAAAAAAGTTGTTGAGTATTTAAGAAAAAGAAAAGAAAAAATAGATTTTTGTTTAGTAGGAGAGCCTACGAATCCAAATAAATTAGGAGAAATGATAAAAATTGGTCGTAGAGGTAGTATGACTGGAAAATTATCTGTTATTGGAATTCAGGGTCATGTCGCTTACCCAAATAGAGCTAACAATCCGTCAACAGCTTTAGTCCAAATACTAAAAGAGTTAAAAGAAATTAAATTTGATAAAGGAACAAAAGATTTTCAACCTACAAATTTAGAAATAACAAAAATTAAAATAGATAATTCAGCTGACAATGTAATTCCAGGATTGGCTAGTGCATCCTTTAATATTAGATTTAATAACAAACATACATCTTACAAATTAAAGAATAAAATAAATAAAATAATTAAAAAAATTTGTAATAAAAATAAATCAAAATATAAAATTGAATATAGTGTTTCAGGTGAAGCCTTTTTAACTAAGCCTAATAAAACTACATTTATGATACAAAATACAATTAAAAAGATTACTAGAATTAAACCTAAGTTATCTACAACTGGTGGTACTTCAGATGCTAGATTCATAAGAAAAATAGCTCCATGCTTAGAATTTGGATTAGTGGGAAAAACTATGCATAAGGTAGGAGAATGTGTGTCCTTATCTGATTTAAAAAGATTAACTTTAATTTATACTAAAATCTTAGATAAATACTTTAAGTGAAAACTGGTTTAATTACATCAGATACATCTCAAAATCATGATACAGGTCCTGGGCATCCAGAACAAATAGCAAGAGTATCAGTCATAATAGAAAATTTTAAAAAACTTAAAAATAAAAATCTTATATGGAAAAAACCGTCTAAAGTTTCAGATGATATTCTATTAACTACACATGATAAGAGTTATTTAAATTTAGTAAAAAGTTCTTTCCCAAAAAAAGGTTTTTCTTCACTTGATGGTGATACTATCATTTCACCTGGAAGCAAAGACGCAACTTTCGATGCAGTTGGATCAATAATTGCTGCAATTGATGGGGTGGAAAAGAAAGAATTTAGAAATGCCTTCTGTAGTGTTCGACCTCCTGGACATCATAGTTCACAAGATAAGGCTGCTGGTTTTTGCATTTTAAATTCAGTGAGTATTGGTGCAAATTATTTGTTAAAAAAATATAAATATAAGAAAGTTGCAATAATAGATTTTGATGTACATCATGGAAATGGAACACAGGATATTTTTTATGAAAATGAAAATGTTCTCTTTATATCAACCCACCAATATCCCTACTACCCAGGAACTGGCTCAGAACAAGAAAGAGGTAAATTTAATAATATCTTTAATATACCTTTGCCAGCTGGCATAAGTTCAGAAGAATATTTAAACGTATTTGAGCATGTATTAAAAAAATTAGAAGAGTTTAGGCCTGAGTTTATATTGATTAGTGCTGGTTTTGACGCCCATGAAGATGACCCTCTCGCTCAATTTAATTTAAAAACAGAGGATTATTTTACTATTACTAAAAGAGTATTAGAGACTTCTAAAAAGTTTTGTAATGGAAAAGTTGTTTCAATTTTAGAGGGCGGTTATGACCTAAATGCACTTCGAGACAGTACTAAAAGACACGTTGATGCTCTTTTAGAATTTAATTGATAATTCTTAAGAAAACTCTAAATAAAAATTTCATGAAATTATATAAAATAAAAAAATCTGGCATTGATAATAAAGGAAGAGGACTTTATGCAACTCGTGACATTAAAGAGGGAACCAAAATAATTGACTATGTTGGAAAACTTATAACAAAAAAACAAACACAAGATTCTGATAAGTACGATAATAGTAAACCAATATATTTATTCACAATAAATAAAAGATACGATCTAGATGGAGATTTTCCATGGAATACCGCAGGTTTAATTAATCATTCTTGTGATAATAATTGTGATTACGATGGAAAGGGATTGAAAATTTGGGTCAAGGCAATCAAAGATATTAAAAAAGGTGAGGAGTTTACCTGTGATTATGGATTTGGTTATGATGAAAACTACAAACAATTTCCTTGCAAATGTAAATCAAAAAACTGTTGTGGGTATATTGTAAGAGCTGAGTCTAGATGGCGAATAAATAAAAAGTTTGCTATGAGAAATAAAAATCAATTAATAAAGAACTCTAAATAAAAATAAACCACTTGGTGGTGCTGGAGGAGCACACAGTGTTCTTTTTTTTAACTTAAATCTCTTTTCAAAAGTTTTCAAATCCCATTTAGTTTCTCCCAAATATTTTAAACAACCAACCATAGATCTAACCTGATGTTGTAAAAATGATTGCGAACTAAATTGAAATTCAATTTTATTTTTTGATGATTTAATTTTAATTGATTTAATAGTTTTTATTGGGCTTTTAGCGTGACAGCTTGAAGATCTAAAAGTTGAATAATCATTAGTTCCTAATAACTTTTTTGCACCCTTTTTCATTAAGTCTAAATTTAAAGGCCTACGAACATGCCATGCTCTATTTTTTTCAATTATTGGTTGGCTTATTTGATTAAAAATAAAGTATTTATAAATTCTTTGTTTTGCTGAAAATCTAGCATGAAATTTATTATTTCTTTTTTTAATATTTTTAATTGCAATGTCTTTTAAATTTAAAAAATGATTAATGGATTTTAAAAATTTAATTTCATCGGTTATTTTATTTTTGCAATCAAAGTGTGCAGATTGCTCAAATGCATGAACCCCTGCATCAGTTCTTCCTTGACCATGTAAAACAATTTTTTCTTTTAATAATTTTGATAATTTTTCTTGAATTAATCCTTGGATTGTTGGGCCCTTTTTTTGAATTTGCCAACCTCTAAAATTTGTCCCTACATACTCGATAAGTATTTGGTATCTATTCATTATAAAAATGAACCCTTTTTAATTTGTGTTCCTAAAACAAATTCCCCAATACTTTGAGGTTTTTTTCCTTGTCTTTGTATTTCTTTAATTTTTATTGATTTTTTATCTCCACATGAAATTTCTAAATGGTCAGATAAAACCTCACCTGGTTTTCCTTGTGTTTGTCCAATTTCTGCTTTTAATATTTTATATCTCTCACTGTTAAACATGAAATAAGCTCCTGGAACTGGATAAAGTCCATTTATTTTACCAATTATAATTTTAGCATCTTCTTTCCAATTAATATGCCCCTCTAATTTTTGAATTTTTGGTGCGTATGTCGCTGATGAGTGATCTTGTTCTATAAAGTTTGCTTTATCCTCATATATATCATCGATATTATCTAAAATTTTCTCTGCAGCCAAACTTGATAGCTTTTCATTAATATCTTCAGCGTTTAAATTGCTTTCTATATTAATTTTATAAATATTACATACAGGTCCTGTATCTAGTTCCTCTCCTATTTTCATAATACTAATTCCAGTCTCTTTATCTAAATTCATAATTGATCTTTGAATAGGAGCAGCACCTCTCCATTTTGGAAGAATAGATGCATGTATATTAATAAATCCTTTTTTAGTTAAATTTAAATATGACTTTGGTATAATTTGACCATAAGCAACAACTATTACTAAATCTGCCTCTAAAGATTTTAAATACTCTAACTCCTCTAAATTTTCTTTTAATGAATTTGGTGTTCTAAATTCTATATTTAAAGTTTCTGAAATTAATTGAATTGGTGACTTGTTAATTTTTTGACCTCTTTTAGATTTTTGAGGTGGTTGTGTATAAACGCAAGAAATAGGATATCCATTTTGATAAAGTGATTTTAAAATTGGAACAGCGAACATAGGTGTACCCATAAAAACTATTTTCTTTAGCATGTTTAAAGAACTGCTGCTGTAGATTTTTTCTTAGATAATTTTTTAATTATCATTGACCTTTTTAATTTTGAAAGATAATCAATAAATAGTATGCCCTCTAAATGGTCCATTTCATGCTGAATACATGTTGCAAGAAGACCATCTGCCTTTAACAATTTCTTTTCTCCATCATAATCAAGATATTCTACTTCACACTTACTAGGTCTATCAATTTCTGCAAACTGATTTGGCACAGAAAGACATCCTTCCTCATAAGTTACTTTTTCTGGATCTTTATTTTTTATAACTGGATTTACGAAATATCTTGGCTCTTTTTTATTCTCATCTTTACTTATATCCATTACAATAATTCTTTTTGGTACACCAACTTGTATTGCTGCGAGACCAATTCCGTTTGCGTCATACATTGTCTCAAGCATATCATCCATCAATTTTCGCTCTTCTTTACCAACATCATTTACTGGTTTAGAAATTTGTCTAAGTAATTTATTGGGTTCTGTTATTATAGTTCTGATAGCCATAACTTGATTTTATTATAATTTTTATACTTTTAAAGGAAGAACTTTTAGCAATAGTTTATTTCTAATTAAATCAACATTTAATTGATTTAAAGTATTGATAATAAAATAAACTGTATCTTCATCAATATTTTCAATTTTGTCAGGTCCAATTACCTCAATTATTCTCAACAATGCGGCACCAATCTCGTTATTATCTATCATTTTTTGAATATCGGCAGGCATTTCTGATTGCTTCACCTCATAAAGACCGTCATATTTTTTTGAAATTTCAACTCCATCAGATTTAAGCGCCTCTAAAAAAATTATATCTTTTTTTGATAAAAAATATTTTTTATCTTTTTTAATTTTCTTTAAAAATTTATCTAGATCCTCTTCAATTTTAGATTTTGCATAATCCCCATTGAAATAATTTATAAGTTTTGATTGATGTAAAATTTTACTATTATATTTAATCTTTTTATCTGCTGTCTCTTTTTTGTTTAGATTACTATTATAAAATGTTGTAAAATTTGGTGGAACATCCTCAACATTAATTTCGCTTAAAAATTTTTTTAATTCTAAATCAAAGGCATCGCCTATTTCATCAGATATGAATAGATCCTTTAAAATCTTTATAAATTCTAATTTGATTTTTGGTTCTTCTGTTAAAAGAGTTCTTTGATATAAAAGAGCACGTCCCTCGATTGAAGATAAAGATTTATACGTCTCTTTTGCGTTTAAAAATTGATTAATATTAAATTGGAATTTTTTATAAAATTCGAACAACTCCTCTTCAGAATAATTTTTATCATTAACAGCTTTTTCTATTGTAGAAATTTTTTCTACATCAGTAGTTTCTATATCTTGAATTTTAAAAAGTAAATTAGCTGCTGAAAGATATTTCCAAATTATTTTTGGTGTTTCTTCTGTTGGTTCATAAGAAAACTCAGAGTTAGTTCTATGAGCTAAATGAAAATCTAAAATTGAATTAGTTGATATTTCTTTATCTACCTCATCTAGATATCCAAATAGATAATTTATTTTATTTTCGTAATAACTGTCTTCAAAACCTAACTCTTTTTTTAAATCTAAGATTAGTTGTGCTTCTTCATTTTTTCCATAATTGATTAAACAATATAAATTAAATTTTGATAGATATTCATCTTGAATGGGTTCAGAATTTTTAGAAAAAATCTCACATGATTTTTTTATGTTTGATTCTGATAAGTAAGTATCTACCAAATATCTTGCTAAATTTGGATGCAAATTTATTATTTGATTTTTAATTAAATACTCTTCTATTAATTCTAAGTTTGCATCCTTTATTAACCAATCAGATTTAAAGCTCATAAATTCTTGCTCAGTAATATTTTGAGTTGGGGAATAAGCGTTTGTTAATAAAGATATGTGCATTATATCAGATGCATCCTCAGAAAGATTAAATTTATCAATATTCTCAAATAAATTTTTTAATTTATTTCCATCAGAATTTGACCACATATCCATACTCAAACCATATTCACTAGGATCATATAACCCAACAATTTTAATTTCTTTTGATGAAAATTCTTTATCAAGTTTAATAGTATCAGTTTGTTTATTTGTTTGTAGTTCGTAAACACTATTCTGAGTAGTGCCACTAGAATTTTCACTCGAAATATTTGTTTCTGAAGTAACCTGATTATTTTTTTTTTCTATATTCCAAATATCAATTGGTTTCTCTTCTGTAAATACAGGTGTGAAAAAAATAAGACAAACTAATGTAATTGAAAGAATTTTTTTATTTAACAATTTTAAAATTTTCATTTGGAATAATTTTTTCAATTTCTTTTTTAGGTGCAGGAAAATCAATTGTACTTAGAAAAAAAATAATACCTAAAATAACCCCTAATCCGATTATAGATTTAATCACAAGTCCTATGATACTTGCTTTGCCCGAACTTGTGTTTTTAATGAATTGCATATACTTTTAGATAATTTCAAATTAAGACATATTTATGTTTTTTCAATAAAGAAACTTATGAAATCAAAAGAAAATATAGTTTTTTTGGGGATGATGGGTTCAGGTAAGAGCTCTATCGGATCTTTAGTAGCAAAGGAATTAAAATTAAATTTTGTCGATATTGATAAAGAAATTGAAAAAAATTTAAACATTACAATAAAAAAAATCTTTGAAGTTAAGGGTGAGAATTATTTTAGAAAAATTGAAGAACAAACAACTTTAAAAAAACTTAAATTAAGCTCTACTGTGATTTCACTTGGTGGGGGAGCTTTTACAAATAACAATATTAGGAAAGAAATTTTAAAAAATCATTTATCTTTTTGGCTAAATTGGAATGATAAAACATTGTTAAATAGAATTAAAAACAGTAAAAAAAGACCATTAGCGATTAATGCAACAGATGCTGAGTTAATTGATTTAATTAAGAAACGATCTAACATTTATTCTAAAGCTCTATATGAGATAAAATGTGATAATCTTACTAAAATTGAAATAGTAAAAAAAATTGTTGAAATTTATGAAACAAACTAGATTAAATATAGTAACTAAAACTGAAAAATATCCAATAATTATTGGATCAAATTTGACCTCAAGTGTATCAAGAATTTTTAAATCTAATTCAATTAATTTTGATAAATGTTTAATTGTTGTTGATAAAAATGTTCCAAAAAAATTTGTCTCAAATATTAAAAAGTCTTTAAAAAATAAAAGTATTTTTTTGTTATTTTTTAATGCTAGTGAAAAAAATAAAAATATTAATAGCGTTAATAAAATTCTAGAAGTTTTATTAAATAAAAACTTTTCAAGAAATGATATTTTAATTTCTTTAGGAGGAGGAATTACAGGCGATGTAAGTGGTTTTGCGGCTAGTCTTTTTAAAAGGGGCCTAAAGTTTGCAAATATTCCAACAACTCTTTTAGCTCAAGTTGATTCATCAATAGGTGGAAAAACTGGAGTTAATTCTAAGTATGGTAAAAACCTTGTAGGAAGTTTTTATCAACCATCATTGGTTCTCTCAGATATTCAATTTCTTAAATCTTTATCAAAAAGAGAGTTAATTTGTGGATATGGAGAAATATTGAAGCATTCATTAATTGAAAATAAAAAATTTTTTATTTTCTTAAATAAAAATCTTCAAAAGATTTTAAGTCTTTCATCTCCATTTATTGAAAAAGCTATCTATGAAAGTTGTAAAATTAAAAAAAAGATAGTCGAAAAAGATGAAAAAGAAACAGCATTAAGAAAAGTATTAAATTTTGGCCATACATTTGCCCATGCTTATGAGGCAGGCTCAGGGTACAGCCATAAACTAAATCATGGTGAAGCTGTGATACTTGGAATGAAAACTGCGCTGAGTTTTAGTTTTAAGGAAAAAATGCTAAATAAAAGTGAATATAATTTAATTGTAAATCATATTGATAATTCTGGTCTACCTTCTTCTATAAAAAAATATTTTTCTATAAAAGATTTAAATAAGATTTTATCCTTTATGATCAAAGATAAAAAAAATAATTCTAAAAAAATTAACTTAGTTTTGTTAAAAAAAATTGGTAAGCCAATTTTCAACAAACAATACACCAAAAAAAAGTTAAATTTATTTCTAAAAAATTTTTTAACTAATTAAAATTTGGATTGAGTGAATAAATTCTTTTAATTCTTGATCCAAAATCTTGTAAATTTTTTTATTACTTTCAATTTTATTCATTTTTTTTAGCTCTTCTGAAACAATAATTAATTTTAAATGATATTTTCCCTCTTGATTTCCTTTGTGATTTTTATGAAGAAAAGATTTATCTTCAATATTTATACTTTCAATATTAATTTGATTTAATAATTTATTTTTTACAATTGTAATTAACTCATTTATATCCATATATGTTATTATATATCATGAAAAATATTTGTGACTGGAATAATTGTAATGAAATAGGTGAATATAAGGCGCCAGTTGAAAAAGATAATAGCAGAAAATTTAGAATGCTTTGCCTTGAGCATGTAAAAGAATTTAATAAAAATTGGAACTATTTTTCAGGAATGAATGATGACCAAGTAATGGATTTTTTAAAATCTGATATGACTTGGCACAAACCTACACAAAGCTTTAGCTCTTCAGATAATTTTTTCAAAGTGTTATGGAATACAACTTTGAGAGATGAGTTAGATAAAGAAAAAATAAATGGAGAATATAATCATATGCGTCAATTTAAATTTGATCATAAAGATATAAAAGCTTTTGGAATATTAGGGGTTTCTGTGGGTTTAAATTGGAAGAAAATACAAGATAAATTCAAATTACTTGTGAAAAAATTTCACCCTGATATGAATTCCGGAAATAAAAAATACGAGGAAAAACTTAAACTTATAACACTGGCTTACACCCAATTAAAAAATACCTATAGAGAAAAAATTGACACCAAATCTTAATACAGAACCAGATATTAAAGTTTCATTAAAACAAACTTTTGGAATTGACTCAGAAATGGAAGTTGACGCATTTTCAAAAAAAAGTGAATACGTTCCTGAAATTGATAAAAACTACAAGTTCGATAGAGATACTACTTTAGCCATTATTTCAGGATTTGCGTTTAATAAGAGAGTTTTAGTTCAAGGATATCATGGTACTGGAAAATCTACTCACATTGAGCAAATAGCTGCAAGATTAAATTGGCCTTGTATCCGTGTAAATTTAGATAGTCATGTAAGTAGAATTGATTTGATTGGAAAAGATGCGATCGTTCTTAAAGATGGCAAACAAGTAACTCAATTTAACGAGGGTATTTTACCATGGTCAATTCAAAATCCAGTTGCACTTGTTTTTGATGAATATGATGCAGGTAGACCTGATGTAATGTTTGTAATTCAAAGAGTTTTAGAGGCTGAGGGTAATTTTACATTACTAGATAAAAACAAAGTAATTAAACAAAATAAATTTTTTAGATTATTTGCTACTTCAAATACTGTAGGACTGGGTGATACGACAGGTCTTTATCATGGAACGCAGCAAATTAATCAAGGTCAGATGGACAGATGGAATATCGTTACAACATTAAACTATCTTAGCCTAGATAGAGAAATGGATATTGTATTGTCTAAAAATAAAAATTTAAATAATGCAAAAGGGAAAGAAAAAGTTGCTAATATGATAAAAGTAGCATCTCTTACACGAAAAGGATTTATTGCAGGAGATATCTCAACAGTAATGAGCCCAAGAACAGTATTACATTGGGCAGAAAATACAGAGATATTTAAAGACACAGGTTACGCTTTCAGAGTTACTTTTCTAAATAAATGTGACGACATTGAGAAAAATACTATCGCAGAATATTATCAGAGATGTTTTGGAGAAGAATTGCCAGAGTCTTTAGTTAATATTCAAATTTAAATGAGCTCTAGAGAAACCAACTTAAAAGAAAAATTTAGAATTGCTTTAAACTCGACTGCAAAAGTAATTTCAGATGATTTTGATTTAAATAAAGCAAAATTAGACGACAAAAAAAATAAAGATATTATTTCATTAGAAATTGATAATCTTACTAATCCAAGTGACTTTATAAGACTACGTGCTGAAACTGACTCCAGTGCCCTTAAAAAAAAATTTTCTGATGATCTAATTTATAAAAAAAACTTACCTAGCAACTCTTCTTCTAGATCACTTTATAATATTGCTGAAAAAATTAGATACGAGGTCTTAGGGGGTCAAATGCTCAAAGGAATAGAAAAAAACTTTCATGAAAATTATTCTGAAATAATTAACCGTAAAAGGAAAGATCAATTAAAGACAAAAGAGGATGTTCCAGTGGCAGAGGCTTTTGAATTATATATGCTTAAAAAATTTCATAAAATAAAGTTAAATCCTCTAACTTCTAGAATGTTGAATTTTTGGGAAAAAGATTTTGAAAATTCTATTGAAAAACACAGGGAATTTCTGATGAATAATATTGAAGATCAAAACACCTATTCCTCAAAGTTTTCTCAAATATTAGAAGAAATGGATATTTTTCAAAGTGATGAAGATAACGAAAAAGAAGAGGAAAATCAGGATCAAGGCCAAGACAACCCTTCAAATGATGATCAAAGCAGTGATAATGAAGATAATAAAGATGAAAACAACGAACAGGAAACCCAAGCTTCTCTGGATGCGGATTATAGCATTGATGAATTTAACTTAGATGAACAACTTAATGAAGTTGAGTCAGACGAGCAAAGTTCAGAACAAATAGTAAAAAAAAATATAGATAATATTAATCTTGATTACAAAATATTTACAACAAAGTATGATGAGATTGTAAAAGCAGAAAATTTAGAAAATGCTGATGAAGCAAATAAACTTAGAAAAAGTTTAGATCAGCAGCTAATTGGTTTTCAAGACGTTATAACAAAATTAGCAAATAAACTTCAAAGACAATTACTTGCTAAACAAAATAGGGCTTGGGAATTTGATTTAGAAGAAGGACTATTAGATAGCTCTAAACTTCCAAGAATTATAATGGACCCTTACAATTCTTTATCTTTTAAAAAAGAAAAAGACTTAGATTTTAAAGATACGGTAGTAACTTTATTAATTGATAATTCTGGTTCTATGAGAGGAAGACCAATTACTATCGCTGCTATATGTGCAGACATCTTATCTAGAACTTTAGAGAGATGCTCTGTTAAAGTAGAAATTTTAGGTTTCACTACTAAAAACTGGAAAGGTGGACAAAGTAGGGAGCTTTGGACAAAAAATTCAAAACCAAAAACACCAGGTAGATTAAATGATTTAAGACATATTATATACAAGGGTGCTGATACTCATTGGAGACAGGCAAAAAATAATTTAGGACTGATGCTTAAAGAGGGCTTGCTTAAAGAAAATATTGATGGAGAAGCAATATCATGGGCTTACAACAGAATTAAAAAGAGAAAAGAGGAAAGAAAAATCTTAATGGTAATTTCTGATGGAGCACCTGTAGATGACTCAACTCTTTCTGTAAATTCTGGCGACTTTTTAGAAAAACATTTAAAAAAGATTGTAAAATTTATTGAACATAAATCTGATATCGAAGTTCTAGCAATAGGGATAGGCCATGATGTTTCAAGATATTATGATAAAGCAATTAAAATTACTGATGTGAATGAATTAGGAGATGTTATGATATCTCAGTTAAGTTCATTATTTGAAACAAAGGAAAAATATCACTAGATATTAAATAATTCTCTATTTTTCCATCTAATTGTAACTTCTGCACCGCTACGAGTTTTAGAGTTTCTACAATTGACTGTTGCAAAATTTTTCTCCAATAAAGTTTTTCCAATAAATAATCCAAGACCCAACCCTTCCTTCGACTTATCTTTAGAATTATTTGATTTCAAATAAGGCTCTCCTATTTTTGATATAATATCTCTAGGGTATCCTGCACCGTCATCTTCTAATGTAATCTCTGTCATTTCACTATCACTTTTTAAATTTATAAAAATAGTATTTTTGGCAAATTTATTGGCATTTCCAATAAAATTTCTTAATCCATAAACAATTTCAATAGATTTAGTTATTTTTTTTGGATTTGAATCTTGGTCAAAATTAAAGACAAAATCTTTTCTACTAATTTCTCTAAATGATAAAATAATTTCATTCAAATAATCTCTGATATTTATGTCTTTATCAATAAATTCATCTTCTTCTACAGGGTTTAAAGTCAGACGTTTTAAAATTTCGTTACATCGATTAACTTGACTATTTAATAATTCTATGTCTTTTTCTAAATCCTTCTGACCCTTGAACTGTTTCATCAAATCATGAGTAATTATTGTTATTGTTGAGAGTGGAGTACCTAAGGAATGTGCAGCTGCAGCTGCTTGGCCACCCAAAGATAAAAGCTCATGCTCTTTTGCCATTACTTCTTCCATTTTTCCTAACGCCTCTTTTCTTAGTCTAGATTGTGCTCCAAATGTCATTGCAAAGTAGTTTAAAAAGACCAAGGCAATAATTAATGATGTAGGTATAGAATAATAAAAATAATGATTATTATGAAAATCACTATTTAAGTTGATAGGTAAATCTTGATAAAAAAAAGTTAGAAACACAATTATGATTATTGTTAAGATTACTAATAAAGTATTAGTTCTTAAGCTTAAATTTGATGAAGAAAAAACGCTTGGTATCAATATAAAAATTACAAATGGATTTATTATTCCACCTGACAAATAAAGAAGTATGCCTAGCTGCAGAATATCAATTAATAAGAATAAAAAAGCAGATCTATCTGATAGTTGTGTTTTTTTATAAATGAAAATTAAATATAGATTACTTAATATTCCTAAAAATATAATTAAATTTGACGTAATAAAATCAAAACTAGGATTTAGAAATAGATATACAAAATTTACTGCAATTAATTGTCCAATAATTCCTATCCATCTAAGAGTTATATACGTTGATTTTTTAAAAGAATGATATTTTGAAGTTTCAAAGAACTTCATTTTTAAATATCAAGATTTCTAACATTTATAGCATTAGAAACTATAAAATCTTTTCTTAATGCCACATCATTACCCATTAAAGTATGGATTAAACTTTGATCTTTTCTCAAATCTTTGGAGTATTGTACCTGAAGTAGATTTCTTGTTTCTGGATCTAATGTAGTACTCCATAATTCTTCTGGATTCATTTCTCCAAGACCTTTAAATCTTTGGATATTCATTTTTGATTTTTCTTCTTCAATTTTTTTTGAATAGTCTTTAGATCCTTTTTTAATTTTTTTTAACTCCTTATTATTATTTATAATGTAATCTTCTAGCTCCTTCTCATCCTTTATGTAAATACCTTTGGACCCTTTGTTAATTTTAAATAAAGGCGGTTGCGCTAAATAAACATGACCATTTTCAATTAGCTTATTAAATGGCTTATTATTAAAAAAAGTTAAAAGAAGAGCTCTTATATGAGAACCATCTACATCAGCATCCGTCATAATAATAATTTTTCCATATCTTAGATCTTTTAAATCAATCTCTTGTGCTTTTGGATCCAAACCTAGAGCGTTAATCAATGTAACGATCTCATTTGATGAAATCATTTTGGACAAAGCTTTTGTTCTTTGATCAGAACCGTTTCCATTTCCGTTACCATTTTTTTTAACATTAAAATCTTCTACATAAGTATTAAGTATTTTACCTCTAAGTGGTAAAACTGCTTGATTTGCTCTATTTCTTCCTTGTTTTGCCGAACCTCCAGCTGAATCTCCCTCTACAATAAACAATTCAGTTCCTTCTTGTTTGCCAATTTGACAATCAGCTAATTTTCCAGGAAGACCACTTAATTCAAGAGCTCCTTTTCTTCTTACATTTTCTCTTGCTTTTCTAGCAACATCTCTTGCCATCGCTGCTTGGATAACTTTGGCTAAAATGATTTTTGCAATAGATGGATTTTGATCAAACCAAATAGATAATTTTTCATTTACCAATGTTTCTACAATCATCCTTACTTCTGATGAAACTAGCTTGTCTTTTGTCTGAGATGAAAATTTTGGATCAGGAATTTTAGTCGAAAGTACACAAGTTAGACCTTCCTTAATATCATCACCTGAGATTGTTAGTTTATTTTTCTTTAGTAAATTATTTTCATTGGCATATTTATTAACTACCCTTGTTAATGCACTTCTAAATCCCAATAAGTGAGTTCCACCATCTTTTTGATAAATATTGTTCGTATATGGAAATATATCTTCTGTATATCCTGCATTCCATTTCAATGAACATTCTAATTCGATATTATTTTTTTTTCCTTCAATATATATTGGTTTTTTAAATAAATCATTTCCATTTTTGTTTTTTAAATTTTCTCTTTTTTCATCTAAAAAATCTACAAATTCTAAAACACCACCATCAAATTTAAACTCAGATGTTTTCTCTTTCTTTTGACTTGCATCAGTAAATATTATTTTAATTCCTTTATTTAAAAATGCTAATTCGCGCATTCTTTTAATAAGAATATTTGCACTAAATTTCGTTGAAGAAAAAATTTCTTTTGATGGTAAAAAAGTAATTTGTGTACCGGTTTGCTTTGCTTTTCCTACTACCTTTAAAGGAGCTTTAGCTTCACCATTTTGAAATTCTATGTAGTGTTTTTTTCCATCTCTAAATATCTCTAACTGTAATTTTTCTGAAAGCGCATTGACAACTGAAACACCAACACCATGCAAACCACCTGAAACTTTATAAGAATCATGATCAAACTTACCACCGGCATGAAGTTGGGTCATAATTACTTCTGCTGCTGATTTTTTTTCTCCTTTATGGATATCAACAGGAATACCTCTTCCATCATCATTTGCTGTAATTGTTCCATCAAAATTAATTTTTACATTAATATTTTTACAATATCCTGCTAATGCCTCATCGATAGAGTTATCAACAACTTCATAGACCATATGATGTAAACCAGTACCATCATCTGTATCTCCAATATACATACCTGGTCTTTTTCTAACTGCTTCAAGACCTTTTAAAACCTTGATTGAGTCTGCCTGATATGTATTTTTATTTGTCATTTTTTTAAATTCTGGAAAAAGAAAATTATAACATTTTTTATAAAAATTGCTGATTTATCTTAACAAAAAAACTGTAAAATCCTTAAATAGCCCTTGAAAAATAAAGCTTATTTAATGGCGGAGAGAATGGGATTCGAACCCATGAAAGAATTGCTCCTTTACACGCTTTCCAAGCGTGCGCCTTCAACCACTCGGCCACCTCTCCAACTATTTTTCTTTTGAAATCTTAAGTACACCAATAAATGCCTCTTGTGGAATTTCAACTCTTCCAAATTGTTTTGATCTAGCTTTTCCTTTTTTCTGTTTTTCTAAAAGTTTTCTTTTTCTATCAGTTGCTCCACCTCCATGAATTTTGGTTAAAACATCTTTTTTAAACCCTTTAATTGTTTCTCTAGCAATAATTTTACCTCCTATTGCAGCTTGAACTGGAATCATAAAGTTATGTCGAGGTATTAAATCTTTTAATTTTTCACAAACCTCTCTACCAGTTTTTTGTGCAAAATCTTTATGTATCATCATCGCTAAAGCATCAACTGGTTCTCCATTAACTAGGATAGCAAGTTTTACCAAATCTCCTTCTCTATGCTCAATAATTTCATAATCAAAACTAGCATAGCCACTAGTCATAGATTTTAGTCTATCATTAAAATCGAAAACAACTTCATTCAACGGTAACTCATAATTTACAACAGCTCTATTACCTGAATAACTTAAGTTAGTTTGAATTCCTCTTTTATCCTGACACATTTTTATAATTGAACCTAAATATTGATCAGGAGTAATGATTGTTGCTTTTATCCATGGTTCTTCAATATATTTAATTAATGTTGGATCAGATAAACTTGATGGATTTTGAAGATCAATAATATTTCCATTATTAAGGTGAACTTTATAAACAACACCCGGTGTAGTTGTTAATAAATTAACATCAAATTCTCTCTCTAGTCTTTCTGTTACAATTTCCAAATGAAGTAATCCCAAAAATCCACATCTAAAACCCAATCCTAAAGCTGAAGATGACTCAGGTTCAAATGAAAAACTTGCATCATTTAATTGTAATTTAGCTAAACCATCTTTAAGTTTTTGAAACTCAGAACTATCTACTGGAAATAACCCGCAGAACACTACCGGTTTACTTGGTTTAAATCCTGGCAAAGCATCTTTTAAAGGTTTTGAGGCATCACAAATTGTATCTCCAACTTTTGTTTCAGATAAAACTTTAATTCCTGTTGTAATAAATCCAATTTCACCCGTTTTTAGTTCATTTATGTCTACTGGCTTTGGTGTAAAAACCCCAACTTTTTCAACAATATACTCCTGATTAGACGACATCATTTTTATTTTCATATGTTTAGAAAGTTTACCATCTATTACTCTCACTAATATTACTACACCTAAATAAGTGTCATACCAGCTATCAACTAATAAACATTTTAGATCGGCTGAGCTTTCTCCTTTTGGTGCAGGCAATGTTGTTATTATTTGTTCTAAAATATCCTCTATACCTTCACCAGTTTTACCTGAACACGGAATTGAATTTTCAGTATCAATTCCTATCACTTCTTCAATTTGTTTTTTTGTTCTATCTAAATCTGATGCAGGTAAATCAACCTTATTTAAAACTGGTACAATCTCATGGTTAGTATCTAAAGCTTGGTAAACATTTGCTAAAGTTTGAGCTTCTACACCTTGAGTACTATCTACAATTAAAATTGAACCTTCACATGCATATAATGATCTACTAACTTCATAACTGAAATCAACATGGCCTGGGGTATCAATAATATTTAAAACATAATTTTTTCCATTTTTAGCTTTGTAATTTAGTTTTACAGTTTGAGCTTTAATTGTGATTCCTCTTTCACGTTCAATATCCATAGAGTCCAAAACTTGAGCTTTCATCTCTCTTTCTGTTAATCCACCACAATTATGAATAATTCTATCGGCTATAGTAGATTTTCCATGATCAATATGCGCAATGATTGCAAAATTTCTTATATTATCAATTGTACTCATTATTTTTTTTAGGAACGGATTTTAGCACCAGTTTTATTTTCAACTGTTTCTATTATCAAATTATTAATTTTTTCTAAATCATTATCCGTTAAAGTTTTTTCAAATGATTGAATTGTTACACTGATAGCAATTGATTTTTGATTTTCAGGAATATTATCTCCTTGATATACGTCAAAAACTTTAATATTTGAAATTAAGTTTTTATCAATATTTGCTATCACACTTACTAAATCTTGCACACTTATTTTTTTATCAATAATAAATGCAAAATCTCTTTCAGATTTTTGAAAGTCAGATACTGAATATTTTGGTTTTTGATCTTTTAAAGATTTTTTTGACAATTTTAAATTATCTAGAAATATTTCAAAACCTACTAAAGTCTCTGTTTTAATATCTAGTGTTTTGATAATGTTTGGATGAATTTCACCAAAATAAGCAGCTACCTTATCTTTTCCCTTATTTAAAAATATTCTTCCTGATTTTCCTGGATGAAAATAACTAGGGCTTTCATCATCAATAAAAAATTTTTCTGTATCATAACCAGCTTCTGCTAAAGTTTGTATAACGTCTCTTTTGATATCAAAAACATCTATATTTCTCTCTTTTTCAATCCATGAAAGTCTAGATTTTTTGCCAGCTGACAAACCACAAACAACTGTATTTTGAGCTCCAGGTTGTGAACCATAAAATGTTGGTCCTATTTCAAATATTGATAAATCTTTAATTCCTCTATCTAGGTTTTTGCTCATGTACATAACTAAATTTGAAAAAATAGAATTTCTTAATACTCCCAATTCAGTGCTAATTGGATTTACAATTTTTATTTCTTTATTGTCCTCTTTAAAGTGATCGTTATATTTTGAATCTGTAAACGACCAAGTAATAGCCTCCAGATATCCTTTAGATGCTACTGCTCTTTGAAGAAAATGAAATAACTTTTGAGTTGGATTTAAAGTATTTTTTGATCTTTCTTTAATAGGATTTTCTATTTTTATTTTTTCATAGCCACTAATTCTTACAAGTTCCTCAACTATATCAATTTCTTGAACGATATCTGGTCTCCAAGATGGAACTGATAATTTAATAAATTTTTTTTCTTTTTTTAATTTAAAACCAAGTTTTTCAAAAATGTTAACCATTTCCTTGTTTGAAATTTTAAAACCAGTAATTTTTTCAAACGTTTTAGGTTCAAATTTTATGACTTTGTTTTTATAAGTTTCAATTTTTTGAATATCTACTTTGCTAATTTCACCACCACAAATTTCCTTAATTAAAAAAGCTGCTTTATTTAATCCAACTTCAATAGATAACTGATCAACACCTCTTTCAAATCTAAATTTAGCATCTGTATCGATATTCAATTTTTTTGCAGTTTTTCTAATTGATCTTGGATCAAAATAAGCAGATTCTAATAGAACATTTTTTGTATCTAACTCTGTACCAGATCTTGTTCCTCCAATAATTCCTCCTAGGCCTAAGACACCTTTGTTATCACTTATTACACACATTCCATCATCTAGTTTATAATTTTTATTATCTAGAGCAGTAAATTCTTCTCCTGATTTTGAATTTCTAACAATTATTCCCTTATCAATTTTATCAGCATCATATGCATGCAAAGGACGATTAATATCAATCATGACATAATTTGTAATATCTACAATTGCAGATATTGGTTTTTGGCCTATAGAAATTAATTTATTTTTCAGCCATTGAGGACTTTCTGTATTTTTGACGTTAGTTATTAAGCAGCTGCCAAAAGATAAACAGCCTTGATTTTTTTCTTTTGTTATTTTTACTTTTAAGGCCTGTTTTTTATTAGATTTAATTTTTTTATCTTTTTCTGGTTTTAAGTTTCCAAAACCTGCTGCTGATAGATCTCTCGCTATCCCCCTAACACCAAGACAGTCTGGTCTATTTGGCGTAATTGATAAATCTATAAGATTGGAACTTGGTTTCGAAAAATAACTTTTTCCAATATTTTTTGCATATTTTGAAAATGATAATTCAGTAATTCCGTCACTTTCGTCTGATAAATTTAATTCAGATTCAGAACAAAGCATTCCATAAGATATAACATCTCTAATTTTAGCAACAACAAGTTTAGTTTTGTTTTTTGGGATAATTGCACCTGGTGGAGCATACACAGTAAGAAGACCCTTTCTTGCATTTGCAGCCCCACAAACAACTTTTTTGATTTCTTTATTACCAACATCAACATCGCAAACTTTAAGCCTATCTGCGTTTGGGTGTTTTTCTGTTTTTATGATTTTTGCTACTTTAAATAAATCTAATCCTTCAGATAAATTTTCTATACTCTCGACCTCAAGACCTATGTCTGTTAGTTTCTCAAGAAGTTTATCTTCTTTTGCGCTTATTTTTAAATGATCTTTTAACCAATCATATGTGATCTTCATCTGCTTAAACCTCTGTAATTTGAAGGAACATCAAGCGGATCAAAACCAAAATGATTTAGCCATCTGTAATCACAATCAAAAAACGCTCTTAAATCATTAATGCCATATTTAAGCATTGCTAATCGGTCTATACCTATGCCAAAGGCATATCCTTGATATTTAGAAGGATCTACTTTTACATTTCTTAAAACATTAGGATGTACCATGCCACAGCCTAAAATTTCAAGCCACTTATCTCCTTCTCCAATAATTATTTTGCCATCTTTTATTTCATAACCAATATCGACTTCTGCAGATGGTTCTGTGAATGGAAAATGACTAGGTCTAAATCTCATTTTAATTTTTTTGACTTCAAAAAATTCTTTAATAAAATAATCCAAACATCCTTTCAAATGCCCCATATTAATATTTGTATCAATATGTAAACCTTCTACTTGATGAAACATTGGTGCGTGTGTTTGATCACTATCGGATCTATAAGTTCTGCCAGGAGCAATGATCTTAAATGGGGGTTTGTCTTTTAGCATAGTTCTAATTTGAACCGGTGAAGTATGAGTTCGTAGCAAAACCTCTTTGTTTTCATCCAAGTAAAAAGTATCATGCATATCCCTAGCTGGATGATTGTCAGGTGTGTTTAAAGCAGTAAAGTTGTTATATTCATTTTCAACATCAGGGCCTTCCTCAACACTAAATCCTATTTCAGAAAAAATAGATGAAATTTCATCAATAGTTTGTGATACCGGATGAACTTTTCCTCTAACAAATGGTCTTTCAGGTAAAGTTATATCAACTTTTTCTTTTTCTAATTTTTCGTTTATTTTTTTTCCTTCTATCTGACTAATTTTAGAAGTTATCAGATTCTGAATTTCGTCTTTAACTTGATTTAAATCTGATGCAAATTTTTTTCTTTCAGTTTCTGGAATAGATCCTATTGTTTTAAATTTTGATGAAATTAAACCACTTTTACCAAAGAGTTCAGTTTTGATTTCATTTATTTGATCAATGTTTAAATCATTTTCAAGCTTTGATATAAACCGATCTCTAATATTTTTTATCTCTGACATATTAGTAGATTATTTCCTTAAGAAATAAAAACAATAGCGAAGATTAATTTAAAGCTGATTGAGCTTTTTGGACAATTGTTTTAAACGCTTCTGGGCTATCGTAAGCAATTTCAGCAAGAATTTTTCTATCTATTGCTATACCACATTTATTTAATCCATTGATAAATTTTGAATAAGTTAAGCCTTCAGCTCTAACTCCAGCGTTGATTCTCTGGATCCACAATGATTTAAAATCTCTTTTTTTATTTCTTCTGTCTCTGTAAGCGTATTGCATGGATTTTTCCATAGCTTGCTTAGCAACTCTAATGGTATTTTTTCTTCTACCCCATTGACCTTTTACAGCTTTTAAAACTTTTTTATGTTTAGCTTTACTAGTTACACCTCTTTTAACTCTTGCCATTATTAACCTCTTAAACTGTAAGGCATGTATGACTTAACAATTTTTCCATCTTGTTTAGACAATGTTGTAGTGCCTCTTAGTTTTCTTATTTGTGAATTCGTTCTTTTGATCATACCATGTCTTTTACCTGCTTGAGCAGAAATAACTTTACCCTTTGCGGATATTTTAAATCTTTTTTTTGCTGAGCTTTTTGTTTTTAGTTTTGGCATAATTCAGCGGACTTATACAAAGAAAGATATAATTTTACAACCTCTATTAAGGGTTATAAAGGCTGAATTACCATGATCATTTGCTTCCCATCAAACTTAGGATGCAGTTCTACCTTGCCAATCTCCTTCATGTCCTCTTTAATTTTGCCCATTAGTTCATTTCCTAGATGGGAATGCTGAAGCTCTCTACCTTTAAATCTTATAGTAAATTTGACTTTATCTCCTTTAGCTATAAATTTTTTAGCATTTTTGACTTTAAACTCATAATCATGAGTTTCCGTAACGGGTCTCATTTTAATTTCTTTTAATGAAACAATTTTTTGTTTTTTTTTTGCAAGATTTGCTTTTTTCTGAGCATCATACTTATATTTGCCCATATCCATTATTTTACACACAGGAGGATTTGCATTAGGCGCTATTTCAATTAAATCTAAACCTTGATTCTTTGCCGTGGAAATAGCTTCATTAGTATTCATAACTCCAAGATTTTCTCCATCGCTTGCAATAACTTGTACATCAGGAGAAGAAATTCTATTATTAGATCTTGGACCTCTGTCCTTAGTTCTTCTTTGAAAATAATTTTGTTTGAAATCTGCCACTTAGTTTGATGATACTTTGTTTAAAGCAGAGAATGTTTTTAAGAATTGATCTATACCCATATTTTCTTGTTTGTTAGAGTCTAATCTTCTAATCGTTACTGAATTGGAGTCAACTTCTTTTTTACCACAAATTAATAAAAGCGGTATTTTTGCTAAAGAATGATCTCTAATTTTATAATTTAAATTATGATTTTTTAAATCTACCGCAGAACTTATACCTGATTTTTTAATTTTATTTGACACCTCGACTGCGTAGTCATTGAATTCATCTGAAATAGGTATCACCATAGTCTGCAATGGAGATATCCAAAATGGAAACTTGCCTGCATAATTTTCAATTAAAATTCCAATAAATCTCTCTAGAGAACCAAATAGTGCTCTATGCAACATAACGGGAACTTTTTTAGTTCCATCTTTGTCAACATAAGAAGCATCTAATCTTCCAGGTAAATTTAAATCTACTTGCAAAGTTCCACATTGCCAATCTCTGCCAATAGCATCTCGCAAAACAAATTCAATTTTAGGACCATAAAATGCTCCCTCACCTTTATTAATAGTATATTCTAATTTAGAAGCTTTAACAGCTTCAATCAAAGAGGCTTCTGCTTTATCCCACACTGCATCGTCTCCAACTCTTACTTCTGGTCTGTCTGCATATTTTAGAATTACATTTTCAAAACCAAGGTCTTTATAAATATCTAGTATTAAATTTGTAACAATTAAACATTCACTAGTAATTTGATCTTCTGTACAAAAAATATGGGCATCATCTTGAGTAAAGGCTCTTACTCTTAATAACCCATGTAAAGCGCCTGATGGCTCATATCGATGAACTTTTCCAAACTCGGCAAAACGTAAAGGAAGATCTCTGTAACTTTTTAAGCCTTGATTAAATACCTGTATATGACCAGGACAATTCATCGGTTTTATTGCAAAAACTTTCTGATCTGGTGTTTCAGAAGTATACATGTTTTCTCCATATTTTTCCCAATGTCCAGATTTTTCCCAAAGTTGTCTATCTAGTACCTCTGGAGTATTTACCTCTTTATAACCAGCAGCATCTTGTTTGCTTCTCATATAGTTAATGAGCTTTTGAAATAAACCCCATCCTCTTTCATGCCAAAATACTGAGCCAGGGCTTTCTTCTCTAAAATGAAATAAATCCATTTCTTTACCTAATTTTCTATGGTCTCTTTTTTCTGCTTCTTCTATTCTTTTCAAGTATTCATCTAGGTCTTTTTGAGTTGCCCAACTCGTCCCATATATTCGTTGCAACATTTCATTTTTAGAGTCTCCTCTCCAATATGCTCCTGATACTTTTGTAAGTTTAAAATATTTTCCAATTTTACCTGTGGAAGAAAGATGTGGACCTCTACATAAATCATGCCATTCTCCATGAAAATAAATTGATACATCCTCGTTTTCAGGTATTGATTCAATCAGCTCTGCTTTATAAATTTCTCCTTTTTTTTTAAAATGGCTAATTGCTTTATTTCTATCCCAAACTTCTCTTTTTGTTATTTCATTCCTATCAACAATCTCTTTCATCTTATTCTCAATTTTAATCAGATCATCCTCTGTAAATGGTTCTTTTCTGGCAAAATCATAATAAAATCCATTTTCAATTACTGGTCCAATTGTAACTTGTGTACCAGGAAATAACTCTTGAACAGCCATAGCTAAAATATGAGCTGTATCATGCCTTATAGTTTCCAAGCCCTCAGGATTTTTTGAGGTAAAAATTTTCACAGAACAATCATTTTCAATTAGAAAATCAAGATCTTTAAGTTCACCATCAATACTTATGACCATGGCTTGTTTAGCTAATGATTTACTAATTTTTTGAGCTACTTCTAGTCCAGTAACTTTATTAGGAAAATCAATATTGTTTCCGTCAGGTAATGTTATTATCGGCATTTAATTTAATAATTTCTTATACTCTGAATAAGTAGAAAAGCACATTTTTTCAACATTAAATTTTTGAACTATGTTTTTTCTTCCCTCATTACCAATTGATTTTAATAGAGTTTCATTCATGTTTAGAGTTCTTAATATTTTGTTACTTAATGATTTAGTATTTCCTGCCTCATATAAAAAACCAGTTTTTTCATCAATTATTGTTTCATTAGAACCTCCAATGTTACTTGCTATAATTGGTTTTTCCATCGATTGTGCCTCAACTGCAACTCTACCAAAAGCCTCTGGTTCGGTTGAAGCTGAAACAATAATATCTGATACTTTATAAGCTAAAGCCATATCGTTGCAATTATCTATGAATCTTATTTGTTTAGACAATCTGTATTTCTCTGAAAGTCTTATTAATTTTTTCTTATATAAATCTCTACCTTGATCACTACCTAGAATGACAGCATAAAATGCTTCATAACCCAGCTCTATATTTACTAAATTAATTGCCTCTATAAAAACTTCCTGTCCTTTCCAATAAGTTAACCTACCAGGTAAAAGTATAATTTTTTTATCTTTTTCAATGTCCCATTTTTTTAATAATTTTTTTTCATCAGTTTCAATTTTGGTTGTTGGGTCAAAGTAGTCGACGTTTATTCCTCTAAAAATAACCATTAATTTTTTTTTCTCATTTAAATATTTTGAATAATTTTTTTTAACATGAGAAAAAATAAAATTAGATCCAGCAATTATTAAATCTGCTCTAGTCATTACTGAATTATAAATTTTTTTTATATTACTCTTAAAATTGTATGTTCCATGAAATGTAGTTACAAATTTTCGTCCTGTGATTTTTGTTGCTAACAAACATGACCAAGCAGGTGCTCTACTTCTCGCGTGAACAATAGAAATATTATGAACTAAAATTATCCCAATTAAGATGAAAGCATTAATTAAAATTAGCAAAGGATTTTTGCTTTGTACTGGAAGTCTATATATTTTAACTTTTTTTCTATCTACAAATTTTAGTAATTCACCCCCACTTGTTACAATAAATGATTTACAATTATTTTCTGGTAAATAATGCGCAATATCATAACACCCTGTTTCAGCACCTCCATAACCTAATTTTGGAATTACCTGTAAAACTTTTAAATCAGATGACATTTGGTATGATTATATATTAATAGACAAAACTTATAAATGATTATGACAAATTTCAGATTTCATCAAATATCAAATACAAAGAAAATCAGACATATTTCCAAAATTTTTAAAAATAGTTCTTTTATAGTTTTTTTGCATGGCTTTATGTCAGATCTTGAAGGAAAAAAACCAAATGCATTTTTAAAATTTGCTAAAAAAAATAAAATAAGTTTTTTGGCATTAGAATACTCTGGACATGGTAAATCTAGTGGAAAATTTGTAAATGGAAATATTTCAAAATGGAGTAAAGAAACCTCAATTTTAATAAAAAAATACATCAAAAAAAAAGAATTTGTACTTATTGGTTCAAGTATGGGAGCATGGATTTCACTAAATCAATTCAAAATTTTCAAAAAACAGATTAAAGGATTTTTAGGAATAGGGGCTGCTCCCGAATTTTTAGAAAATTTAATGTGGAAAAAATTTACTAAAAAAATGAAAGAAGAAACAATTCGTAATGGCATTTATCAATTAAAACACGGAAATTATGAATATCCCATTACTCTACAACTAATAAAAGATGGAAGAAAAAACAAAGTCTTAAACAAGAAAATTAATTCAAATATTAAAGTAACAATGGTACATGGTGAAAAAGATGAGGCAGTTCCAGTTTTATATTCAAGAAAAGTTTTAAAATTATTTCCAAAAGCTAAGAAAAAATTAAATATTATAAAAAAAGGTGATCATAGTTTATCAAATAAAAAATCGCTTAATATAATTTTGAAAGAGCTTAAATTATTAATTTAGCTAACTTTTTTTATATCTTTTTTTAAAGTAATTGGATTTTTTAATTTATCCAACATTTCTTTGGGACATACCTGAACAAAATTATTTAATTCATCATCAAAGTTTTCAATTATTTTTTTTGATAATTGAGATTCAGTTTCTTTGAAATGCTCACTGACTAAATTTTTAAGATATTCTTTCCAATAATCTGTCTCTACATTTTGCCAAACAACTGACTCTTGATTTACTTTCTTTTCTAATTGTTGAGTTTTGTCGTATATAAAGGCCATTCCTCCTGTCATACCAGCTGCAAAATTATCACCAACATCTCCTAAAATTACGACAGTTCCACCAGTCATATATTCACATCCATTAGAATCACATCCTTCAATTACTGTAATTGCACCAGAATTTCTAACAGAAAATCTTTCGCCAGCTTGGCCAGCGGCAAAAAGTTTTCCTGAAGTAGCTCCATAAAGAACAGTGTTTCCTAAAATTGTATTCTCATTTGAAACCAAATTACTCTCTTCAGGTAATTTTATTACAATTGTGGCTCCTGACAAACCTTTACCAACATAATCATTAGCATCTCCCTTTAATACAAGCTTTAAACCTTTTGAAGAAAACGCACCAAATGATTGACCCGCTGATCCTTTGAAATTTAAGACTAAAAAGTTTTTGTCAAGTTTTTCGTAACCATATTTTTTATATAAATGATGAGAAATTCTTGTGCCTACTGCCCTATGAGTATTTTTTATTTGATATTCTTTTTCAATTTTTTCAGAATTATCTAAAGCTTTTTCAATTTCTGGCCAAATTTCATGATCTAGAGTATCTGGTACACTATTTATTTCTTGATCCTCACAAAACCTTGGATTACTTCCAGTGTCAGCTTGAACAAATAAAGGATTTAAATCTAGATCATCTAAATTTGGAGAACCTTTACTAATTTGTTTAAGCAAATCTGTCCTACCAATCACCTCATTTAATGATTTAAAACCTAAATTTGCTAATATCTCTCTTACTTCAGTGGCTATAAATGTAAAAAGATTAACTACTTTTTCTGGAGTTCCAGTGAATTTTTCTCTGAGCTTTTCATCTTGTGTACAAACTCCTACTGGACATGTATTAGAATGACACTGCCTTACCATTATACATCCCATTGCAACTAATGCCGTAGTAGCAACACCATATTCTTCAGCACCCATCATTGCTGCTATCACCACATCTCTTCCAGTTTTAATTCCACCATCTGTCCTTAATGTAACTTTGTGTCTAAGATTATTTAAAGTTAATACTTGGTTCGCCTCTGTTAAACCCATTTCCCACGGTATTCCAACGTACTTAACACTTGTTTGAGGTGTTGCTCCTGTTCCACCATTATGTCCAGAAATTAATATTATATCTGCTTTTGCTTTCGCTACACCAGCTGCAATGGTTCCTACACCAGAAGAAGCAACTAATTTAACTCCTATTCTTGCTTTAGGATTTATCTGTTTCAAATCATAAATTAACTGTGCAAGGTCTTCAATTGAATAAATATCATGATGTGGTGGTGGTGATATTAAAGTTACTCCAGGAGTCGAATGTCTAAGTTTAGCAATCTCTTGTGTTACTTTAAATCCTGGCAATTGTCCCCCCTCACCAGGCTTAGCACCCTGTGCAATTTTAATTTCTATCTCATTACAATTATTAAGATAATTAACTGTTACTCCAAATCTTGCAGAAGCTATTTGTTTAACTCTTGAGTTTGCGCTATCACCATTATCTAAAACTTTAAATCTACTTGCGTCTTCACCACCCTCACCACTACATGAAGCACCTTTGATCCTATTCATGCCAGTTGCTAGAGTTTCATGTGCCTCTTTAGATAAAGCTCCATGAGACATGCTTCCACTTCCAAATCTTTTTAAAATATTTTCTATTGGTTCAACCTCAGAAATTTCTATTGGCCCACTTAATTTTTTTTCTCTAAAGTCAATTAAGTCTCTAAGATTGATAGGTGGTAAGCTATATATACCGTTTGCATATCTTTTATAAGCATCATAAGAATTAGATCCTACAGCGCTTTGAAGTAAATGAATTAATTTTCCCTGATATTGATGTGTTTCACCATTTTTACGATATCTGTATATACCACCTATCGGTAAAATAGTCTCAGAACTTTCAAATGCCTCTTTATGAATTTCTCTAATTTTTTTTTCTATACCCGTAAGTCCAATACCAGAAATTTTAGAGACAACTCCTGGAAAATAATCTGCCACAATTGTTCTGCTTAACCCTACAGTTTCAAAGTTACATCCACCTCTATAAGAACTTAGAACCGAAATACCCATCTTTGACATAATTTTTAATAGACCTGCGTTTACAGATTTTATGTATCTTTCCACACATTCATCAAAACTAAATTGACCAAATAATTTCTTTTCATAACGCTGAAATAAACTATCAAATGCTAAATAAGGATTTACAGTAGTTGCCCCAACTCCTATTAAGGTTGCAAAAGAGTGTGTATCTAATGCCTCTCCTGATTGAACATTGATTGAAACATATCCTCTTAATTTTTTTTCAATAAGGAATGAGTTAATTGATCCAACTGCTAAAAGCATTGGTATTGGAAGTTTTGAGTTAGAAAGCTCTTTGTCACTTAAAATCAATTGAGTAACTCCCTGTCTTACTGCAATTTCAGCCTCTTTTTGAATCTTTTTAATTGAATCAAATAAAGTTTCTTCCTCAGAAAAAGTACAATCAATTACAGATGAATTGTTGCCAAAAAAATCTATAAATTTTTCAAACTGAGAATTTGATAATATTGGACTATTTAAAACATAAATATTTTGCTTTGTTAAATTATCAAAATTTAAAATATTTCCAAGATTTCCAAATCTTGTTTTAAGGCTCATTACTTTATTTTCTCTTAAAGAGTCTATTGGGGGGTTTGTAACCTGACTAAAGTTTTGTCTAAAAAAGTGATATAAAGGTCTATATCTATCTGACAATACAGCTAAAGGAGTATCGTCTCCCATAGATCCAGTTGCTTCTTTTGCATCCTCTGCCATAGGATGCAGTATCAACTCAAGATCTTCTAAGCTTATTCCAAAAGTATATTGCCTTCTTCTTAAATCATCTCCCGAAAAGGAATTTTTTTCATCTGAAATAGTTAGCTTATCATCTAGATCGATAATTTGTGAATTAAAGTGTTTATATTCTTTAGCTAGATAATCTTTTATTTGCTTGTTAGTAAATACTTTTCCTTTTTCTATTCTAACTCCAATTATTTCCCCAGGACCCAATCTGCCCTTTGATAAAATTCTTTTTTCATTTAATTCAATCATTCCTGTTTCAGATCCTGCAAATAGAAATTTATCTTTTGTAATTGCGTATCTTAAAGGTCTTAATCCATTTCTATCATTTGCTGCTATAACCCACTCATTATCAGTTCCAGCAATAGCTGCTGGTCCATCCCATGGCTCCATAGTGCTGTTTAAAAAATTAAATAATTGTTGGTGATCTTTTGGTAAAGTTTTATTTTTTTTAGACCATGCATCTGGAACTAACATAAGCTTCGCCAAAGGAGCAGGCTGACCAGAAATATTTAGTAATTCAAAAACATTGTCTAATGCAGCAGAGTCTGATGCTCCCTGTTGTATAACAGGTTTTAAATTTTCAACGTCATTAAAAAGAGGACTATTCATCTCTTGTTCATGAACTTTCATCCAATTTTTATTTCCTCTATAAGTATTAATTTCTCCATTATGCGCAATAGCTCTAAAGGGTTGAGCTAAATTCCAGCTAGGTGCTGTGTTTGTTGAAAATCTTTGGTGAAAAATAGCAAACCTTGAAACAAATCTCTCATCTTTTAGATCAAGGTAGAAGTCTGAGATAGCTTCAGCTAAGAACATTCCTTTATAAATAATTGACTTAGAGCTCAATGAACAAATATAAAAATTGTTTAAAGATTTTTTAAAAGCTTCATTTTCTATCTTTCTCCTAGTTTCATAAATTTTTCTTTCTAAATCTTTATTTGTTAATTCTGGATTATGAGGTTTAAACAATACTTGGATAATTTCAGGCATTGTTTGAAATGCCTTTTCTCCTAAAACTTTTGGATTAACTGGAACTTGTCTCCAACCATAAATACTAAAATCATTTTTTGTTAATTCACTTTCTACAATAGTTTTGCAACTTTCTTGTGCTGCGTAATCATTCCGAGGCAGAAATATCATGCCCACACATATTTCAGAATTGTCATGTGTGTGTCCTGTCACTTCTATCTTTTCAACAAAGAAATCTTTCGGTATTTCAACATGAATTCCAGCTCCATCACCAGTTTTCCCATCAGCATCTACAGCGCCTCTATGCCAAACAGCTTTTAATGCTTCAATACCATACTCTACAACTTCACGGGATTTTTTACCTTCAGTTGATGCAATTATACCAACACCACAAGCATCATGCTCCATGTCTTCTGAATAAACATTATTTTCTTTTAAAAGGTGAAGGTTCTTTTTATAATTTTCCATTAAGCCACTCTTTTTTCCAGTTTAGATTTACTCTCTAGATAAGTTTTAATTGAAGCTGCTGCATCTCTTCCATCTTTTATTGCCCAAACAACTAATGAAGCTCCTCTAACTATATCACCAGCAGCAAACACCCCTTTTATATTTGTTTCCATAGTATCAAAATTTGTTTTAATAGTTCCCCACTTTGTTACTTGTAATTCACTACTATCAAATAAATTTGGTAAATCCTCAGGATCAAAACCTAGTGCTTTAATAACCATATCTGCTTTTGTTTCGTAACTTGAGCCTTCTTGTACTTGCGGCTTTCTTCTTCCTGTCTCGTCTGGATCACCTAGTTTAATTTGATCTACAATTATTTTTTCTACTTTATTTGTACCTTTAAATTCTTTAGGACTTGATAACCAAACAAACTCAACGCCTTCTTCTTCTGCATTTGCAACTTCTCTAGCAGATCCTGGCATATTTTCTTTGTCTCTTCTATACAAACATTTAACAGATTTTGCCTTTTGTCTTATAGAAGTTCTTACACAATCCATTGCTGTGTCACCTCCACCGATTACAACAACATCTTTACCTTCTGCGTTTAAAATTCCTTTATCAAACAACTCAACATCATCTCCTAGACCTTTTTTATTAGATGCTGTTAAAAAATCCATTGCAGGAAAAATATTATCAAGATCATTTCCAGGTAAGTTTACTTCTCTTGCTTTATAAACTCCTGTTGCAATTAAAATTGCATCGTGTTTTTTTCTCAATTGATCTAGGCTTGCATCCTTACCAACTTCAAAATTTTGAACAAACTCAATTCCTCCATCCTTTAAGAGTTTTGTTCTTCGCTCTACAACTTCTTTTTCTAATTTAAAATTTGGAATTCCATAAATTAATAATCCTCCTGCTCTATCATATCTATCGTAGACAGTAATTTTATAACCATTTTTTCTTAATTGTTCTGCAGCAGCTAGTCCGGCAGGACCTGCTCCAATAATTCCTACGCTTTGATTTTTTTCGTTCGTTACCTTAATTGGTTTTACCCAGCCCTGAGCCCAAGCATTATCTGTAATATATTTTTCTACTGATCCAATTGTTACTGTTCCATGACCAGACTGTTCAATTACGCAATTTCCCTCGCATAATCTATCTTGGGGGCAAATTCGGCCACATACTTCAGGCATATTGTTTGTGCTTTGGGATAATTCATACGCCTCTTTTAATCTTCCCTCAGCTGTAAGTTTAAGCCAATCTGGAATGTTGTTACTTAAAGGACAATGAACTTGGCAAAAAGGTACTCCACATTGCGAACACCTACTTGACTGTTCTTTGGCTTTTTCATTGATATACTCATCATAAATTTCGTTAAAATCTTTCTTTCTGATACCAACTTCCCTTTTAGGTGGAGTTTGTTGACCTATTTTAACAAATTTAAGCATTTTATCTGGCATAATATTATTTAATTTTTGGCAAAATATACCTTGATTTATGTATATAAAGCATAAAATAGGTCATATGTATTGACCTTAATTTTTAAATTATTACCGCCAATAAACAAGTTTTTAGTTTTTGCATAGCTATTATGCTTAAATCGAATTGTTTTAAATAAATACTTTATAAGTTACGAAGAAATAATGTTTCAAAATATCATAGAAGTTCTAATTCTCTCTGCAATTCAAGGAATATCAGAATTTCTTCCTATTAGTTCTTCTGCTCATTTAATTTTAGTTTCTACTTTATATGAATTTAAATCTAGTTCTTTGCTTATTGATATCAGCCTACATCTAGGATCATTAATAGCAATAATTTATTTTTTTAAAGATGAACTGTTTGATGCTAGAAAAAATAAAAGACTGTTAAGTTTAATTATACTTGGATCTATTCCTTTAGTAATTGTTGGCTATATACTTTATAGTACAGGTTTAATTTATCAGTTAAGAAACATAGAAATTATAGCATGGACTACATTTGTATTCGCAATTATATTATATCTCTCAGACAAAAGTAGTTTCAATAAAAAAATTTCTACAAACTTAAACTTTCAGTCAATTATATTTATTGGTATTTTTCAAATTTTATCACTTATACCAGGTGTCAGTAGGGCAGGAATTACAATTACAGCTGCAAGAATTTTAAAATTTAATAGAGTTGACTCTAGTAAAATATCTTTTTTACTTTCTATCCCAGCATTAGTGGGAGCTAGTGCATTAAGCTTAAAAGATGTTTTTGGACAGTCAATTGAATTTAATTACTTAATAATTATTGCAATTATATCTTCTTTTGTTTTTTCTTTTCTAACAGTTAAATTCTTTTTAATTTATATAAATAAATTTTCAATGAATGCATTTGTTATTTATAGAATTATAATTGCTTTTATTTTATTTAGTTTAATTTACTAAGTATATTTCTTTTTAATTAAAGGTAGTAATTGAGACAAGAGAACACCACATAAAATAAAAAAGCATCCAAGTAAATTATTAATACCTAAAATTTGATTTAAAATAAACCAGGCAGCTATAGTCGCAAACACACCTTCAAGAGAAAAAATTATAGCTGCAGGTGCTGGAGTAATATTACGCTGGGCATAAATTTGTAATACAAATGCAAATCCACCAGATAATATACCTGCATATAAAATTGAATAAATTTCCATTAAAATATTACTTAAAATAAATTCTTCATAAATAATTCCAATTATAAATGAAAAAATAGCTACAATTAAAGTTTGCGCAGCTCCTAAAGTAAGTGGCAGATTGTATTTACTTATAATGATCCCAGTAAAAATGATATGAGTACTCCAAAATAAAGCTCCAAGAACAACTAAAGTATCTCCTAATCTTACTGTTGCATCATGAAAATTTGTTAATAAATATCCTCCAATTAAACATAGAACTACTGATGGCCATACACTCCAATGTATTGATTTTTTACTAAACAAAAAAATGATAATCGGCACCATCGGCACATAAAAAATTGTAAAAAAAGCAGCATTTGCAACATCTGTATAAAGCAAAGCAACTTGTTGTAGTGCTGAGCCTAAGAATAAAGAAATTCCAATTAATAATGAATAAATTATGAAAGTTTTTTTATCTAATTTAAATTCTGATTTAAAATTTTTTAATTCAAATAAAATCATAAGTGGAATTATTGCTAAAAAACCAACAAAAAACCTCACAGCATTAAATGTAAAAGGGCCAATATTATCCATACCCGTATCTTGGGCGATAAAAGTTGTTCCCCAAATGAAAGTGCACAATAAAGCACTAAATAATGATATGGATTTACTCATTTTTAATTAGACAGCTAATTTATAAGCAAAATTTTTGCCTAAGCTTTCTTTTAGATCATTATTAAATCTAGCTGCTTCAGCACCATCAATAATTCTGTGATCATAAGATAAAGAAATTGGCAACATAGTCCTTGTTTGAAACTTCCCATTCATAAAAATTTGTTTTTTTTCTGACCTTCCTACTCCCAAGATAGCAACTTCGGGATAATTAATTATAGGAGTAAAAAATGAACCTCCTATACCACCTAAACTCGTAATTGTCATCGAGCCGCCAAACAATTCTTTTTTATCAATTTTTAAATCTCTACAAAGTTCGCTTACCTCTTTCAATTCTTTACTTATCAGAGAAATTTTTTTGTTATTTGCATTTCTTATTTTTGGAACCATTAATCCATTTGGAGTGTCAACTGCTATCCCAATATGGTAATATTTTTTTAAAGTCATTTTTCCAGTCTCAATTTCGTCAATAGAAGAATTAAAACTAGGAAATTTCTTAAGAGATGCAACTAGAGCCTTTATAATAAAGGCTAGAGGTGTAATTTTAATTTTTTCTCCAGTATACATATCTTTTAATGAACTTCTAAAACTTTCCATCTCAGTTATGTCAGCTTCATCATGATTTGTAACATGAGGAATTGTTGTCCACGAATTTGTAAGATATTTCGATGATAATTTTTTTACTCTTGGTATGTCTTTAATCTCTATTTCACCAAAATCAGAATGTTCAAATTCGTTTTTAATTTTATCAGGTTTACTTTCTTTTGCTACAACATCATTTTTTGAATTAAAGGATACAAATTTTTTAATATCATCTTCAACAACTCTACCATCTTTCTGACTTCCAGATACTTGATTAATATTTACGCCAAGTTCTCTAGCAAATTTTCTAGCTTTTGGACTTGCAGATGCAATATCTGAAATATTTTTTTTAGATAGTGTTTTTTCTTGGATTTCTGGTTTTATTACCTCAATTTTTTTAAACTCTTTTTCAATTTTTGGTTTTTCTTTAATCTCTTCTTTTTTAACTTCTGAAGTACTTTCTAAAGTTAAAATTAAGTCGCCTTCAGAAACTTTATCTCCTATCTTTATTTTTAAATTTTTAATTTTACCCTCTAAATTTGATGGTATTTCTACACTAGATTTATCACTTTCAATTGTTATTAAGGCATCATTTTTTTTAATTAATTGACCTTCAGTTACTAATAACTCAATAACCTCAACATCTTTAAAATCTCCAATATTAGGTACTTTAATCTCAGTTTCTGACATTATAATTTTGTTGGCATTGGTTTATTAGTATCAATATTATACTTCTTCATTGCATCTTTTGCATATTTAGAAGTTATAAGCTGTTCTTTTGCTAAAATACTTAAACCATAAGCAACCAAGTGTTCTTTATCTACCTCAAAAAATTTTCTTAAATTTTTTCTTGTATCACTTCTTCCAAAACCATCTGCTCCTAATGAATAAAAGCTTTTACTAGTATAAGGTCTGATTTGATCTGAATTCATTCTCATATAGTCCGATGCAGCCATTATTGGGCCTTCAGTTTTGCCTAAGCATTTCTCAACATAAGATTTTTTCGGTTCTTTATCGGGGTTTAAAAGATTGTATCTTTCTACTTCCATTCCATCTTTTCTTAATTCATTAAAACTTGTCACACTCCATATCTCACTATCAATTTGATAATCATTTTGTAAAATCTCTGCAGCTGATATCATTTCTCTCAATATTGTTCCTGAACCTAAAAGTTGAATTTTAGTCTTTTTGTATTTGTTAAATTCTTTTATTTTATACATACCCTTTAAAATACCTTCTTCACAATTTTTATCCTTTGGCATTTCTGGATGAGAATAATTTTCATTCATTGTTGTAATATAATAAAAAACATTCTCATTTTTCTCATGCATTCTTCTTAAACCCTCTCTAAAAATTACAGCTAATTCATAATGAAATGTGGGATCATAAGTAACACAATTTGGAATAGTCGATGCAATTAAATGACTATGTCCATCCTGGTGTTGTAAACCTTCTCCAGCTAGTGTTGTCCTTCCAGCTGTTGCACCAACCAAAAATCCTCTAGCCTGGCTGTCTCCAGCAGCCCAAGCTAAATCTCCTACTCTTTGAAACCCAAACATTGAATAAAATATATAAATAGGGATCATTTCAATATCATGATTAGTATATGCAGTGGCAGCAGCAATCCATGAAGACATTGCACCAGCTTCATTAATACCTTCCTCTAAAACTTGACCGCTCTTATCCTCTCTGTAAGAACTTAATTGAGCTGCATCCTCAGGTTCATATTTTTGTCCCTCATGAGCGTAAATTCCTATTTTTTGAAAAAAACCTTCCATACCAAACGTTCTTGCTTCATCAGGAATAATAGGAACTAGTCTAGGAGATATATTTTTATCCCTTAATAAATTTGTTAACATTCTTACCAATGCCATAGTGGTAGACATTTCTTTTTCACCAGTCGATACTTTCATGAAATCAAAAATATCTTTTGAGGGCGCTTTAATTGGTTTAGCAAAAGTTGAACGTTCAGGTAAATATCCACCTAATTTAATTCTTCTTTCTTTAATATATTTAATTTCTGGAGATTTCTCGTCAGGCCTAAAGTATTCAATATTTCTTACCTGTTCGTCTGTTAAGGGAACGTCAAATCGATCTCTATAATACATTAAATCATCAACATCTAATTTTTTAGTTTGGTGTGTAGTATTAACACTTTCACCAGACTTTCCCATACCATAACCTTTTATAGTTTTTGCGATAATTACTGTTGGAGTTCCTTGATGTTTAGTTGCTTTATCATAAGCAGCGAAAACTTTATGAGGATCGTGTCCACCTCTATTAAGCCTCCAGATATCTGTATCTGACATGCTTGATACTAATTGAAGTGTTTCTGGATATTTTCCAAAAAACTTTTCTCTAACATAAGCACCATCTCTTGCTTTCATTGCCTGGTATTCACCATCAACCGTCTCATTCATGGCTTTAACCAAATGACCAGTTTTATCATTTACAATTAATGAGTCCCAATATGATCCCCAAATAACTTTTATTACATTCCAGCCTGATCCTCTAAAACTTCCTTCAAGCTCTTGAATAATTTTACCATTACCTCTAACTGGACCATCTAATCTTTGAAGATTACAATTAATTACAAATATTAAATTATCTAAATTTTCTCTAGCAGCTAATCCAATAGCTCCCATTGACTCAGGCTCATCCATCTCCCCATCGCCTAAAAAAGCCCACACCTTTCTTCCTTCATCCTTAATTAAACCTCTATTAATTAAATATTTCATGTATCTAGCTTGATAAATAGCAAGCATTGGGCCTAACCCCATTGATACAGTAGGGAACTGCCAAAAATTTGGCATCAACCATGGGTGTGGATATGACGATAGACCCCCAGGTTTTACTTCCTGTCTGAAACTATCTAATTGTTTTTCATTTAATCTACCTTCTAAGAAAGCTCTTGCGTACATGCCTGGAGCACTGTGACCTTGAAAATAAATTAAATCTCCACCAAATTTGTTATTTTTTGCTCTCCAAAAATGGTTCATACCTACATCGTATAATGTTGCGGCAGATGCAAATGTACCAATATGTCCACCAAGCTCAGGATATTTTTTATTTGCACGTACTACCATTGCAGCCGCATTCCATCTAATTAACGATCTTATTCTTCTTTCGATATTTTGATCACCACTAGATTTTACTTCAGCCTCAGGAGGTATTGTATTAATGTATGGTGTATTTTGAGTGTAAGGAATATTTGCTCCTTCACGATAAGCTTTATTAATTAATTCTTTTATTAAGAAATGGGCTCTGTGGTTTCCATCTTTGGAAATTACCGCAGATAAAGATTCCAACCAATCTTGAGTTTCAAGTGGATCAATATCAGAACCATTGACAACTTGAATTGTAGATTGTTTTTTCTCAATTATTGGTTCAGTAGTAGTTTCTTTTTCCTCTTTTTTAGCCATTGCTTCTTCAGCTTGTTTAATTATATTTTCTGTATCTTTAGGTATAGTACTTTCTGATGATGTTTTTGATGATGATGTAAGGTTAAGCAATAAATCTCCCTTGGAAACTTTATCACCAACTTTAACTGCTACACTATCTATTTTTCCAGTAACTGTAGAGGGAATTTCAACGCTTGATTTATCACTTTCAATAGTGACTATTGGATCATTTTCTTTAATTTGATCGCCTGCTTTTACAAGTATCTCTATAACCTCAACATTTTCGAAGTCACCAATGTCAGGTACAAGTAATTTTTCGCTCATTTTTAAAATGTTTTATATACCCAAAAAAACATTATTGGATTTTATTTTATCACATTAATAAGGTTTTTTCGTTAATCTTATATTTTTATTATGCAAAAAATAAAAAAATAAATGAAATTTAAGCTTTTTAGCTCCTCTCAATACACATGGCTATTCCCATACCACCACCTATACAGAGTGCCGCACAACCTTTTTTTTTATCTTGCTTTATCATTTCGTAAATAAGTGTAACCAAAATTCTTGTACCAGAAGCTCCAATCGGATGACCTAAGGCAATTGCTCCTCCATTGACATTCACTTTTTTCTCAGGAATTTTTAATTCTTTAATTACTGCAATACTTTGTGCTGCAAATGCTTCATTAATTTCAAATAAGTCAACTTCATCTATTTTCCAATTTGCTTTAGATAAAGCCTCTTGAATTGAAGGTATGGGTCCAAGTCCCATTAACGAAGGTTCCACACCACAAGTAGCCCAAGATACAATTTTAACTAATGGCTCTAAGGATTTTTTTTCTGCTTGTTTTCTTGACATCAAAACTAAGGCTGCTGCACCATCATTTATACCTGAAGAATTTCCAGGTGTTACAGTACCATTTTCTTTGAAAACTGTTTTTAATTTTTTTAAATCATCTATACTTAAATTTTCTCTAGGATGTTCATCTTTTTCAAAAATAAATTTTTTATTACCATCTTCAATTAGTACTTTAATCAGCTCATCCTGAAATTTATTTTCACTGTATGCTTTCTCTGCTTTTTTCTGAGAATTTAAAGAAAAATTATCTTGTTCATCTCTTGAAATTTTATATTTCTCAGCAACGTTCTCAGCAGTAACACCCATATGATAATCATTAAAAGAGTCCAATAGACCATCTTTTATCATTGTATCTACTAATTTTTTTTCAGAAAATTTTTTATCTTCTCTATAATAAATTGCATGAGTAGCACTAGACATATTTTCTTGACCACCTGCAACAACTATTTGATTTTCTCCCAAGCTGATTGATTGATAACCAGAAACAACAGATCTTAATCCAGATCCACAAACTTGATTGACAATATGAGCAGGTTTTGAAACTGGTACTCCAGCTCCAACCGATGCTTGTCTAGCAGGATTTTGGCCAAGTCCAGAAGTTAAAACATGCCCCATGATTACTTCATCTATCTCATCTACATCTAATTTTGATTTGTAAATTACCTCTTTAATTACTATTGACCCTAATTTTGATGCACTAAGATTCTTTAATGATCCTTTATAACTTCCTATTGGAGTTCTTAGCGCAGATGTAATAACAACATCGTTAGGTTTTTTGTTCATAAAGTAATTAACTTAATATTTTATAAGTTAAATTACATCAAAAACTTTGATATATGGAATATATTATTTTAATGGACCGCTGGCCAAATTGGATAAGGCGCTCGGCTACGAACCGGGAGACTCCAGATTCGAGTTCTGGGCGGTCCACCAAAAAGGAATTAGAAATGTTTGATTGGCTTTTAAAAGCATCCTTACAAAAATCAGTAATATATTTTTTTATAATTATTTTAATTATTTTATTAATCTTAACTTTTGTATTATAAAAAATTATGAGTAATAAATTTGAGCAAATAAGTATTAAACCTGGATTTATGAAACACAATGGGGGTGTTTTATTTAGATCTATTTCAGAAAATGAATACGAATTTAAGTCAACAATTAATGAAAATCATTTAAATGCTGCTGGAATAACTCATGGAGGCTATTTATCCGCATTAATAGATGCAGGGGCAGGAACTGCTGCACATAGAGCTGCTGGAAATGCTCCATGTGTAACCATTTCTTTAGATATTAAATTTATAGGTGCTTCAAAAGTTGGAGATGAAATTATTGGTCATACAAAAATTTTAAAAAAAACAAATACTCTTGTCTTTTTATTTTGTGAACTAAAATGTAATGATAAAATCATAACTTCTGCATCAGGTGTATGGAAAATTATAAAAATAAAACCTTCTAATTTAGGACCTGGTGGTTAATTTTTTATATTTAAATATTTAATTCTTTTATATTACCATATTGTTCAAGGGCTTCGGGATTTGCTAAAGCTTCTATGTTTTTAATTTCAGTTCCTTCTATTTTACTTTTAACTGCAAGTTCAACTATTTTACCACTTTTTGTTCGAGGAATATCTTTAACAACAATAATTTTATTTGGAACATGTCTAGGAGATGCATTTTTTTTTATTTGTAATTTTATTTTGTTAATTAATTCTGCTGTTAATAAATAATTTTTGCTCATTACAATAAATAAAACTATTCTAACATCATTATCCCATGATTGTCCTACAACGATAGATTCTTTTATTTCTTTAAACTTTTCAACTTCTGAGTATATCTCTGCTGTTCCAAGTCGAACACCTCCTGGATTTAAGGTGGTATCTGATCTTCCATGAATTATATACCCACCATTATTCTTTTTTTCCGCGTAATCTCCATGGTGCCATATATTTTTAAATTTATTGAAATAAGCATTCTTAAATTTAATATCATTTTTATCATTCCAAAACTTTAAAGGCATTGATGGAAAGGAATTTTTACAAACAAGCTCTCCTCTAATATTTTTTAAAGATTTTCCTTTATCACTTAGAACATCTACATCTAAAGCCAAACCATTGTTTTGTATTTCTCCTATATTTACTGGCTGATATAAATTTCCTAATACAAAGCATGAAACAATGTCAGTACCACCAGAAATAGATGACAAGTGTAAATTTTTTTTGATGTGCTTATAAACATATTTAAAACTTTCCTTTGAAAGAGGTGACCCAGTTGAACAAATTGTTCTTAACTTATTAAGTTTGAATTTATATTTTAATTTTGGCTTAAGCTTTCTCAAAGCATCTAAATACTTTGCGCTTATGCCGAATAAAGTTATTTTTTCTTTTTGTGCTATTTTCAAAAGCAAATCAGATGATTTAAACATTGGATATCCATCAAACAGAACAATAGAGGCTCTAGAAGCCAATGAACTAACTAACCAATTCCACATCATCCATCCACATGTCGTAAAATAAAAAACGTTATCATTTTCTTTAATATTACAATGTAATTGATGTTCCTTCATGTGCTGGATTAAAACGCCACCAGATCTGTGACATATACATTTTGGTTTTCCAGTAGTTCCGCTTGAATATAATATTGCTAACTCTGTTTCAAAATCAAATCTTTTAAAATCAATTTTTTTAGAATTAATTTGCATTAATTTATTCCATTTAAATAAATTAATTTTTTTAAATCTATTTTTATTCTTAATAAACTTTTTTCCAGGATAACTATTAATTACAACACTTTTGATTGATGGTATTGTTTTTAAAATCTCTGGAAGTCTTTTTAAAATATCTATTTTTTTTCCATTATAAAAATACTGATCAGTGATGAATAAAATTTTAGGTTTAATTTGAGAAAATCTTTCTATAACTCCTTTTGAGCCAAAATCAGGACTACAAGATGACCAAATACCCCCTAAAGAAGTCGTGGCAATGAATGCCTCAACTGTTTCAATAGTATTAGGCATATAGGCTGCAACTCTATCTCCTTTTTTAATATTTATTTTTTTAAAAAATTTTAAAATTTTACTAGTATTTAAATTTAATTGTCTCCATGATCTTTCTTCTCTAAATCCATTTTCACTTATAAAAGTAACTGCTTTTTCTTGATTGTTTTTCGACAATAAATTTTCACCAAAGTTCAATTTGCTACCTGGTAAAAATAAATTTTTATAAAAAATTTTTGATTTTTTAAATTTTTTTTTACTTTTAGTTCCTTTAATTTTGCTAAAATCCCAAAATTTACTCCAAAACTCAGGGGAATTTTTAATACTCCAATTTAATAACTTTTTATAATTTCTGTTAAATTTTTTATTTAAGTTTTTTGAAATATAATTTTCAAAAGCAAATAAATTGGAATTTCTTTTTTCAGTCAAAGAGGGTTGCCAAAGTTTTTTACTCATTTTATTAAATTAAATTACTGATATAGAATTAATCTTATTTATGATAATCTCATTATTATTTATAAGAAAATGAGAACTTTTTACCCTCCGATTCGATCATGTTTTAGTCCATTTTTGTTCTTTAGCTGTAACAATATCTGGTAGGTAAAAAAAAGGAAGCACAAAAGATAGAAATGACTAAAAGTAAAATTACAGCTGTTCTGGGTCCTACCAATACGGGCAAAACCCATCTTGCTATTGAAACTATGCTTTCATTTGAGAGTGGTATGATTGGCTTTCCACTTAGATTACTTGCAAGAGAAGTATATGACAAAGTAATAAAGAAAATAAGTTTAGATAAAGTAGCACTTATAACTGGAGAAGAAAAAATAATTCCAACCAATGCAAAATATTTTTTGTGTACCGTCGAATCTATGCCAATTGACAAACATCTGGAGTTTGTTGGTGTGGACGAAATTCAAATGTGCTCTGATCATGAAAGAGGTCATATTTTTACGGATAGACTTTTGAATATGAGAGGAGAAAAACTTACAATGCTGATGGGTTCAAGTACAATTAAAAATATCATTTCAAAATTAGATGGGGATATTGAATTTATTAACAAAGAAAGACTATCTAAACTTACCTACGCTGGTCATAAAAAAATATCAAGAATTGACAGAAAAACAGCAATCATTGCATTTTCAGCGGAGGAGGTTTATGCCATTGCTGAGTTAATAAGGAGACAAAAGGGCGGTGCAGCAATTGTAATGGGATCACTTAGCCCTAAAACAAGAAATGCTCAAGTTGAATTATATCAATCTGGCGATGTTGATTTTTTAGTGGCAACTGATGCGATTGGAATGGGAATAAATATGGATTTAGATTTTGTTTATTTTTCAAATGTTAAGAAATTTGATGGAAAAAAATTAAGAAAATTAAATCTTTCTGAAATAGGTCAAATAGCAGGTAGAGCTGGAAGGTACCTTAACGATGGAAGTTTTGGTATTACTGGTGATTGCAAAGAGATACCTCCAGAGGAAGTAGAGTTATTAGAAAATCATAAATTTGAAGAAATTAGAACTTTGTTTTGGAGAAATTCAAATCTTAATTTTAATAATCCAAATAGTTTAATTAAAAGTTTGGAAGAAAAACCTCAGGTGGAATGGCTAAGAAAAATTCATGAATGTGAGGACGAAAAAGCGCTAAAATATTTTTTAAAAGATCAAAAAATTTTAAATATAGGATTTGATGAGAAAACTTTAATGCTTTTATGGGAATGTTGCCAAATACCTGATTTTGTTAAAAAAACATACGGAAATCATTTTGAGGTAATTTGGAATGTGTTTAAATTTTTAACTAGCAAAAAAAGACTAATTTCTGAAGATTATATGAGATTACAGCTTATGAAACTAGATAAATTAGATGGAAATGTAGATTCTTTATCAAATAGAATTGCAAATGTCAGAACTTGGTCATATGTTTCGAATAAAAATAATTGGGTAGAAAATCAAAGTTATTGGATAGAAAAAACTAAACACTTAGAAGATAGACTTTCAGACAGATTGCATGAAGAACTTACTAAAACTTTTATTGACAAAAGAGCAAGTGTACTTGCTAGAGGTTTAAAACAAGATATGGAATTTAAAACTGAAATTTTACAAAACAACGACGTTAAAATTGACGATCAATTTATTGGAAAGATAAAAGGACTAAAATTAGAACTAGATCTGAAAAAAGGTGCTTTGGAAACAGATATTAAATCTCTAAAAAAAGCTGCCAGACAAACTATTGGCCCAGAATTAGAAAAACGTGTTCAATCAATAATTGATACGGGATTAGTAAATTTGAATGAAGACTTTAAAATTTACTGGAATGATTTCCCAATTGCCAAATTAACACCAGGTAATGACTATTTAAATCCTAATTTTGATTTAATCGTTGATGATGTTATTAAACAAAATACTAAAGAGAAATTAAACTATTACATTAACAAATGGATACATGCAAAAATAAATAACGTTCTTAAAAGTTTAATCGATTTAAAAAATATAAAAGAAAATAATTCATCAATTAAAGCACTTGCATACCAACTCTATGAAAATAATGGAGTATTAAAAAGAGACCAAGTGTCTGAATACTTAAAAAACCTGGAACAAAATGAAAGAAAAATTCTTAGAGATTTAGGGGTAAAGTTTGGAAGATATCATGTGTTCCTTTATCAATTAATCAAACCAGAAGCAGTATCTTTGCGAACATTACTATGGAAAAATTTTTATCAAAAATTTCATAATTTAAAACCACCTACCTTCGGTTTGAATTTTTTAGACTATAAAGAAATAAAAAATAAAAACTTTATGCTTTTGTGTGGATTTGAAAGATTTGACAATTTTTTTGTGAGAATTGATATTTTGGAAAGATTATTTGTATTAATAATAAATTCTAGTTCAAAAGAAAATTCTGAAGTAAAATTAGTTCCAGAAATGTTAAATCTTTTAGGATGTAGTAAAGATAATTTCAAAAAATTACTTCAAAAGATGAATTACAAAATATTTGAGAAAGGAAATGAAACATTTTTTAAATATAGCCCTGTTAAGAAGTTTAAAAAAATTAACACGAAGAAAATCTCAAATGAAAACCCATTTAAAATATTAAAAAATTTAAATTTGAATTAAAATGTTTTTTAAAAAGGAAGAAATAAAAAATAATGAATTTCTAACTAAAGTTTGTGCTTTACTAATTCATGCTGCTAAAATTGATGAGAATTATACAGATAAAGAGGAAGAAATTATTAAAAAAACGCTAAATGAGCTTGGTTTAGAAGATGAAAATATTTCCAAAACCATTGAAGAAGCAAAAGTAATTGAGGAAAACTCAAATCAAATTTTAGATTTTACTAGAAAGGTAAAAAATTTGCCTGAGCAAGATAAGATTAAAATCGTAGAGGCTTTATGGTCTATCATTTACTCAAACAAAGATGCTGATATATACGAAACTAATTTAATGAGACGACTTGCGGGATTACTTTATATTGACAATAAAACAATGGGCGATATTAAAGAAAAAGTTAAACAAAACTCACTATGACATATATCGTTAACGACAATTGTATTAAGTGCAAATTAACAGACTGTGTTGATGTCTGCCCAGTCGATTGCTTTTACGAAGGTAAAAATATGCTTGTAATTAAACCCGATGAGTGTATAGATTGTGGCGTTTGCGAGCCAGAATGTCCTGTCGATGCCATTAAAGCAGACACTGAACCTGGAAGTGAAAAATGGTTAGAGATCAATAAAAAATACTCTGAAATCTGGCCTAACATAAGTGAAAAAAAAGATCCACCAGCGGATCACGAAAAATTTAAAAATGAGCAAAATAAGTACGAAAAATATTTTAAAGAAAATCTTTAAAAGCAAAACAGATAAAAAAGTGAAAAAAAAAGTTTCTAAAAAGAAGGTTGTCAAAGTAAAAAAAAATGTAAAAGCCAAAAAAGTTAAAAAAGCTAAAAAAATTATATCAAAAAAAACCAAAAAAATTGTTAAAAAGATTTCTGCTAAAGCAACAAAAACAAAAAAAAATATTAAAGTTGCAGAAACAAATGCTGATCCAAAAGTAGATAATTTAAGAATTTCAAAAACAAATGAAATCAAACCAGAAATAAAAAAGGTAAAAAAACAAGAAAGTGAAAAAAGAGAATATAAAATTAAAGACCATGTTGTTTATCCAAAACATGGTGTTGGCCAAATTACTGAATTTAAGAAGATCAACATTGGTGGAATTGATGTTGAGACTTATGTGATAAAATTTGAAAAAGATAAAGCTAACGGAATGGTACCAGTAAATAAGCAATCACACCTAAGGCCTTTAGCAACTATAAATCAAGTAAATAAATCTATATCAATATTAAAAAGTAAACCTAAAATAAAAAGGTCTATGTGGAGCAGAAGAGCTCAAGAGTATGAAGCTAAAATTTCTTCTGGTAAAATATATGAACTAGCAGAAGTAGTGAGGGATTTAAATAAAGGTGACGATATAATGGTTGACCAATCTTACAGTGAAAGACAATTATTTGAAAAGGCTTATGAAAGATTATCATCAGAATTTCAAATTGTACTAAATGTATCAATTGAAGATACGCAAAAAAAATTGGATAAAGCTCTTAAACGAAACCAAACTAATCAAACTCAACAAACAACAATTTCTAAAACACCCACTTCAGACTTACCTGAAGAAGAATCCATCTCTGATACAGAAGAAACTATTGAAGAATAAAAAAAACGCCTCTCACACAAAAAGTTATGAGAAGCGTTTTTAATAAAGAATACTAAGTTACTATTTTCTTCTTCTTTTTTTTGCTTTTTTCTTAGCTTTTTTCTTAGCTTTTTTCTTAGTTTTCTTTGCCGCTTTTTTTCTTTTCTTAGGCATCTTTAGCTCCCTTTTTTAGTTAAACGAATCAAATTGATTCGTAATTACTATATTTTTATTTTTTTCTATAAGTTATGTCAATTCTTTAATTAAAAGTTAAAAATTAAAAATAATATTTTTAAATTTTTATTTTTATTTAACTTTTTTTTATTAATTTAGTTAATGTTTATGCGGCTAATAAACAATTTAATTTAAGTAATTTAATAAAGATTTTCTAACTGATTTTTATATTTTTCCGTAACTTTTTTTCTTTTTACTTTCATTGTTGGTGTCATTAAACCATTTTCTATAGAAAAATTTTCATCTATTAATTGAATTTTTTTTATCTTTTCTAATAAAGTTAATTTTGTGTTTATTTTTTCAATCACTTTATTTATTTTTTCTTTTTCATTTAAAAAATCTTTATTAGGAACAATTAAAGCAACTAAGTAATTTTTTTTATCCCCATAAACCATGCACTGATCGATTTCTGGCTCATTTGTTATCATATTTTCAATTTTAGCTGGTGAAATATTATCTCCTCCAGCACTTACTATGATATCTTTTTTTCTATCAGTTATTTTTAAATAACCATCATTTGGATCTATCTCTCCAATATCACCTGTATGTAACCATCCATTTATAATTACTTTTTCAGTTTCTTCTTTTTTGTTCCAATATCCTAGCATTACATTTTCACCTTTAACTAAAATTTCTCCATCTTGAGCAATTTTAACTTCATTTCCTTTAAATGGAGGTCCTACAGTTTCCACTTTAATTTTATGTATTGGATTGCAACTTACTACTGGTGATGTTTCTGTTAAACCATAACCTTGGAGTGTCGGCAATCCAATGGCATTTAAAAATTCACCTATTTCTTTATCTAGAGCACCACCACCTGAAACGAAAGCTTGTAAATTTCCACCAAATTGCCTTTTAATTTTTTTTCTTACTAATTTATCAACTATTAAATTGAGTAATTTTTCAGAAAATGTCATTTTTTGATTTAATAGTTTTTTTCTTCCCAAACGAATAGTTGCTTCAATTAATTTAGCTTTGAACCCTGTTTGTTTTTTTAAATTCATGTTTATTTTGTTATAAAGGTTCTGATAGAACCTTGGAACAGCTGTCATAATTCTAGGTTTTGCTTCAGATATATTTTCTAAAAGTTTTTCAATTTTTTCAGCATAGAATACTTTAGCTCCTACTGCTATCTGCACAAATTGAAGACAATGCTCATAAGAGTGAGAAAGAGGAAGCCAAGTTAAAAATACTAGTTTTGAGTCAAGTAATGGTTTTAGAATTTCTATCGATCCCTCAACATTATTCAAAATTCCACCATGGCTTAAGATTACTCCCTTAGGATTCCCACCAGTTCCTGAAGTATAAATAATGCATGCTGGAGAATTTCTTTTTAATTTATTATTTTCAATTTTATCTTCTGCTAATAAATTATTTTTTGTTATAGAATTATAATCTAAATATTTTTCTTTGTTATTTATTTGTAGGTTATTTGTTACTATATCTATTTGATCTAAAGTAACGACTTTATTTATAAAATCTTTTTCATTTATTAAGTTATGCAATTTTTTTAGCATTTCATTATTAGAAACAATAACCAAGCTAGGTTCACAATCTTCAATCAAATATTTATAATCATCTTCAATATATGTTGTATATGCTGGTACAGTAATTCCACCTGCAACCATTATAGCCAAATCAGACACAAACCACTCAGGTCTATTTTCTGAAACTAAAAGGCATCTATCACCCTCTTTTATATTTTCTTTAATAACTTGTGATAATTTTAATATATTCTTTTCTGTTTGTTCCCATGTATATGATTTTTTATTACTTGGATTTAGCCATTCTAAAAAAATATCTTCTTTATTTTGCTTATTTGCTTGATTAACAAATAATTCGATCAAATTATTTAAATTATTTATATTCATAATTACATGGTGGGCGAAGAGAGAATCGAACTCTCACTTCTTGCGAAACACGATTTTGAGTCGTGCGCGTCTACCAGTTCCGCCATTCGCCCATGATATTCAATTAAATTATATTTAAATAGTATAAGAACTAAATTTATATTAAAACCAAAAAATGTTTCAAAGACTTTATAAAAAATGTTTAGAATTAGCTGCACATAAAAGTTCTAATTTTTATTTAGGGCTTGTATCTTTCATAGAGAGCTCGTTTTTTCCAATACCTCCAGATGTAATGATAATCCCTATGGTTATTGCTAAAAAAAGGAAATTTATAAAAATATTTTTAATAGCATCAATGCTTTCGGTACTTGGGGGAATATTTGGATATCTAATTGGATATTTTTTTTTTGATTTAGCGATGTATGTAATAGAATTTTATGGTTATCAAGATAAAGTTGAAAATTTAAAATTGAGCATGTCTCAAGGGAGTGGGTTCCTTATGTGGCTTAGTATTCTTTTTTTAGCAGGATTTACACCTCTACCTTATAAGGCTTTTACGATTTCAAGTGGTTTAATTGCATTTAATCTTCCCATTTTTATAATTGTTAGTTTAATTTCAAGAAGCCTTAGATTTTTTATAGTTGCTTATTTGTCTTATAAATTTGGAGAATTATTCAGTGAGTTCATGGAAAAACATGGATCAAAATGGTTCACCATAATTGGAATTATTGTAGTTATAATATTTTTCATAATATATTTAATTTTTAAATTTAATGGTTAAAATTAGTAAAACAATAACATTAAAGTTAATTTTTTTTATTAGCATTATTGCATTAACTTCAGCATTTTTCATTGAATACGTTTTAGGTCATCAACCTTGTAACTTATGTGTTCTGGAAAGGTTTCCATATCTGTTAGCGTTAATCATTATTGTATTAAATTATAAATTTATTAATTTTGAAAAACGTTTCTTACTTCTACTTATTTTAATTTTTTTAGCTGCTACTATCTTATCTCTATATCACTTAGGTATTGAGCAAGGTTTTATTGAAGAATCATTAGTTTGCGATTTAAAAGATGGATCTAATCTGTTATCAAAAGAGGATATTTTAAAGCAATTACAAGAAAAAAGTGTAAGCTGCAAAGATGTTACATTTAAAATTCTAGGATTATCACTTACATCTTATAATATTATAATATCAATATTAATTGTTTATTTTACTTCTAAAGCTTATTTAAATTATGACAAAAATTAATAAAAAAAAAATAGAGGAATTTATTCGAGTTGACCATGCTGGGGAACGTGGTGCAGTTAAAATTTATGAAGGACAATTACTTGCTCTAAACACATTAGTTAAAGATGATAGTTTAAAAAAAGTAATTGAAGAAATGAAAGTTCATGAAAAAGAACATTCAGATTTTTTTGAAGAAGAAATTAAAAAAAGAAACATAAAACCCACAAAATTTCTTCCCTTATGGGACCTACTGGGTGTAGGATTGGGTTTTGGTTCTACTTTGCTTGGAAAAAAAGCTGCAATGCTTTGCACTGCATCCGTTGAAGAAGTAATAGATGAACATTATTTGAATCAAATAAAACAACTTGATAACAGTGAAACAAAACTAAAAAAGAAAATAATTAAATTTAGAGAAGATGAGTTAAATCATAAGGATATTGCCTATGAAAAAGGTGCAACAAAAAAAGGTCCTTACTCTTTATTAGATAAAATTATTAAAACCGGGTCAAAAATTGCAATAAATATTTCTGAAAAAATTTAAGATTCTAGCTCTACATCCCAATACAAGTAATCCATCCAACTTTTATGTAAAAAATTTGGAGGAAAATTTTTACCATTTTTGTGTAGATCCTCTGTTGTTGGTCGATAAGGATACTGATGTAACTTCATACCTGAATGTTTTAATAGTTTTCCGCCCTTTTTTACATTGCATGCTGAACAAGCTGTTACAACATTATCCCAATTAGTTTCACCGCCTTTTGACCTAGGTAATAAATGATCGAAAGTTAACTCCTCATTACTACCACAATATTGGCAGGAAAATTTATCTCTTAAAAACACATTAAACCTAGTAAAACTTGGCTTGCTTTGAGGAACAATATAATCTTTTAAAGCGATGACGCTTGGTAATTTCATATTAAATGATGGACTCCTTATAGTTCTATCGTAATTACTCACAATGATAACTCGATCAAGAAAAACTGATTTGACTGTATCCTGCCATGACCATAAAGACAAAGGGTAGTAACTCAAGGGTCTATAGTCTGCATTAAGGACTAGTGCAGGGCACTTCTCTAATGAAACATTTTGTTCGATAAAATTATTCATTAACTAATTTTAACTCAGTTAAACAATTTTATCAATAATAAGAGATATTAAACTTTTTTTATAATAAAATTTAAAGCTGTACTTGATGCTTCAATAGGAATATGATGATCACAATTTTTTATTAATAATGTATCTACTTTGACATTATTTCTAATTAAAAAATCTTTTGCTTCTAGTAAATGTGTTGATGGGACAATTTGATCAGCTTCACCATGTATAAGCAATGTTTCAGTATTATTTTTTATTCTATTTTTTAGATCTTTTTGATTTATTATTTTTCCAGAAAAACCAACTATACATGAAAATTTTTCTTCAAGAGTGAGACCAACATTTAAAGACATCATACATCCCTGACTAAATCCAGATAAACAGATATGATTATTTGATAAATTGAACTCTTGTTTTATTTCATTAATAAATTTTTTTAAAACTTTTTCAGCTTTAATTGATTGCTCTAGTATGTAATCAGAATTATCTTTGGTTAAATCAAACCACTGATAACCAGAGGGATTTATTGCACATGGCTCGTGACCATTAGGACAAATAAAGACTGTATTAGGCATATGTCTTTTCCAGTTTAAAGATAGCATGCTTATATCCTTTCCATCACCTCCGTAACCATGAAGCAAAATTATTGCATTTTTGATTTCAAAACCGTTTTCAGGTTTAATAATTACGGAATCTAGGCAAAATGTCATAGTAGATAAATTATGTTTTTTATGTCAAAACACAATCTAAAATAAATAATATGATTTCAGGAATATTAGTAAAAGTTTTATCAATAGCACTTTTGATTGCTGTAGGAATAGTTTTAATTTTAGGTATAGGCACTCTTTTTAAGGGAGGAGAAACAAGTAAGAAATATTCAAATAAATTAATGCAGCTAAGAGTAATTTTACAGTTTATTGCTATTATTGCTTTGGTGGGCTTTGCTTACTTTTTTAAAAATTAGTTATATTTTTTTATCCAATTAACAAAATTTTTATCTTCAAAATCTATTGAACCTATTACTCTAGCAAATTCTTGGCCTTCTTTATTTATTAATATTGATGTAGGTACACCTCTTAGAGAAAACATTTTTGCTAATGTTGTTGGAGGATCAAAATAAGGTTCGAAGTTTTTAATATTAAGATCTACAAAAAATTTGTTAACTTTGTCTAAATTTTCTTTACCAATATTGATTGCAAAAATTTTTATTTTATCTAATTCTGAGTTGGCTTGAAGTTTATCTAATGATGGCATTTCTTCTTTGCAAGGTTCACACCAGGTTGCCCAAAAATTCAGTAATAATAAATTACCCTTATATTCATTGATATTAATCTTTTGATCTTTTTGGTCTAAAAAAATAACATTATCATATGTTTTTGGTACTTTGTGGATTACAATATTTTTAATACCAGGTAATTCTTTAGCCACAACATTTGTTATCAAAAGAATAAATATTATTAAAAATCTCATATTAAATAGGTATAATTAAATATCATGACAAAAAATAAAAACAACCAAGCAATCTGGAACACACGGATAAAAAAAAATACATCAACTTTGTTTCAAAAAGTTGGTAATTCAATAGATATTGATAAAAGACTTTATAAAGAAGACATCCTAGGATCAATTGCTCATGTTGAAATGCTTTTTAAGCAAAAAATAATTTCATTCAAAATAAAAAATAAAATTATTTATGGACTAACAAAAATTCGCAAGGAAATCACAAACAATAAATTTGAGTTTCATAAAAAATATGAAGATATTCATATGAATATCGAAAAGAGACTTTTTCAAATTATAGGTGAAGAAGCTGGCTATGTTCACACTGCAAGATCGAGAAATGATCAAGTAATTACTGATTTAAAAATTTGGATTAAAAATTCAACTAATGAAATAAATAATAATATTAATAAAGTTATCAAGAGTACAATCAAGTTAGCTGAAAAAAATGTTGAGACTATCATGCCTGGATTTACTCATCTTAAAAATGCGCAAGCTATCTCTTTTGCACATTATTTAATGTCTTATGTAGAAATGTTTAATAGAGATAAAAAGAGATTTTCTAATAATTTAGGCAGTTTAAATGAAAATCCATTGGGTGTAGCAGCATTAGCAGGTACATCATTTAATATAGATAGAAATTATACAACTAAAAAACTTGGTTTTAAAATACCTACAAATAATTCCATTGATACAGTTTCGGATAGGGATTTTGTATTAGATTTTTTATACGCTTCATCTGTATGTGCTATGCATATTTCTAGAATTGCTGAAGAGTTAATTATTTGGAATTCTGATGGTTTTAACTTGATCAATTTATCTGATAAAGTTGTTACTGGATCATCAATAATGCCGCAAAAGAAGAATCCCGATCTTTTAGAATACTTGCGTGGAAAATCAGGAGTCACTTATGGAAATTTATTTTCGATGCTTGCAATTTTAAAAGGATTACCATTGTCTTATTATAAAGATTTGCAAGACGATAAAGAGATTGTTTTCAAATCTAACGACAATTTAAATAATAGTTTAAAAATTTTTGATGAAATACTAAAGAATTGTAATCCAAATAAGAGTAAAATGTTAGAACTTGCTAATTCTGGATACATTACAGCAACTGACTTAGCTGACTATCTTGTGAAAAATCACTCAATGTCTTTTAGAAAAGCATATCAAAAAACTACTGCTATAGTTAATTTTGCTGAAAAAAGAAAAAAGAAATTAAATGAATTGACTTTAGAGGAATTAAGAAAAATTGTACCTAAACTGAAAGATGACGTGTTAAAAGTATTTAATTTAAAAAATTCAATTAATTCTAAAAAATCTTATGGTGGAACTTCTTTTGATAATATTAAAAAAATGATAATGAAATATAAAAAAGAAAAATGATTAAAAAATTTACTGTAATTATATTATTATTTTGTGCAGTTATTTCTTGTGGAAAGAAAGGCGATCCTAAATACATAGATCCAGATAAGAAAGCAGAAATAAAAGAATTTTCAGTTAACTTGGCTTAATGAAATACATTAATAAAATATTAACAATAGAAAAAGTTAATCTCCAAAAAATTGCAAATAAATTTGGAACTCCATTTTATTCTTACTCCTATTCCAAATTAAAAGAAAATATAAATAATTTTAAAAAAAACTTCAGATCTTTTTCACCACTTATCTGCTTTGCAGTTAAATCCAACACAAATGTTAATTTAATTAGAGAAATCAAAAAATTTGGATTAGGTGCTGATGTTGTTTCGGTAGGAGAACTGATGATGGCACTAAAAGCAGGAATTAATCCAAGCAAAATAGTATTTTCCGGTGTTGGTAAAACAACAAGTGAAATCAGCTTCGCTATTGATAAAAAAATTTTGCTAATTAACGCAGAGTCTTTAAGTGAAATAAAAGAAATAAATCGAATAGCAAAATCAAAAAATAAAATAATAAAAATTGGTGTAAGACTAAACCCCAACACTGATGCAAAAACTTTAAGTCAAATATCCACTGGGAAAAAAGAAAATAAATTTGGTGTTAATAAAAATACATTCTATGAAATTATAAATTATTGCGAAAATTCAAAAAATATTGATTTAAAATGTCTAAGTGTTCATATAGGTAGTCAGATTTTAGACCATAAACCTTATGAAAAAATGCTTAAAGCAGTTAGTCAAATCCTTAATAAAACAAATCACAAATTTGAATTTATAGATTTAGGTGGAGGTATGGGCATTATTTACTCTGATAAAAATAAAAAACTAAATTATAGAAAATACAACACAGCAATTCTTAAATTTTTAAGAAAACATAAAGTTAAAATTATATTTGAGCCAGGTAGATCAATTATTGGCGATACCGGGACATTAGTGTCAAAAATAATTTACATAAAAGATAGCGGAAGTAAAAAATTTATCATTTTAGATGCTGCAATGAACGATTTAATGAGACCTGCTTTGTATGGTGCGTTTCATAAAACTTTACCTATTACAAAATCTAACCAAAAATCTAAAAAACCATATGAATTTGTAGGTCCTATTTGTGAAAGTACAGATAAATTTGTTACATTAAAAAAATTTCAAGTGTTGAAAGAAAAAGATTTAATAGCAATATGTGATGTGGGAGCTTATGGAATGTCACTTAGCTCAAATTATAATTTAAGACCTAAACCAGTAGAATTACTAATAAAAGGATCAAAAATTAAAGTAATAAGAAAAAGACAAAAGCATAAAGATATAATTTAGCTTTTGACAAAAATGATAAGAAATTTTTTATTTTCAGTATTATTTTTCACTGGAATTATTTTTATTTCGATAATTTTTTTACCATCATTTTTTTTACCTAAACAGGTAGTTTTGGTTGGAGGTAAATTAATGGGCCATTGGGCTAGTTTTTGTTTAAAGTTTATTCTTTCAGTAAAAATTTCTATTAGAGGAAGAGAAAATATTATTAAAAATGAAAAATTTTTTATAGCAGCATCTCATCAATCAATGTTTGAAACTTTTTATTTGCAGACAATATTTAACTCACCTGTATTTATTCTGAAAAAAGAATTATTGTTAATACCAATATTTGGGTGGTACTTAAAAAAAATAGGATCAATTTCAATAAAAAGAAATAAAGTTACAAAAGACAACTTGGGTTTTTTTGGTGATATCTCAAAAATGATGGCTACTTCTAATAGACCTTTAATTATTTTTCCTCAAGGAACTAGAGTTCTTCCAGATGAAAGACCACCTTTTAAAAAGGGTGCTTCTAGAATTTATGAAGAGCTAAATGTTTCTTGTCAGCCAGTTGCAATTAACTCTGGATATGTGTGGCCAAAAAAAGGTGAAAAGAAACCTAACAAAACAATTACAATCTCTATTCTAAAACCAATTCCTGCTGGGTTAACAAAAGAAAATTTTATTCAAATTCTTGAAAATAATATTTATTCAGAGTTAGACTTAATTAATTAGCCCTTCATAGGCATAACAACAAAAATACTGTCAAAATCACCTGGATCTTTTATTAATGCTGGTGAACCAGTATCATTAAAGAAAATTTCAACTTTATCTCCATCCAACTGTGAGGCAACATCTATCAAATATCTAGAGTTGAAGCTTATCTCTAAATCATGATCAAAATTAACGCTTAAAGTTTCTTTACCATCACCACTGTTGGTATTATTCACCGACAGATCTAGAATATCTTTAGATAAATTAAATTTAACACCATCTTTTTTATCTAATGAAACAGATGCAACTCTATCAACAGAATTTAAAAATAATTTTAAATCTATTTCTAATTTTTTTTGATTATTTTTAGGAATAACCTGAATGTAATTAGGAAATTTTCCATCAATTAATTTAGAAATTAAAATACTATTATTTAATTCAAATTTTATTTTTGATTTAACATTTGAAACTTTTACATCTCCATCATAATTATCTAATAAAGAGCAAAGTTGAAAAATCGTTTTTTTAGGTAAAATAATTGGATCGAAATCAATTTTTTCCTCTAATCTTATTTTTGAAATAGACATTCTATGACTATCAGTTGCAACTGCTGTTAAATAATTTTTATCTTCAACTTCTGTTTGATGAAAATAAATACCACTTAAATAATGCCTTGTTTCATCATTTGAAACTGAAAATTTACACTTATTTAACAATTTCAAAAGTTGTTTTGATTTAATTATAAATTCATTTTGATTAAAATTTTCATCTGTCAGTGGAAACTCTGTTGCATTTATACAATTCAAATTAAAAATAGATTTTTCAGACTCTACTTGTAATTTACTTATATCTGTTAAAGAAAGATTTATTTTTTTTCCTGAGTTGAACTTTCTTATAATATCATACATTATTGAGGAAGTTGTGGTTGTTTTACCCTCTTCTAAAATTTCTACATTGTTTAACTGATGTATAAATATTAAGTCTAGATCAGTTGCAGTAATAATAAGTTTTGAATTACTTGCATCTAACAGAATATTTGAAAGAATTGGTAGTGTGCTTCTTTTTTCAATAACACCTTGGCAATAATTTAATGCTTGCTGAAGGTCTTGTTGATTAACGTTAAATTTCATTTTCTTTATTATTATATAAAATCTGGTTTTTTAATTTATTTATATTGTCAACCATCTCAGGATCTTTTTCTTTTATCTTTTCAATAGTTTTTACTGAATGAATTATTGTTGTATGGTCTCGGTTAGAAAATTCTCTTCCAATTTCAGGTAATGATTTAGAAGTCAAAATTTTAGTTAAATAAATTGCTGTTTGCCTAGGTCTTACTAAGTATCGTGATCTTCTAGATGATAACATTTCATTTTTGCTGATTTTGAAGAACTTGCAAACAATTGTCTGAATTAGATCTATTGTAAGCTTGTTTTCTGCTAAATTTAATAAATCCTTTAAAACTACTTTTGTTTCAGCTAGATTTGGAACTTTGTTATAAATTCTTGAAAATGAAACAATTCTGTTTATTGCACCAACTAACTCCCTCACGTTTCCAGTAATTTCATTACTTATAAAATCTTGAATTTCTCTAGAAACTTTTAATTTTTCTGAATACAAAGCGTTCAATTCTTCTGTTTTTTTCTCAACTATTTTTTTTCTTAGATCAAGGTCTGGCTTTTGAATATCAACAACTAATCCACCAGAAAATCTTGATTTAATTCTTTCTTGAATTCTTGATAATTTGTTTGGTGCTCGATCAGCTGACATAATTATTTGAGATCCTTTATCAAGTAATGCATTAAATGTGTGAAAGAACTCCTCCTGCATTGCTTCTTTTCCACTTATAAACTGAATATCATCAATTAATAAAATATCTGTATTTCTAAAATATTCTTTAAACTTAACCATATCGTTTGATTTAATTGATTTAATAAACTGATACATGAAACGTTCAGCAGAAATAAACATTACTTTATTATTTTTTTTGACCTCTAAACCTATTGAATTTAATAAGTGAGTTTTTCCCATTCCGACACCACCATAAATGTAAAGCGGATTATAATGTGATATATTTTCTGAAACTTTTAAGGATGCTTCGTAAGCCAATCTATTACTTGAACCAGTTATAAAATTATCAAATCTTTTATTTGGGTCAATTCGATTATACTGGAGATATGAGTCTTTGATAAATGAAACATTTTCAATTGTATTAATTTCTTTAGTATCGCTATCTTTTAAAGCTATATTTTGAGCTTTTTCAACTATTTTGAATTCAATTCTAATAATATCTTTTTTGTATACTTTAATTATTTGTAAAATTTGATCTAAATATCTTGATGTAATCCAATCTCTAATAAATCTCGTTGGAACTGATAGCAGTAAATAATTATTAAATTCCTCTACAAAAGAAATCTTTTTTAACCAGCTATCATAAATTTCCAAGCCGAGTTTATTTTTCATTTCATTCTGCACTTGCTTCCATTCGAAGACTTCTGAGGAAAAATTGTTAATATTTTCTGTATTTATTAATTTGTTCATAACTTAAGGGGAAATCTCAGTTAGAACTATTTAAAAAAATTTGCAACAAGTTAATAAAAAAAACAAAAAAAAAATAAAATCTATGATTGTGATTTATATTTTCAAATATAATTTAAATTTAAAAATCAATTTAAAATTATAAATTGAATCAAATATAGATTGAATCAATAAATTGATTAGAGTAATATTAAATCAAACATAGATTGAATGACAATAATTCAAATATTTACTAAGTCTAAATATAGTAACTTAATACAAAACTTAAATATATAATGTAGATATCAGAAGTTGTTAAAAAAATTAAATTAACGTTTAGATTGCAGCAATTTTTTTTGTAATTCTAGAAACATTTCTAGAAGCATTTTGTTTTTTTATTATTCCTGTTTTTGCAATTTTCATCAACTCAGAGTTTAACTTTGGTAAAAATTTAAGAGCTTCATCTTTCTTTTTACTATCAATTAAAACGTTCATTTTCTTAAGAGCGTTTTTAAACCTGCTCTTTCTAGCTTTATTTACCGCTGTTTGTTTAGAAATTCTTCTAATTCTCTTAATTGCTGATTTTGTGTTTGCCATCTGCGCAGGGGTATAGCTTGAGAATTTAAAGTGGTCAACTAAATATTTAACTATTTTTGACAAGAAATACAAAAAAAAGTTGATCTATTTGATGTAATTTTTTTTTTTATAATACCCTTGCACTGCGTACGCTTGCAACCAGTACCGTCTTGCTGATAAACTTTAAATTCTTTTTGAAAGTTACCTTTGTTACCTGAAATATCTTTAAAATCTCTTATACTTGAACCTCCCTTATTAATTGCCTGTTGAAGTATTTTCTTAGAATTTAAAATAATATTTAAACACTCTTTTTTGTTAAGTTTTTTTGCCTTTTTAAATGGATTTATTTTACTAGCGAAAAGAATTTCACTTGCATAAATATTACCTATTCCAGAAACAAATCTCTGATCAAGTAAGAAACTTTTTATATCCTTATTTTTTTTCTTAAAATAATTAACTACATAATTTAAGTTAAATTTGTCACTAAAAGGTTCAGGTCCCATTGATTTAAATTTTCGCTTTAGATCTTGATAATTTTTAACTATTTCAAAAAATCCAAAACGTCTTGGATCATTATAAATTACTTTCAAGCTATCAAATACAAACTCTGCATGATTGTGTTTTTTAGGTAAAAAAGGTGAATGATAAAAACTAGTATTCGTAAATATTAGAGGCTTTTTCTTATCAAGAATATGAATTGTTCCTGACATTCCTAAATGGATTAAACAATAATCTTCATTTTGAAAATGGATAATCAAATATTTAGAAAATCTACTGACTTTAATTATTTTTTTATTTTTAAGAAAACTTTCAAAATCACTTGGTATTTTAAACCTTAAATTCCTGTTTCTGATTATTACTTTTTTTATGCTTTTTTTTTTGATCTTTTTATGAAGGGATTGTCTAACAATTTCTACTTCTGGTAATTCTGGCATTTGATACTATATTCAATATATATTTTTTTATGCAACAAAATCTTCAAAATAAAAAAGGACTTGTAGAAAATGTTTTTAATCAAGTCTACAACAAATATGACTTGATGAATGACTTTATGTCTATGGGTGTACATAGATATTGGAAAAAAAGTTTAATCAATATGTTGAATCCAAGAGTGAATAGAAAATTAATTGATGTTGCGTGTGGGACGGGGGATGTTGGAAAGTTATTTTTAGATAGCACAAATAAAAAGGCTGAAATTACTTGTGTAGACCCTAATAAAGGAATGGTTAGTCAAGGAAAGCAAAAATTATCTAATTACAAAAATGTAAAATGGGTTATTTCTCCAGCAGAAAAATTACCAATAACAGACAATTCATTTGATTATTACACTATTAGCTTTGGGCTCAGAAATACAAAAAATTTAAATAAAGCACTTTCAGAAGCCTATAGAGTTTTAAAGCCTGGTGGACGCTATCTGTGTCTGGAATTTTCTAAGATTCAAAATTCAAATCTTGATTTTGTATATAAAAATTATTCAAAACTTATTCCTATTATTGGTCAGTTTGTAGTTGGAGAAAAAGAACCTTACGAATACTTAATCAAAAGTATTGAACAATTTATTAATCAAGATGAATTAATAGAGTTGATGGAAAAAAATAATTTTCACAAATGTTCTTATAGAAATCTTTCTGGTGGTATTGTTTCAATTCATAGTGGTTGGAAAATTTAATGATTAAAAAACTTATTACTTTATTTAAATTAGGAAGAAAAATTGCAAAATCAGATATTTTAAAAATTGCATCAAAATTTAAAAAACCTCCTTTAGCTGTAACAATATTATTTCGAATTTTATCTATTTCATTTGAAAAAAAGGAACAAAGTAATTTAATTGAGGATGATGGTGAAAGACTATCTAGGTCATTAGAATCTATGGGTACAACTTTCATCAAACTTGGTCAATTTCTTGCTACTAGACCAGATATAATTGGAGAAGAATTATCTTTAAAGCTAGAAAAACTTCAAGATCGATTACCCCCTTTTTCAATTCATGAAGCAAAAGAAATTATTAAAGAAGATCTTGGAGTTGATGCATTTAATTCAATAATTGATTTAAGTGAACCAGTTGCTGCTGCATCAATTGCACAAGTTCATAAAGCAAAAATAAATGATAATGGAACAATTAAAGATGTAGCAATAAAAATTTTAAGACCAAATATAAAAAAAATATTCAATGAAGAAATAGATGCAATGATGTTATTTGCATTTATTATTGAGTCATTTGTAAAAAAAACAAAAAGATTAAAACTTGTTGAAGTTGTTTTTTTACTCAAAGAAATAACTAATCTTGAAATGGATTTAAGATTCGAAGCTGCTGCGGCTAATGAATATGCTGAAAACACTAAAAATGATGCTGGATTTAAAGTTCCTGAAATTTATTGGAATTTTACTAGTGAAAATGTAATGACCTTGGATTGGATAGATGGAATTTCAATAAGAGAAGCTGAGGAGCTAAAGAAAAGAAATTTAGATACTAATAAAATAGCTGAAGATATTATCCAGCATTTTTTAAGACATGCTGTAAGAGATGGTTTTTTTCATGCAGATATGCATCAAGGAAATATTTTTATTGATAATAGTGGCCAAATTGTACCTATAGATTTTGGAATTATGGGTAGGTTAGACAAACTTAGTAAAAGGTTTTTAGCAGAAATTTTATTTGGATTTATTCAAAGAGATTATCGTAAAGTAGCTGAAGTTCATTTAGTGGCTGGATTAGTTCCAAAAGAAGTACCAATCGATGATCTATCTCAAGCTTTGAGATCAATTGGTGAGCCTATATTTGGTCAGGAAGTAAAAGATATTTCGGGAGGTAAATTACTCAAACAATTGTTTGATGTAACAGAAAAGTTTAATATGCAAACTCAACCTCAATTATTAATGTTGCAAAAAACTATGGTTGTTGTTGAAGGTGTAGCAAGAAAGTTAAATCCAAACACAAATATTTGGACAACTTCAAAGCCTGTACTAGAAAATTGGCTTAAAGAAACCAAAGATCCAATTAATAATTTAAATGAAACTTTAAAAAATACATCTGAAGTGATTAAACGTTTACCAGAATTTCCTGAGATTATGGATAAAGCAAATCAAGCATTAACGTTTTTAGCTAGTGGTCAAATTCCACAAAATTCAAATTCTTACACCGCTCTGAATGATAAGAAATCAGAAATGATAGCATTTAGAAATCAATCTATTATTGGTTTATTACTTCTTGTAATTTTTGGCCTTATAGTATTTTAATTCTGCAGATGAAAAATTTGTTAAATAAAAAAATACTATTTATTATCTGTGGAGGAATATCTGCTTATAAAAGTCTTGAAACAATTAGGCTTTTTAAAAAGAATGGTGCAGAAATAAAGACAATTCTCACAACAAGTGCAAAAGAGTTTGTAACTCCACTTTCAATAACATCACTTTCTCAAGGTAAAGTTTATAGTGATTTATTTAGTGTAGAAAATGAAGCTGAAATGGATCATATTTCACTCTCAAGATGGGCAGATATAATTGTAATTGCACCTGCAACGGCAAATACAATTTCGAAACTGGCTCAAGGAACAACTGATGATTTGGCATCCAATGTTGTTTTGGCATCAGATAAAGACATTATTTTAGCACCAGCAATGAATGTAAGAATGTGGGAGCATCCAACTACTAAAACAAATATAAAAAAATTAATAGGGTTTGGATATAAACTAATAGGTCCAGAGGTTGGTGATATGGCATGTGGTGAATATGGAGAGGGTAAAATGTCAGACCCATCAGTAATTGCTGAAGAAGTTGATAAATATTTCTTAACTCAAAAAAATAACAAAAAATTTAAAGCATTAGTTACAGCAGGTCCAACTAATGAGTACATAGATCCAGTTCGTTTTATTACAAATAAATCAAGTGGCAAACAAGGATATGAATTAGCAAAATCATTATCCAAAAAAGGTTTTGATACAACATTAATATCAGGTCCAACTAATCTTGAAATAAATAAAGATATTAATCTTATAAAAGTTGAAACAGCAGATGAAATGTTAGTTGCTACTCAAGAAAATTTACCTGTTGATGTAGCAATTTTTTCTGCTGCGGTAGCTGATTTTAAAATTAACAAAAAGTATGAAAATAAAATTAAAAAACAAGAGAACTTAAACTTAAATTTAGAAAAGAATGTAGATATACTTCATTATGTGTCTAACCATAACTCTATGAGACCTGAACTTGTCATTGGATTTGCAGCAGAAACTAATGAGATTGATAAAAATGCAGAGGAAAAATTAAATAAGAAAAGTTGTGACTGGATAATTTCTAATGATGTATCAAATAAAGATATAGGATTTAGTTCTGATTATAATGAAGTAACAATTCATTATAAAAACAAAGACGTTAAAAAAGAAAAACTTTCGTACAAAAAAAAATCTGGAATTTCTGATGAAATAGTTGATAGAATAATTGATCAATTAAATTAATGGCAAAAGTTCTTATCAAAAAGTTAGACCCTGCGGTTGAATTACCCACTTACAAAACAGAAGGTGCATCAGGTATGGATTTGATGGCATTATTAAAAGAACCTATTAATCTTAAACCAAACTCATCATGCTTAGTACCAACAGGGCTTGCTATTGCATTTTCAAGTGATTTCGAAATCCAAATAAGACCAAGATCTGGTTTAGCTGCAAAAAACAATATTAGTGTTTTAAATACACCTGGAACAATTGATAGTGATTACAGGGGAGAAATAAAAGTAATCCTTTTTAATCACGGAAAAAGTGATTTTTTAATAAATAATAAGGATAGAATAGCTCAAATGATTTTAACTCCTGTAATTAAAATAGATCTTGAGGAAACTGATAATCTACCAGAAACAATTAGAGGAGAAGGTGGGTTTGGCTCAACAGGAAAATGAGCAAAAATTTAAACAAAAAAGAAATAGAGAAATTCTCGAGGCAAATAATTCTTAAAAATATTGGTGCAACAGGTCAAAAAAAAATTTTATCTTCAAAAGTATTGATAGTTGGTATGGGTGGTCTAGGTTGCCCAGTAGCAGAATTTTTAACTAGATCGGGTATTGGTACACTTGGGATTGCAGATCGTGATACTGTAAGTCTCTCTAATATCCACAGACAAAGCCTGTATAATGAAAAAGATATAAATCAATCTAAAGTAAAGATTGCAAAAAAAAAATTAAATAAAATTAATCCAAAGACGAAAATAAATATTTTTAATTTAAAATTAAATAAAACTACATTTGAAAAAATTATTAAAAATTATGACTATATTGTTGATGGGACTGATAACTTTGAAAGTAAATTTTTAATAAATGATTTAAGTCTAAAATATAAAAAATTTCTAGTTACTGGCGCTATAAGTAAGTTTGATGGTCACATTTTTACTTTTAATTTTACCAACAAAAAAGATCCTTGCTTGAGATGTTTTTATCAAGAAGAAACAATATCTGATGAAATTTTAAATTGTGAATATGAGGGAATTTTAGGAACCGTTGCAGGAATAATAGGTACGTTACAAGCTAATGAAGTTTTAAAAAAAATATTAAATATTGGACAAAATTTAAATGGATACATTCTAATTCTAGATCTATTAAATTTAAATTTCAGAAAAGCAAAAATTAATAAAAGAAAAAAATGCTTATGCAAATAATAAAAAAAATTTATATAGTATTTTTTTTGTTATTTTTTACTCACATTTCGTTTGCTAATGAAATTTTTGTCTCGCTTAAAAAAAATAAAGTAAACGTTCGTTACGGACCAAGTTTTGAATCTGATATTAAATACGTTTATAAAAAAATAAATCTTCCATTAAAACAAATCGATAAAAAAGAGAATTTCAGGCGGATTATAGATTTAAAAAATAACAGTGGGTGGATTCATATCTCTCAATTAAAAAAAAGTAATTCTGTAATAGCTACGAAAGATAAAGTTTTATTTAAAAGACCTACATCTTTTGCAAAACCAATTGCTCAAATAAAAGAGGGAAGATTATTAATTGTAGAAAAATGTGAACAAAATTGGTGTAAAATTATATCAGAAGAATTTGAAGGTTGGATCAAAACAGATAATATTTGGGGGCTAAATTAACTAAAATCAGCAGATAAAGAGAGTATATTTTCTTTAGATAGTTTTGTACTATGAGAATACTCTTTATGGTCAATTCCAAGCTCAATTTCTGAACTATTAGATTTAAATTTTTCTATTTGATCATCAGTAAAATTAAAATGAATAAACTGTACTGAAGAAGCTTTTCCTTCAGTAGAAGTTCTATCTACATCTTCTTCTGGAAGAGCTTTAATTTTCTCACTATTTATGTTCATAAATACTGTTTCTTCTATTCCACCAACTTTTCCTAGAAACGCTGCCCTTGATATAGGATTGTCTATTTCAAACATTAAAGTTGCTGTTAGTTCTTTGCCGTTAGGTATTAAAGGATTGTACGCAGTTAACTCATCCTGAAGTTGTTCATCACCACCTTTTTCAATATATAGCATTTCTTGAACTTGAGCTAACATTGTTTCATAACTTTCAAAATAAAAAGTAGCATAGGGCCCTAAAGCAACTCTTCTATTTTTTTTATAATCAACAATACTTTTTCTTAATTCACGTCTCTTTTCTATATAAACATCTAAAGGCATGATGTCTTCTTTTTGAATTTCTCTTTTTTCTCTAGGCATGATCATAAGTTATAACTTTTTGCTACCAATTCGATAGGATGTAGTGCCTCATCATTAGATATGTTTGTATCAACTTCTAACTGTTTTAAATGTTTACCAGCTAAAGGACAATCAGAAGCCATATACTTATTATTTTTAGTTTTTATTTGTCTAGCTGTAGGTCTTCCAACTTTATTCGCTAAATCGTGAGTTTCTTTCATTACTCCAAAAGTTCCACCATGACCTGCGCATCTTTCAACTACATCAATTTTAATGTTTGGTATCAATTTTAACATATCTCTTGCTTTAATACCCATATTCTGTGCTCTAGCATGACAAGCATGATGCACGGTTACTCCTCCATCAATCTCATTTAATCCTTCTGTTAATCCCTCATTGTTTGCAATATCCACAACATACTCATCAATATCCATAACATTTGAAGATAATTTTTTAATTTTTTCATCGTTTGGTAATAACAAGGGCCATTCGAATTTTAACATCAATCCACAACTAGCTGTTAAGGTTACTACTTTATATCCTTTATCAATCCATTCAATTAAATCTTTAGAAACTTTTTTCGCTTGTTCAACAACTTTTGGCAGATCTGCTTGCTCTAAAAATGGCATCCCACAACAACCAGGATAAGCTTCTTGAACCTCTACACCATTTTTTTTCAAAACTTTTAAAGCAGCAACACCCGTATTTTTTTTATTAAAATTTACAAAACAAGTTGAATAAATAACTACTTTTCTATCTTTAGAAGGTGTTGGATAATTTATCTTATCTTTATTTTTTTTAAAAAAATTAGAAAAAGTTTCTGAGTTATATTTTGGTAACTGAACTCTTTTATCTATTCCAGTAATTAGTTCTAAGATTTTTCTAATTAATTTATTTTTAATATTTGATGCCCAGTTAACTATTTTTGAGAACATAATACCAATTTTAGCGTTTCGATCTATTTGAGCTAATTGTGTTGGTACGCTTGGTAATTTACCTAATTTTTTTTGAGCCGTTCTATATCGCAGCATTAAATGTGGAAAATCCAAATCAAAATCATGAGGTGGAACATATGGGCATTTAGTCATAAAACACATATCGCACAAAGTGCATGCATCAACAACAGGAGCAAATTGATCACTAGATAAGCTTTCAACATCTTCATTTTTAGACTCATCAATCATGTCAAATAGTTTAGGAAATGAATCGCAGAGATTAAAACATCTTCTGCATCCATGACAAATATCAAACACTCTTCTCATTTCAGCATCTAATTTTTCAGGATTTAAAAAATCAGGATGCTCAAAATCTATAGGATGTCGTATAGGTGCACCTAAACTTCCTTCTTTGCTCATATAATTAAGTTTTTTGAAATTCGAATTGTTTTTAGTGGGCGTTAGTCGCCCACTAAGAAATTTGATTAGCTAATAGACTCTAAAGTTTTTTGAAATTTACCAGCGTGTGATTTTTCAGCTTTAGCTAAAGTTTCAAACCAGTCAGCAATTTCTTCAAAACCTTCTTCTCTTGCCGTTTTAGCCATACCTGGGTACATATCAGTGTATTCATGTGTTTCACCTTGTACTGCAGAAGCCAGGTTAGCTTTTGTTTCACCAATTGGCATACCAGTTCCTGGATCACCAACTTCCTCAAGATACTCTAAATGACCATGTGCGTGACCAGTTTCACCTTCGGCTGTTGATCTAAAAACTGCAGCCACATCGTTGTAACCCTCTATGTCAGCTTTTTGTGCAAAATAAAGATATCTTCTGTTCGCTTGACTTTCGCCAGCAAACGCTTCTTTTAAATTTTCTTCTGTTTTACTTCCTTTTAAAGACATTTTTTCTCCTTTTTAATGATTAACAAATCATATAATGCATCTTGAGAGTATGTCAATAGTTTAGAATTATTATAATGTAGCTTTTAAATGTTTGATTTAATTAAATTATTTTTGATTTTGATTATCACTCGCAACCTTAATCAAAACTTCCACTGAATTTATTTTTTTCCCAGTAATATTTTTTTTAATATTTACCGGTTCAATATCATTCGCATCACAATCGATTAACTCATGCGTATCTTCATCAAAAAAATGGTGATGTGCTGACGTGTTTGTATCAAAATAACTTTTGTGACTATCGATTGAAATTTCTTTTAAATATCCTTTTTTTTCAAATGCATGAACTGTATTATAAACTGTGGCTAATGATATCTTTTGATTCATTTTTTCAGATATCATTTGAACCAAATCGTTAATTGTGAAATGGAAAGTTTTTTCTCTATTAAACAAAACTTCGCACATATTTAATCTTTGCTTGGTAGGTCTAAGTCCCACTTCTCTTAATTTTTCAATAAAATTGCAGTTTTTTGACATTGTTTTTTATAATAATTCTAAAGTATGAATAAAAATATAACGTTTTATTATATTATATTAGGATTAAATCAAGTATTAAGGGAGCTCAAAATTATGAAAAAAAACGCATACTCCTACGATGACCTAATAACCTGTGGAAATGGTGAACTTTTTGGCCCTGGTAATGCCAAATTACCTCTCCCACCAATGCTTATGTTTGACAGAATAACAGAAATCAATGAAAATAATGGTGCGTTTAATAAAGGTTCATTAAAAGCTGAATTAGACATTAAAGATGATCTTTGGTTTTTTGATTGTCATTTTAAAAAAGATCCAGTTATGCCAGGGTGCTTGGGTTTGGATGCAATGTGGCAACTGGTAGGGTTTTTTCTAGGTTGGCTGGGGAATCCTGGTAAAGGAAGAGCTTTAGGAGTGGGTACTGTAAAATTTACCGGTGAAGTTTTACAAAATGTAAAAAATGTAAGGTACGAAATTGATATGAAAAAAATTATGTCCCCTGGAGGAACAACTGTTGGTCTTGCAAATGGAATTGTTCTTGCAGATAATAAAAAAATATATTCAGCAGAAAGTTTAAAAGTAGGGTTATTTAAATAATGAGAAGAGTAGTTATTACTGGTTTAGGAGTAGTTTCTTGTTTAGGAAACAATCAAGAGGAAGTAAATAAGTCTTTATTAAATTCAAAGTCAGGAATATCTTTTGCAGAAGAATATAAAGAGCATAATTTAAAAAGCCATGTTCATGGTAAACCAAACATTAAACTTGAGGATCACATCGATAGAAAAACTATAAGATTTATGGGTTCAGGCTCAGCTTATAATTATATTGCAATGAAAGAGGCAATTGAAGATTCAGGCTTAGAAGAAAATGAAGTAAGTAATTTTAGAACTGGAATTGTAATGGGATCTGGTGGTCCATCAATCGAAAATGTAATTCTAGCAGCAGATAAAACAAGAGCTAAAACTCCAAAACTAATGGGCCCTTTCATTGTTCCAAGGACAATGGCCAGTACTGCTTCAGCAACACTTGCTGTACCATTTAAAATTAAAGGAACTAATTATACAATGAGTTCTGCATGTGCAACAAGTGGTCATTGTATAGGAAATTCTATGGAATTAATTCAAATGGGTAAACAAGATATTGTATTTGCAGGAGGTAGTGAAGAAATTCACTGGGCAATGACAGCAATGTTTGATGCAATGACTGCATTGTCCTCAAAATATAATGATACACCTGAGTCAGCCTCTAGAGCTTACGACAAAACAAGAGATGGGTTTGTAATCGCAGGTGGCGCTGGAGTGTTAGTGCTTGAGGAATACGAACATGCCAAAGCTAGAGGGGCCAAAATATACGCGGAATTAACTGGTTATGGAGCAACTTCAGATGGTTATGACATGGTAGCACCATCTGGTGAGGGTGCTGTTAGATGTATGAAAATGGCTATGGCAACTACTAAAAATAAAATTGATTATATCAATACGCATGGAACATCTACACCAGTAGGAGATATAACCGAGCTTAATGCAATTAAAGAAACTTTTGGAGACAATGTTCCTAAAATAAGTTCAACAAAATCTTTATCAGGTCACCCTTTGGGAGCGGCTTCTGTTCATGAAGCAATTTATTGTTTAATAATGATGAAAAATAATTTCATTACAGGCTCTGCAAACATCACTGAGTTGGATGATGATGCTAAAAAATTTCCAATTGTTGCCAAAACTGAAACTGGAGCGACGTTAAACACTGTAATGTCAAATAGTTTTGGTTTTGGGGGGACTAACGCAGCTTTAATTTTTGAAAAGGTTTAATTTATGAGTTTGATGAAAGGTAAAAAAGGATTAATCATGGGTGTAGCCAATGAAAGATCTATTGCTTGGGGTATTTCTCAAAAACTTTCCGAGGCTGGAGCAGAGCTAGCATTTACTTATTTAGGTGATGCTCTTAAAAAAAGAGTTGTTCCTTTGGCAGAAAAATTAAATTCAAATGTTACATTTAGCTGTGATGTTGAAAAAAAAGAAGAAATAGTAAAATTATTTGAGGATATAAAAACTCAATGGGGTGAAATTGATTTTGTTGTTCACGCGGTTGCGTTTTCTGATAAGTCAGAACTATCAGGTGAATATTTAAATACTACTAGAGAAAACTTTTTAAGAAGTATGTTAATTTCATGTTTTTCATTTACTGAAGTAGCTAAAGAAGCTTCTAAAATAATGAAAGAAGGTGGTAGTATGTTAACTTTAACTTACGAATCTACAAAAGCTATTCCAAATTACAATGTAATGGGTGTTTGTAAATCAGCATTAGAAGCAAGTGTAAAATACCTAGCTAGAGACTTAGGAGTAAAAGGTATTAGAGTTAACGCAATCAGTGCTGGACCTATTAAAACACTGGCAGCTTCTGCGATTGGAGATGCGAAATTCCTTTATAAGTGGAATGAAGACCATTCTTTTCTTAAGAGAAATGTAGATATTCATGATGTTGGAAATTCAGCATTATATTTATTAGGTAATCTCGCAAATGGAGTTACTGGCGAAATTCACTATGTAGATGCTGGATATAACAAAGTTGGGATGCCAGATCCAAAAAATATAAGCTAAATTAAATCAAAAGTATGGAAATCCTAATATTTATATTCTGTCTTATATTTGTAATTTATTATTTGTTTAGACCCACCTCTAAAAAAGAAAAAGACCAATTTGATGATAAAAACAATTGGCGAGGTGGGTTTTAATTTTATTCGGTAGCTTGTTTCATAGAAAGTTTAACTTTACCTCTATCAAAACCAATCACTTTAACTTTTACTTCGTCTCCTTCTTTGACAACGTCAGTTACTTTAGCTACTCTTTTATCTGCAAGTTCTGAAATGTGAACAAGTCCGTCTTGTTTACCCAAGAAATTAACAAATGCACCAAACTCCATAATCTTCATTACTTTACCTGAATAAATTTTATTTAGTTCAGCTTTTGCAGTTATATCTTTAATCATTTGCATTGCGATGTTTCTAGATTCTTCATCAGGAGCAGCAACTGTAACTACACCTTCATCGTTTACATCTACTTTTGCACCTGATTTTTCAACTATCTCTCTGATCGTTGCACCACCTTTTCCAATCACAGCGGCAATATCTTTTTTATCTACATTAACTTGTTCCATTTTTGGAGTATGTTTTCCAACATCAGATCTTGAAGCTGATAATGCTTTATTCATTTCCCCCAAGATATGAACCCTTCCATTTTTGGCTTGGCTTAATGCCTGCTCCATAATTTCGAATGTAATACCTGTAATTTTGATGTCCATTTGAAGAGAAGTAATTCCATTTTTAGTTCCAGCAACTTTAAAGTCCATGTCACCAAGATGATCTTCATCGCCTAGGATATCTGAAAGGACACTGAAATCATCACCTTCTTTAATTAAACCCATTGCAATACCTGCAACTGGCTCTTTGATCGGTACTCCCGCATCCATTAATGCTAAAGAAGTTCCGCAAACAGTAGCCATTGAAGAAGAACCATTAGACTCAGTAATCTCTGAAACTACTCTAAAAGTATATGGAAATGCCTCTTTAGTTGGTAGTGAAGAGTTAATTGCTCTCCAAGCTAATTTACCATGACCAATCTCTCTTCTACCTGTTCCAATTCTTCCAGTTTCTCCAACTGAAAAAGGAGGAAAATTATAGTGAAGCATAAATCGCTCTCTTTGTAATCCATCTAAACTTTCAATTCTTTGCTCATCATCAGATGTTCCTAAAGTTGCTACAACAATTGCTTGAGTTTCACCTCTAGTAAATAATGCAGAACCATGTACTCTTGGTAGAATACCAACTTCACATTCGATAGGCCTTACATCTGATAAGCCTCTACCATCAATTCTATTTTTATTTTTTAAAATGTCTGTTCTAACAATTGATTTTTCAAGATTTTTTAACTGACTGTTGACATCTAGATCAGTATAATTTTCATCCTCCTCATAAAGCTTTTTAGCTTTATCAGTAATTTCAGAAATTTGATTTGATCTATCTTGTTTATCTCTAGTTGCAAAAGCTTTTTTTAGATCTTCTGTAAAAGTTTCTTCAAGTTTTTTCTTAACTTCAGATAAGTCTTTTTTCTCAACTGTCCACTCAGGTTTTCTACATTCTTTTGCAAGTTCCTCAATCATTTCGATAACTGGAACAAATCCCTCATGTCCAAATTTTACTGCATTTAACATTTCTTCTTCTGTTAAACCATTTGCTTCAGACTCAACCATAAGCACAGCATCTTTTGTACCTGCTACAACTAAATCTAATTTTGATTTTTCTAAATCTGCTTTAGATGGGTTTAAAACATATTTTCCATCAATAAATCCAACTCTTGAAGCTCCTACAGGACCCATAAATGGCATTCCTGATATAGCTAAAGCTGCTGAAGATGCAGTGATTGATAAAATATCTGGTTCATTTTCTTTATCGTATGAAATTACTGTTGGTAATAACTGTACTTCATTTTTAAATTCATCTGGAAACAAAGGTCTGATTGGTCTGTCAATTAATCTAGAGATTAATGTTTCACTCTCAGTTGGTCTTGCTTCTCTTTTAAAATATCCACCTGGGATTTTTCCAGCTGCATAATATTTTTCTTGGTAATTTACAGATAATGGAAAGTAATCCATATCAGGATTTACTTTTTTTGCTCCTACTACTGTTGCTAGTACGACTGTCTCTCCACATGTTGCGATTATTGCACCGTCTGCCTGTCTTGCTACTTTACCTGTTTCTAAACTTATCTTCTTTCCTGCTACTTCAATTTCCTTCTTGTATACTTTAAACATTTCATTTCCATTTCGTTTCGTTCGTTTCGTTCCATTTCGTTCTATCTATCTTGACTTTTATTTTCTTAAATTCAATTTCGACAGTACATTTTTGTAAGAATCCATTTTATTTTTCTTAAGGTATTCTAACAATTTCTTTCTTCTATTTACCGCTCTCAACAATCCGACAGATGAATGTTTATCCTTTTTGAATTGCTTAATATGTTTAGAGAGAGTTTCAATTTTCTCAGTTAACAAAGCGATCTGTATCTCTGAAGATCCAGTATCTTTATCGTGCATTGCTAATTCTTGTGCCTTTTTGTTCATGCCTCTTTCTTCCTATTTATTTGTTTGTTTTATTAAGTTTTCTATTTTTTCCGCATACTCAAAAGACTCGTCTTTTCTAAAAAGTAATTTTGGTAAAAATTTCATAACCACTTTTTGTGATAAAATTTTTCTAATTAAAAATGAGTATTCTTTCAAAATATTAATCGTTACCTCTGCATCTTTTCCTCCTAGTGGAAGAACATATGCTTTGGCAATTTTTAAATCTGGGCTCATTCTAACCTCAGTTACAGTTATTGTATTCGTTTCTAAATTCGGCACCTTAGCCTCATTTCTTATAAAAATCATGCTTAAAGACTGCTTAATCATTTCACCTACTCTAAGCTGTCTTTGAGATACTGGTTTTCCTATTCTATCTGCCATTATATTGACCTCTCTGTGGATGTAACACTAAAAGCCTCTATTGTGTCATTTTTTTGAAAATCCATATAATCTTTGACTGTAATTCCACATTCTTGACCACCACTTACTTGTTTCACCTGATTTTTTTCTCTGAAAATTGATGAAATTTTTCCAGTATAAATAATAGCTCCATCTCTTATAATTCTTACATCTGAAGTACTATTAATTTCTCCCTCAGTTACTTTTAAACCAGCAACTTTTCCAGCACCTGAAACTTTAAAAATCTCCAAAATTTGTGCTGTACCAGTAATTTCCTCTTGAACATCGGGTGCTAGCAATCCTGACATTCTTTGCTTAATGTAATCTAAAACTTCATAAATAATGTTGTATGAAGATATTTTTATTTTCTCGTTTTCAGCAAGTTTTTTTGCTTCTTTACTTGGTTTTACATTGAAAGCTATTAAAACTGCATTTGAAGCTTTAGCTAATGTAACATCTGTCTCAGTTACCATTCCAATATCTGCTAAAATTATTTTAGGTTTAACTTCATCGTGCTTTATTTGACTTATTGCATTTTTAATTGCTTCTGATGATCCGTGTACATCAGATTTAATAATTAAATTTAATTCTTCTGTAGATTTATCTGAAAAAGCAGAGTCTTGAGTTGCAAAAGTTAAAGGATTTTTTCCATCTTTACTTTCTTGAGCTCTATTTTCACTCAATGTCTTAGCTTCTTTTTCTGTATCCAGTACAATAAAATCATCGCCAGCTTTTGCTGCACCATTTATACCTAAAATTTCAACTGGTGTTGAAGGTAAAGCCTCGCTGATATTTTGTCCTTTGTCATTAATAATAGCTCTAACTTTGCCCCATTTTAAACCACTTACAAAAAAATCACCTTTCTTGAGTGTTCCAGTAGTGACAATAATATTTGCAACTGGACCTCTACCAATATCAATTTTTGACTCCAAAACTATGGCTGTAGCTTTAGATTCGTAATCTGTTTTTAGATCTAAAATCTCTGCTTGAAGTATTACGGACTCTACTAATTTATCTAAGTTTTGTTTCGTTTTAGTTGAAATTTCAACCATTAAAGTATCACCAGATAAATCTTCAGCAATTAATTCATGTTCTAATAATTGATTTTTTATTTTCTGAGGATCTGCCTCTGGTAGATCACATTTGTTTATTGCTACAACAATTGGAACCTTTGCAGCTTTAGCATGTTTAATAGACTCAACGGTTTGAGGTTTAACTCCATCATCTGCAGCAACTACCAATACAACTACATCGGTTAATTTTGATCCTCTTGCTCTCATTTCTGTAAAAGCAGCATGGCCTGGTGTATCAATAAAAGTTAATTTATTATTTTGGCTTTCAATTTGATAAGCTCCAATATGTTGAGTAATTCCACCAAATTCACCTGAAACTACATTAGCACTCCTAAGAACATCTAATACTGATGTCTTACCATGATCTACATGTCCCATAACAGTAACTATTGGTGGTCGATTTTTTAAATTTTCAGTTCTGGAAGCTTTTATTTTTTTTATTATTTCTTCGGCTTTTTCCTCTCTTATTGGATTATGACCAAATTCTTTTACTAAATATTCAGCTGTATCAGCTGCTAGAGTTTGATTGATAGTAACTGTAACACCCATGCCAAATAAATGTTTAATTACATTACTTGATTGTTCAGCCATTCTATTTGCTAATTCTCTTACAGTAATTGCTTCAGGGATATTAACGTCTCTCTTGATTGGTTTGATATTATCTTGAGTGTCATTTTTTGCAGCATTTTTGATTTCTTTTTGTCTTGCCCTCTTAACTGATGCTAAACTTCTCTGTTTTGCATCAATTTCATCACTTAACGCTCTTGATACTGTTAATTTTAGTTCTCTTTTCTTTGTCCCAGCTTTTAAAGTCTTCCTATCCTTATTATCATTATCACCCTTTAGTCTTTTAGTAGCTCTTTGTTCTGCTAATTTTCTCTTTTCAAAATCATTTGTTATAGCAGGTGATTTTGGATTAAATGAGGGTTTTAAAGAAGTTCCTTTTTTAAGCGTTGAGGTTGTCCTTGAATTAGTATTAGACCTAAAAGACCCACCTCTGCTAGAAAATTTTCCAGTTTGTTTTTCAATTATTACGGAATTTTTATCTTGAGTTTTGGCAATCTCAATATTCTTGATTGACTTTTTGACTGAGCCCGAAATTGTTAATTTTGTTTTTTTCTCCATACCTCATCACTCAATCTTTGTATACAATATTACGTGCAGACATAATTAACTCATCCGCTTCATCTTTTGATAGAGCAAAATCTTCTAGGTAACCCTGAATTTTAACTCTCTCACCTTTTACAACATCATAACCACCTGTTAATTCATCAGATGCTAAATCTGCAAAATCTTCTAAAGTCAGAATTTTTTGCTCCCCAAGTGTAACTAGCATTCCTGGTGTTAAACCATGTAAATTAATTAAAGTGTCCTCAAGCCCTAAATCTTTAATTCTTTGAGAAATATCTTCTTGATCCTTTTCATGAAACTCTTTGGCCCTTTCTATTAAAGCTTTTGCTGTATCTTCTTCAATTCCCTCAATTTTCATCAAATTTTCAGCTGAGCTATCTTTTATATCATCTATAGTTGAAAACCCTTCTGCAACAAGTAACTGACCTAATGTTTCGTCTAGCTCTAAATTTTTTACAAAATTTTCTGTTTTTTCTTTAAACTCTAATTGTCTTCTCTCAGAGTCCTCAGCATCAGTCATTATGTTAATTTCGTAATTTAATAGTTTCGTTGCAAGCCTTACATTTTGACCTCTTCTTCCAATCGCTTTACTTAAATTTTCCTCAGTAAGAATCACATCAAGTTTTTTTCTTTCGCTATCAACATTAACTCTTTGAACTTCTGCAGGTGATAATGCATTTGAAACTAAAATTGCAGGATCTTCAGACCAATTAACTATATCAATCTTTTCACCTTGAAGTTCATTTACAACAGCTTGAACTCTTGAACCTCTCATACCTACACAAGCACCAACAGGATCTAATGAAGTATCTACAGCTTTAACACATATTTTAGCTCTACTTCCAGGGTCTCTTGAGGAAGATTTTATTTCAATAAGCCCATCATAAATCTCTGGCACTTCTTGAACAAAAAGCTTTTCCATAAATTTTGGATGAGCTCTGGATAAAAATATCTGCTGCCCCCTAGGCTCTCTTCTCACATCGTAGCAATAAGCCTTAATACGATCACCTGCTTTAATATTTTCACGAGGTATTAACTCATTTTTTTGAATTATTGCCTCCGTTCTTCCTAAGTCAACAATTACATTTCCAAATTCCAATCTTTTAACAATTCCACTTAAAATTGAGTCTTTCTTATCAATAAAATCGTTAAATTGTCTTTCTCTCTCTGCCTCTCTTACATTAAAACTAATAACTTGTTTTGCAGTTTGAGCAGCAATACGTCCAAAATCAAAAGAGGGAAGTGGTTGCAATACCTCATCACCAACCGACTTGTCTTTATTTATTTCATTTAAACTAATAGCATCTTCTAATTTTATTTCAGTATTTGCATTTTCTGGATTTTCAGAAATAACTAACTTTCTAAAAAGTTCAATATCTCCATTATCTCTATTTATTAATACTTTAATTTCATTTTCCTGACCAAATTTTGATTTAGCGGCTTTGGCTATTCCAGTTTCCATAGAAGTAATAATTAATTCTTTATCTATCGATTTTTCTAAAGCTACAGCTTCAGCAATTCTTAATAATTCAAGTTTATCTGCTCTTTTATTTAACATAATTTTGTTTACTCCAAAAAAAAATGGGCAAATGCCCATTTTCTAATGTTCAATAATTTAATGGCAATATAGTAAAGTTTTTTTTTAATTCAACCGAAACTATTTCGAAAAAACGTTTATTTTGTCTGTTTTTTCCCATGAAAACGAACCATTTTCTTCAGGTGCTCTTCCAAAATGGCCGTAAGCAGCTGTTTTTTCATACATGGGTTTATTTAAATTCAACATTTCTCTGATACCCCTAGGACTCAAATCAAAATTTTCTTTTATCCTTTCTACAATAAATTTATTTTTATCTAGGTCATTATCAAATAAATCAACATAAATAGATAATGGTTTTGATACACCGATTGCATATGCTAATTGAATTAAACATTTCTCAGCAATTTTAGAACCAACGACATTTTTAGCAATATACCTTGCTGCATAAGCAGCTGATCTATCAACTTTAGTTGGATCTTTTCCTGAAAAAGCGCCACCACCATGTGGTGCAGCACCGCCATATGTATCAACAATAATTTTTCTCCCTGTCAAACCACAGTCTCCATCGGGACCACCTATTACAAAATTACCTGTTGGATTTACATAAAATTCATTTTCATCAAATCCCTCAAGAAAGTTCTCTGGTATAGACTTTAGCATATAAGGTCTTAATAAATCCCTTACCTGCATTTGATTAACATCTGGTGAATGCTGTGAGGAGATAACTACCGATTTTACTTTTGAGGGTTTTCCATCAACATATTCAAATGTTACCTGACTTTTTGAGTCTGGCTCAATATTTTTTAATTTTCCAGATTTTCTATCCTCAGCCATTAATCTCAAAATTTTATGAGAATAATGTATAGGTGCTGGCATCAAAACATCTGTTTCATTACAAGCATACCCAAACATTATACCTTGATCCCCAGCTCCCTCGTCTTTATTGCCAGATGAGTCTACACCCATAGCAATATCAGCTGATTGGGAATGCAAATGACTTTCAATTTTTGTAGCTTCTTTCCAGGTAAAACCCTCTTGGTCATAACCAATATCTTTTATACAATTTCTTACTTTTTCAATTAATTCATCTTTTTTAATTTCTGGTCCTCTTACTTCGCCAGCTAAAACAACTTTATTTGTTGTAGTTAATGTTTCGCAAGCAACTCTAGAATATGGATCTCCAGAAATATAACTATCAACAACCATATCTGAAATCCTATCAGACACTTTATCTGGATGGCCTTCTGAAACTGACTCACTTGTGAAAAGATAATTTTTTAAATTACTCATTTCTAAGTTTCTTAAATGAAAATATTAAAAAAATATACAATAAAATTATAAATCCAAAAATTTTATTTCCAAATTTTGCAAATAAGGTAGGCTCTATTTTTCTTATCTCAGTTAAATCTATGTAACCTGATTTATTTATGTCAACTTTTTGCTCTATAACTCCAAGTGGATTAATAATTGCTGATGTACCATTATTTGCTGATCTTAAAACATATTTTCCACTCTCTATCGCTCTAAAAATACTATGAGTATAATGTTGCTCTGGACCAATTGATTTACCAAACCAACCATCTTCAGAAACATTTACAATGTAATCAAAGTCACTATTAGTAAAAATTTTACCAGAGTAAATTATCTCATAACAAATGAGAGGTAATATTTTCACTGATAAATTACTATATTTCAGATCAATTATGTTTCTTTCTGCACCTTTTGAATATGATTGATAGTCATTAGTAATTGTTTTTAAACCAATACTTTTTAATAAGTTTTCGAAAGGTAAAAATTCACCAAAAGGAACAAGATTAATTTTGTTATATGAATTTATTACATTAAGGTCATAGTCAAAAATAGATAATGAATTAAAATATTTAATAGTTTTATTTTCATCTTCTTTGCTATTAATCCCAATTGCTAATAAATGATTTTCGTTGAATTTATTTTCAAATAACCATTTGTATTCTTTTAGTTGGTCTTGTGAAATACCAGGAATAATACCTTCTGGCCAAATAAAAATTATTTTTTGATTTTTTTTAGGAAAGCTTATTTCAATTAGCTCTTCTATTGCAGTTATTGGATCAATATTATTATAAAATCTATCTATGCCTATATTTGAACTTAAAATTCTTAGTTTATAATCAAGTTTTTTTACCTTTTGATTATTAAATTTTTCTAAATTTTGTGAACCAACTATATAAAATGACATTGTTGTAATAAGAAATGCAACACAAATACTAATATCTTTTTTATTCTCTCTTAAAATGAATATTGATGGGCTTGTAAATAATGAAATACAGAAAAGATTAAAGCTGTATGTGCCTATGACTGATGTAATGTTTAAAATTTCGATTTGATTAGAGAAACTATAAGCGATTAAATTCCAAGGGAAACCAGTAAGGATTGATCCTCTCACAAATTCTACTATTCCAAATATTAAAGAAAAAAGAAAAAATGAACTCAAATTTTCTTTTGGTTTTAAAACTACAAATAAGTAGGCGACTAAAGCGTAAAATAAAGCCAGGAAACCAGGTATTAAAATTATTGTTAAAGGTATTAAAAATTTAAAATTTTGATCAAAGGTTAATGATATTGATATCCAATATAAATTACTTACAAAATAACCAAGCCCAAATAACCATCCATAAAGAAAAAATATTTTTTTATTTTTATAATACTCAATTTTCTTTAATAAAAATATATAGAATAAACTGAAAGTTAAAAAATTAATTACAACATAATTAAATGGAGGTAAACTTAAGGAAGTAAGAGCTCCTAATAAAATTAAATAAATTAATTCAATATAAAATTTATTTTTCAATTTAATTTATTTTTGATTGCACAGATTTATATAATAGATTTTCCTCTTTTAACATTTTTGAATAGTCTTTATTTTTTTTATGATCAAATCCTAAAAGATGAAGAAAACCATGTATGAATATTTTAGTAACTTTTTCTTTAAAAGATTTTAAATCTTGTGATCTTGGTTTGTCTAGATAATTATAGCTGATGATGATGTCTCCAAGATAAGTATTTTTTGAAATTTTTAAATTTTTATTTAATGGAAAAGATAAAATATCGGTAGATTTATTTTTTTTTCTAAAAACCTTATTTAAATTTTTTATATTCTTATTATTTGAAAGTAATAGTGTGAAAGTTACTTTTTTATTTAAAAATTTATATTTTTTTGGAAAAGCTTTACATATTTTTTTAAAAAAAATATCCTGATTTTTTAGCCTTTTTGACCAAGCCTTCTCCTCAGAGAAGACATTAATATTAATCATTATTTGAGTATGCTTTAACTATTTTAGAAACTAGTGGATGTCTTACTACGTCGGAGTGATCAAAATCCACAATGGATATTTCCTTTAAATGTCCAAGTAACTCTTTTGATCGGACTAATCCTGACATACTTTTATTTGGTAAATCAATTTGAGAAGGATCTCCATTCACTACTATTTTTGAATTTTCTCCAATACGTGTTAGAAACATTTTAATTTGAGTATCTGTAGCATTTTGTGCCTCGTCTAAAATTGCAAAGGAATTTTTAAGAGTTCTACCTCTCATAAAAGCTAAAGGTGCAATCTCTATATCTCCAATCTCAATCATTCTCTGTATTTTTTCAAAGTCAAAGAGATCATATAAAGAATCATACAAGGGTCTAAGATAAGGATCTACTTTTTCCTTCATATCACCAGGTAAAAATCCTAAACGCTCACCTGCTTCTACAGCGGGTCTTGAAAGAATAATTCTCTCAATCTTTTTTTCTAAAAGCATTGTTAAACCTACGGCAACTGCCAAAAAAGTTTTTCCTGTTCCTGCCGGTCCGGCTGAAATTACAATATCACTCTCCCTCAAAGCTCTCACATAACTTTTTTGTTTTTCAGATCTAGGAATTATAGATTTCTTAGGAGTTTTGATAATGTCAGTAATATTATTATTTTTTACTTTTTCATTAATCATAAAGTTATCAACTGATGAAATTATATCTTTATTCTCTATACTTCCATTATTAATAAACTGATTTGCCAAAAACTGAATAGCGTTTTTAATCTTTTCATTTTTTTCGGGTGTTGATTTAATTAAAATTGAATTTCCCCTTGAATATAAGCTACAACTTGTGATTTTTTCCAATTCTTGTAAATTTTTATTAAATTCCCCAACAACACCCATTAACAAGTTATTGTCATGAAATATAACACTTAGAGAATTGTTGTCTGAATAAACAAATTTTAAAGACTGATCGATATTTTTTTTTGTTATTCCGCTCAAATTTTATGCAACCTTCTTATCTGAATTAGTTATAGCTTCACCGAATAAAGTATTTCTATTACTATCTTTAATTCTCACTTGAACTATTTTTCCAATATCGTTCTTTTTACCATTAAAAATTACAGATGTCATATACTCAGATCTACCAAAAACTTTGTTTTTATCTTCGGTTAAATTTTCAACCAATACATCAATAACTTTACCCTCCACTGATTTATTCATTCGTATTTGATTTTCGAATAAAATATTCTGAATTTTTTCTAATCTTTCAATAGAAATTTTTTTTTCAATTAATTCTAAATTTTCAGCTACTGTTCCAGGTCTTGGACTAAAGATAAATGAATAAGAGTTTATAAATTTAATCCTTTCAATTAATCTGATAGTATCCTTAAAATCCTGATCCTCTTCGCCAGGATAACCTATAATAAAATCACTTGAAAATTCTATATTTGGATTAATTTCTTTTAATTTATCAAAAGTACTTAAATATTCCTCAATGCTATGTTTTCTATTCATTGATGCTAAAATTTTATTAGATCCACTTTGAACAGGTAAATGTACAAGTGGCATTAACTTTTTAGAAGTTTTATACGCTTCAATCAAATCCTCTGTCATATCTTTTGGGTGAGATGTTGTATATCTAACTCTCTTAATCTCGGATAATTTTTCAATATTTAAAATCAAATCAGATAGTCTGTATCCTTCATTATCATAAGCATTTACATTTTGACCAAGTAAAATTATTTCTCTTGCACCATTATCAGCTAAATATTTTGCTTCATCTAAAATTTGATTAAATGGACGGGAATATTCTGGTCCTCTTGTATATGGGACTACACAAAAATGACAAAACTTATCGCACCCTTCCTGAATAGTTAAGAAGGATGAAACTTTTCCAGCTTCATTTTTTATTTTACTTAAATATTTAAATTTAGAAACTGCATCAAACTCTGTCTCTTCTATTTTTTTATTTTTTTCAGTATAATTTAAAATTGTATCATTTATTTTATGATAAGCTTGAGGACCAATAACCAAATCTATATAAGGTTCTCTTTTAAGCATTTCCTGATTTTCTGCTTGAGCTACACACCCTGCAATAATTACCAACGGCTTTTTTTTAGATCTAAAAATTTTTTTTACTCTACCTATTTCTGAGTAAACTTTTTCTTTTGCTTTGTCTCTAATGTGGCATGTATTTAAGAGATAACAATTTGCTTCTTCATATTTTTCTGTTTTTTCATAACCAATTCTTTTAACTGAATCATATATTCTATTTGAGTCATACTCATTCATTTGACATCCAAAAGTTTTAATAAATATTTTCTGATTCATATTATTGGGATTTTTTCTTAACCCCATATAATTCTAATTTATGGTCTACTAGAGTATATCCATATTTCTCTGCAACTTTTTTTTGAAGATTTTCAATTTCTTCATCTACAAATTCGATAATTTCGCCAGTTTTCACATCAATTAAATGGTCATGATGACCTTCATTTAATTCCTCATATCTAGCTTTTCCACCTTTAAACTCGTGCTTTGTTAAAATTCCTGTCTCTTCAAATAATTTTACCGTTCTATAAACAGTTGCAATACTTATTTTTGGATCAATTTTAGACACTCTATTATAAAGCTCATCTACGTCCGGATGGTCAGAAGACTCGGACATTACTTGTGCAATTACTCTTCTTTGATCAGTTAATTTAACCCCTTTTGCTATACATTTTTGTTCTATTGTTTCTGACATAAGATAATTTTAACTTAAATAAATAGGGTTAATCAAATTTTTTTTAATATTAAATTTATCACACAAATCAGGGATATTTTCGTATTTTATGTCTTTTTCACCTTTAAAATCTTGAATGCTATAACAATAATAATCAATATTATTAGTTAAATTAAATGCTTTAACTATAGATAACGAATTTCGAATTCCCGCAAAACTTCCAGGTCCTCTATTTAAATAAATTGTATTAATATCTTTCAAGTTTAATTGATGGGACTTTAAAAAATCATTAATAATCAAAGTTAATTTTTCATAATTAATTTTAGTATTCTCTTTAGTAATATTATAAATATCATTACTAGTAATGATCATTAAAAAAATTTTTTCACTGGCTACATCAATTATCATTTTGTTCATAATTATTTTATTTTCTAGTACCAGTTCTAAATCAGATGAAAATAATATCAAATACTATTCCAATGATGAGGGAATTCTATCAATTATGTATCATCGTTTTAATGAGAATAAGTACCCTTCTACCAATATTAAAATGGATATATTTGAGGAACATATAAATATTATTAAGAACTCAGATTTTAGTTTTCATAATCCAAATAATTTTGATGAACAGTTTAAAAAACCAAAACAAAAAAAAGAAATTCTTATAACTATCGATGATGCTTTTGAATCTTTTTATACTGAAGCATGGCCTTATCTAAAAGAAAATAAAATTCCGTTTATTTTATTTGTTTCAACTGAACCAGTGGGAAAAAAAGGTTATATGACTTGGGAGCAAATTAAAGAGGTTGAAGGTAATGAATTTGCAAATATAGGACATCATTCCCATACTCATGAATATCTCATAGATGTAAGCAATGAAGAGTTTATTTTAGATATTGAAACAGCTGATAAAATTTTCCTAAAAGAACTTGGTTACGTGCCTAGTTTATTTTCATATCCATTTGGTGAATATTCTAAATTTATGAAAGATTATATTTCTAAAAATTTCAAGTATGCTTTTGGTCAACATTCTGGAGTGATTGATTTAAATAAAGATAAATTTGAATTACCTAGATTTCCAATTAATGAAAAGTATGGTGAGTTAAAAAGATTTAAATCAATAATAAATTATTTTCCACTCGAATATAAAAAAATAATTCCTGAAGAAAAACAACTATTTGAAAATACAAATCCACCAAATTTTAAAGTCGAATTTTTTAAAGAACAAAAAAATTTATCTAATATTAATTGTTATTCTAATGAGGGAGATGTTTGGAAAAAATCAAAAACAAGCTTTGTTAATAACTCCCTAACAATTGAATTCAGAGAACCGTTCAAACCAAGAAGAGGGAGGATAAATTGTTCTCTAAATGATAATGGAAAATGGAGATGGTTTGGTGTTCAATTTCCAATAAAAGAAAACTAAATCAGACTTTCTAGATCTTTACTTGATGGCAATAATCTCGCTTCATCAAAATCTTTTAAGCTATTTTGATCAATAATTTTTTGCAAAACTTCAATATATTGATTTCCAGTTTCAGCATATTTATCTAAATGTTTAGATAAAATTATACTATCTAGAGGTTTGTTTTGGTTTCTAAGATCTGTTCTAGCTTTTCTCAAATTTTTATATGTAGAATGAGTATTTAAATTTCTTAGGTAAGCTCTAACTGATAACTGCAAACTATGAAATTTCATAACTTTATGATCCTTACCTTCGTCTGCATTTTTAGGTTTTAAGCCATCACCTGACCAAGTCCATTGTCCAAATAATGCATTACCTTTTAAAGCAAATCTTGAAGTACCCCAGCCTGTCTCTTTTGCTGCCTGAGCTATGGCCAACGAAACTGGTATCTCATCCATTCTTATTTTTAATGTAGATAAATCATTTTGTCTTACACCATATTGTTTATATTTTTTTTCTAACCATTTTTTTTCAATATCAGTATTGCTATTTTTGTTAAGAATAGTGAATAACCTCTTTCTATCAATTCTAATTTTGTTGTTTTCTTTTAAAATTAGAGGGAGAACAATTTTTATAAACATTTCTTTTCTTTTTTTGGTATTAGCTATATTTTTGATCTCATTTGGCAAAAGACCAATATCTATTGGCTTAACCAACTTTGTATCTCTTACATCCTTTAAATTATAATTAACTTCCTTAAATAAAGAGTCAATTTCAGCCGTTGTATATCTTACTAAATTAATTTCAGAATTATTTTCCTCAAGAATATCATACAATAAATCTCTTTCATCAGACTCTGCTGCAGTTTCCTCTTCTAATAATTCATCTTTGTTGAGAACATTATTCAAAATATTTTTTGAATTATTAGTAAACTCTTTATTGTTAAAATTTTTATCAGCAAAATTAATAAATATCGGAGCTACATAAAAAAATGAAATTATAATAAATGAACTTAAAAAAAATCTTGAAAGTAAACTAAAAGTTTTATTTTTTAAATAACCTTGTTTTTTAAATTTTTTCATAAATTTTTACTGAATAGCAACAACTTCTTTTACCTCTGGTAAATAATGACATAAAAGATTTTGAACACCTTGTTTTAAAGTCATAGTTGAACTAGGGCAACCAGAACAACTTCCTTGTAATTGCACCTTCACAACACCATCTTTAAATTCTTTAAATTTAATATCTCCACCATCTCTAGCAACTGCAGGTCTTATTTTTTCTTCTAAAATTTTTATTATTTTTGTTTCAATCTCACTTAAATTCGAATTTTGTTCTTTTTTATTCTCATCAATTACGAACTCTTTACCATCTGCATAAAAATCGTTTATTAGGGAAATTACTATATGTTTAATCTCTTCCCATTTGATATTTTCATTTTTATTTACTGAAATAAAATCTTTTCCTAAAAAGATTCCCTCAACTCCATTTACAGATAATATATTTCTTACCAATTCATTTTGAATATCTTCTTTTTTGGTAATTTCATAAGGACCACTATTCGAAACTTTCTTCCCAGGAAGAAATTTTAAAGAGTTAGGATTTGGTGTTACTTCAGTTTGAACAAACATAATTTATATATAGTTAATATTTTCAAAATTAAAACTTGATAATAAATTTTTTTTAAAAACCTACTATTTCTTTTATTCTTTTTATCTTTTTAGATGCAATCAAATTGGCTTTTTCAACCCCATCTAGAAGAATTTCATCCAAATAATTTTTATCTCCTAAAAGTTTTTTAATCTCATTAGAAATAGGTTCTATTTTGTTTACAAGCTCATCTGCTAATTTATCTTTAAATTCTGAAAAGTTTTTACCTGCAAAATTTTTTACTGAATTTTCTAATGAAGAATTTGTCAAGCTTGAAAAAATTCCTAAAAGATTTTTTGCTTCCAACCTTCCATCAAGTTCCTTTATACTTTGTGGCATAGTCAATGGATCAGTTTTTGCTTTTTTGATTTTGTTTATTATTTGATCTTTATCATCTGTTAAATTTATTCTACTTAAGTCTGATAATTCTGATTTACTCATTTTTTTTGAACCATCTTTTAAACTCATTATCCTTGAAAATTCTTTTTGAATTAAAGGCTCAGGAACTTGTAGAAAATTTTCTAAATCAAAATCATTATTAAATTTTTGAGCTATATCCCTACATAATTCCAAATGTTGCTTTTGATCATCACCCACAGGCACATGTGTGGCGTCATATAAAAGAATATCAGCCGCCATTAAAACTGGATATGAATATAATCCAATACTGGCTTTCTCCTTATCTTTACCAGCTTTCTCTTTAAATTGGGTCATTCTATTTAACCAACCCATTCTGGCAACACAGCTTAATATCCAAGCTCCTTCAGCGTGAGCAGCTACTCTGGATTGATTAAAAATTATGCTTTTTTTTGGATCTATTCCACTTGCTATAAAAGTTGCAACAGTTTCTCTGATATTATTTTTTAATTCTTTAGGATCTTGCTTAACTGTAATGGCATGTAAATCAACAACACAAAAAATACATTTGTTTTCGTTATCATTGTTTAAATCTACAAAATTCTTTATAGCTCCTAGATAATTTCCTAAATGAAGGTTACCTGTAGGCTGGACACCAGAAAATATTTTTTTACCCATAAAATTAATACTTTAATTTAATATCATTAATTTGAAAAGCTTTGATAAAATAACAAACAATTAAATAAAATAATAATCCCAATATAACAGATAAAACTAAATATAAAGATTTAATTGAATGATTAAATGCTAATTCATTTTGAAAATAAATTAACAAAAAGTTAAAAAATATACCCATCAGAATTGATGCAAAAATTATTTTACTAAATTTTATAAAAAATATTTTATTAAAATAGAATAACTGTCGATTTTTTAAAAATAAAAATAATAAAATAGAGTTAAACCAGGATGAAATAGATGTAGCTATTGGAATTATTATAAAACCAATTTCACTAAAATAATAAACACTAATAATAATATTAAGTAATACTGAAATCAAAGAAATATAAAATGGAGTTTTAGTATCATGATTTGCAAAGAAAAAACTTGAAAAAACCTTTATCAAAGCAAAGGCAGGAAGCCCTAATGCAAAATAATATAACGCTAAACTTGAGTTGTTCACTGAATTTTCATTAAAAGATCCATAACCAAATAAAGCTGAAATAATTTGTTCTGATCCAATAATTAAAGCAATAGTAGCTGGAAGGCTAAAAAATAAACTTAACTCTAAGGCTTTATTTTGTATAAGCAAAATTTTATTTGTTTTTTTAGATTGAATATGTTTTGAAAGCTGTGGAAGTATGACAACACCAATCGCTATACCAGCTATAGCTAGATTAATTTGATAAATTCTATCAGCATAATATAAATAAGAAACTGCACTAGCTTGAAATGATGCAATTATTGTTCCAATTAAAATATTAATTTGAGTAACTCCAGATGAAAACATACTTGGTATAAATTTTTTAAAAAAAAATTTAACCTTATCACTTACTTTAAATTTAAAACTAAATTTTAGTGAGTAATATTTTGATACATATTTATATAAAAAGATTAATTGTAAAAAACCAGCCAGAGATACACCATAGGACAAATAATAAACTAACTGATCACCCAGATTTTTGGAAAATATTAATACTAAAATTAAAACAATATTTAATATTATTGGGGCTGCTGCAGCTGCTGCAAATTTATTATGTGAATTTAAAATTGCAGAAAAAAATGATGCTAAACAAATAAAGAGCAAAAAAGGAAAAGTAATTCTTGTTAGATTTATTGCTACCTCAGTTTTTTCTAAATCATCAACAAAACCTGGGGCAATAATTGAGACAAAACCAGGCATGAAAATTTCAATTATGATTGTTAAAAATAACAATCCTAGAAAAAGGAGATTAAAAATATCGTTAGCAAATTTATTTGATTGTTTTTTTCCCTTAATAATTTCTGATGAATAACTAGGAACAAATGCTGCGTTAAAGGTGCCTTCAGCAAACAATCTTCTAAAAGTGTTTGGAATTCTAAATGCTACAAAAAAAGCGTCAGCCAACATCCCTGTTCCTAAAAAAATTGCTATTAAAATATCTCTCAAATAACCAAGCAGCCTACTTATTATAGTATAAAAACCAAATGTGCCTGTTGACTTAAGTAAGTTCATAAATCATATTAGTCTTAATTTTACCCCAATTGTACACTTATTGTTATCAGAAATGAAAAAAACAAAAATAGATCATTATACAGACAAAGAAGCTTTAGATTTTCATAAAGACAAAAAACCTGGCAAGATTGAGATTATTTCTTCAAAAAACATGACAACTAAGCGTGATCTCGCTTTAGCATATTCTCCGGGAGTTGCTGCTCCAGTTAAAAAGATAAGCGAGGACCCAGAAGCTGCATATGATTATACAAGTAAAGGAAATCTAGTTGCTGTAATAAGTAACGGTTCAGCAATATTAGGAATGGGTAATTTAGGTGCTCTTGCATCAAAGCCTGTGATGGAAGGAAAAGCTGTTTTATTTAAAAGATTTGCAGACATAGACTCCATTGATTTAGAAATAGATTGTAAAGATTCCAATGAAATAATCAGTTCAATAAAAAATTTTGCACCTAGTTTCGGTGGAATAAATTTAGAAGACATAGCAGCCCCAGATTGTTTTATAATAGAGCAAAAATTAAAAGAAATTTTAGACATTCCAGTTTTTCATGATGACCAACATGGGACAGCAATTATAACAACTGCAGCTCTGATAAATGCATTGGATATCTGTGGTAAATCAATAAAAAAAATTAAAGTTGTAGTTAATGGTGCTGGAGCATCAGCACAAGCTTGCACAGAATTATTTAAAAACTCAGGTGTCAAATCTGAAAATATAATAATGTTAGACAGGAAGGGTGTAATTTATGAAGGAAGAACTGAAGGCATTGATCAATGGAAATCTAGGTATATGGTTAAAACTAAACATAGAACTTTAGAAGATGCTATTAAAGGTGCTGATGTTTTTTTAGGATTATCTGCAAAAGGTATACTAAAAAAAGAGATGGTTAAATCAATGGCAAAAAAACCAATAATATTTGCTTGCGCAAATCCTGATCCAGAAATTACTCCTGAAGAGATTAATGAGGTAAGAGATGATGCAATTATTGCAACTGGAAGGTCTGATTATCCTAATCAGGTAAATAATTTAATTGGATTTCCATATATCTTTAGAGGTGCATTAGATGTTAGATCCAGAACTATAAATGAAGAAATGAAAGTTTCCGCAGCAAATGCAATAGCTAAATTGGCAAGAGAGGATGTTCCTGATGAAGTTGTGGCAGCCATGGGTGGTGAAAGACCACATTACGGAAAAGATTACATCATTCCATCTACATTTGATCCTAGATTAATCAGTGTTATTCCAGCAGCTGTAGCTAAAGCAGCAATAGAGAGTGGTGTAGCTAGAAAAAATATAGATGATTTTGAAGCTTACAAAGAACAACTAAAACAAAGATTAGATCCAACAGTAACTATAATGCAAGGTATAAATTCATTTATTAAAAAAAATCAAAAAAGAATTGTTTTTGCAGATGGAGAAGATGAAAATACTTTGAAAGCTGCTATTGCATTTAAAAATTCAAAGTTAGGTGTTCCAATTTTAGTTGGTAAAGAAAGTAAAATTAAAGAACAAATTAAAAATATTGGTTACAGTGAAAATTTTGATATTGAAATTGTTAATTCAAAAGATGAAGAAAAAAGAAAAAGATATGTAAAACATTTATTTAAAAAATTACAAAGAGAACAGGGATTATTAGAGAGAGATTGTGATCGAATGATCAGAAATGATAGAGTTGTTTGGGCTACAAGTATGGTTGCATGTGGTGATGCTGACGGTGCAGTAACCGGTAATACTAGACGCTTTGGGGCTTCATTTGAAAAAATCAAACAAGTCGTTGATGTTAGAAAAGGGGAAATTATGTTTGGATTAAACATGATAGTTCATAAAGGAAGAACCATTTTTGTTGGAGATACAAGCGTCCATGAATACCCCACATCTGAACAAATGGCTGCAATGGCAATGTCAACAGCTAGAGTAGTTAGACTTTTTGGATTTGAACCAAAAGTTGCTTTTGTATCTCATTCCACATTTGGACAACCTCTTACTAGCAGAACAAAACATATTCGCAATGCAGTTGAAATACTCAAAGAAAAAAAAGTAGATTTTGAATTTGATGGGGATATGCAGCCAGATGTTGCTCTAAATTCAGAGTACGAAGAACTTTATCCTTTTGCCAAAATTGTAGGTAAAGCAAATATTTTGATAATGCCTGGACAGCATAGTGCTGCAATTTCATATAAATTAATGAAAACTATTGGAGACACAAAAGTTATAGGTCCTTTGCTAATTGGGTTAGGCTTACCAATAGAGATTGCTCCACTTAGATCCTCAACCTCAGAAATTCTTAACCTTGCCTCTATAGCTGCATATTCTTCCGAGGTAATTGATTATAAAAATTAATTATTCTCTTTGAATTCTCAAATCTTCAACAAGTATTATACTTGCAATCACATCTTCAACATCTAGTATTTCTTTAGCTTCACTTATAACTAAATCTTTTTCCTCAGAAGTTAGCGCAATCCCATAAATATAAATTTTCTTTTTATAAGTATCTATTTGATAATTGGTTGCTTTAATGTTTTTATTAACAATAATTGCTGTTCTAAGTTGAGAAGTTATCAATATATCTTTTGCAGATTGTTTAAAATTAAACTCTTCTTTAATCTTAATATCATTTCTAACAGATCTTGCTCCCTTTGTTTCCCAAGCCAATTTTGTAATTAACAATTTTTCCTCGGGATTATCTACTTTACCAGTTATAAAGACTCTGCCGTCTAAAACTTTAGTTTTAATTGTAAGTAGATATTTCTTATCTTTAGCTAGAATTTTACCACTGATAGTTTTTTGCATTATTGAGTCATCTATTTGGGTTCCAAGTGTTCTTGGATCTAATGCAACTGAAACACCTGTACCGAAGAGACCCTTAGAACTTACACCAGCACAACCAGATAAAACTATAGTTATAAAGATGAATATCAAAAATTTATTTTTCATTTTTTAAATTTAAACAATATTTATATATTTCTTTTTTAGGTATTTCGGTAATTTGACTTAAAATATCTGTAATTTCTTTTGTAGACAATTTATTAATCATTTTTTTTATAATATTCATATCTGATTCATTTAATTTATTAGAGACTTTTTTATTTATTTTTTTTTCAGAAATAACGACGGTAAGTTCACCTTTTGGTTCTTTTTCAAACAATTCCAATTCATCTATATCTTTTCTAATGAACTCTTCAAAAATTTTTGAAATTTCTCTACAAAAAACTATCTTTCTACCTTTGAAGTTTTTTTTAATTTCTGGAATAATTTTATTTATTTTTTTTGGGGACACGAAGAAAATTAATGAATTTTCTGCCTCAGAAAGCTTTTTTAATTCATTAGCTAAAAGCTGTTTTTTCTCTGGAAAAAAACCATAAAACAAAAATTTATCTGAAAATCCACTGATCGAAAGAGCTGCAGCAACAGCCGAAGGTCCAGGAATAGGAAAAATTTTTATCTCATTATTAATGCACTCATTAACCAATATTGAGCCTGGATCAGAAATACTAGGCGTACCAGCATCAGATATCAAAGAAATTATCTTTCCAGATTTTAAATATTCAATAATTTTTAACACATTTTTTTTCTCATTAAATTTATGATTTGAAATTAATTTTGACTTTATTTGATATTTATCTAAAAGATTTTTTGAAACTCGAGTGTCTTCACATAAAATATAATCAGATTGCTGCAAAACTTCAATTGCTCTAAAAGTTATATCTTTTAGATTTCCTATAGGAGTTGACACTAAATAAAGACCATTTTCATATTCTTTTAATTTAAATTGTGGTTTTATGATCATAATTTAGCTTAAAAAATATTATACTAACATTAAAATGATTAAATTAATTAAAATTATTTATTTTATTTTTATAAGTTTTCAATTTCTATTTTTTCAAGCCGCAAATGCTCAAGAAAAAATTAAAATTGGATTATTGGTACCAATGACTGGAGATAATAAAGAAATTGGAGAGTCTATAATTAAAGCAGTTGGACTTGCTGTTAAAGATATTGATAATAATTTAATTGAAATATTTCCAAAAGATACAGCGACAAAGGCTAACCAGACCTTAAAATCAGCATTTGAACTGAGTGAGATGGGAATAAAAATTGTTATTGGCCCTGTCTTCTATGAAAGTTTAACCTATTTAGATGAAATGAAAAATTTAACATTTTTATCATTAACAAATAAAACTTTAGATCTTCCAAAAAATGTAATTTCTGCTGGAATTAATTCTACATCACAATTTAATACAATTAAAAAATTTTTAGAAACTAATAAAATACAAAGAACAATTTTTTTAACACCAATTCAAGACTATGAATTTGAGGTAAAAAAAGGGATGAAAAATTCAAAAATAAAAATTTATAGAGATTATGAATATAATACAGAGCCAACAAAACTAACAAAGCAAATAGAAGAAATTACAAACTATAAAATTAGAAAACAAAATTTAGAAGATGAAATAAAAAGAATCAAAAATTCAAATGAACCTAACAAAGAAAAAAAAATAAAAAGACTGGAAAAAAGATACTCTTTGGGTGGTTTAAATTTTGATGCTGTCGTAATTGCAGATTTTGATGAAAGTCTAAAAAGTGTATCTACATCACTTTTATATACTGATGTACTTCCTAAAAATAAATATTTTATAACTTTAAATCAATGGTTTGATGAAAGTTTATTAAATGAAACTGACATCCAGCCTTTGTATTATCCATCAATAAATAAACAAAATTTTGATTCCTATAAAATAAAGTATTTTAATGCATTTAATGAAGATCCTACCCATTTGTCTTTATTAAGTTACGACCTTGTTGGCTTAG
>CACFJT010000003.1 GCA_902566705.1 uncultured Pelagibacteraceae bacterium
TTTTTCCTATCGATGAAGAAACATTAAAGTATTTGAAATTTTCTGGAAGAGATCAACATATAGTTGATATCGTAGAAAATTATGCCAAGGAACAAGGTTTATGGGCGAGTAACGAAATAGAATTTACTGACATTATATCTTTAGATATGTCCACAGTCGTACCAACTATTTCAGGACCTAAAAGACCTCAAGACAAAGTTCTGTTAACAGACGCACCTAGTTCGTTTCAAAAAGTATTGCAGGAAGCTACAAATAAAAATGAAAAGTCAATTTCGAAAGTATCAAATACAGATTACGAAATTAAAGATGGCTCAATATTAATTGCTGCAATAACCTCTTGTACTAACACTTCTAATCCAAATGTTCTAATCGGGGCTGGACTATTAGCTAAAAAAGCTATTGAAAAAGGTTTGCAGGTTAAACCCTGGGTAAAAACTTCTTTAGCACCTGGATCTCAAGTAGTTACAGATTATTTGGCAAAAGCTGGATTAAACACTTATTTAGATCAGCTTGGCTTTAATTTAGTTGGGTATGGCTGTACTACTTGCATTGGAAATTCAGGACCACTTCCAGAAAATATTGTAGAAGCTATCCAAAAAGAAAATATTTATGCTGTTTCAGTTTTATCTGGAAATAGAAATTTTGAGGGAAGAATTTCTCCACATATAAAAGCTAACTATTTGGCTTCACCTCCACTTGTTGTTGCATACGCAATAGCTGGGCATATGGAATTTGATTTGTACAAAGATCCATTAGGAAAAGATAAAGAAGGAAAAGATGTATTTTTAAAAGATATTTGGCCTTCAAATAAAGAGATAGAAGAAACTTTAAAAGATTCACTTAATGCTGACATGTTTATACAAAGATACTCAAATGTTTCAGAGGGCCCAACTCAATGGCAAAAAATTAAAACTGATAAAAGCAGCATCTATAATTGGGATGAGGGATCAACATATGTAAAAAAACCTCCGTTTTTTGACTCGTTACCAGATAAACCAGAAGGATTTAAAGAAATTAAGGACGCAAGACCATTATTAATTTTAGGCGATATGGTTACCACTGATCATATATCACCAGCTGGCAGTATCCAAAAAGATAGTCCAACTGGTGAATATTTCATGGAACACCAAATTTTACCTAAAGATTATAATTCATATGGTTCAAGAAGAGGTAACCATGAAGTTATGATGCGAGGAACTTTTGCAAATATAAGAATTAGAAACGAAATGGCTCCAGGTACAGAAGGTGGTTTTACAAAATTATACCCAGAAGAAAAAATTCTTCCTGTCTATGATGCAGTTGTTGAATATAAAAAAAGAGGAACAGATTTGGTTGTAATTGGTGGAAAAGAGTATGGAACCGGATCGTCTAGAGATTGGGCAGCTAAAGGAACAAAATTACTCGGGATAAAAGCAGTAATCGCAGAGAGTTTTGAAAGAATCCACCGATCTAATTTGATTGGAATGGGAATATTACCGTTACAATTTATCGAAGATGTAAATAGAAAAAATCTAAAATTAATTGGTTCTGAATTAATTAGTATTCTAAATATAGAAAAGGGTGTTAATCCCTTAGATGAAGTGACAGTTGAAATTAAATATGCTTCAGGCGAAATAAAGAAAATTAAAACTTTATGCAGAATTGATACAAAAAATGAATTAGAGTATTATAAAAATGGAGGTATTCTGCAGTACGTTTTAAGGAATATGATTTAGTTATGGATGAAGATTTATCAATTATAAATACCAATACTAGAAATGAAAAAATTAAGAATTTTTTTGTAAATAATAAAAATAAAATAATTTCAGGTATAATTATCTTAATAATTATTATAGTTGGTGTTTTTAGTTTCGATAAATATTTAATTAATAAAAAAAAAGATATCTCAGATAGTTATAATTCAATAATCATTGATTATTCAGAAAAAACAAAAGAAAAAACAGCTAGTAGCCTGATTGAAATTGTAAACAAGAAAGATCCAACTTATTCACCTTTATCCCTTTATTTCATAATTGATAATAATCTTGTAAGTGATCAGTCTAGAATTAATTCATTATTTGATATATTGATAAACGATACTTCGTTAGACAGTGAGATTAACAACTTGATTATATACAAGAAGGCACTCTACAATGCAGATAACGCCCAGGAGAGTGATCTTCTAAATATGCTAAATCCACTGATTAATTCAAAAAGTGTCTGGAAATCACATTCTTTATATTTAATGGCAGAATATTTTTATGCAAATAATCAAAAACAAAAAGCTAAAGAATTTTTCAATCAAATAATAGCTTTAGAAAATTCAAATCCAGACATAAGACTTCAAGCAGAGAAAAGATTGAACAGAGACTTGAGTGAATAAATTAATTTTTACTTTCATTGCATTATTTTTTCTTAATAACTGTTCATTTAATGAAAACTCCAGAATTTGGAAAGATAAAGAAAATAAATTAGAAACAGATAAAAAAATAACAAAAGTTTTTGCAGAAGAAAATATAAGTGTTTCAGAATTTAATAGAGATTTAAAATTAGATTTATCATCAATAAAAATAAATAATAAAAAAAATGAAAATCAAAATAATCTTGGTTTGCAAAATTACAAAGGTGAATTAGCAAAGATTGGTAACTTTAAATTTTCAAAGTTAGAGGAAATTAATCAATTAGATTTCGAACCGATTTTTTTGAAAAATGGAATAATATTTTTCGATAAAAAAGGTTCAATTATTAGGTATGATAATAATCAGAAAGTTATTTGGAAAAAAAATCATTATTCAAAATCTGAAAAAAAATTAAAACCAAAACTTAATTTTTTAGTAGATGGTCAAAACCTTTTAGTAACTGATAGCATAGCAAAATATTATTCTATGAATATTAGTACTGGAGAATTAAATTGGTCAAATAATAATGATTATCCGTTTAATTCAAATATTAAAAAGCATAAGGATAAAATATTTGTTATTGATTATAAAAATACATTGAGATGTTTTAAAATTAAAGATGGTTCTGAATGTTGGAATTTGCAAACAGAGGATTCATTTACAATTTCAAATATTAAATATTCTTTAATTATTTTAAACGACAATGTTATTTTCAATAATTCTATAGGAGATATTACAGCTGTAGATATTGAAACAGGTTTAATTACATGGCAACTACCTACACAGAGTAGCTCGATAATAAATGAAACTTATAACTTTAAGACTTCTAAACTAGTATCAGATGGAAACTCAGTATTTTTTTCAAATAATAAAAATCAGTTTTATTCAATTGATTTAAAAACAGGAACAACAAACTGGATAAATGAAGTTAATTCTAACGTAAAACCTATTTTGGTTGGAAATCTAATTTTTACAATCTCTAATGAAGGTTATCTATATTTAATTGACAAAAATAAAGGCAATATAGTTCGAATTACAGATCTATTTATGAATTACAAAGATAAAAAAAGAAAAAATATTTATCCAATTGGTTTTGTAATTGGACACAAAAACCTATTTTTGACCAACTCAGATGGTAAAATGATCATAGCTGGGATTGATGATGGAAAAATAATAAAAATTGAAAAAGTTTCTGGTGGATTAGTATCTGAACCGTTTATATTTAATAACAATTTATATGTAGTAAGAAATGGTTCAATTGTACAATATAACTAAACATGTTCTTAAAATTTTTAGAAAAAATTGGTAGAAAAAAAGTTGTATTAGATAGAGGACCTTCACATCCAAATTTTAAAGAGGCAAAGCCTTGGATGAACCGTTACTATGTTTTGATGAGGCATCGACCTAAATGGTTTCCATTCAATATATTAATTCATGAGATGCTAGCAGATGACCATGGAGAAGGAGTTCATAATCACACATTTCCTTATATCACTATAATTTTAAGAGGCGGTTATTGGGAAACATTAAGCACTGGCAAGTTTTGGCGTCCACCTGGGTATATTGGTTTTAGATCAGCAAATAATTTGCATAGAGTAGATTTGGAACCAGGAACTAAACCATTAACTTTATTCATCTCAGGTCCATTCGGGCTAAGGAAAGGACCAAGATCAGAGTATGGTGTTGACTTTAAAACTAAAAAAAATTGATGCCAAAAAAATTTGAAAAAGAATTCATATCTTATTGTGAAATTCAAAATTTAGAAGTTAATCCTAATCAAATCAAAGTTATTAAAAAATTTGAAGATTTCCATAATAGTAATTACAAATCATTTTTTTCAAAATTATTTTCCAAACAAAAAACTAAAAAAGGATTTTATTTATATGGTGGTGTAGGGGTTGGTAAAACAATGATTTTAAACTTCTTTTATGATCATCTTGAAGAAAAAAAATTAAAAAAGCATTTTAATGAATTTATGTTAGGTTTTCATGATTTTGTCCATGAGCAAAAAGATAAAAATGAAGAAAATATAATAAATCAATTTGTGAAAAATTTAAAATCAAAAGCTTCATTAGTTTATTTCGATGAGTTCCAAGTAACAAACATTGTTGATGCAATGATTTTAGGAAAACTATTTGAACAAATATTTAAAGAAGATATTAAAATTATTCTTACTTCAAATACTAAAATTTCAGAACTTTATAAAGAAGGTCTTCAACGTGAACAATTTATACCTTTTATAAAAATAATGGAAGATCAATCCATCGAGTATGAATTAAAAATTGAGGATGATTATAGAAAATCTAATGATAATCAAAAACAAAGATATTTTTTTCCACTTAATCAAGAAACCAATTTTAAGATTAATAAATTTTTTAGAACTATAACAAAGGATAAAAAACAATCTTCAATAAAAATTAATGTAAAGGGAAGAGAATTTAAAATAGAAAACTTTTATGAGGGAATTGTTAGATGTGACTTTAATCAACTTTGTGATCAAAATTTAGGAGCGGAAGATTATTTAGAAATTGTTAAAAACTGTAAATTTATGGTAATAGATCAAATACCTCAATTTAATGATGTAAATTCAAATCAACAACAACGTTTTATCACTTTGTTAGATGTAATTTATGATAAAAATATTTCATTAGCAGTTACAGCTGATATAAATTTAGATAAATTTACCTCTTCAAGATTATTAGAAAAACCATTTAAACGAACCATTAGTCGTTTGTATGAGCTTACATCTAACGAGTATAATTAATGAAACAAGAATTTTACAATCTTCAAATTAAGACCAATGGTCAAAAATTATATGAATTTACTAATGATACAATTCATTGGATTGGTCAAAATAACTTTAAAAATGGTATTCTTAATTTAAGTATTCAGCACACAAGCGCCTCATTAATTATTCAAGAAAATGCAGATCCAGATGTACAAACAGATTTAATAAATTATTTTGATAAATTAGCTCCTATGGATAACAAACTATATGTTCATACTACGGAGGGAAAAGATGATATGCCTGCACATATTAAATCTGCATTAACAAATAATCAAATTTCTCTAAGTGTGAAAGATAGTGAATTGTTGCTTGGAACTTGGCAAGGCATATATTTATTTGAACACAGATTAGAAGCTCAAAAAAGAACTATAATTCATCATTTTATTGGAGAATAAACGGGTTATTTCTTCAGTGATTGAAAAGCTTCTAAAGCCGCAGCTCTCGCTTTTTCATGTATCACAATAGGTTTAGGATAATCTTTACCTATTATAGTTTTTATTGCCTCCTGGTATTTGAGCTCCATTTCCCATGGTTTATGAATAAATTTTTTAGGGACGTTGTTTAACTCAGGTACCCATTTTTTAACATACAGGCCTTCCTTATCAAATTTTTCTCCCTGCAAAATTGGATTAAATATTCTAAAGTAAGGTGCAGCATCAGCCCCACAACCAGCAACCCATTGCCATTGAGCTACATTATTTGCTTTGTTGAAATCTAACAAACAATTTCTGAAATGTTTCTCACCCTCCGTCCAATTAATTCTTAAATGTTTTACAAGAAAGGAACCAACAACCATTCGAATTCTGTTATGCATCCATCCTGTTTCATATAATTCTCTCATCCCGGCATCCACAATGGGATAGCCTGTCATTCCTGATTTCCATGCCTTCAAAAATTTCTCATTTCTTACCCATGGAAATTTATCAAATTCTTTTCTATAATTGCCTTTTAAAAATTCAGGAAAGTAATTAATTAAACTATGTGAAAATTCACGCCAGCCTAATTCATTAATATATTTCCTATAGCCAATTCCTTTTGATTTTATTTCATTACATTTTTGCCAAATTGTACTCACGTGAATTTGACCATGTTTAATGTATGGAGACAATTTTGATGTACCCTCGATTGATGGATAATCTCTAGCTGTTCCATAATCTTTAATTTTTTTTTTCAATTAAATTGTTAAGAACTTTTTTCGAATCATTTTCAGAAACCTTCCAATATTTCTCAAATTTTTTATACCAATTTTTTTTTGGTAAAATGTTTTTAGGTTCAATACTATTTTTAAAAAAAGAAATTAATTTAATTTTTTTTTTTACAACATAATTTTTACTTGGGGGTAAACTTAGATATTTCTCCTCGGCATTTCTCCAGAATGGACTAAATACTTTAAAAGGTGTACCATCACTTTTAGTTACTTCTTGAAATTCATTAAGAATATTTCCTTTAAAATATTTGAACTCAACTTCATTTTTTAAAAAAGCATCTCTTATTTTTTTACCTTTAGCAATTACATCTGGTTCATATATTTTATTCCAATAGACAGAAATATTATCTTTTTTTTTAATTTTTGATAATATATCTAGCTCGTCTCCCTCTAATATCTGAAGATTGATTTTGTATTTAAATAATTCTGATTTAAATTCTTCTAGAGACTTATATAGCCACCATTTTTGTGCTTCCCTTTTTTTATCAAAATCAGTTTTATTATAAATAAACAATGCAACTACGTTATCGTGATTTTGACTGGCAAAAGATAGTGCAGGATTATGTTCAATTCTAAAATCTTCCCTAATCCAAAATATTGCATTTTTTTTCATGTGAATTTATTTTCTGCCTTTAGATAACAGTTGTTTGTAAAGTTTTACATCTGCATTACCTTCGCATCCTATTACCAAAACATTAGAACTTTCGTTAAGTTCTATATTTTTTTTAATTTTAGTATTATTACAAACTCCTACCAGGCTTATAATACCAGGTGCAGAGCACTCTCCACCAATTATTGAATTTTTACTAAGCTTTTTGTCTTTCAACATCGCTACAGTTTTAGCAATATTTCGATCACTTACAGACACACAACAATTGCTCGTTTTTTTCAATATTTGCCAAGGAATATATGACATTTCATTACATGACATACCACCCATGATGCTCTCCTTTTTAATTTTAATTTTTTTTAATTTATTGTGTTTTATGCTTTGAAGAACACAATCAGCTCTATCAGGCTCAACAATTATTATCTTTGGAATTCTTTTAAAATATTTTGCAACACCAGTAACTACACCAGCAGCCATACCACCAACACCAGCTTGTAAAAAAATATGGGTTATATATTGATTTGTTTGTTTAGAAATTTCTTTGATCATTATGGAATACCCTGCCATAGTAAGTTGAGGGACTAATTTGTAATCTTTTGTTGAAACATCTTGTACAATTTTCCAATTATTTTTTTTTGATAATTTCTTACATTCGTTGAGTGAATTTTCATAATCTCCTTTAACTCTTATTACTTCAGCACCGAATTTTTTAATTTCTTTAACCCTTGTGTCGCTAACGTATTGACTAACAAAAATTTTACATTTTAATCCCAACCTTTTAGCACCCCATGCGACAGATCTTCCATGGTTACCAGCGGTTGCTGAAGAAATGATTATATTTTTTTTTCCTTTAGATATTTTTTCAACGGCATAAGCTCCGCCCAAAGCTTTAAATGATTTTAAATGAAATCTTTTAGATTCATCCTTATAAAAAATATTATTTACTTTTAAATGTTTTTGTAATTTATCAAGTTTTAATAGTGGGGTTGCTTTATAATTTTTCCAACTGGAAATTGATTTAAAAGCGTTTGTTAATAATAATGAAGGTACAAATCTTAAAACATAATTTCTTTTAAAACTAAAATTATTATTTTTTAAAGATTTTGAAAGTGTCCAGTTCTTAATACTCTTTAAACTCCTCACTTTAACAGTCTAATGTATTTTGTCTTTCCCATTGAGTTACAGGTTTGGACTTATCAAAATTTTCTTTATTATCAAATTCATTAATTTCAGATTTTCTAAGTTTTATATAACTATTGATTGTTTCTTTTCCAAAAGCATCATTCATTTCTTTATTATTTCTTAATAGTTCAAGTGATTCTTTAAGTTCATCAGGCAATTTTGGTAAGTCAGGATACTTTGCATGGTCTTCATACATATTACAATCCAAAGGTTCACCTGGATCAACTTTATTTTTTAAACCATATAGACCTGCTGCTAAAACGCTTGCTTGTAACAAGTAAGGATTTGCAGAACCATCCATCAATCTTAATTCAAACCTTCCAGGATCTGGAATTCTTATCATATGAGTTCGGTTATTTCCTGTATAAGATATACTACTTGGTGACCATGATGCTCCAGATTTTGTTGGAGGTGCATTAATTCTTCTATAGCTATTGATTGTTGGATTAAAAAAAGCAGATAATGAAGAAGCATTTTTAATTACCCCTCCTAAAAAATTATAGGCCATTTTACTTAATCCAAGTTTGTCTGATTTGTCTAAAAATTTATTTTTTTTTCCATCCCAAACCGAAATATGAGCATGACAGCCATTACCTGTCAGGTTTTCAAATGGTTTAGGCATAAAGGTTGCTCTTAATCCATGTTTTTCAGCTATAGTTTTTACCATATATTTAAAAAAAGTATGTCTATCTGCAGTTTTTAGACAATCATCATAGTCCCAATTCATCTCAAATTGACCATTAGCGTCCTCATGATCATTCTGATAAGGACCCCATTCCATTTCAATCATGCAATCACAAATCTCTTTGATTAAATCATATCTCCTCATTAACGCTGACTGATCGTAACAAGGTTTAGATTGAGTATCTCTTGGATCTGCAATTGAGTTTCCATCTGGTGAGATTAAAAAGTATTCACATTCTACACCTGATTTCATTGTTAAATTCTGTTTTTTTAATTTCTTTATTTGTTTTTTTAACATTACTCTTGGGGAAGCTTCTACAGGTTTACCGTCCATCCACAAATCAGATGCAAGCCATCCTACTTCTTTATTCCAAGGTAATTGAATTAAACTATCTGGGTCTGGAATACCAAACATATCACTATCTGCAGGAGACATATCTAGCCATGCTGCAAAACCAGCAAATCCTGCCCCAGCAGTTTGCATTTCTTTAATAGCATGAACAGGAACAAGTTTTGATCTTAGTACACCAAAAAAATCAACAAAACTTATTAAGAAGTATTTTATTTTTTTTTGTTTTGCTACTTTAAATAAGTTTTTAGCCATTGCTAAGGCTACCACAATTATTTGAAAAATGAAAAGATAGTTTCTTTATAATAAATAAAATTAACTAAAATTATCAGGATAATTGCAAGAATAACTCCATACTTTGCTTTTGGAAAAGCAACACCCCTCATTTTACTCGGTCTTAGTTGTTCGTTTTTGTCTTCATTCATTTAAATCATTAAAAAAGGGCGCTACAATTTTGTAGCGCCCAAATTTTATTTTACCATTCAGTTATATTACTTTTATGGTCGTTAGCACCGTGTCTTTTTCTGGATAATGCGTTCAGCTCATCACTTTCAGATTTGCTTGTAATTACAGTCCATCCTATCCACACAGCAATTAACAAAAGAACTAGTATAAATTCACTAGATCCAGCTCCAGGATAAACCGATCCGCCAACTTCTTCAGCTGGTTTATTAAGATGATCTATCCAGTTTGATACTGTTGCCATATTTTTCTCCTTTACCTGGTTGCTGATGAAACTGCTTTTTCATCTTCTTTAGCACTTTCCATCATTTCATAGTCAAGTCCAGCTATTTCAACTTCTCGCGGGATTCTTAATTTACCCATACCATTAAGAACTTTAGCGATGATATAGCCAGGTATTAATCCTAAAACAAAGAACATTATTATTGCTCCAATAAATTGTCCTAATGGATTAATTGTTGCATAAGTTGTTCCATCAAACATAGCTCCTACACTGTAACCAGATGAAGGATAACCATTTAGGACGAAACCGCAAATTACAAGACCTACAAAACCAGCATAACCATGTACAGCTACTGCTCCAACAGCATCATCAATTTTGAACTTTCGTTCAACCCAGTAATGAAGTTTGTAAGCAATAACAACTCCGATCATACCAATAACTAATGCTTGAATTGGATGATATAAGTCGTTTCCTGCAGATGCACATATAATGCCAGCTAGTCCACTTGAGTAGGTCCAGAAAGGATCACCTTTAGCAATAACATATCCAGCTAATAAACCTCCTGACAACGACATCAAAAAGTTCATTGTAATTCCACTTAAAGTAGTGGGTGTTAAATAGATATTAGTTGCTGTCCAGAATGATATTCCTTCCATGCCATACTCTGGGCCAAGATCATATATTGGAACGTTACAAGCCGCATAAAATCCCCAAAATCCAGTGTAAATTAAGAACAATCCAATTGTTACTAGCCAAGGATTTCTTGGACCAATGTTTCTTGGTTCACCACTTGATGAAAATTTTCCAATTCTTGGACCTAAAACCATAAGCACACCTAAAGCAAATCCACCAGCAATGGCGTGAATTACACCCGATGCATATGCATCATGATAACCTAAGATTTTAAGCATCCAACCATCAAAGTGCCATCCCCATGAAGCATCTATTGACCAGAAAACAGATCCTATTGCAATTGCTAAAACTCCAAATGCAAAAGTTGTTATTCTTTCAATAACTGCACCAGAAACTATAGACGCTGCGGTCCATGAAAATAAAAGGAATGCTGCCCAGAACACACCCATTATATGGTCGTTAAGATTGATTGCCATAAGAGCATTTGTAGGATTAGCAAGATCATTTCCTCCAAATCCTCCACCTAGTACAAGCCCTGTACTTTCTGTCATTATTGACGGAGCTAATCCAGGTCCAGTTGGAAAAGCCCAATAAATCCACCAACCAAACAAAAACCAAGTTACTGTTACCAATGGTATCAGCATTGTGTTTTTCATAAGAGTATGTTGATGGTGTTTGTATCTTGAAGCTCCGACCTCATACATACAGAAACCAACGTGAATTAAAAACATTAGTACTACTGTTGTCCAGTAGTAAAATTCTGTAAATATCGTGGTAAGAGCACCTAACTGATCAGTCATATTCTCTCTCCATATTTGTTTATTCAAAGCCTATTAAATTTTATGATTCGTTACAAATATAAAGAGATCAAAAAAGTCTAGTTATGAACACTAGATTTACAAAAATAATCAACTATTGATTGTAATATTAAAACTTTAAGTAAGCTTTTTTCAAATCAACAAGTGGATGTTTTGGAGACATTTGAAATTTAACCAAGAGCTCTCTTGCAATCATATCTCTATCTTGTTGGTTGTTAGGTAACTTTATTGAACTTGGAATAGTAACCCAACCATTTGCATTTCTACAGAAAACTGCAGGTCGATCCTCTTCATAACCCATATGCACATCTTCCAGCCAATTAAGATCATCCCATCCCATTGCCTCAATGTATTTTTTTAGAAAAGGAGTGATTTTGCTATAATCAGGCAAAAGGTTAACGTCATATCTGTAACCAATAGACTGACCAATCATTTTTTCTCTAGCCGTCTCTTTTTTTTTACCTAGTTGACCCTTGACCTCTTTTGCTTTTGATAACTTTTTATTCTTTTTCTTTGGCATAATTATTTCTATATTTTGTGATAATTATCAACACCTACAGTGTAATTAGTTCCAGCCAGTGGAACTTTAGCTAATGCTGATGCTTCTGATGTTAAAGCAGCCAAATCTTCTGGCTCTAAAGAGTGGATATTAGTTTTACCACAAGCTCTAGCTAATAGCTGAGCCTCTAAAGTCATTGAGTGAAGATAATTGTAAACTCTTAATGCTGCATCATCAGGGTTTAATCTTGCTCTTAATTTAGGATCTTGTGTTGCAACACCAACAGGGCAACGTCCTGTATGGCAGTGATAACATTCACCTGCTTTTACTCCCATCTCTTTTTCAAAATCAGCTTCTGGGATATCTTTGTTACAGTTTAATGCAATCATTGAACCAGTACCAATAGCGATTGCATCAGCTCCAAGAGCTAAAGCTTTAGCCATATCTGCACCGTCTCTTACTCCGCCAGCATAAATTAATGTTACTTTTCCAGTTTTACCAACATCATCGATCGCTCTTCTTGCTTCTCGTATTGCAGCTATACCTGGAATACCAGTGTTTGCAGCAGCGATATGTGGGCCAGCTCCAGTAGAACCTTCCATTCCATCTAAATAAATAGAGTCTGGGTCACATTTTGCAGCCATACGCACATCATCATAAACTTTAGATGCACCTAACTTTAATTGTATTGGCACTTTATTTTTTGTTAACTGTCTAAGTTCTTCCACTTTTAAAGCTAAATCATCTGGACCTAACCAGTCAGGGTGTCTAGCTGGAGATCTTTGGTCTATACCAGATGGTAATGATCTCATCTCAGCAACTTGGTCAGTAACTTTTTGACCCATTAAATGTCCACCCATTCCAACTTTTTGACCTTGTCCAATAAATACCTCAATACCATCTGCTAATTGTGCGTGATGTGGGTTAAAACCATATCTTGATTGAATACATTGGTAATACCATTTTTCAGAATATCTTCTTTCATCAGGTATCATTCCACCTTCACCTGAACATGTAGCACTACCTGCCATAGTTGCTCCTCTTGCTAAAGCAGTTTTTGCTTCGTAAGATAGAGCACCAAAACTCATTCCCGTAATATAAACTGGAATATCTAATTCAATTGGATTTTCACATCTAGGACCAATTACAGTCTTTGTTTCACATTTCTCTCTGTAACCTTCGATTACAAATCTAGTTAGTGTTCCAGGTAAGAAAACTAAGTCGTCAAAAGTAGGAATTTTTTTCATTAATGCCATTCCACGCATTCTGTATCTTCCTAATTGAGCTTTTATATGAATGTCGTCTATTACTTCAGGAGTGAAGATAGCATTATGTCCTAATAAACTTTTATTTCTTTTACCTTCCTCGTGCGCGTGGACATCTGCTTTCCCACCAACACCTTTTCCATTTTTTTTAATTTTTTTACTTTTTTTCTTAGGCATTAAATTGCTCCCTTCTTCTCTGTAGGTTCTAAATTATCGTAATTCCAAAGTTTTTTACCTGCTACAATTTTTTTCATTTTACTTACATCGAAATTTTCACCTATTTCAGCAACCTTTAATTTTCTTTTGAGCCAATCTTGGTCGCTTGATGTTAATTCCGAATCTACAGCATCACTACCATACGAGCCAATTTCTCCACCTACGAAAATTGTCCCATCATACATAGAGTCACCTAGGTTAATACCAACATCTCCCAGGATAATTATTCTTCCTCTTTGCATCATAAAACCTGTAAATGCACCCGCATCCCCACCGATAATTATAGTTCCACCTTTCATGTCGATACCTGTTCTAGCACCAACACTACCTTTACAAATTAAATCTCCACCTCTAATTGCCGCACCAAAACATGATCCAGCATTTTTTTCAATTACTACTTTACCAGCCATTAAGTTTTCTGCACATGACCATCCAACTCTTCCGTTAATTCTGACTATTGGACCATCACAAGAACCCATTCCAAAGTATCCTAAACTTCCTTCAAAAATTAAATTAAGTTTATTTAAAATACCAACTCCAAGACTGTGTTTGCCTTGTGGGTTTTTAATAACTATTGTTCCATAACCTTGGCTCATTAAGTTATCAATTTCTTTATTAGCCTCAGGAGCTGTCATGTCTTTAACATCAAGCTCAGTTCTTTTATTAAAATCAACATCGTACGTACCAAAGTAATAAAAGTTTTCTGCTTCATCAGGATTAAAGAATTTTTGTTGAGTTCTTCCTGTTAATACCTCGGTGTGCATACCCATTGATTGGGCTTTTGATTTTTTCGACACAGTTTTTAGATTTGCCATACTTTCACCTCCCCATCAAATGGATCATATGTATCAATTTCTTGTGGTAATACAGACCTTATTGCAATTTCCTCTGATCCCATTGCTACTAAATCGTCAGACTCATACAAAACCAAAGGTTTTGCAGCCATTGTATCTTTAGCCATACCTAATGAATCTTTAGTTGCGACAAAGTACGTGAAAACTCCATCAAGACCAGTTAGTGACTCTTTCATTCCTTCTTCTAAAGTTGCTCCATGTCTCATTTTTTCTGCAATATAAACTGCAATTAATTCTGAGTCACATTCAGACATAAATCTCATTCCCTTGTTTTCTAAAACTCTTCTGTTATTCCAATAGTTAGTTAATTGTCCATTATGTACTACAGATACATCACTAAATGGATAGCCCCAGAAAGGGTGAGCGGACTTAATATCCACACCTGATTCAGTTGCCATTCTAGCATGACCGATTGCATGTGTTCCAACTACTTTATCTAAACTATATCTGTCACAGACCATTTTAGCATTTCCAAGATCTTTAATTACCTCTAAAGATTTTCCCATAGAAAGAATTTCTACACCTGGAATACTTTCAATTCTTTGTGAAAAATCTAACAAATCTTTTGTATCATAATCAATCTCATATCTTAGAGAGTAAGGAAGAGTTCTCTCTTCTTTAACCACTTTTGCACCCATCTCAGCCAAAGTTTCATCTACAATTTTTTTTCTTTCATCGTAAACTGACACATCTTCCATAATAGATGAACTTCCTTCTCCTACGTTTTCACCAACTTTAAAACGCATAATGAAGTTTTTTCCATCTGTATCACCATATAAAGCGTAACCTGTAGAATCTTCTCCTCTATGTTTTAATGCTTGGAGCATTCCTTGTAATTCGCTACCAACATTTGAAGATTTCCCTCTATGAATTAAACCTGCTATTCCACACATATATTTATACCCTTTCTATCTATTTCTGTGACCTACGGTAGACAATCGAGATAAGTATCCAGATCCCATTGTGTAGTTGCACCAAGAAATCTTTCCCACTCATCGTTTTTGTACCAATGGAAAACTTTATACATTTCATCTGGCATTGCAGATTTGATGACTTCATCCTCTGCCAATCTATCTAAAGCTTCACCTAAACTTAGTGGAAGTTTTTTAACATCTTTTCCAGCTTTTTGAGCTTCATAAATATTTCTAGACTCAGGAGCTGCTGGTTTCATCTTCTTACTTATACCTTCATCGCAAGCTTTTAATAAAGCAGCACCTAGTAGATAAGGATTATGCATAGAATCTACCGATCTATATTCAAATCTTCCTGGAGCAGAAACTCTCAAACCACAAGTTCTATTTTGATATCCCCAGTCAGCATAAACAGGAGCCCAAAAACCTTGATCCCATAATCTTCTGTAAGAATTTACGGTTGAAGATCCAAGAGCAGTTAATGCTGGCAAGTGCTTCATGATACCTGCAATTGATTGTAAACCAATTTTACCTGGTAATTGCATATCTTTTGTATCTGGCATGAAAGTATTAGTACCACCTTCAACATAACTAAATACTTCTTCAACACCTGGAAGTGTTTTGTTTCCAAGTTTGTTTAGTTTAATTTTTCCACCTTTCCATAAAGACATATTTGTATGACAACCACTTGCAGAAACACCCATAAATGGTTTTGTCATAAAGCAAGCTATTAGATTATGTTCTCTAGCAACTTGAGCACAAATTTGTCTGTAGGTTGATAATCTATCTGCGTTCCTTAAAACGTTATCATAGGTCCAATTTAATTCTAATTGACCTGGCGCATCTTCATGGTCTCCTTGAATCATATCAAGACCCATTGCTTTTGCGTACTCAATAACCTTCATAAATACTGGTCTTAATGACTCAAATTGATCAATGTGATAACAGAATGGTTTAGAAAAACCTTTACCTGTAGGTGTCCCATCCTCATTTTTTGTTAACCACATCATTTCAGGCTCAGTACCAACTCTTAATTCTAGACCATGTTTTTTCTTAAATTCATCCATAAAAATTCTTAGATTTCCTCTGCAGTCTGAAGTTAAATGACCGCCTGGATTTTTTCTTTCTTCTCTGTTTCTAAAACAAGTTACAAATACTCTTCCAACTCTTTTATCCCATGGTAATTGAACAAAAGTTTCAGGATCAGGTATTCCAACAAGCTCCATAGCTTCTGGACCATAGCCAATGTAATTATTGTGACGATCTAAAAATAAGTTTGCAGTTGCTCCGTAAACTAATTGAAATCCTTTTTCTGCAGTTCTTTCCCAATGATCTGCAGGTATACCTTTACCAACAACTCTACCTGTCACAGAAATGAATTGATAATAAATATACGTAATGCCAAGTTCATTAATTTTTTCTCTGACTTTTTTAACTAATTTTGCTCTACCTGGCTGGTTAACGTGCTTCTCTAGATCTGTCATTTTCACCCCTCAATGAATTTAATTTATTCAAAAGTAGCTGAAAAATTTATTTGTGTCTAGGCTTAGAGTCTAGCTCCAAGGAAACGGACTGTTCGAAGTAGGGTGAAGTTCTCCCTTCTCGTAACGGTTGAATCTAAATGGTTTTAACAAATCACTTTCAGTACCAAGAATTTCTTTTGCAACAAGTTCGCCAACCCCAATCATTTTATAACCGTGGTTTGCATCTGCAATCATGTAAACGTTTTCGAAAAATCTGTCAAAGATTGGAAAGGAGTCTGGTGTCATACATCCAAGACCACCCGAAGGTCCTTTTCTATATAAATCAGATTTACCTTCAAATCTTTTTTGACAATGAGCTAAAGCTGAACACCACATTTCACTAAATGCATCAGTTGTTTGATACTCAGGAGATTCAATTCCATAAGGATCAACATTAACTTGATCAAAATGCTTTTTAACTATGTATGGTGAAGTTCCACCTTGAACACCTAATCCATCTATATCAGGTTTATAATAAATTCCCCAAATTTTATCTGTTAATAATTTTTTAGTTTTGTCTGAATATAACGGAGCAGTCGAGTCTACATGAACCACAGGTGGTTGTTTTCCATCATTTGTTTTTAGAAAATCTGCCTCAACACCAATCACACCCTCTTGTAGCATCCAATATGTCCACATGTCAGTTTCATGCATTTTACCATCTTTGCCTTTGATGTTTGCCGTTTTAGGTAGTTCTAACATGTTCCAAAAATCTCTTGCCCAAGGACCTGCACCGATAACAACCTGTTCACATTCAATTATACCTTTATTCGTTTCTACTCCTGTAACAGCTTGACTGTTACTTCCTTTTTTAAATCCTGTTACCTTTACACCTTTCATAACTTGAACACCATTTGATGTAGATTTACTCTCAAGTGCTTTAATTGAATCTTTGTTAAATGCGTATCCACCTTTTTTTTCATGAAGTACCGAAGTTATACCTTGTGCCTGCCAATCATCAAAAATACCCTTCATGTAATTTGAACAATCTTTTTCACCTTCTATGAAGACTGACTCGTATCCAATAGCTTTTTGTTGTTCATAAATAGTTGCAACATCTTCATGCATCACTTCGGGTGATATTTGCATATAACCAACTGGATTGTATTTAAATGCTTTAGGATCACTCTCCCAAACAGAAACTGAGTGAGCCATTAATTCTCGCATTGCTGGTTGAAAATAATTATTTCTTACAACACCACATGCAATTCCACTTGCACCAGCTGCTGTATCTTTTTTTTCTAAGACAACGATGTCACCAGGATTTTTGTAGGTTTCAGAAAGTTTCCAAGCAGTACTTAGACCATGTATTCCACCACCGATTATAACTACTTTAGCCTTTGAAGGTAATGTCGTCATGACAAAACATTATTTTTTGGCAAGAGCAATTAATATAATTTTTTATAGAACTAAAATTTATATATAAAATATAGATATTTTGGTTTTATTTAAATATTTGGCTAATAACTTATGTTTTTTAAAGTAAGCAAATAATCATTGAATTCTTTAATAAAAGATTCACTTGGCATTATATTTTTAATTCGCTGATCAGTTGAAGTTTTTTCCAGTCTAAAGAATCCTTTTTCACAAGCTTCTGTAATTATTAAAGCTGATTTAGGTCTAGAAGTCTTGAATAGTTTTGTTTTTAATTCCTCTACTGATAATTTTTTACCCTCTTTATAAGCAGACATTACTAACAACATCATATGATAGTGCGATGGTGATTTTCTAAAAAAAATAATTGCTCGATGTATGAGATTGCCTCATTTGATCTTCCCAAAAATCTAAAAGGGTTTTTTTTTCTTTTGGCATACTTCTTAAGATTTGACTCTCGATTTGGTTGGATCATAAAAAGGAAAACCAACTACTTTTGCACCAATTCTTTTTTGATGACCGTCAATTTTACCAATCTCAACATCAGTGCCAATCTCAGAGTACTGAACGTCTATTCTACAAAGTGCAATATTTTTATTTAAAGTAGAGGACAAGCATCCACTGGTAACTATACCAACCTGTGATCTTCCAATATGAACGCAGTCTCCATGACCAGCTATTTCTTTTCCATTAAGTTCTAGGCCTACCAATTTCTTTTGAGGGTTTGCTTTTCTTTTAATCAATTCCTCTTTACCAATAAAATCTTCTTCTTTTGTTTTTAGTGGAATGGCAAAACCAATACCAGCTTCAAAAGGATCTTGCTCTCCATCAAACTCTGCGCCAAATAAAATCAAACCCGCCTCAATTCTAAGTTTATCTAGAGCCGCAAACCCAGCTGGAATAAGCCCATCATCTTTACCCGCTTCCATTAATTTATCCCAAACTTCTGGCGCATGTTTTGGATGACACCATATCTCGTAACCTAACTCACCAGTATAACCAGTTCTTGAAACAATTAATGGTATACCTTGAAGTTCTTCTATTCTACAAATTGTAAATCTAAACCAGCCCAACTCATCTATCGAGGGCTGTGTTGGTGGTGTAAAGATTATTTTTTTTAAAATTTCTCTACTTTTAGGACCTTGCAAAGATACATTACTTATTTGGTCAGTAGAGTTTTTAACAATAGCATTAAAATTCTTTTTCTTTGCAATTTCTTTTAGCCATTCACCACCATACTCATCTCCACATATCCATCTAAAACCTGTTTCGCTTAACCTTAAAAGAGTTCCATCATCGAACATCATTCCATTTTCGTAACACATTGCAGAATATACAACCTGCCCAACAGAAAGTTTTTTTATATTTCTTGTGAGAGTGTAGTTCATTAACTCTTCAGCATCAGGACCAATTATTTCAAATTTCCTTAGTGATGATAGATCAATTAGTACAGCATCATTTCTGCAAGCATTGTACTCATTAACCAAACCATGTTTAGTGTAATCATTTGGAAGCCAAAAGCCTCTAGCATCAACAAAGTTTCTAGTTAATTTTGAAGTTCTTTCATAAAAGCCAGAATTTCTAGTAAGTTTATTTTCAGAGTCTGTTTTCATTCTAAAACCAAATGACTTCCTAAATTCTTTATTTTTATCGTAAGTTCTAACAAATATATTAGTAGGATTCCATGAATTACACGGATCTATATCACTTGGACATGCAGTTGTTCCTATTGTTAAATCTTTTAAAGCCTTAAACATTACATAGTCACCAGGTCTTGAATAAGATTCATCAGAAATAACAGAATTTAATCCTCCAGCAGAAGTGTTAAAAAATAAATTAATTGCATGCCAACCTTTTTGTTTCTGAACACCGTATTTTGACATACTTTCAGTTAAATTATCTGAACAATTTGGATGACCAAAATACCCTGCGTCTTCATAATATTTAGATGTACATGCAAGATTAAAAGTATCATGTTTACCTACAGTATCTCTTATTACTTCAACAAGTGGCTCATGATCTGTATCATAAAATTTAGAGAACAAACCTGGTCCTGGGAAAGTATTTCCCATAAATGTTCTAGTAGTTTGCCAGTCTAATCCTTTTTCAATTCCTTTTTCCAATTTTCTTGTATCGAATGCCACAAAATCAGAACATTGTCTGCCAGTTGGACTTATCACTTGAATATAATCTCCTTCTTTAACCTCATAAGATATTGAAGTTTCTTTATTTATATTTTTTTCATAAACAGGTTCAAAAACAGGATCAGGAATTACATTTAATTCCTTATCATTAACAATTTTAGCTCTTTTAACAAATATAGTTAAATCGGTTGGTGGATTTTGTTTTGTAACATCCATATCTTCGCCAGGTGCTGAAAATATTGCGTAACATTTATCTTTTGATTTTAATTTAATTTTTTCACCAGGTTCTGTGTCTAGATCAAATATAATTGATGATTTTGAATTAGAAATTTTTAAATTTCTTTTTTTTAATTGATAGTTGGTAGCCAAAATTGTTTCATCATTCCCACTAAGAATATTTCTTACAAAGTTTTTTTCATTGTTTGATTTTAAATTTAAAATTCCAAGATCTGAATTTCCATCTTTTCCAAAACAAATAATCTCACATATTTGATTACCCTCATTATTAATAATTTCTAACTCATCATCAGGAAAAATTTGAAAAGCAGTAAGAGCACCACCATTAACAACATGTCTTTCAACTCCAGGTGGTAAAATATTCAAACCAGGGTATTTAATATCTTTACTTGTTCCTAACATTTTAATTTTTAAATATTGTTATATTTTTTATAATCATTTTTATTGTTTAAATATATATATATTTTTTAGAACTAATAATTCTTTACCTACCTATTTGTTTTGTCATAGACTATTAAATATTAATATTAATAGAGGGGTATACATGAAAAAAATAATATCATTACTATCTGCTCTAGTGATTTCTGTTGTAAGTTTTGCGGGAATTTCTAACGCTGATAGCAAGAAGCCTATCGTTATCCCAACTCATAACTGGTCAAGTCAAATTGTAATGGCTTATGTTATTGGTGGGATTTTCGAAAGTATGGGCAATAACGTTAAATACGTTAACGCAGACTCACAAGCAGTTTATGAGTCAATTAGAATTGGAGATGTAACTATATCTCACGAGGTATGGGAATCTGCATTTGGTAAATCTTTTACTACTGCTTTAGATAAAGGTGGTTTATTAGATTGGGGTGATCATGAAGCAAGAACTCTTGAGGATATGGGATATCCAAACTGGGTTGCTGAAAAAGGATTATGCCCTGGTTTACCAGACTGGACAGCTTTAAAAAATCCAGATTGTGCTAAAAACTTTACAACACCTGACTCACCAGATGGAAAAGGAAGAATGTTGGAAGGTCCACAAACTTGGCATGGTGACTTAATTCCACAAAGGGTTGATGCACTAGGTTTAGGTGACTTATGGTGGGTTAAATTTGCTGGAAGTGCTGATGCACTTTGGGCAGAATTAGCTGCAGCTGAAAAAGAAGGAAGAGGAACAATTATTTTCAACTGGACGCCTAACTTTACAGATGGTGCTGGTTTTACATTTATTGACTTCCCTCCATACACAGCTGGTTGTAGACCAGAAGATGGTGGAGATGGTAAATGTGGTTCTCCTGATGGATACTTGAAAAAAGCAGTTCATGAGGATTTCCCAAAAACTCATCCTGATGCAGCAGCGGCATTCAAAAAAATGTCATTCTCTACAAGTCAAATTGGTGCAATGGCAGCTTTAGTTGACATTGACAAAATGACTCACGAAGATGCAGCTAAAAAATGGTTAGCTGATAACAAGTCAGTTTGGCAAGCATTTACTAAATAAGGATTATAGTTAAAAATTAAAGATCTCCCCCAACTTCGTTGGGGGGGATTTTTTTTTAAATCAATATGTGTAAAATGTATCAATGAAAAAATACTCTCTTTTAATATTTTTTAGTTTTTTGATCTGCTCATCAGTTTTAGCAAGAAGCACTGGCTGCAAAGAAGGTAACTGTGAAAATGGTTTTGGTAAATGGGTTTACACCGATAAAACTACTTATGAAGGGGAGTGGGTTAATACTAAAAAACAAGGTCAAGGTGTCGAAACCTGGCCTAATGGTTATATCTATAAAGGGGAATTCAAAAATAGTGAATGGAGCGGAAAAGGAACTTTAGTTTTTCCTGATGGGTCTACCTATGAAGGAGAGTGGTCTAAAGGTTTTATGAATGGTCAAGGAACATTTACTTGGGCTGATGGAAAACAAAAAACAGGTATTTGGAAGAACGGAAAGTTACAAGAATAATGTCTAAAGAAAATAATATTAATAAAATAAAAGATTTACCTGAGTCTCTCAGACAATTTATTGGTCTTATATTTATTACTCTAATAGTAATTGCATCTTTTAGTATTTTAAATGGAATTTTTGGACAAGGTGATGATTTAGTAAAAAGAATGAAGTTAGAGGAGGAGAGAATTGCTGAAGAAAAAAAATTAAGTGAGTTAATATCTAAACTACCCTCTGGAATATTAGTTTCATTTGATGGAACCGATCACTATAAATTAACAGATGAAGTATATGAGCAAGTATGTAAAGCTACAAAGCTAATTCCTCAAAGAGCAATAATGGGTGCTAATTTTTTAAATTTTAGAGCACATGAGCTTTATACAATTAATGGAAATAAAATTGATGAGACTTTTGTCAAATGGGATGAAGAAAAAAGCAAATGTTTTGCGGGTTTTACAGTTAGTGGAAATAATGTAGGTGTTGATGAAAGTATTACTATAAGTGGTGAAGCTTTAAGTTTTTTAAGCACTGGAATTGATACTAGAGTTTATTTTATCAAAAATTTTTAATGAGGAAAGGCAACAATTATTAACATTTTAATTTTATAGAATTTAATATAACTTTAAAACAATTTATGTCTGAGACTGTGATCAAATGCGAGTCGGTTTATAAAATTTTTGGACAAAATGCCAAAAAGATGCTTGAAGAATCTAATGGCAATGTAGATGCAAAAACCTTTCAGGAAAGAGGATGTATAGTTGGAGTAAATAATGCTTCTTTTGAAGTTGCAAAAGGAGAAATGTTAGTAGTAATGGGTTTATCTGGTTCGGGCAAATCAACACTTCTAAGATGTATTTCAAGATTAACTGATGCTACCGGTGGAAAAATTTTTATTGAAGGTCAAGATTTATTAGAATTAAATAATAAAGAGCTTATTGAGCTTAGAAGAAATAAAATGGGAATGGTATTTCAAAGCTTTGCTTTGTTACCTCATAAAACAGTTGTTGAAAATATTGCTTTTCCACTTCAGATAAAAGGTACTAATACTGAAGAGAGTATTAGTAGAGCAATGGAAATGGTAAAACTAGTTGGCCTAGATGGAAGAGAGAATTATTTCCCAAGAGAACTTTCAGGTGGACAACAACAAAGAGTAGGGATCGCAAGGTCATTAGCAGTAGAGCCTGACATATGGTTTTTAGATGAACCTTTTTCTGCATTAGATCCATTGATTAGAAAAGAAATGCAAGATGAGTTTTTAAGACTTCAGGAAAAATTACAGAAAACCATCATGTTCATTACTCATGATTTTGATGAAGCATTAAAGCTAGCTGATCGAATAGCAATCATGAAAGATGGAATAATTGAACAACTAGATACACCCGCCAATATCGTACTAAATCCAGCAACTGAATATGTAAGAAAGTTTACTGAAGAAGTACCGAGAGAGAGGTTTTGATTATCGAGGACGTAATGGATACTTCAAGTAAAGATAATTTAGGTGAATTAAAAGTATCAAAAGATGAAATTATAGAAAATGTTGCAGAAAAAATACTTACTCAAGAAAAATTAGTAGGAGTAGTTGACTCAAATAACAATATTGTAGGATCAATTAAACCTTCAAAAATAATAGATACAGTTTTTGGAGGAAGAAAAAACGGTAGTTAAAATATGGAGTATTTAAAAAAATATCCAAAATTATTTCAATGGTTATTCTTATTAATTGTATTTTTTGCTTTATGTTTTGCAATTGATGTTCCTGAAACTTATAAATTTATAAGGGGCCAGGCTGAATTTGTTAAAGATCCAAACCAAAGTGTTTACTTTTTTCTAGGTAAAGAGGTTAGGTATTATGCCTTTGATGTATTTTGGAGATTGCCTCCACTTCTAGGATGGCTGCCTATTTGGATAAACGACTCCTTATTTTTCTTAATGAATGAATGGATGCCAATGGAATTTTGGAACGAAGATACTCAAGAATTTAAAACTCGACCATTATTATTAGAGATAAGTAGAAATTTAACTTCATTTATGACTTTTTTAATTGAATTAATTAGGGAGATTTTACTTGGAGGTCTAGAAACTATTGTTGCATTTACAAGTTGGGATTTTATTGATGCTTATCCATGGTTAGAGTTGCCAGGTCTACCTTGGACCATAGTTGCAGCTGGAGCAGCGATACTTTCTTATAAGTTAAGTGGAAAAGGATTGGCTTTGTTTGCAGGTTTAACAATGATCTATATTTCTATATTTGGTCAATGGAAACCTTCAATGCAAACACTTTCTTTTATACTTGTTGCAGCTCCACTTTCATTTATTTTTGGTTTAGGACTTGGTATTGCAGCATACAAAAGTAAACGTGTTGAAAAAGCTTTGTACCCAATTCTTCTAGTGATGCAGACTATGCCACAATACGCTGTATTAGTTCCTGCACTTGTTTTATTTGGAGTAGGTGATCACGCTGCTGTAATTATTACTATGGTTGTTGCAGTTCCACCAATGATATTATTAACAATATTAGGATTAAGAGCTATACCACCAGAAGTTATTGAAGCTGGAAGAATGAGTGGTTGTACCAATTGGCAATTAATGTTCAAGGTACTAATTCCAACAGCAAGAAGAGATATTTTAATTGGAGTTAACCAAGTTATTATGGTTTGTTTTTCAATGGCAGTTATATCTGCGTTCATTGGCGCGAAAGGATTAGGATTTAATTTGTTGTTAGCACTTAATCAACTCAATATAGGGCTGGCACTTGAGGCTGGTTTATGTATTAGTTTAATTGCAATTTTACTTGATAAAATGTCTTTGGCATGGGCAAATAAACAAACAGATTATTTTGGTAATCTGACATTTTTCCAAAGAAATAAAAACGTAATATTTTTTGCAGCCTCATTCGTTATTGGAATAATTCTTGCATACGTTGGGACTTTTATTTTCAAAGGTAGTTTTAATTACTTGTTTGAAATTCCTCATAATAAGGGAATATCAACAGCAGATTTTTGGAATAAAGGAGTTGATTGGATTTTTGATACTTTCTTTGTGTATATTAAAGCATTCAATACATGGTTAATTCAAGATGTGCTTCAGCCGATGAGAGCTTTATATTTAAGAATGCCTGCAGTAGCCACATTGGTACTAGCAGTTGGTGCAGGATATTTAATTGGAGGAGTTCGATCAGCATTAGTTGTTGCTGCTTTGACTTTGTTTATTGCTTTAAGTCCATGGTGGGATAGAGCACTAGTAACATTATATATGGCAACTTTTGGTGTAGTTATTTCTTGTTTAATAGGATTTACAGTTGGAACATTATGTTTTCAAAACAAAAAATCTGCAGCATTTATGCTAGGTGTTTGCGATATATTTCAAACATTCCCATCATTTGTATATTTAATTCCTGTAATGATGCTTTTTGGAATAACAGATACATCTGTTTTAATTGCTGTAATTGTTTATGCAACAATCCCTGCAACTAGATATACAATAGAAGGACTTAGAAGTGTTCCTGTTGGCTTACATGAAGCCGCAACAATGTCTGGTGTAAATAAATTTCAAAGATTAACAAAAATTGAGTTTCCTTTAGCATTCCCACACATGATGCTTGGTCTAAATCAAACAATCGTCTTTGCTTTATTTATGGTGATAATAGGAGCATTTATTGGAACAGAGGATCTGGGTCAGTATATCTTAAAAGCACTTTCAGATAAAAATGGAGCAGGAATCGGTTTAACTTTAGGTATCTGTGTTGCATTTATAGGTTTAATTTTTGATAACTTAATAAGAACTTGGGTTGGAAAAAGAAAAAAACATCTTGGTATAGATTAGTATTTTGAAAAAATTTATTATCTCGATAGACCAGGGGACAACTTCATCGAGGGTAGTGCTTTTTGATACCAAAGGATTTATTCAATTTATATCTCAATATGAATTTAAACAACACTTTCCAAGAAACGGCTGGGTAGAGCACAATCCAAATGAAATTTGGTTGACAACGCTTAAAGCTTTAAAACATGTAATCAAAAAAGCTAAAAGTTTAAAAGGTCATATACTTACAATTGGAATTACAAATCAAAGAGAAACTACAATTTTGTGGAATAAAAAAACTGGAAAACCCATTTATAATGCAATTGTTTGGCAAGATAGAAGAACACAAGAATTTTGCAAATCTCTAAAGAATAAAAATTATGAAAATATTTTTAGAAAAAAAACGGGATTATTTATAGATCCTTATTTTTCTGCTACTAAAATAAAATGGATTTTAGATAATGTAAAAGTTTCAAAAAAATTACTTAAAACAAATAATTTATTATTTGGTACAGTAGACACCTTTTTAATCTGGAAACTAACTAAAGGTAAACAGCATTTAACTGAAGCTACTAATGCAAGTAGAACAATGTTGTTTAATATTAATAACAACAAATGGGATAATGAAATTTTACAGAAATTAAAAATTCCAAAGAATATTTTGCCAGAGGTAAAAAATTCTGCAGATAATTTCGGAAAAACAGATAAGAGATTTACGGGAAAAGAAATACCCATTTCAGCTGTTTTAGGAGATCAACAAGCTGCAGCCGTAGGACAAACTTGTTTTGAAAAAGGATCAATTAAAAGTACTTATGGTACAGGTGCTTTTATAATAATGAATACTGGATCAAAAAAAATTAATTCAAAAAATAAGTTATTAACCACAATTTGTTATCGATTGAACAATAAAACTACGTATGCTCTTGAAGGATCTATTTTCATAGCAGGAGCAGGGGTGCAATGGTTGAGAGATAAAATTAAACTAATAAACAATGCTTACGAAACTGAAAAAATAGCCAAATCAACAAAAACTAACAATGAAGTTTATGTTGTCCCAGCTTTTAGTGGAATAGGCGCACCTTATTGGAGGCCTGATGCAAGAGGTTTAATAACAGGACTTACAAGAGATAGTGATTGGAAAACTTTAGTGAGAGCAACCGTTGAGTCAGTTGCTTATCAAAGTAATGACTTATTTTATTCAATGAAAAGAGATGGTTTAAAACCTAGAATAGTTAAAATTGATGGTGGTATGGTAGCTAATAATTGGTTCTCACAATTTTTGGCAAATATAATTAATTTAAAAGTAGTTCGACCTAAAATTTTAGAAACAACTGCGCTCGGAGCCGCAATGTTAGCAGGTTACCAAATTGGAGAATTTAAATCATTAAATCATATTAAAAATACATGGAGAAAAGATAAGGAATTTATACCAAAAATTGATAAAAAATTGAGAAATCACTTATTGCAAGGTTGGCAGCAAGCAATTAAAAAAACTTTAGCATAATATTTATGAAAAAAGTTTTAATAATTGGAGCAGGAGCAATGGGTGCAGCTTTTTCTGTTCCTTTAATCGACAATAATCAAAAAGTAACTTTGACTGAACCATATAACCTAAATTTACTAAAAAAATTAAAAAATAAAAAAAAATTTCATCCAGCTCTAAAAATTAACTTATCAAATAAACTCAATCTTAAGAAATTTAGTCCTGAACTTTTGAATGATAAATGGGATTTAATAGTTGTTGCTGTAAGCTCAGTAGGTATAGACATGATAAAAAATTATCTAAAAGATCTTAAACAAAAAACTTTAATACTTGTTTTAACAAAAGGTTTAAAATTTCAAAAAAAAAGTAAAAAATTAATTAGTATGTCTGAGCAATTAAATCAAAATAAAAAGAATTTAAACATTTCAATATTAAAAGGACCTTGTTTAGCAAAAGAATTAGCAAGGAAGGTAAAAAGTTACACTGTAATAGCAAATAAAAATATAAGTATTGCTAAAAAAATTGGAAAAATGATTTCAACTCATTATTACAAAACAGAATATTCATCAGATGTAAAAGGTGTAGAGTTTTCCTCTGCTATTAAGAATATTTATTCGATGATAATTGGATCGGGTCAAGGAAATAATACTTCATCTGCTTTATTCAGAAAATCAATAGATGAAATGAAATACTTAATTAAATTTTTTAGAGGAAGAGAAGAAACAGTATATGGTTTAGCTGGTATTGGAGACCTTTATGTGAGTGCTGTAGGTGGCAGAAATAGCAAAATGGGAGAATACTTAGGTAAAGGGTTTTCTTTTAAAAATGCAAAAAAGAAATTTATGAGAAATGATACCATTGAAGGAGCTGATTTAGCCAATGAAATTGCACCCTACATTTTAAGAAAAATTAATAAGAAAAAAATCCCACTAATGATTGCATTATTAAATGCGATTACTAAAAATAAAAAATTAAAAATAAATTATTAAATTTTTATTTGTTTAAAAAAGTTTCCATTGAGTCATCCATCGCTTTTTCCCAAGGTGTGTGATGGATTGGTGCAACAGATCCAGTTACAGGAGACGAAAACGATTTATTTCTATAAGTTAGAATGTCTTCCACTTTATGATGTTCCCATTCTTTAAAATGTTTTCTAATTAATTCAAAATCTATTTCAGGATAATCAGACATATCATGAAGCTCCTTGGTATATTCTGTTTGAAAATCAATCATTTGATCAGGATTTTCCAATTTTTCTTCCATTGAAACCCATTTATTAATGTCTTTATCTATTTCTTCATTACTAGGCATTTTTATTTTGCCCATGATCACATCTCTTGCATACCATCCTTGACAATCAAACATATTAAAGGTGTGAAACTGATCCTGCATACCTAAATATAAAAGTTTATGATTATCTTGCCACACAACTCCTTTGTAAAGTTTTGGTGGATATAATCTGTTATGTGTTTTTAATTTTAAGCTTTCATCTAAAAATGGGAAATGATGCAAATATCCTGTACACAAAATAACTACATCAGCATTTTGTTCTGTTCCATCTTTAAATATGGCTTTTTTGCCTTGTAACTTGTCTAAGTAATGAACTTCTTTCATACCTTTTGGCCATTTGAAACCCATTGGGTTATGCCTGTAACCGATTGTTACACTTTTAGCGCCATACTTATTACATTGTAGAGCCACATCTTCTGCAGAATAACTGCTCCCCAAAACAATTACATCTTTTCCTCTAAATTCTTCAGCATCTCTAAAATCATGTGAGTGCATTATTCTTCCTGGAAAAGAACTCATTCCTTCATATTCAGGAATAAAAGGTACGGAAAAATGACCCGTCGAGACCACTACATAATCAAAAGTTTCATTTAAAATTTTATTATTTACTTTGTCCTGGTAGCTAATTTCAAACTTATCATTTTTATAAACAGTATTTGCAACTCTTGTATTAAATTTAATCTTATTTTTTATATTTCCTTTGCTCACTCTTCCTAAAATATAATCTTGCAGCACCTCTCTCGGAGGGAAAGAGGGAATTGGTTTTCCAAAATGTTCGTCAAAAGAATAATCAGCAAATTCTAAACACTCTTTAGGTCCATTAGACCATAAGTATCTGTACATACTGTTAGGCACAGGATCTCCGTATTGATCTGAACCAGTTCTCCAGTTGTAGTTCCATAAACCACCCCAACTTTCTTGTTTTTCAAAGCAAACTATTTCAGGAATTTTTTCTCCTTTATTTTCTAAATGCTCAAATGCTCTTAAAATTGAAAGTCCACATGGACCAGCGCCTATGATTGCTACTTTTGTCATAGAATTTTTCCTATCATTAATAAATTTATAAATATATCTTAATACCAATTTAAAAAAAAATAAAATTATATTTTGCTATGGGTTTTGTTTGGAATTATCCAACCACTATGTGGATAGGAGAAAATAGAATTGAAGATTTATCCTCAGCTTGTAAAGAGTTAAATATTTCAAATCCATTATTTGTAACAGACAAAGATTTAATTAACTTAGATTTAATAAAAAATATAACATTAAGATTAAAAAAAAGTTTCAAAAATTTAGCTATCTTTTCTAATTTTACGGGAAATCCAATTGGAGAAAACGTAGAAGAAGGTGTTAAAGTTTATAATGCCGCAGATTGTGATGGTGTAATAGCTTTAGGGGGAGGAAGTGGTTTAGATGTTGGAAAAGCAATTGCATTTATGTGCAATCAATCTCGACCGTTGTGGGATTTCGAAGATGTTGGTGATTACTGGAAAAGAGCTGATAGTTCTAAAATTTCAAAAATTATTGCAGTTCCAACCACTGCTGGAACAGGATCCGAAACAGGTAGAGCATCTGCAATTATCAATAAAGAAACAGGTGCAAAAAAAATTATTTTTCACCCAAAAATGTTACCTTCGATTGTGATTTTAGATCCTTTACTTACATTAGATTTATCTCCAAGATTAACCGCAGTAACCGGAATGGATGCTTTAGCACATAATTTAGAGGCATTTTGTGCACCAGGATATCATCCAATGGCTGATGGTATGGCAATTGAGGGAATGAAACTAATTAAAAATTCATTAATTAAAGCCTTTAAAAATGGAAAAGATGTCAAGGCTAGAATGGATTTACTTTCTGCAGCTTCAATGGGCTCGACTGCATTTCAGAAAGGACTGGGAGCAATTCATTCATTGAGTCATCCTGTAAATGGTAAATTTAATGTTCATCATGGTTTATCTAACGCAATATTTATGCCTTATGTTTTAACATTTAATAAACACTCAATTGAAAATAAAATAATATCAATTTGTGATTATCTTAATTTAAATAAAAATTTTGATAGTTTTTTAGATTGGATTTTAGAATTAAGAAATAATTTAAATATTCCACATAAATTGTCAGATGTATTGGATTGCAATAATATTAATTTAGATGAACTTTCCTTAATGGCATTTGAAGATCCATCAACTGGAGGAAATCCCAAAAAATTAAGTCAAAATGATTTAAAAGAAATGTATATAAAAAGCATTTCTGGAGAATTATTTTAATGAAAAAAATATTGATAGTAGAAGGAAACTTACGAGAAGAAAATCAAAGTTTTTCTGCTGCTGGGATTCAAACACACACAGAAAGCCTTAAAGATAGTTTGGCGTATTTCACAGATAAATTAGAAACCCATGTGGTTAATCCTTCTTCAGATGAAAATATTGATCAACATATTGATGCACTTGAAAGTTACGATGGTCTTATATGGGGAGGAAGCAGTTTAAACATCTATAATAATACTCCAGAAATAAAAAGACAAATTGATTTCATGAAAGAGTGTCAGAAAAAAATCAGAAAAATTCTAGCAATATGTTGGGGTATGCAAGTCGCTGTGACCGCAGCAGGAGGAGAAGTAAAAAAAGCGACAAAAGGATCTCATAGAGGTATTGCATCAAACGTAGAAATTAATGACAAAGGTTTAAATCATCCACTTTATAAAAATAAAGATAAAAAATTTAATACACCTGCATTTAATTTTGACGAAGTAGTAACAATGCCAGAAAATTCAATTTTATTAGCCTCAAACCCAATAAATAACGTTCAAGGAATAAATTTTAAAGTTGGTAATTGCAATATATGGGGCCTCCAATACCACCCTGAGATTACATATAATAAAATGATTAATTTGATTATTTTTAGAAAAGAAAGATTGTTAGAAAGAGGGGCTTTTAAAGATCAGAATGAGATCGATAGTCATATCAAGCATATTGAAAGAGAAAATAAAAAACTAGATAAAATTTCAAGAATGAGAGAATTAGAGAATTGGTTAAGTTATCTTGGATTAGAATAATCCTTCAATCTCACCTTTGTCATTTAATTTTATAGAGTCAGCTGCAGGAACCCTTGGAAGTCCTGGCATTGTCATAATTTCTCCACACACAACAACTATAAATTCAGCACCAGAAGAAAGTCTTACCTCTCTTACAGGCAAAACATGACCTGTGGGTGCACCTTTTAAATTTGGATCTGTTGAAAAACTATATTGAGTTTTTGCAATACAAACAGGTAACTTGCCATAACCTTTTTCCTCAAAGTCTTTTAATTGTTGTCTAACTTTTGTATCAGCCACCACTTCAGAGGCGCTATAAATTTCTTGCGCAATTTTTTCTATTTTTTTGAATAACGGAAGCTCATCATCATATAAAAATTTAAATGTATCTTTTTTATCTTCACAAATTTCTGTAACATTTTTAGCCAGTTCAATAGTTCCTTCACTTCCATTTGACCAATGAGTGCATTTAGACGCTTTTACACCCTGTGTTTCGCAAAAATCTAACAAAGTTTTCATTTCATCTTCTGTATCAGTAATAAAATGATTAACAGCAACAGTAACAGGTAAACCAAATTTTCTAATATTATTTATATGTCTTCGTAAATTCACCATTCCCTCTTTTAGAGCTGATACGTTTTCTTTTTTTAAATCTTCTTTAGCAACGCCTCCATGCATTTTAAGAGCTCTTATAGTTGCAACAATTACAACGCAATCTGGTTTGAGATCAGATTTTCTGCACTTAATATCCAGAAATTTTTCAGCCCCCAAATCAGCTCCGAAACCCGCCTCTGTCACAACATAGTCAGCTAATTTAAGTCCTGCTTTAGTTGCGATCACAGAATTACATCCATGAGCTATATTAGCAAAAGGGCCACCGTGGATTATTGCAGGGTTATTTTCCAAAGTTTGAGTTATATTGGGTCTTATTGCCTCTTTAAGCAAAACAGTCATTGGACCGTGTGCATTTAAATCTTTTGCATAGATCGATTGTTTATCTCTTGTATATCCAATTGTAATATTGCCAATTCTATTTTCTAAATCTTTTAAATCTGTAGCTAAACAAAAAATAGCCATTAATTCAGATGCAACAGTGATATCAAAACTATCTTGTCTTGGATAACCATTGGCTACTCCTCCAAGATCAACAATTATTGATCTTAAGGATCTATCGTTCATATCCATTACTCTTCTCCAAACAACTCTTCTGACGTCAATATTAAGTTTGTTGCCCCAATAGATATGATTATCAATTAATGCAGACAATAAATTATGAGCAGATGTAATAGCATGAAAGTCACCAGTAAAATGAAGATTAATTTGTTCCATCGGCACTACTTGTGCATAACCACCGCCAGCAGCTCCACCCTTCATTCCAAAAGAAGGTCCAAGGCTTGGCTCTCTTAAACAGACAATTGATTTTTTTCCAATTTTATTTAAACCGTCATTTAAACCAACTGAAGTTGTAGTTTTGCCCTCACCTGCTGGAGTAGGGGTAATTGCAGTAACTAAAATTAGTTTGCCATTTTCTTTTTTAAGAGTATTTAAATATTCCAGATTTATTTTAGCTATATGTCTACCCATTGGACTAAAAGCAAAATTTTCATCTGGTACACCAACTTTTGACAGAATATCTTTTATGGGTTGCATCTTAGCTTCTCGAGCTATTTGAATGTCAGATTTTACTTCAGCCATAAATAATCAAATAAATTAAAAGTTTTTTATCTGTGACTTCTTATCCTTTTTTGGTATTTTTGGAAACTTCTAAAAAATATATATAAAAAAAATAAGCACTATTTAAATTGATTGTTATAAAATTATATAATGCAAAAATATTCTATATATAACTTAGTTAAAAACGCTTTTTCTAACCATGAAAATTGGGATTTGGCATGGAAAGATCCAACACCTAAACAGGAATATGATGTTGTAATCATAGGTGGTGGAGGCCATGGACTAGCTACAGCTTATTATCTAGCCAAAGAACACAATATTACCAATGTAGCAATTATAGAAAAAGGTTGGATAGGTGGTGGAAACGTTGGACGTAATACAACAATTATAAGATCAAATTATATGCATGATGAGAATGGTCTTTTCAGTGAGTTCGGAATGAATTTATGGAGAAAGATGAGTCAAGATTTAAACTATAACGTAATGTTTTCTCCAAGAGGAATTATTAATCTTGCGCACTCAGACGCTCAAATGAACGCTTATGCTCGTAGAGGAAATTCAATGAGGTTAAATGGAATTGATGCAGTTTTACTTAATAGAGAACAAGTTAAAGAAATAATTCCAATGGCTGATTTTTCTGAAAATGTAAGGTTTCCTATTTTTGGCGGATTAATGCAGCCAAGTGCAGGAACTGCAAGACATGATGCAGTTGCTTGGGGGTATGCGCGTCAAGCAGACTCTATGGGTGTAGATATAATTCAAAACTGTGAGGTAACAGGTTTTGATGTTGTAGCTGGTAAAATAAAAGGAATTAGAACTTCAAGAGGAAATATTAAAGCTAAAAAAGTTGGAATATGTGTTGCTGGAAGCACAAATATTTTAGCAGAAAAATTAAACATGACTTTACCAATCGAAACTCATTTACTTCAAGCATGTGTTTCTGAACCAGTAAAACCAGTTTTAGATAATGTTGTTACGTTTGGTGCAGGACACTTTTATGTAAGTCAATCAGACAAAGGTGAGATGGTAATGGGTGGTGATCTTGATGGCTATAACAGTTACGCTCAAAGAGGAAATCTACCAACATTGCAACACGTATTGACTGAAGGAATAGCAATGATGCCGTTTTTAAGTAAATTAAAAATGCTTAGGACATGGGGTGGTATTATGGATATGTCAATGGATGGATCACCTATAATTGATAAAACACACATTGAGGGTTTATATTTAAATTGTGGATGGTGTTATGGTGGGTTTAAAGCTACACCTGCCTCGGGTTGGACATTTGCTCATACGATTGCCCAAGATAGAGTTCATGAATTAAACGCAGGCTATAGTTTGAATAGATTTAGCACAGGTCATCTTATTGATGAAAAGGGACTTGGAACTAAAACCTGGATATCTTAAATGCTATATATTAATTGTCCACATTGTGGGATGAGATCTCAAAATGAATTTTCATACGGTGGTGATGCAAGTGTAAAAAGGCCGGAGTTAAATAAAGAGGTTTCTGATCAAGAATGGGATGATTTCGTTTATAATAGAAAAAGTTTAAGAGGAAAGCATTTAGAGCTTTGGCAGCATATTTCTGGATGTAGGCAATGGATAAAAGTTGAGAGAGATACCGCAACACATGAAATATTTAGAACTTTTAAAGCCGATGAGGAAGTTGCCTAATGACACAAACGTTTAGAATTGAAAATGCTGGTTTAATCAATAGAGAAAAAAAAATATCATTCAAATTTAACAATAAATCTTATTTTGGGTATGAAGGAGATACATTAGCCTCAGCCTTAATAGCAAACGGAGTTCATTTAGTAGGTAGAAGTTTTAAATATCACAGACCAAGAGGTTTCTTTGGAGCAGGGGTAGATGAACCCTATGCGATAGTTCAACTTTATAGAAATGGTGAAACAGAGCCAAATATTAAAGCTACTGAACAGGAGTTATTTGAAGGTTTAGAGGCTAAAAGTGTTAATTGTTGGCCAAGTGTTAATTTTGACATAGGTGCAATCAATAATTTTTTAAAAATTTTTTTACCAGCAGGTTTTTATTACAAAACGTTTATGTGGCCAAAAAGTTTTTGGTATCGAATTTATGAACCTTTTATAAGAAAAGCAGCTGGTTTAGGTGTAGCATCAACTAAACATGACAAAGAAAGGTATGAACATAAATACGAATACTGCGATTTATTAATTGCAGGTTCAGGACCTTCGGGATTAGCAAGTGCTTATGCTGCAGCAAAAAATGGAGCTAAAGTAATTTTAGCAGAAGACAAACCAAGATTTGGTGGATCTTTACTAACTAGTGATGTCAATATTGGTAATCAATCAGGAAAAGACTGGGCTGAAGGAATAATAGCCGAACTCAAATCAATGCCAAATGTTGTTGTAAAAAATAGATCTCAAATTTTTGGATATTACGATCATAACATGCTTGTAATGTCTGAAAAAGTCAGTGATCATTTACCAGCAACTAAAAAATATCACCCAAATAAGAGGCTATGGTACATTCGTGCTAAGCAAGTTTTGATTTCTTCTGGATCAATTGAAAGACCAATAGTTTTTGGAAATAATGATACACCAGGAGTAATGCTTTCATCTGCTGCCAAAGAATATTTAAAAGTATATGGTGTTTTAGTTGGAAGAAAACCATTGGTATTTACAAATAACGACAGTGGATACGAAACAGCAATTGAATTTAAAAAACATGGCGTAGATCCTATTGTCTTAGATACTAGAAAAAATCCCGAGTCAGAAATAATTGATGAGGCAAAAAATTTAGGAATTAACGTTAAAAATTCTTATGTTGTGGTTGCAGCACAAGGATATAAAAAAGTAAAATCTGCAGATATAGCAAGTATTTCAGAGGACAAAAAACAGCTTGGTAAAATAGAAAATTTACAATGTGATTGTATTTGTGTTTCTGGTTTTTGGACGCCAACTATTCATTTAGCGTCTCAATCAGGAAATAAAACTAAGTTTAAAGAAGAAATTGACGCATTTGTGCCAGGGCAATCAAAACAAAATGAAATTACTTTAGGTGCAGCTAATGGAGTATTTTCGCTTGATGAGACATTAAAAACTTCATTTAAAGCAGGAAGCGAATTATCAAAAAAAATTACTGAAAATGATAATGAGATAGCTATTCCAAACGTTGTTGAAAAGAAATCTTCTCAACATGATAAGTTTTGGTGTGTCCCGTTGCCGAAAGGTAAAAATTATAAAAGATTTTTAGATTTTCAAAATGATGTAGCAGTATCTGATGTAGAAATAGCCTTGAGAGAAGGTTATCGGTCAATTGAGCATGTGAAAAGATATACCACTCTTGGTATGGCAACGGACCAAGGAAAAACAAGTAATTTAAATGGATTACAATTAGTATCTGAAATTGAAAACAAAGTTGTTCCTGCAGTAGGCCATACGACTTTCAGGCCTCCATATACTCCTGTTTCTATTGGGGCAATAGTAGGAAGAGAGGTTGGAAAACATTCAAAACCAACAAGAAAATCTCCAATGCATTCATGGCATGAAAAAAATAATGCAGTCTTTGTTGATGCAGGTGTTTGGTTAAGACCCAGGTATTATAAAAGAGGAAATGAAAACTTATTTGAAGCGTCTAAAAGAGAGGCTAAAAATGTAAGAACAAATGTTGGGGTGTGTGACGTAACAACTTTAGGAAAAATTGATGTCAAAGGTCCTGATGCAGCAGAGTTATTAAATAGAGTTTACACTAATGCTTGGCTTAAACTCCCAGTTGGTAAAGCTAGATATGGTGTAATGTTAAGAGAAGATGGAATTGTAATGGATGACGGAACAACTACAAGAATTTCTGAAAATCATTATCATATGACTACGACAACAGCTCAGGCAGCAAACGTTCTTTCGCATTTAGAATATTATTTGCAACTCGTTTGGCCTGAATTAAATGTGAATGTAGTTTCAACTACAGAACAGTGGGCTGGAGCAGCTATAGCTGGACCTAAATCTCGAGATATATTACAAAAATTATTTCCAAACTCTGATGTATCAAATGAAGGCTTACCTTTTATGGGCTATATGGAGGGAGATTTTTTTGGTGTAAAAGCAAGAATATATAGAATTTCGTTTTCAGGCGAGCTTGCTTATGAGGTAAATGTTGAATCTGATTATGGAAATTTTATGTGGGAAAAAATAATTGAAGTTGGTGAAGAATTTAATATCCAACCATATGGAACTGAAGCATTATCAACACTTAGAATTGAAATGGGACATGTTGCAGGATCAGAACTTGATGGTAGAACAATTCCATTCGATAACGCCTTAGAAGGTCTTGTTAGTAAAAAGAAAGATTTTATTGGAAAAAGATCATTACAAAGATCTGCATTTATAGCTGAAGATAGACAAAGAATAGTGGGCGTAGTTCCATTAGATAAACAAACAAGTATACCAGAAGGCTCTCACTTAGTTAAAGATGATAAAGCACCGTTACCAAATCCAAAATTGGGTCATATCTCTGCATCTTGTTGGAGCGTTGAATATGACAATCCTTTTTCTTTGGCAATTTTGAAAGATGGAAAAAATATGATCGGTCAAAAGCTTTATGCGATGTCACCACTGAAAAATAAAGTAATACCAGTTGAGATAGTTTCATCACATTATGTAGACCCGAAAGGTGAAAGAGTTAGATCATGACATTAATTTCAGCTTTATCAAATGTTCATACAAAAGGTCAATTTGGAGATTATGAAGGTAAAAATGAAAATGATTTACTTAAAATATCTGAAATTAAAAATTTGTTAATTGTTCAAATAGTTCAGTACAAAAATTCTTCAGTTTCATTTGAGGGTATTGATATTGATGGTTTAAAATTAAAAAATGAACCTTTGGCCGTAGTATTTAATGAAACTACAAGGATTATGTGGAATGGACCAAAAAACTGGCTTTTAGTTTCAACAAAAAAAGATTTAATAAAAAATGTAGTAGATGAATTTAAAGATACAGATTTTGCTGTAACAGATTTATCTCATTCTAGAGCTATTATAGAAATCGAGGGAAATGATACGATAGAAGTTTTGAAAAAAAGGATGTCCTTTTAATTTTAATAAATTAGATACAAACAATTCAATTAACTCAACTTATAATGGAATAGCTTTTACTGTAGATAGGTTGAGTGATAATCCAAATAAAGTAAGGATATTCGTGCTAAGAAGTTTTGGCGAGTCTTTTTATCATTCTATCACAGATGCATCTCTAGAGTTTGGTTTTGAAACTATATAAACTTAAGGTTTCAATCTCTTGTTGCAATATAAACACCTATTGAAGTAATTAGAAATCCAATTAGATCTAATCTTGTTAAATTTTCATTTAAGAAAAGCCAGGCCATAAAAGCAGATGTTGCTGGAATTAAAAAAAATATTGAAACAGTTTTGCTTGCTGAGTTATTTTTTATTAAATACATCAATATTGTAAATGCACCAAATGAAACCAAAAATATTTGATGGCTCATTGCAATAATAAATGTTTGTGAGAAATCAATATATGGATCAACAAACAAAATAATTATTGATAAATGAAATATGCATCCACCAATAGCTTGATTCATATTACTTACAGGCAATGGTAAGTTGTTACTTAATTTTTTTTGCCATAAAGTTGAAAATGTAATTGCTAATAAGGCTATTATTGTTGCGATCAATCCTGTTGCTGGTATTTTAGAACCAACATCAAAACCTAATACAAGTCCTGCACCAGCAAATCCCAATAAAACACCTATCCATTGTTTTATTGAAACTTTCTCATTTAAGATTGGTCCGCTCAATGCATTTGTCAGAACTGGTTGAAGGGTTACAATTAAAGCAGCAATTGCTGTGGGCATGCCAATTGAAATTGAGTAAAAGACTCCACCAAGATAAAAACCATGAAACAAGACACCACTAAAAAATGATTCAAAAAAATTCCTCTTATTGATTAAAATTTTTTGCTTTGAAAAAATAGAAAATAAAAAAAAACCTAAAGCAACTAAAGCAAATCTAAAAGCTAGAGCGGTAAAAGGATCACTGTTGTCTATGATAGGTTTGGTTGTTATAAAAGCAGAAGACCATAGAAGTATAAATATGAATGGGAATATTTTAATCATCATGTTTAATAAACAAATAAATTTAATAAAATCAAACAAATCAGCGCCTATAATGAACAAATTAGATGTAGAAACGAAAAGCCAAATCACCTAGTGTTCAGCTATGAAGTTTCGGTTATTAAGAATTTTATCAATTATAATGTCTTTTTTCTTCTTGACAGGCTTTGTACCTATTCTTTCATTTGTTGGTCCAGGTGTAACAGTTCTTACCTCAGGTAACGTTTATAAAGCTAGTGCACAATTTATTGTAAATCAACGTATAGAAAAAGAAACTGGAAAAAATTCTTTAACTTTAATTAAAGAAACATTAGTCAAAGAAGAAATAAACAAAGAAATTAAAAAAAATGCGTTTGAGGAAGACTTAAGACAATTAGTCGAAACTAGAATAAAAATGACCAAAAAAAAACTAGATAGTCAAAATTTGCAAAAATTGCTTAAAAAGCGAATAGATCTTACTAGATCAAAACTTAATTTAAATAATATTACTCAATAATTTTTAGGTAAATCAGATTTTCTTGGTCAGTTTCTTTGCACCACATTTCATAGCTTTCACAAACCCTCCACAAGTGATCAAAAGCTCTTTGTGAAATTTCTAGTGGAAAATGACTCTTAGTATAATAAAGCTTTGGTATCTTCATTAAAAATTTTACCATAGAATCTTTTTGTAGTTCTAAAAGTCTTAAAGTTTCTTGATTTATTTGTTTTTTAGTTATTTGGTCAATAAATTTATTATTCTTAAGTTCCAAAAACCATTTATCATGAAATTCTCCAGAACTTAAAAAGTCATATTCCTTAGAAGTCATAAAAATTTCAAAAGCTTGTATATTATTGATTTCAGGATTTTGTTTTTTAATTTCAATTATATTTGAATAAACAAATTCAGCAGCTCTCAACACATATGGCTTTTCAGTCTTGTTAGACATAAACTAGTTTTTATGCTTAACCATAGCTGAATGAGCCAAAATTAAGTTAGGATCCAAGAAAACTTTTGAGGATTTAACATTTTTAAATGATTTAAATGCAAAAATTGCAATAGGGAGCTCTGTACAACCTAAAATGATTTTTTTACAATTCATTTTAATCAAGGAATCAATTGCAGGTTTAATTGCTTTTGCTGCTGTCTTTACATTACCCATTTTAACTAATTTAATTGCTTTATTAACTGACATTTTTTGTATTTTTTGAGATGGCTCAATTAATTGATAATCTTTCTCAAAAAATTTTTTATAAACTCCAGTTTTAAGAGTGCCCTCAGTTGCTAAAAGTCCAACTTTGGAGTTTTTCTTACATTTTTTTTTTGTAAATTTGAAAACTTCTTTTGGCATATTGATAATTGGAATATTAATTTTATCCTGCAAATCATCGAACCAATAATGAGCTGTATTACAAGGTATAACTATAAATTTACATTTATTCTTTTCCAAAAGTTTACAGCCTTTAAGCAAACTTTTTAAAACTTTCTTATATTTTGCTCTACTTGTTTTATTTGTAGATTTGTCTGAAAGATTTTTAGTTTGAGAGCCAATAGACTCAGGTCTTCCAGGAATATTTGATTTATTATAAAGTATAAATAATGGATACTCTTGATCAATTTTTCCTCTATTTAAAACTGCAAGTTTGTTACAAAAATCAAGACCTGCTTGAGTTCCCATTCCACCTAAAATTCCAATCATATTTTTGATTAATTTATTATTTTTTTATCTTAAATCTATAATTAATAATTGTGTTTAAAGATTGTTATTAAATTTAAATAAGGTATTGGCTGAATAATAAATTTATTAAAGCTAAATAAATTTTTCAGCCAATAGGAAGTTGTGAAATTATGCAGTTTTTAAGTTAACTGCTGAAGGACCTTTAGGACCATCTTCAACATCGAAAGTCAAAGCTTGACCCTCATCTAAACCGTTCATACCAGCATCTCTTACTGCTGAAACATGTACAAACACATCTTTTTCTTTATCTTCTCTTTCAATAAAACCAAAACCTTTGGTTGGATTGAACCACTTTACTTTACCTTGTAGACTCATATTTATCTTCTTACTTTTTGTTATGTTTAATTATTACTTATAATTAAGTAATATTGGCTTTCTTTAGATTTTATTGGGTTTTGTCAACAAAATAGATCAATAATTAAAAATAATTTTTTAAATATCGTCAATAAGCATAGTTAAATAAACAGAATTGATGTCTTCTTTATAGTGTGCAAAAGGTTCGCATACTGTGAAGCCAGTTTTTTTGAAAAGTTTTCTTGCTGGTATAAAAAAGTCACCTGCTCCTGTTTCAATACTTAATCTTTTTATTTTAAGCTTTTTAGCTTCATTAATTAAATGATTGATTACATTAATCCCTTTGCCTTGCATTCTAAAATTATCGTGAATTCTTATAGATTTAAACTCTCCGTGTTCTTTATCTAAAAATTTTAAAGCACCACAACCTATTAGTTTTTCATTATCCCATAAACTCCAAAATTTAATTGACGGTACTTTTAAACCTGGAATATCTAGGACGTGAGCACTTCCCTCTGGAGAAGCGGCTCTAAGCTCAACAAAATGTTTAGTAAGAAGCTCATTAACTTCAGGATTATCAAAATTGCCTTCTATTGATTTTAACATTTATACTAAAGTTGTGATATGACCCATTTTTCTTTTTTCTTTTATATCTTTTTTTAAATAATCAAAGAAAAATTCATTTTCATTAAACTTTTGTATATTTCTATAATGAGTAATTTGATTACCAAGCAAATTCATCATTTTAGCATTAGATATTTTTTTTAAAGGAATTTGCTCTAAACCACATACAGCTCTTATATGATTTTCGAATTGGCTCACATTAAAAGCATTTATTGTTAAATGTCCTGAGTTATGTACTCTAGGTGCAATCTCATTAACATAGAGATTATCATTTCTATCAATAAAAAATTCTACACATAAAGTTCCTACATATTTAAGCTCTTCAGCAATTAGCATTGCCCAATCTTTAGATTGATTAAAAATCTTTTCATTAATCTCAGCAGGTATTTTTGAATATTTTAAAATTTGATCTTCGTGCAAGTTTTCTATTGGTTCATAAATTTCATATTTATTATTACTAAACCTTGTAATTATAATTGAAATCTCTTTTTTTAATTTTACAAGTTTTTCAAGAATATATCCTTTTGAAAAATCAATATTCAATGAATTAAGTTCATCTCCTGATTTAATTGGATATTGACCTTTACCGTCATAACCTAGTGTTGTTGTTTTTAATATTCCTGGTAAAAAATCTTCTAAAGCATCTATGTCAGATTTTTTTTCAATTGAAACATACCTTGTTGTTCTAATATTTAAATTATTAACAAAATCTTTTTCAGCCAATCGATGTTGAATTAATCTGTTAACTGAAGGCTTTGGTAAAACAGGTTTAAATTTGTTTATTTCATTTAATGTTATAAATGGAATATTTTCAAATTCATAGGTTACTAAATCAACTTGACTCATAAATTCTGATATTTTTTCTTTATTATCATAACTTCCTGTAACAAATTGATTGCAAAAATTTTGTGCTGGTGCATCTATATCATCACAAAAAACAACAGTTTTAATATTTAATTTTTTAGCTGCTATTGCAAGCATACTTCCAAGTTGACCACCCCCAATGATACCAAGAGTAATTTCTGACATTTTATTTTGGAGATTTATTTACAGATTTAGTTTGTGATGTTCTAAAATTTTTAAGTTTTTTTCGAACATTTGAATTATTATTAGCAATTATTGCTGCTGCTAATAAAGCAGCATTAATAGCACCGTCCTCTCCTATAGCAAGCGTTCCAACAGGAATTCCTTTAGGCATTTGTGCAATTGATAACAAACTATCCAAACCTTTAAGTTTTTTACTTTCAACAGGAACACCAAGTACTGGTAAATGTGTAAGTGCTGATACCATACCTGGAAGATGAGCAGATCCTCCAGCACCTGCAATAATTACTCCTATATTATTTTGCTCAACTTTTGTAGCATATTCATACATTCTTTGTGGTGTTCTGTGAGCAGATATAATTTTTGTTTCAAATGAAACTCCAATTTTTTTTAAGGTTTTTTCGGCTAGTTTCATTACTTTATGGTCAGATTGACTTCCCATTATGATTGAAACTTTTAATTTACTATTTTTTTTCATGAAAATTGATCAATCTATTTATTTCAAAATTAACTTAAAATTTCAATAAAATTAATAGTATTTAAAATACATATTGATTAGAGTTAAGCATACTATGAATTATAAAATCGATAATCTTCAATATTGTAATTGGTCTAGGAAAATCTTTGAGATCAATAGATCTGCTGGATTAGATGCTGTACATGTTACCATTGTCTACCATGAAGATTTTGATGAATTACAACTTGAAATTAAAAAATGGGAAAAATTATTTCAAGAAAATTCTGATTTAATTTTTCTTGGTAAGAATTTCCAAGATATTGATAAAGCTAATAAAGAAAACAAAACTGCAATATTTTTTGGTTTTCAAAACTGTTCACCAATTGAAGATGACATAAATCTTGTTGAAAAGGTTCATCAATTAGGATGCAGATTTATGCAACTTACTTATAATAACCAGTCTTTGCTAGCAACAGGTTGTTATGAAAAAGTAGATAGCGGAGTTACAAATTTTGGACGTGAGGTTATAAGAGAAATGAATAGAGTTGGCCTCGTGGTAGACATGTCACATTCTGCAGAAAAAAGTACTCTAGATGCAATCGAATTCAGTGAAAAACCAATAGCAATTACTCATGCCAATCCTTCTTTTTGGCATCCAGCTAAAAGAAATAAATCCTCAGATTTATTAAAAATTTTAAGTGATAGTGGTGGTATGTTGGGTTTATCATTATACCCTCATCACTTAAAAGATAACACAAATTGTACTTTAGATAGTTTTTGTGAAATGGTGTCAAAAACAGCTGAAATAATGGATGTAAAAAAAATAGGAATAGGATCAGATCTTTGTTTAGATCATCCAGATACTGTTGTTGAATGGATGAGAAATGGTTCTTGGTCTAAAAGTAAAAATTATGGTGAAGGTTCGAAAAATAAACCAGGTTTTCCTAAACAACCTGAATGGTTTCCTGATGCAAGAGGGTTCTCAAATATTGAAAAAGGTCTAAAAAAAGCAGGTTTTTCAGATACCGAGACACATGGAATACTTGGAAATAACTGGTACAATTTTTATAAAACTATTTAATTATGAAAGTTGAATTAAGAGACCCGAATAAGATAATGAAATTATCAAGGCTAGGATCTTTTCATCAATCAAAATTGTCTTTTTTAAGAAGTTTTCTTAATGAATTTAAAGAGTGGGAGTATAAGAGAGATTTATTTAATTTAAATGAAAATGGTTTTGGAGAAGCTGTTTATTCATTTAAAAAAAATAAAAGAGTTTATTCTTTAATTTGTTTTGCAAATGAAATCAAAGATGAAGAAAGATCAGACAGAGTCATTGCAACAAAATGGGATGCAGCTTTTACATTACATGACGGAGTTCCTACAAAAAAAGACATTGAAAGATTAAAAAATGAAGTTCCAAAACAAGAGGTTGGAAGACTTTCTTATAAAGAATTAACTTTATCGAGAGCAAACAAATCAGTAAGAATTTATAATCATGTAGTTGAAAGTTTGAGCAAAGGTAAGCAGCCAGATTTGAACTTATTATCAAAAGTTGGCTACTTATACAGGACAACTGCTGTATATGGATCGGGTAAATTTGGACTTGCTGATCGATTTAGAATTAAAAACCGTGAGGAAATTAATGGGCCATTTCGATTAGAAATGATGCTAGTTTATTTGGTAAGACAATTTACTTTTGATCAAGTTAATCATGTTGCTTATTATAAAAACCCAAAAATAGCTGTTAAATTAGATTATAACATTTGTAAAAATTTAGGAATTGGTAATTCAACAGGATTAGGTATGGCTCCATTTATAGTCAATCATCCAACTTTATTAAATAACTGGATTTTAAGTAGAGAGACTGCACTAAAAAAAATCAGAGAAATAAAAAGTGTAAAAAGTCAAGACAGTGATTTATTTATAGATTGTATAAAAAAATCATTAACAAACATTACAAGTTGGAATACTGATAGTGAATACCAACAAAAAAAAATTTCCTCATTGTTAAAGGATGTTGAAAAATTTCTAAATTTTATTGAGAAAGATTTTAATTTTGAGATCGAATATCCTTTTAATCAAATATATCATTGGTTAGAGGATAATGCTTGTGAAGAATGCATTGAATATATTGTATCAATAATGATGGAACCTTATAATGATATTGTAAATCCTTTAGTAAAAAAAATGAGCTCGGATGAAGAAAAATATTTTAACATCCCAACACATAGAAAAGTTGATGAATTACGCAATATTATTGAAGCAAAGTATCCGAATATTTTAGATCTTAATTTTGAAGAAAAAGAAAATAATAAAAACTTTTGGTTTATTTCAAAAAATAAAGAAGAACCTAGATTGGCAGATCGTTTTGAAGAACATGGATCAGAATTAGAACAACCTTTAGCAATAGCAAGAGATATAAAAAAACTTTATGACAAATTATTAGTTTCAAAAAATAGTTTAACTATTGCTGAGTTTTTATCATCAAACTCTGATTTAAGACATGTTGTAAGAAGAGCGTTCATCGTAGAAAAATTTCCTTATTCAGAAATACAAGATAATACAATTGGTAAAAATTTAATGCCTATTGATATGCTGAGACTAAAATTGTCTTTTTTTGGGGCATTAAAATTTGATCCACGATCTGACAAATGGTTAAGAATTTGTATGTTTCAAGGAGCTCCACTTCCAAATGAACTAAAAAGTTATGATGAGCAATGGGTTTACAAAACTAATATTTAAAAATGATATCTCTAAGTGAAATTGAAACTACTGTAAAAAGAGCTTCAAAGGCAGCAGGATATTCTTGGGGAGTTTCTGAGGAAACAGGAAAAAGTATAAGGCTATTAGAGTTATTTAGTTTACCGGGTATTAAGCACCTTAATGAATATTTTAATCAAAAAAATAAAAGTAAATTTGAAAATTTAAATTTAATTAGTGAAAATAATTCTTCATCAAAAAATCCTTACTGTCCAATTACTTTAGGTGTTAGTTTTTTAGATCAAATAAGTGTTTTAGAAAATTTAAAAAAAATTAAGTTTAAAAATGTTGGTTATCCAATAATTTTTATTTCCTTCATAAGTCGTTCATCAGAAATTATTGGAAAAAAAATTTATGTAAAAATAGATGAAAAAAAAATGTTACTAAATCTAAATGTAAATATCATTTCAAATTTTATTGATCAAGAATTTCCAAAGATAGCGAATACAATTGAGGTCAATCTCATTGAAAATGAAGATAATTTTACAGAGGTTGAATGGAATAATTTATACAAGTTATCTGAAGAAACTTTTGTTGAAGAGAGTGACAGTTTAAAAGAAGGTGCAGCAGGTGCTGGTTTGACTGATAATGATTGATAAATTTGATGAAAAAAATCTCAAGGTAGATAATGAAGAATTAAATAATATTTGTGATGAATGCAAAGAGGAAGACGAGAGTGTTACTCAAAATTTAATTCTTATGGGGTTTAAATTATGTGAATCTTGTAGAATATCTAAGACTATTTTTCCAGTTTAACTAAAGTTTACGTTGCTAGTTTGAAAAATTGAAAAAATATAGAGAAGAAAAATAATTTGTGGAGCCAAAGATATTAAAATAGTTTTTATATACCCATCGTAATTTAAAAATATTTTTAATCCTATTATGAGTGATATATTATACCAACAATAAGTTATAATAGCTAAAAATAAAAGTATTGGACTTATTATAAATAGATTTAAAAAAAGAGGCACTTGACAATAAGCAACTAAAATTAAAATTTTTCGATAACTACAATTAGTTTTCGCACTTGGAAATAAAATTGTGCCAACAAAAAAAAGATAAGTTGTTTTTACAAACCACATGACTAAAGAAGTTATTATAATTGCTCTTAGTGATGGTCCTTTTACTATCCCAAGTTCAAAGTAAGACCCCATATATCTTAAAAATGAGCTATTTGGTATTATACTAATCAAAGCTCCAATCAAAATTAACAAAATAGCGAAATAAATTGATGCTTGTCCAAAATTTTTTTTATCTTTAAAAAAACTTTTGTCTAATCTGAGGATACTTGTTATTATTTTAAATATTTCAGTGAGCATTATTTTTCTTTATTTTTTTGTGCTTTATATGAAACAAACAACGGAAATATTATTAAAGCAATAACTATAATAATGCAAACTGCTATTAGAAAACTTTTGGTCATTTGATGGAAAAGGGGAGCTAAGTTTTGCTCCCCAATTAAATTCTAGCCTTTTACAACTTCTCTTGTATTTGCGTTGAAAGACTCTTTGAATGGAATATCCACAACTACAGCATCTACAGGTGTCCCTGGAGTATCAGAATATTTTTCTGGAAGATGAACTTTAAACTTAGTTCCAACTTTATTTTTTGGAAATCCATTAGGGTTTAAAGTTCCATCAAACGGAACGTATCCCATAGCAATATTGGTTTTCTTCTCTGGATGCCACCATGGTGAAGTAAGAAATCCAACTGGATCTCCACCACTTTCTGGTGATACAAGCCAAAAGTCTGGCGCATAATCATCAATTGGTTTACCGCCCAACTCCATTCCAACTAATTGAAGTTTATATGGTTTTTTTCCAGCCTTTAAATCTGCTCCCATTTTCTCTAAAGCAGCTTTACCAACATACTCAGCTTTTTTATTCCATTCACCTTTACCAGATAATGAAACTTGATAACCTAAATTACATTGAAATGGATTATGTTGTTGATCCATGTCTTGCCCCCAGGAAAGAATACCTGCTTGTATTCTTCTATGGTGTGCTGGTGCAATCACCATCAATTTATGTTTTTTTCCTGCATCTAATACTGCGTTCCACATATCTTCAGCATATAAAGTTGCATTTCTTAAATATATCTCGTAACCAGCTTCTCCTGAAAAACCAGATTGAGAAATTACACAACTTCTTCCACCAACTGTTGCTTCTGCTAATCCATAGAAAGGCATATTATCAAAATCAACTTGGTCTCCACAAAGGTCTTGCATTAAAGCTTTTGATTTAGGACCTTGAATTTGTACTGGACATGCGTCTATTTCCTCAATTGTACAATTGAATCTTCCATCTGCATTTACACCTTGTAAATACATGCCTATATCAGAGTCTGATAACGAAAACCAAAATTCATCTTTAGCAATTCTTAAAAGAATTGGATCATTTAAAACTCCACCATAAGCGTTACACAAAATTACATATCTTGCTCTCATAGGAGAAATTTTTGTTGCATCTCTGGTTATAACGTAGTCAGTAAATTTTTCTGCATCCGGACCTTTAACTCTTATTTGTCTTTCAACAGCAACGTTCCACATTGTTACATGGTTAACGATTGCATCATACTCAACCATTGCTCCACCATCTTCAGGTTTTACGTAACCTCTTGGGTGATAAATTCGATTGTATACAGTTGCTCTCCAACAACCTGCCTGCATTGATAAATGCCAATAAGGTGATTTTCTCACTCTTGTTGAAATTAATAACTCAACTTTAGTTGGCCCACTTTGTCTTAAATTGTATGGTACTTCTCTATCAGATTGATCAACAGAAGTAACATGTTGTACTTTAGTATAGTCAAATTCTTTAGACATAACTATTCTCCTTCAACCACTTGTTAGTTTCCTTCAAGCCGCCGAATGTATAAATGTGGAAGTTATCAGTATGCGATTTAACTTTCCCAATTAAATCATTAGGGTCTTTAGGTTTCAATAAATCTAATGCCTTAGTAAAATTAGATTTAAGAAAGTTAATGGAATTTTTTGCCCCCACAATATTAGCAAATTTAATTAAGCTAGATATTTTTAATGGCCCAGTAATTCCCACATGCACTGGCACGCTTTGTTTAGAAATAAAATCTATAATAGGCTGAGGATCTAGTAACCATTGAGTTACGATGTAGTCAGCATAAGGCTTTTTATCTATCATAGCTTTTTCTAAATCTGTATCGGATATATCAGGACTCCCCTCTGGATGTCCAGCAATTCCTATTTTCATTTTTTCAAAATAACCTGTCTCTAAAAGTTGAAATGAACTATCAAACTTACCTACAGGCTCTCTTCCACCTCCAATAATCAAGGCTTGCTTTACCCCTCCATCTTTGCATCTAGAAACATAATCTTTAAGTTCTTTTTCATCATGCATTGATCTAGCAGGAAAATGAGGTACGGGATTAAATCCTTTTTTTACAAGTTCCACTGCTTTATCAGCAGTTTCTCTATAATCACCCCCAGGTAGCATTGTTATATAAATGTCAGACAACGCTGGAACTGTATCAACTTCTGTTTTAGGACCTATTTCCAATGAAAAATTCATAGGAAAGATCTTTATTTATTTTGAAATATGAGTCTAGAAAATTCGATTGAGACTAATTTACTTTTTTAACTGACCTCTGTGCTTTTGAATTCTTTGTCCGTACTGTTGAGTTACTCTATCAAATATAATTGCCAGAGCTACGATTGCTAAACCATTCATCATTCCAAGAGCTAAATATTGGTTGGAAATAGCCTGCAAAATAGGGACTCCTAAGCCTTTTACACCTATCATTGAAGCAATTACTACCATTGCTAAAGCCATCATAATCGTTTGGTTAATCCCAGCAAAAATAGTTGGTAGAGAAAGTGGGATTTGAACAGATCTTAATTTTTGCATTGGTGTTGCCCCAAAAGCTTCGCTGGCTTCTAAAGTTTCTTTATCAACTTCTCTAATCCCTAGATTTGTTAATCTTACAATAGGGGGGAGGGCATAAATACATACAGCAAGTAAACCAGGCACTTTACCAATACCAAGAAGCATAATGATTGGAATTAAATATACAAAGCTTGGAATGGTTTGCATCATATCTAAAACAGGTAAAATTGCTTTTTCTGCTCTTGCTGATTTTGACATTAACACTCCAATTGGAATTCCCACAACAATACAAACTAATGTAGAAACGGAAATGATTGCAACTGTAGCCATGCAATTTTTCCACATACCAAAATAACCAATAACTATAAAACAAGCCACTGTACCAATTACAAGTTTAATACTTCTTGATCCAATCCAAGCCAATATAGCAAACACACCAATTACTAAAGGCCAAGGGCTATTTACTAATAATTTTTCTAACCAAATTAAAAAATGTAAAAGTGGATCAAAAAAACCTTCAATCCCATCCCCATATGCTCTAGAAAATTCTTTAAAACTAGAATCAATTCCTTTTTTAAGCTCTCTAAGAGCCGTTCTATCCATTACAGGAATTTTATTAAAGAAGTCCATAATTTTTGTTTAATCAAACCCGCCTAGGCGGGTTTGATAACATTTTTAATTAAAGTGCTTTTTTGATTTTTTTTGCAGCATCACTTGAAACCCATTTACTCCAAACACTTTCTTGTGTTTTTAGGAATTCAATTGCAGCATCAGCACCTTCTGCTTGGTTTTCACCCATCCAAACTAACATACCATTCATAACTGGACCTGGGTATGTTCTCTTCTTAAAGTATTCCATACCAGCACTTCCAGCTGTATTTTTGAAATTATCAGTTACGATTGTGTAAACTTCAGATTTTGTCCATGAAGTTGCTTTAGGGTCTCCACATTCTTGTTCTGGTAAAACTATACATTTATCCCAGTTATCTTTTCCACCCCAAGCTCCCATATCTACAGCTCTCATATCATATTTACCAATGATAGCTGTTGGTGACCAATAGTAACCAAACCAGTTTTCACCTCGCTCAGCAGCTTTAGCAATTGAACCATCTAATCCTGCAGCAGAACCTGTTTCAACAATAGCCCAACCTTTTGCTTCCATGTCAAAAGCTTTGTAAAGATTTCTATTACTTAGCTCACAGTTCCAACCTGGAGGACAAATATGAAAACCACCTTTTGATGGATCTTCTGGATGAGGAAACAGATCTGGTCTTGCTAAAATTGCTTCAGCAGTTGTTAGCTCTGGATGTTTTTTAAGTGTGTGAGGTAATACCCACCAACCTTCACCCAAACCAGTAATTGGCGCTTTGTTAAGTGAGTGCATTTTACCTTCATCAACAGCTTTATTCAAAGCGATGATAGCAGCGTTAGCCCAAAACTCTGGAGCAACATCTGGCTCACCTTTTTCTTGCATTGATGTAAATGTAGGCATTGTAGCACCAGGCACTAATTCTACTGAACATCCATAACCTTCTTCTAATATGATCTTGTCAACTTCAGCCATAAAGTTTGCTGAAGCCCAGTTCATATTAGCAATTGTTATATTTCCACAAGCCGCATTTGCAACACTTCCAAAGGAAGTAAGACCAAACACAACAGCTAGTGAAAGAAGTATTCTTTTAATCTTCATTATATCTCCCAACATTTGATTCATTTAAAAGTTAAATTGAACATATTGAGCATAATAATGCAAATTTAATTCAACTGTTGGTTGAAGCTAAATTGTCTTTAACTGTCATAAATTTTTGGTTAGAGTTATGAAATGACTTTTTCTGCAAATTTTTTTTTCAAAGAATTTGTTTATATTTTAAATTGTAAAACAGTTTTTCAACAAATCATAATTAGAGAAAGATAATTTTTAAGCCTCGATTAATTTTTTAATTAATTAAAAAAGGAGGTTTATGAATTTAAATAAAAAATTATCAGACATCTTAGATCCTAATAAAATAGAAGTTGTTAAAAATCCTATAGAGACAGCTCATGGATTACCTAATGAGTGTTACTTGAATAATGATTATTTAGAGTTTGAAAAAGAAAAAATATTTAAAAATAATTGGACTATGATTGGGGTTGCAAGCTCTGTTCCAAATCCAGGCGATGCAAAACCTTTTAATCTTTTAGGAATACCAATACTAATAGTTAGAAACAAAGAGAATGAAGTAAAAGTTTTTCATAATGTTTGTAGTCATAGAGGTTTCAAATTAGTTGATCAGGAATGTAAATTAAAAAATGTAATAAGATGCCCTTATCATTCTTGGTCCTATGATTTTAATGGAAAATTAACTGTTACTCCACATATAGGAGGACTAGGAAAACATGAGGTTAAAGGGTTCGATAAAAACAAGAGTAACTTAAAAGAAATTAAATCAAATATTTGGATGGATTTAATCTTTATTAATATTAATTCTAATGCAAAACCATTTGAAGATTTTATTAAACCTCTAGAGGATAGATGGTCTAAGTTTATTTCTAAAAAAGATCAAAAATTAATAAGACATTCGACTGATAACGGATATTTTAATATGACAGTAAATAGTAATTGGAAATTTGCAATTGAGAATTATTGTGAAAGTTATCATTTGCCGTGGATACATCCAGAACTAAATAAAGTTTCAAATATTTCAGATCACTATCATATCGAAGATGAGAATTTAAATTTTTCAGGACAAGGAAGTAATAAATATTCACAACAGTTTGATGGAAACATTAAATTTAAATGCTTTCCTAACTGGCCTACTGAACTTTCTGAAAAATCTGAATATGTATCATTATATCCAAACGTAATGTTAGGAATACATATTGATCATTTCTATGCATTTTGGTTAGAGCCAATTTCTAACAATCAAACTAAAGAACATTTTGAATTATATTATGTTGGAGACGAAAGTGCCTCTAGCGATGAGTTTAAAGACATAAGAGAAAAAAATTTTGCATTTTGGCAAGAAGTCATGAATGAAGATGTAACTGCAATAGAAGGAATGCAAAACGGGCGAAATTCTCCAGCTTATAATGGTGGGAATTTTTCACCTGTAATGGATACTCCTACTTTCATGTTTCATAAGTGGGTTGCAACCAATTTAACTAAATGAGAGGGTAAATTATGAAAAAAGATCTTATTACAAGATTAAATGAAGGTCCAATAATGTGTGCAGAAGGCTATCTTTTTGCAATGGAAAGAAGGGGTTATCTTTCAGCAGGTCCATTTGTTCCAGAAGTTGTTATGGAACATCCTGAGGTAGTAACTCAATTACATCGAGAATTTATTAGAGCAGGTTCAGATGTTGTTCAAGCATTTACTTATTACGGTCATAGAGAAAAGCTTCGAATAATTGGTAAAGAACATTTGTTAGAACCGATGCAAAAAGGCGCTCTTAAAATTGCAAAAGATGCTGCAGCTGAGTTTAAAGATTTAGATCTTATGGTTTGTGGAGATGTGGCAAACACAAATGTATTTGATCCAGGAGATCCTAATACTCACAAACAATGTCAACAAATGTACGAAGAGCAAATTGCTTGGGCAAAAGAAGCTGGTGTTGACTTTGTTATTGCCGAAACAATAAGTTGGACTGATGAAATGAAAATTGCATTAAAAGCAATTAAAGAGGCTGGACTCATTGCGGTATGCAATTTTGCAATTCCTAGAGGAGATAAAACCAGAGAAGGTCATAGTGCTGAGGATGCATGTAAAATGATGGAAGATCTTGGTGCTGATGTTGTTGGGTTAAATTGTTACAGAGGACCCGAGATGACAATGAAACTTTTAAAAAAAGTTAGAGATAAAGTTTCATGCCATGTATCAGGACTTCCTGTTCCTTATAGAACTACTGAAGAAGAACCTGGTTTTTTGAATATCACTGATCATGGATGTGACTGTATTCCAGGTGGAAATGCATTTCCAGTTGCTTTAGACAATTTATTTTGTAACAGATTTGAAATGGCAGAATTTGCAAAAGATTGTGTTCATAATAAAATAAATTTTATTGGCATATGTTGTGGTGCTGAAGCTCATCATGTCAGAGAAATGTCTGTCGCAATTGGTAAAAAACCAATTTCAATGAAATATATGCCAGATATGAGCAAACATTTTCACCATGGAACAGATAAATCTCTTAAAAAAGTAAATAAGGAGATCAAATACTAATAATAAATATGAAGAGAAAAACTTTTTTTGATTCTAGAGACAAATATTTATCATTTGTAAACTCAACTAATGAAAAATCAAAAATTGCTTTTTATTTATTTAAAAAAATAGAAAAAATCAGTACTCGGTCACCAATTTTTAACGTTTTAGACGCGGGTACTGGTGAGGGAACAATTATATCTACTTTTTTGTCAGGCCTGCATAAATATCTGCCAAATAAACCTATATTTATTGTAGGTAAAGAAATAAGTATCGATGATATTAATGTGCTTTTAAGTTTTTTAGGGGATAGATTTGCTGAACATAAAACTTTAATTTTTAATATTACTAATTGTAGCTATAAAGATCTAAATAACTCTACATCTGACAATGTAAAATTTGAAAAATTAGAATTAGTTGGAAAAAAAGGTATTGATTTTACTAAGATCTTAATGAATTTAAGTCCTTATATTAGAAAAAATTGGAAATTATCTTTTAATAACAAAAATGGTTCAATTAAACCCAAGTCAAAAATTTTTTTGACTATTTACAGAAAAGATCAAAAAAAAAAATTAAAAGACTTTATACCCAGAAATATAAGTGAAATTCCAAAAAAATATGATTTTATTATTGCATCTCAATGTTTTAAGCTTCGGTCTCCTTTAACTCAGACTGTAAAAAATGTTATTAAACCTCTTTTATCTTTGCTAAATTTTAAAGGTAAAATGTTCCTTATATACTCATCAGGAAAGGATTTTACAGGATCATTTCTCAAATATTACTATCCAAGGAATGGTTTTTATAAAAATTCAGAACCCAAAAAATTAATATCTCAAATAAAAAAAAATATAGAAAAAGATAAATTTAAAATAAAACTAGAAAAACTAAAATATACATTCAATAATTTATCTATCAATTTGAAGGAATTCTCACTAAATAATATTTTTTCTGTCTGGAATGCAATTAACTATGTGGGACAAGTTTCTGAAATAGAGCAAAAAAAAGTTTCATTTACTAAAAAAAATATAAATATTCTTCAAAAGAGATTGTCCAAATTAAAAAATATTTATTTTGAAGACAATATTGTAAATTTTGAAAAAGAAAGGTTATAAATAAATTTATGGAGAAAAATGCCAAAGTTGTAATCATAGGTGGTGGTGTGGTGGGTTGTTCTATTCTTTACCATTTATCTAAATTTGGATTAAAGGATTGCATTTTACTTGAGAGAAATGAACTTACCTCAGGATCGTCTTGGCACGCAGCGGGAAATGTTCACGTTATTTCATCTGACCCTAATATCTCTAGGATGATGGCTTATACAATAGGTTTGTATAAAGAAATAGAAAAAGAGTCAGGTCATTCTGTAGGATTTAAACCTAGTGGAGGTTTTTATTTAGCTTCAAATGAAGTGTGGGCTGATTATTTAAAGAGAGAAAGATCAAAAGCAAGATATATGGGGCTTGACCAAGAATTTATTTCTTTAGAGGAAGTTAAAAAGAAAAATCCTCTAATTGATCCATCTAGATATTTGTTGGCCTTATGGGATCCTATCGATGGTGAAGTTGATCCTTCAGGAGTTACTTACGCTTTTGCAAAAGCTGCAAAAGTTCATGGTGGAAAATATTACACTCACACTGTCGTAAAAGATACGAAACAAAAAGAAGATGGAACTTGGGATGTCTTTACCGAAAAAGGAAATATAAATGCTGAAATAGTAATAAATGCAGGTGGTCTGTGGGCAAGAGAAGTTGGACAATTAGCTGGACTTAATCTTCCTGTTCAACCAATGGAGCATCATTATTTAATCACTGAACCTATTCCAGAAATTGAAGCAATGGGTGACCAAAGATTACCAATTGGAACAGATTTTGAGGGAAATATTTACTTTAGACAAGAAGGAAAAGGAATGTTGCTTGGAACTTATGAGCCAAAATCAACTCCTTGGAAAGTTGAAGGCACACCAATGAATTTTGGTCATGAGTTACTTGAGCCAAAGTTAGATAACATTGAAGATAGATTGGCAATTGGGTTTGAGAGAATGCCAGCATTAGAGCGGGCAGGAATAAAAAATATAGTTAATGGACCTTTTACTTTTGGTCCAGATGGAAGCCCTCTTATTGGTCCAGTACCAGGAATGAAAAATTATTGGGTTGCTGTTGGTGTTATGGCTGGATTTTGCCAAGGCGGTGGTGTTGGAAAATGTATAGCAGAATGGATTATTGATGGAGAACCATCAATTGACGTTTGGGCAATGGATGTTGCAAGATTTGGAGATTATGCATCACCTCAATATGGAACAATAAAATCCTCAGAAAATTATGAGCGAAGATTTATTATGACTTTTCCAAACGAAACTTTACCAAAGGGAAGAAAACAAAAAACTACTGCACTGTATGATCGTTTTGTAAATCAAGGTGCTGTTATGGGAGATAGCTTTGGATTAGAAAATGTTTTGTGGTTTGCAAATAATAAAGAAGATGCTCATGAAGAACCTACTATTAAAAGATCAAGATCACATGACTATGTTTCAAAAGAAGTCATTAATGTAAGAGAAAATGTTGGTTTAATCGAAGTTGCCAACTTTTCAAAACACGAATTCAAAGGTCCTGATGCTAGAAAATTTTTAGATCACATAATGGCTGGAAGACTTCCAAAACCAGGAAGAATATCTTTATCTCCAATGTTGTCGTATAGAGGGAAATTATGTGGTGATTTAACGGTTGCTTGTTTAGATGAAAATGAATTTATGGTATTTGGTTCTGGAGCTGCTCAAGAAATGCATAGACGTTGGTTTGAGAGTCACATAGATAAATTTAATTTAAGTTATTCTAATAGATCTGATGAGTATCATGGTTTGTCTATTGCAGGACCAAATTCAAGGAAAGTTTTGGAAAAAATTGTAAGAGATGATGTTTCAAATGAAAAATTTAAGTTTAGAGATTCTAGAAGAATGTTTGTTGGTGGAGTTCCAGCTATAATAAATAGAATTTCATTTACTGGCGAACTCGGTTATGAAATTTATGTAGCACCTCACTATCAACTAAAACTTTATGAAGAATTAATGGAAGCTGGAAAAGAATTTAATATTAAACCTTTTGGTGGAAGAGCATTAATGTCAATGAGGTTGGAGAAAAATTGGGGAGCTTGGACTTTAGATTATAGACCTGATTTTACTGCAAAAGAGACAGGCTTAGATGCTTTTATAAATTGGGACAAAGAGTTTATTGGTAAAGAAAGTGCACAAAAGGAAAATTCTTCAAATAAACTCGTACCATTAATTGTTGAAACAAATGAAATTGATGTAACAAATAATGAAGCCGTCTTGAATGGAGATCAAAGTATTGGCTATGTAACTTCAGGTGGGTTTGCTCATTTTGTAAACAAAAGTGTAGCGTTTACTTTTGTTGATCAAAAAAAAATTAAATCTGAAAATAAAATTCAAGTAGAGATAAATGGAGATTTATTTAATTGTTCAATTATTAAAGAACCACTTTACGATCCAAGTGGTCAAAAAATGAGAAGCTAATGGCTCAAAAAGACGTAGGAAACAAAATTCCAATTTATAAACTTAAAACCACAGATGAAGTTATGAAGTACTACGATGAGTGGGGAGACAAAGACAAATATAATAAAGACATGGTTGATTGGAACTATACTGGACCCAAAGAAACCGCTGAAATATTTAACAAATATGAGAAAAATAAAGATACTTTAATTTTTGATGCTGGATGTGGAACAGGTTTAGTGGGATTGGAGCTTAAAAAATATAGTTTTAAAAATTTTCATGGAGCCGATTTATCTCAAACTTTATTAGACACTGTACCAAAAGATCTTTATCAAAAATTAGTAAAGGTTGATTTAAATAAACCAATAGAAGTTGAGGACAACTTTTATGGTGGAGTTATGTGTGTTGGAACATTTACTTTTGGGCATGTAAAACCAAATGCATTAGATGAATTTATAAGAATAACAAAACCAGGTGGTTTAATTTGTTTCACAATTAATGAAGGAATTCATGAAGAGTATGGTTTTGATAAAAAAATTGATATACTCAAAGATAGCAAGAAGTGGGAAGAAGTAGAATTTTTTAAATCCGACTATATTGCAAGCAAAGATGTTAACGCATGGTTAGGTTTGTATAGAGTATTATGAGGTTTAGTAGAAAAATAGCTCCTGAGATAAAACCAAGACAAAATTTTATTACCAAAAAAAGATTAAGAGAAGATGAGATTGATTTTGATAAATTAAGGTCATATCGTTTAGATAGGGTCAGAAAAGAATTAGAAAAAAATGATTTAGAAGCTTGTATTCTCTTTGATCCAGTAAATGTTCGTTATGCTTTAGATACTGTAAATATGAGTGTTTATAATATGCATAATTTAACAAGATATTGTTTTGTGTCAGTCAACGGACCAACTATTCTTTATGAGTATTTTAATTGTGAAATATTGTCGAAGCATTTAAATCTCATTGATGAAATAAGGCCTGCGATCACATGGGACTACTTCAGTAATGGAGACCAAGCAAACAATCAATTATTAAAATGGATACATGAAGTTAAAGACTTATCAAAAAATTATTTTAAATCAAAAAAAATTGCGATCGATGTTTTAAATGGCCCTGCGGTTACAGCTTTAAATAAAGAAGGTATTGAGGTTGTAGATGCAAAATTGATTTTAGAACAAGCAAGGGTAATAAAGTCACCTGATGAATTAATTTGTATGAAAGCAGCAATAGAAGTTGCAGAAAAAGGTGTATCAAAAATGAGATTAGATCTTAAACCAGGAATGACTGAAGATGAATTGTGGTCAATTTTACATAAAACGAATATTGAAAATGGAGGCGAGTGGATTGAGTGTAGGATTCTATCTTCTGGTGAAAGAACAAATCCATGGATGCAAGAGAGCAGTAATAAAGTTATGCAACAGGGAGAAATTGTTGCATTTGATACAGATATGGTTGGTCCCTATGGATACTGTGCTGATATATCAAGGGCCTTTGTAGTTGGACATAAATTTAATGATGAGCAAAAAAAACTATATTCAATGGCTAGAAATCAAATTGATCATAATTTTAGATTAATAAAACCAGGAATGAGTTTTAAAGAATTTATAAAAAAATCTTGGGTTTTGCCTGATGAATATTATGGAAATAGGTATTCATGTATGGTTCATGGAATTGGTTTGTGTGATGAGTGGCCCCAAATAAGATATCCAACTGATGGTGGAGAAGAAGGTGGAACTTTTGAAAAGAACATGACAATCACACTAGAAAGTTATATTGGAAAAGTTGGTGGTAAAGAAGGTGTAAAACTTGAACAACAGTATCTTGTTGGTGAAAATGGACTTGAATTAATGTCCCATCATCCTTTAGAAGATATTTAATGAAAATTATTTTAGTAATGGGTTTACCTGGAGCTGGTAAAACAACTCTAGCAAATGAAATGGCACCACTATTAAATGCAAAAAGACTAAATGCAGACGAAGTGAGAAAAGCTGCAAATGATTGGGATTTTTCAGAGGAAGGAAGGGTAAGACAAGCAAAAAGAATGGCTGAAGCAGCTTTAAAAATAAAAGAACAAGGTCATTATGTAATTGCTGATTTCATTGCACCAACACCTAAAGCAAGAAGCATGTTTCCATCAGATTTTAGAGTGTGGGTCGATACAATTAAAAAAGGAAGATTTGAAGACACTAACCAAATGTTTGTTAATCCTAAGAATTTTGATTTTCATGTAACAACTCAGGATGCAAAAAATTGGGCACCAAAAATAATAGAGGAGATAAAAAAATGACACACCAATGGGATAACAAAAAACCAACAGCACAAATGCTAGGAAGATGGCAACCTTTTCACGATGGGCATTATACTTTATTTAAAGAAATTATAAAAAAAACTGGACAAGTTTGTATTCAAATCAGAGATGTGCAAGGTGTGGATGATAATCCTTTTGATTTTGAAACAGTAAAAAAAAACATTGAAGACAGATTAAATCCTGAATTTAAAGGACAATTTAAAATTATGTTAGTACCTAATATTACAAATATTTGTTATGGTAGGGGAGTTGGATATAAGATTGAGGAAATAGTTTTAGATGAAGAAACTCAAAAAATATCAGCTACTAAAATAAGAGCAAAAATGAGAGAAGAAGGAAAGTTAAAATAAAATTAAATGAACGATAGACTTAAGACTATTGTAGATTTAGAAAAATATCCAATACACGATTTGAATTCACCAATAATTAAAAATCTAGTTAAAAAATGTAAAGAAGAACTGGATCAACATAGTTGTTCAAGAATTCCAAATTTTATTTTACCTAAATCACTTAAGGTCATGAATTCTGAGTTAGAAAAACAACTAGACGAAGTTTATATGTCTAAAGAAAGTATAAATGCATACTTATATGCAAAGGATGATCCTTTATTACCAAAAGATCATCCAAAAAGAACTTTTATGAATAGATATAATGGATATTTAAATTCAGATTGTTTTCCAAAAGATTCAGAGATGAAATATCTATACGAAACTGAAGAACTGTTAAAATTTGTATCTGCTTGTTTAGACGTTTCACCTATTTACAGATGGGCAGATCCTTTAGCATGTCATGCGTATAATGTTATGAAACCAGATGGAGTACTCCCATGGCATTTTGATAGTTGTGAATTTACGCTTAGTTTAATGATCCAAAAACCTGAGAAGGGAGGTGTATTTGAGTACTGTCCAAATATTAGAGAACCAGGAAACGAAAATTTTGAAGAAGTGCAAAAAGTTATAGCAGGAGACAGAACAAGAGTAAGACAATTAAAATTAGAGCCAGGAGATTTACAAATATTTAAAGGTAGATTTACATTGCATAGGGTAACCAAAGTTGAAGGCCAAAAATCAAGATATATGTGTATTCCAGCTTATGTTTTAGACCCATGGAGAGTAAACACCCCAGAACATTCCAAAGCTATTTATGGCAAAGTTTTACCAATTCATATAGAAAGAAATCATGTTAGATCCGATGGATTAACTGATTAAATGACTAGTAACATTAAAATTAAAAAAATTAACAACGAAGTTTCATCAATTATCATTGATGAACCAAAAACTTATAATTCTTTATCATTCAAAAATCTTTCAGATTTATTAAAAGCATTAAAAAAATTAGATACTGATAAAAAAGTTAAAGTAATAATATTAGAGGGTGCTGGTAAAGGATTTAGCGCAGGACACAATTTAAAAGAAGTTAAAGGTTTAAAAAAGAGAGATAAATATTTAAAATTATTTAATCTTTGTTCAAAAGTAATGCTTCAAATTGTTGAAGGAAGAAAACCAGTAGTTGCTAAAGTTCATGGGGCGGCATTTGCAGCTGGTTGTCAATTAGTTGCAAGTTGTGATTTAGCATATAGCACAAAAGATTCATTGTTCGCTACTCCAGGTGTAAATATAGGTTTATTTTGTAGTACACCAATGGTTGCTGTAAGTAGAAAAATAAATCGAAAACCAATGATGAAAATGTTGTTAACAGGAGAACCTATCAATGCAAATTATGCTAAAGAAATAGGTTTAATTAATGATTATTTTTCAAAAACAAAATTAAATAATGAAGTGCTAAAGGTGGCAAACAAAATTGCTTCTAAATCTAATTTAACAATAAAAATTGGAAAACAAGCTTTTTATAAACAATTAGAAATGCCTCTGAATAAAGCTTATGCTTATACAAGCAAAATGATGACCCTTAACATGATGGCAATGGATGCTAAAGAAGGAATTTCTGCTTTTTTAGAAAAAAGAAAACCAAATTGGAAAAATAAATAGTGATAAAAAATATTTTAATAGTAGTTTTTATTATTATTGGTGTATTAGTAATTTATAATTTTAAGGATCATAATCAAAAAAGAGCGATCGAAGCATGCGTAGCTGGAACTAAAACGTTGGAAAAACCAATGACTGCTTCTGAGGCAAGAATATTTTGTGAGAAACAAATTAAAAATAATTAATGAGTAATATTAAGGAAATTCTTTCAAAATATAATACTATTGCTATGGTGGGAGTAAGCAATGATCCAACTAAAGCATCAACTATTGTAATGAAATACATGCAAGAATATGGATATAAAGTTTATCCAGTTAACCCCAGAGCCGAGGGTCAAAAAATTTTAGGGCAAGAAGTTTTTGCTAAAATATCAGATATTAAAGATCAGATTGATATCGTAGATGTGTTTAGACCATCTAAAGAAGTCTATGCTATAGCAGAGGATACTATTAAAATCGGAGCTAAAGTTTTATGGTTACAGCTTGGTATACGAGACGAAAAGGCAAAGGATTTGATGGAAAAAAATGATATTAAGTATGTTGAAAACAAATGTACAAAAATGGAATATCAAAAATATTTTCTAAAAGTTAGACAGGCGTTTCCAGTTTTGAGTGACTAATGAACAAAGTAATTAAGTTTTTAGATAGTACTTTTTTAGACTTGGGTCGACAATTTAAGTGGACTTACTTACCACCATTAATGGTATATATGGCTGCAGGTATATCTGGTTTAACAGGTATAGTTGGTACGTTCTTTGTAAAAGATTATTTAAATTTATCTGCTGCATTTCTTGCAGGCCTAGGTTTTTGGGCAGGTATTCCTTGGGCATTAAAAATGCCACTAGGTCATCTAGTAGACCTTATTTGGGAAAGAAAAAATTATATGGTTTACTTTGGTGCGTCTCTAATAGCTTTAAGTTTACTTATTATGTATGGGCTAATTGTTCATACAGAAGAAATGTCTCAAGTTTTTTCTGTAGAGACTTGGTTTGTGATTAGTGTGATTTTGGCTCCCGTTGGTTATGTAGTTCAGGATGTAGTCGCTGATGCTATGACTGTCGAAGCTGTTCCTTTAGTTGATGAAACTGGAAATAATTATTCCAAAGATCAAATAAAAATAATGCATACAACAATGCAAACTCTTGGACGGTTCGCAATTATTGGTGGTACTGTCCTTGTAGCGTTAGTTAATGTAATTTTGTTTAGAGACGTAGAGAGTTTAGAGCAAACTGAAAAGATAAATTTATATGGAACTATTTATATCTACGCACTTGTAATACCTTTAGTTTCTATCTTAGGTGTAATTTTAGCTAATTATTTAAGATATAAAAAAATACAAACTTTAAAATCTAAAGGTCTAGAATATAAAGATGAAAGAGGTAATGAGAAAACAAAAATAAACTGGTGGATATTAGGAGGAAGTTTAGTTTTTGTTATTTTCACATTGTCCATTGGGTCCTTTAAAGTACCTTTTGCTCAAGAAATCGTATTTTTAGGTTCAGTAGTAATTATTTTGTTTTTAATGTTTAAGCTTATAAAGGAATTACCTCAGGAATTAAGGTTAACTATAGTAGGTACAGCAGTTATTATTTTTATATTTAGAGCTATGCCTGGACCTGGACCAGGATTGACATGGTTTGAAATTGATGAGCTCGGATTTAATGAGCAATTTTTTTCTATATTATCATTACTTGCATCAATTTTAACATTAGCTGGTATTGTTTTGTTAAGACCATTTATGGCAAATAATTCAATTGCTAAAATTATTGTTGTTTTAAGTATTGCAGGAGCAATTTTATTTTTACCAAGTGTTGGAATGTATTATGGTTTTCATAATTGGACAGCTTCATTAACAGGTGGAGTAGTTGATGCAAAGTTCATCGCATTAATAAACACAGCTCTTGAATCTCCTCTGGGACAAGTCTCAATGATTCCTCTTTTAGCATGGATAGCAAAAAATGCTCCAGCACATTTAAAAGCAACTTTTTTTGCAGTTTTTGCATCCTTTACAAATCTTGCATTATCAGCAAGTGCATTAGGAACTAAGTATTTAAATGAAATTTTTACGGTTACAAGAGAAGTGAAAGATAAAGTTTCAGGTGAAATTCAAACTACAGCAGATTATTCTGAACTTGGGATTTTATTAATTGTTGTGACACTTTTGACATTAATTCTTCCAATATTATTTGTAATTATTATCAATAATAGTAAATACAAAACATCAGAGTAATTATTTTTAAAATGAAAATTATTTTTAAAGTATTAATTTTATTATTGATATCTTCGACTTTTTCAAATGCTGACTTATTAAATCCCAATAGCACTATAAAACCAAAAGAAGTTATTAAGATTCAACTAACTGGGCTTCAAAAAAATGATTCAAAATTTAAAGATAGTGGAATTGAACAAACATGGAATTTTGCTCATCCAAACAACAAGAGAGTAACAGGACCATTAAGTAATTTTAAGATGATGTTAAAAAGCGACTCTTATGGGATGATGATTGACCACCTAAGTCACACAATCACTGAACTTGGAAGTAGTGACAAATGGGCTCAATTTGAAGTTATCATTCTTGATAAGGATAAAATTTATCACAAATTCAATTGGCAAGTCGAAAAGTACACCTCTGAGGGAACTTTGAAAGATTGTTGGTTAACCACAATGGTATCTAACCCAATCCCTCTTGGAAGCTCAATTTGATTGTCTACAGATACATTTTTGTTTCGTTACAATTAAAAATTTAGTAGGAATTGCTAAATGAAAACAAAAACTAAAGTTGTAGTAGTTGGTGGAGGAGTTGTAGGAGTTAGCGCTCTTTATCATTTAGCAAAAAAAGGTTGGTCCGATGTAGTTCTTGTTGAAAGAAAAGAGTTAACCTCAGGATCTACTTGGCACGCTGCAGGATTATTACCTTTATTTAATATGAGTTATTCTGTGGGACAACTTCATAAGTATGCGGTTAATCTTTACAAAACACTTGAAGAAGAAACTGGAAAAAATGTTGGTTTTAGTGTTGTTTCAAATATTCGTTTAGCAAGTACAAAAGATAGAATGGATGAATACCATCAATATGCAGGTGTTGCTCGAACTATTGGAGTAGATGTTAAATTTTTGAAACCAGAGCAAGTAAAAGAAATCTGGCCATTATGTAATACAGATGATTTAGTTGGCGCAATACAACACCCTGAAGATGGATATATCCAACCAGCAGATTTAACACAAGCATTAGCAACAGGTGCAAGAAATAGAGGAGCTGAAATTTATAGAAATACAACTGTCCTATCAATGAGACAAACTAAAGAAGGATGGGTTGTAGAAACAGACAAAGGATCAATAGAGTGTGAACATGTTATTTCATGTTCAGGAAATTTTGCACGACAAACAGGTGAAATGGTAGGATTAGATATTCCAGTAATACCTGTTGAACATCAATACATTGTTACAGAACCGCATCCTGCAATTCAAAAAAGAAAAAAAGACGGATTACCAGAAATGGGTGTCTTAAGAGATAGTGATAGCAGATGGTATATGAGGGAAGAAGCCGGAGGATTAATTTTAGGTCCTTATGAAGATGGTGCACCAGCTTGTTATGTAGAAGGGCCATCAAAAAATTCGGAATATGAATTATTTCAAGAAGACTTAGACAGATTAGCACCACATATTGAAGGAGCAATTCATAGAGTTCCTGCGTTTGGAGAAGTTGGAGTAAAAAAAGTTTATAACGGAGCAATTTGCTATACTCCTGATGGAAATCCAATTGTTGGACCAGCCTGGGGACTTAAAAATTTTTGGATTAATGAAGGACATAGTTTTGGAATAACGGCAGCAGGTGGTGCAGGTTGGCAATTAGCAGAGTGGATTGTTGATGGTGAACCTACAATTGATATGTTAGGTGTTGAACCAAGGCGTTACGGTAACTATGCAACTAAATCTTATTTGAAAGCAAAAAATGAAGAAGCATATAGCCATGTATTTATTGTTCACTATCCAGATGAAGAAAGGCCAGCAGCAAGACCACTAAGAACAGCCCCTTGTTATGAAAGAATGAAAAATTTAGGAGCAGTTTTTGGTCAGAAATTTGGATGGGAAAGACCTAATTTTTTTGCAACTGATGGAATGGAGCAAAAAGATGATTGGTCATTTAGAAGATCAAAATGGTTTGATGCTATTAAAAAAGAATGTCAAAATGTGAAAGAAAATGTTGGTCTTTTAGATATGACTGCGTTTGCAAAATGTAGAATTAAGGGACCTAAAGCAGAAGAATTTTTAGATTATTTAGTTGCAAACAAACTTCCAAAGAAAATTGGAAGGATAAATTTATGTCATGCTTTAAACACTAAAGGTGGAGTGCATTCAGAATTTACAATAATGAAAGAAGCAGAGAATAGTTACTATTTAGTTTCTGCTGGAGCAAATTTAAGATTAGATCATGATTGGATACAAAAATGGATGCCGGATGATGGATCTGTAATTTTTGAAGATTTAACTAATAGTACAGGAGTTCTAGTAGTAGCGGGTCCTAAAGCTAGACAATTAATGCAAAAAGTTTCAACGGATGATTTTTCAAATGAAAATTTCAAATGGCTAACTGCTAAAAATGTAAATGTTGGATACGCTCCAGTAAATGCGATGAGAGTAAACTTTGTTGGTGAGCTTGGTTGGGAATTACATCATCCAATTGAATATCAAAATCATATTTTTGACAAATTAATGGAAGCGGGTAAAGATTTAGGAATAAAACCTTTTGGAATTAGAGCCATGAATAGCTTAAGAGTTGAAAAATCTTACAAATTAGTTGGCACAGAATTATCAATTGAATACTCGCCATACGAGTCTGGCCTTGATAGATTTGTTCATCCAAATAAAGGAAACTTTATTGGTTTAGAGGCACTTAATAAATGGAGAGAAAAAGGCTTTGATAATAAATTAGTTACTTTAGAGGTTCATAATACTAAAGATGCTGATGTATTGGGAAATAACCCAATTTTTAAAGATGGGAAAGTTGTTGGAAGAGCAACGGGTGGTGAATTTGGATTTAGATTAGATAAATCAATAGCTCTTGCAATGGTTAAACCAGATTGTTCAAATGTGGGCGACAAATTACAAGTTGATATATTAGGTGAAATGTACGAGGCTACTGTACTTGATGAAAGTCCATACGATTCAGAAAATAATTTATTGAGAGCTTAATGAAAATTTTAGTAGCTGTAAAAAGAGTTATTGATTACAACGTGCAAATCAGAGTAAAAGAAGATGGAACTGGTGTAGTTACTGACAATGTTAAAATGTCAACTAATCCCCCTGATGATAATGCAATAGAGGAAGCTGTAAAAATTAAAGAGGCAGGCAAAGCTACAGAAGTAGTTGCAATAACTGTCGGTGAAGAAAAAGCTCAAGAGACTGTCAGAAAAGCTTTAGCAGTTGGTGCAGATAGAGGTATTCACGTAAAAGCAGATGGAATACTAGAGCCACTCGCTGTTTCAAAAATTTTACAAAAAATAGTTGATAAAGAAAAGCCAGATTTAGTGTTTATGGGTAAACAAGCAATTGATGATGATTGTAATCAAACAGGTCAAATGTTGAGTGCTTTACTAAATTGGCCACAAGCTACATTTGCTTCAAAGATTGATGTTAAAGATAATAAATTAGAAGTAACTAGAGAAATAGATGAAGGTCTTGAAACAATTGAAATAAATGTTCCAGCCATTGTGACATGTGATCTTAGGTTGAATGAACCAAGATATGCTTCATTACCAAATATAATGAAAGCAAAGAAAAAACCAATTGAAGAAATTGCTGCCTCTGATTTAGGTGTGGATGTGTCTCCAAGATTAGAACAAATAAAGGTAGAAGAACCTCCAAAAAGAAAAGCAGGCATTAAAGTAGCAAATGTTGCTGAATTAGTTCAAAAATTAAAGAATGAGGCAAAGGTTATATAATGGCAGTTTTACTTATAGCTGAGCATAATAATAAAGAATTAAGACCATTTACTCTTAATGCAGCTACAGCAGCATCTCAAATTGACTCAGAGGTTCATGCTGTAATTATTGGTCAAGATACTGCAGAAGCCACAAAACAATTATCTGAACTACCAGTAGTTAAAAAAATATTAAGTGTTGAAGCAGCTCACTATGAAAACTTCACAGCAGAAAATTTTGCACCAGTGATTGTTAAACTTGCTGAAAATTATTCTCATATTGTTTGTTCAGCAAATACATTTGGGAAAAATTTGATGCCAAGGATTGCAGCTCATCTTGATACATCGCAAGTAAGTGACATTATTAAAGTAATATCATCAGATACTTTTTTAAGACCCATTTATGCTGGAAATGCTTTTGCAACGATTAAAAGCAATGATGTTAAAAAGTGCGTAACAATAAGACCTACCTCTTTTGATCCTTGTGAGAGTACAGGTGGATCAGCCCAAATTGAAAAAGTAGATGCTAGTGAAGAGTTTTCAAAAACAAAATTTATCAAAAGAGAAGAAATTAAATCTGATCGACCTGAGCTTGGTACAGCCAGAATTGTTGTCTCAGGTGGCAGAGGAATGCAAAGTGGAGATAATTTTAAATTAATTACAGAAATTGCTGACAAGCTTGGAGCAGCTATCGGAGCTTCAAGAGCTGCAGTAGATGCTGGTTATATAAGTAATGATCATCAAGTAGGGCAAACAGGAAAAGTTGTTGTCCCAGATTTGTATATTGCTATCGGAATTTCTGGGGCAATTCAGCACTTAGCTGGAATGAAGGAAAGTAAAGTTATTGTTGCAATAAATAAAGATGGTGAAGCACCAATTTTTAGTGTAGCAGATTATGGTCTTGAGGCAGATTTATTTGAAGCAATACCTCAGTTCATGGAAGAGCTGAACAAATTAAACACTATACAAAAATAATCCTTACAGTTAAAAACTAGGTTATGTCTAGAGAATCAATGGAATATGATGTTGTAATTGTTGGTGGTGGTCCATCAGGATTATCAACTGCAATTAAATTAAAACAATTAGATCCAAATTTGAATGTTTGTTTATTAGAAAAGGCATCAGAAATTGGAGCACATATTTTAAGTGGCAATGTATTTGAAACACGTGCGCTAGATGAATTGTTACCTAATTGGAAAGAACTAAATTCACCAATTAAAACAAAAGTAACTAAAGAAAAATTTTTATTTTTAGGAAAAAGTAAATCATTAAGTTGGCCAACTTGGTTACTTCCAGCAGTTCAACAAAATCATAAAAATTATATTATTAGTCTCGCAAATTTATGTAGATGGCTCGCCGAACAAGCTGAGACTCTTGGTGTTGAAATTTTTCCAGGATTTCCAGCTAGTGAAATTTTATATAATGAAGATGGATCAGTTAAGGGTGTAGCCACTCAAGACATGGGTATAGATAAAGAAGGAAATAAAAAAGATAGTTTTGAACCTGGAATTGAACTTACAGGTAAAGTAACTGTTTTTGCAGAGGGCTGCAGAGGTCATTTAGGAAAACAACTAATTGAAAAATTTGAACTAAGCAAAGGTAAAGATCCTCAGCAATATGGAATTGGATTTAAAGAAATTTGGGAAATAGAGGATAAAAATCATGAGGAAGGTTTAGTTATGCATACAGCTGGATGGCCGCTAGATAACAATACTTATGGAGGAAGTTTCATGTACCATGCAGAAAATAAACAAGTTTTTTTAGGCTATGTAATTGGTTTAGATTACAAAAATCCACATTTATCTCCTTATGATGAATTTCAGAGGTTTAAAACACATCCTGCAATTAAAAAAATTATAGAAGGTGGAAAAAGAATTTCATACGGTGCAAGAGCTTTAATTGAAGGTGGATTTCAGAGTTTACCAAAAATGTTTATGCCTGGAGCTTTGTTAGTTGGTTGTGACGCTGGAACTTTAAATATGCCAAAAATTAAAGGCTCTCATACTGCGATGAAGAGTGGAATAATTGCTGCTGAAACTATTAATGAATATATAAAAGAAAACAAAGATTTATCTATTTATGAAGATAAATTCAAAAATAGCTGGTTATATAAAGAACTTTTTGAGGCTCGAAATGTAAAACCTAGTTTTAGCTGGGGATTAATTTTAGGAATAATTTTCACAGGTATTGATCAAATTTTATTTAGAGGAAAACTTCCTTTTACACTTAAACATAAACATGCTGATCATGAAACATTGAAGCCCGCAAATCAAATGCCAAAAATAGATTATCCAAAATATGATAATGTAATAACTTTTGACAAAACAAGTTCAGTTTATCTAACGGGAACTAATCATGCGGATAATCAACCAGTTCATTTAAAACTTAAAGATCCTGATTTACCAATAAATTATACTTTAGAAAAATTTGATGAACCTGCTCAAAGATATTGTCCTGCAGGTGTGTATGAAGTCCAAAAAGAAAATGACGTAAATAAATTTGTTATTAACTCTCAAAATTGTATTCATTGTAAAACTTGCGATATTAAAGAACCATCTCAAAATATTACTTGGGTTACTCCAGAGGGTAGTGGTGGTCCGAGATATGGAAATATGTAAATTAGGACAAATCTATTGCAAACTTTTTTAAAGTTTCAATAGGTACATATTTAAGAGTATTTTCGTGAGTTCTTTTCAAAAATATTGGACATCCTTTACCGGCTTCAACCGCTCTTGCATACCAACTAGCACACAAACACCATCCATCTCCATCTTTTAAACCTGAAAACCCAAATTCAGGATGTGGAGTAATTAAATCGTTACCTGCTTCTTTCATCCACTCTAAGCATTCGGTAGTAACTTTAGCACAAACTGTATGAAGTCCATGATCATTCTCGTCAGTATTACAACAACCATCGCGAAACCATCCCGTTAAAGGATCATTTGAACATTCCTCCAAGTCTTCCCCCAAGACATTTTTTTGTTTTTCACTCATTTAAATTTTTGTTGGGTTTGGTTGTCCTTTATAAACTTCTTCTGGATCAAATTTTTTTTCTTTTTCAAGAAATTTCATTTCAACTTTTCTTCCATTATCGATTGGTCCCATTGGAATTGATCTATAAAAACATGATCTATATCCTACATGACAGCTAGCACCATCACCTATATCAACTGTTAACCATATAGAGTCTTGATCATCATCAATTCTAATTTCTGTTACTTTTTGGGTAAATCCACTTGTTTTACCTTTATGCCAAATAGCTTTTCTAGATCTGCTATAATAATGTGCTTCTTTAGTTTCAATTGTTTTTTTGAGAGCTTCTACATTCATGTATCCGTGCATTAAAATATCTTTTGTTTTTGAGCACATGGTAATCACAGGAATCAATCCATCATTATCAAACTTGGGTGAGAGAAGATTTCCTTCCTCAATTTCATAGATATTTTCTCTTTTTTTGAACATACGGGGTGATTATTTAGCACATATCTAAATATATTAAATATTTTTAAATTGAAGTATTTACTGTATAAAAAGGCGCTATGAAATTAGTAAAAGACACAGACAACAATAATTTAGTAACAAAAAAAGTTTCCGATAAAGAAGCTGAGGAAGCTATTAGAACAATTTTATCCTGGATGGGAGAAGATCCCAAAAGAGAGGGACTGCTGGAAACCCCTAAAAGAGTTGTAAAAGCATTTAAAGAATATTTTCAAGGTTATAATGAGGATGCAAAAAAAGTATTAGATAAAACTTTTGGTGATGTAGAAGGTTATAGTGATATGGTGGTTCAAAAAAATATTTCAGTACAAAGTCACTGCGAACATCACATGGCTCCAATTATAGGTAAAGCACATGTTGCATATATACCAAATGAAAGAGTTGTTGGATTAAGTAAAATTGCAAGAGTAGTTGAAATATTTTCAAAAAGATTACAAACACAAGAGAGATTAACCGTACAGATAGCAAACAGCTTAATGGAGGCGTTAGATGCAAAAGGTGTTGCTGTTACAATAGATTCAACTCATCAGTGTATGACTATGAGGGGTATAAAAAAAGAACAAGCAACAACTGTAACTAATTTTTACTTAGGTCAATTTAAAGAGGATTTGAGTTATCAAAATAGATATTTACGATTTATCAGCACTGAGTTAAAAGACTAGTGTGTCAGACCAATTTAAAGCACTGATTCTTAATCAAGAAGGCGAAAACTTCTCACGTGAAGTTAAATCTATTGATAAAAGTTTTCTTAAACATGGAAACGTCACTGTAAAAGTAGATTATTCTGACCTTAATTTTAAAGATGGAATGATTTTAAAGAATGGTGGACGATTAGTTAAAGAATTTCCACATATTCCAGGGATAGATTTTTCAGGAAAAGTAATTGAAAGTGAAAATTCAAAATTTAAAGAAGGAGATGAGGTAATTTTAACTGGGTTTAGAGTTGGAGAAATATTTTTTGGAGGATATTCACAAATTGCAAAAGTAAATGCAGATTTTTTAGTTAAAAAACCTGATAGCTTAACAAGTAAACAAGCTATGATTTTAGGTACAGCAGGTTTTACTTCGTTAATGAGTGCTTTCGCAATTCAAGCGAGGGAAAGTATTTTATTGGGAGAAAAAATAAATGATGTTTTGGTAACAGGTGCAACAGGAGGAGTTGGAAGTGTAGCAATTATGGCTTTAACTAAAATGGGATACAACGTTTCTGCTGTAACTGGTAAAGACTCAAAATCAGATTATTTAAAATCATTGGGTGCGAAAAACGTTATAAATAGGGCTGAATTTGACAAAGATCCACGACCAATAGACAAAGGTCTATGGGATGGAGTAGTAGACACAGTTGGTGGAAAAATTTTGGCAAATGCAATTGCTCAAACAAAATCAAATGGGATAATATCAGTGTGCGGAAATGCAAACAGTAATGAACTTAATACAAATTTATTACCGTTTATGTTGAGAGGTATTAAAGTTTGGGGCATGGACTCTGCTAATTGTAGTATAAAAAGAAGAGGTTTCATTTGGGGAGAAGCAAAAAATTTAATTGATTTTGATTTATTGGAAAAATCGGTTTTAACAGTAAGTTTGGAGGAATTGATTGAGACTTATCCTAAAATTTTAAAAGGTGAAATTTCTGGAAGAGTATTAGTTGATTTAAATAAATAATGGATTGGGATAAATTAAAAATTTTTCATGCTGTAGCTGAAGCAGGTAGCTTCACAAACGCTACTGTTAATTTGAATCTAAGTCAATCTGCTATAAGTAGACAAATTCAATCTTTAGAACAAGATTTAAAAGTTCAATTATTTGAAAGACATGCAAGAGGATTAACTCTTACAGAAAATGGAGAATATGTCTTTAAAACAGCTCACGAAGTTATTACAAAACTTAAAGAAGTTGAAACCTCACTAGGTGATCAAAAAAGTAAACCTTCAGGAAAATTAACTATTACAACTGTGAGAAGTTTTGGTACTCACTGGTTAACACCAAGAATTCAAGAATTTATGAGGCTAAATCCAGAAATTGAGATTGAGCTAGTTTTCGATGATAAAGAGTTAGATTTAAGTACTCGGCAGGCAGATATTGGAATTTTTATGAGAAGACCAAAACAACTTAATTATATTCAAAAAAAATTAGTTGATATTAAATATTATATTTATGGGTCAAGTAAATACTTGGAAAAAAACGGTATGCCCAAAACAGTTAATGATTTAAATAAACACAAATTTATTTCATTTGGAAAAGGAGCACCTTCACCAGTCTACAATCCTGATTGGGCTTTAAAAATTGGAATGCATGATGGAAAGAAAAGAAAATCAATTATGAAAGTAAATAGTGTAAGCGGGTTATTGTATGGTGTTGAGTCTGGTGTAGGATTAGCTGCACTACCAGAATATTTGGTATCTAATTCTGCAAACATAATCAAAGTCCTACCTAAAGTAGAGGGACCAATAACTGAGGCACACTTCGTATACCCTCAATCACTCAAAAATACAGCTAGGGTCCAAGCTTTCAGAAACTTCCTATTCAGTAAAATAGGCGACTGGAAGTAAGAATTTAGCAAAAACATATCCAAATAATACTTGTAAATTGCGACATTATATGCGATTGATAATCATTCGCATTGAGAATAATTCTCATTCGCAAACAATTTAGGGTAAAGATAAGGACAAAATGAAAAAAGTAACACTTTTGGCATTATTTGCATCTTTAATAGTTTCATCTTTTGTAACTGCTAATGAGGTAAATATTTTCAATGCCAGACACTATAAAGCTGATAACGAACTTTATAGCAAATTTACTGAAAAAACTGGAATTAAAGTAAATTTAATAAACGGAAAAGCTGGTGCATTAGAAAAAAGAATTATAGAGGAGGGTGCTGACTCTTTAGCAGATCTTTATATTACTGCTGACGCAGGTAGATGTGGAGCATTTAAGGCTAAAGGAATGACACAAAGTGGTCTAGTGTCTCCAACAATTAAATCATCAGTTCCAAAAAGTTTTAGAACTACACACTGGGTTGGAGTAGCTAAAAGAGCTAGAATAATTTATTACTCACCAGAGAGAGTAACTGGAGCTGAATTATCAGGACTTACCTACGAAGGCTTAGCTGATCCAAAATGGAAAGGCAGATTAGTAATTAGAAAATCAAGTAACATTTACAATAAGTCACTGGTAGCTTCATTAATTGAAAATAATGGCAAGAAGTCCGCTGCAGAATGGTCTAAAGGAGTGGTTGCAAATATGGCAAGAACACCAAAAGGAAATGATAGAGCCCAAATTATGGCAGTTGCAGCCGGAGAAGCTGATATTGCTGTAGCTAATACATACTACTTAGCACTTATGTTATCTGGTAACAAAGGAGCAGAACAACAAGCTGCTGCAAAAAAAGTCAAAGCATTTTTTCCTAATCAAAATGACAGAGGAACACATATGAATATTAGTTGTGCAGCTTTAGTTAAAGGAGCACCTAATAAAGCAAATGCAATTGCACTTGTAGATTTCTTATTATCACCAGAAGCTCAAGAACATTTTACAAACAATACTTTTGAGTTTCCAATGATAGCTGGTGTATCTCCAAATCCATTGGTAGTAAATAATTTAGGATTAGATTTTAAACAAGATCTAACAACTAAAGTTTCAAGCTACGGAAAAAATCAAGCAGCAGCATTAGAGGTAATGACAGCGGCTGGGTGGAAGTAAGGAACAAGTGAAAAAAAATTTATTTGATTTTAATTTAAGTATTTCTCAAAATAACAGTAGTTCACTCGAAGGTCAGATAACTTGTGAACCGTGTTTGTCTGAGTGTGAAAAAATTAAAAAAAAAATAAATAATAGAAAATTATCAGAGATCAAAAATAATGATATTGATCGTGTCATTAATGTTTTTGGTTTAAAAGATTAATTTTCAAAAAGTGAACATAATTCAATAGTTATTTACCCTACTATTGATTATGTTCACTGAAACAAAAGGGTAAAATGTATTTTAATAAAATAAATATTTGGTTTTTGTTTTCTTTGTTGGTATCAATTTTTGTTGCTATACCAATCGTAACCGTATTTACAAGTTTTTTTGAGGATACATCGAATTATTATCAAATTCTAAAAGATACTTTTTTATTTGAATATATTTTTAATTCATTAATTTTGCTGGTTGGTGTTTTAGTTTTAACCTTTTTTATTGGAACTAGTACAGCTTATCTAGTCTCTTTTTATAAATTCCCTTTAAGTAATTTTTTTAAATGGGCTTTGATATTATCTTTTGCAGTACCTCCATACATTTATGCTTATTCTTTAACAGCTTTCTTTGAAAATTATGGAACTTTATATTCGATATTGAAAAATGTATTCGGAGAAGCAAATTATAACCAAAGCATCCCAAAGTTTGATGGTTTAATAGGCGCTGTACTTTCGCTATCTTTTTCACTATTTGCTTATGTTTATATTCTCTCAAGAGCATCATTTCAGTATCAATCTCAAAATCTAATTGATTTAGGTAGAAATTTAGGATTTTCTAAAATGAAGTCCTTTTATTCTTTAATATTGCCAGCAGCCAGACCTGCAATCGTTGCAGGTCTTTCTTTGGTAGCGATGGAAACTTTAGCTGAATTTGGAGCAGTTGATTTCTTTTCTATAAATACCTTAACTACGGGTATTTACAATTCTTGGATCACTTTTGATGATTTAGCTTTCTCAAACAGGATATCTTTTTTTCTTCTTTTATTCATTTTTGCAGTATTCATTTTAGAAAATTTATCTAGAAAAAAGGCAAGGTACCATTCAAGTACAAAAGGTGGATTTAAACAAAAAGAAAAAATTCAACTTTCAGGAGCAAAAGCATTTTATGCATTTTCATTTTGTTTTGTTGTTTTCTTTTTAAGTTTTTTATTTCCACTAAGTCAAATGTTATATTGGACTTTAAAGTTTCCAGAAAATCTTTTCGATATACCGGTCATTACTTTGACATTAAATACACTTTACTTGGTGTTATTATCGAGTTTAGTTTTAATAACTTTTTCTTTAATTTCTAATTATGGAAATAGAGTTTCAAAAAATAATACCTTAAATGCTTTGTCTACTTTATCTATCTCAGGTTATGCTATTCCAGGAGTAATCTTAGCTGTAGCTTTTATAACTTTTATAGCCTGGTTTGATGACAACGTAGTTAAAGCGCTAGGCTTTTTATCTGTTAAAAAAATATTTATTGGTTCTATACTTGGTTTAGTTCTTGTTTATTTTATTAGGTTCTATTCTTTAGCTTTTAATGGAATAAAATCTGGATACGAAAAAATAAATATTTCAGTTGATGAAAGTTCATACCTACTTGGTTATTCTAAAAAAAAGACATTCATGAATATTCATATACCCTTCTTAAGAAAATCTCTGTTATTTGTAGGAATTCTTATTTCCTTAGAAATAATAAGAGAACTACCGATCACCTTGATTTTAAGACCTTTTAATTTTGAAACATTCGCTACTACTGCATATATATCTGCCTCCGAAGACTTGCTAGAAGCTGCAGCCGTACCTTCATTATTTTTAATTCTTATTGCAAGTTTTTTTATAATGCTTACATCTAAATATATTTTGAGGGATAATGAGCAATAGCTATTTAGAGATAAAAAATGTTGATTTTACAATAAGTGGGAAGACTAAAGTCAAGAACGCATCTTTCGTAATTGAAAACGAGGGAGATACTTTATGTATTTTAGGCCCATCAGGAATTGGAAAGACAACAATACTAAGAACTATTGCTGGTTTAGAAAAAATTGAAAAAGGTACAATTAAACTAAACGGTAAAATATTATCTTCCAAAGATCAAAATGTAGAGCCTGAGGATCGAAATATATCCTTAGCTTTTCAAGATAATAGTTTGTTTCCACATTACACAGTTGAAAAAAATATTTTATTAGGTGCTGAAAGAAATCAGGGTAAAAGAAAAAAAAAACTTAGCTTTAAGGAGATAGTAGATTTTCTTCATATAGAACAAATTTTAACAAAATACCCGCATGAAATTAGTGCTGGAGAAGCTCAAAGAGCTTCACTTGCTAGATCACTTTTAACACAACCTGATCTCTTGCTTTTAGATGAGCCATTATCAAATGTTGATCAAAGTTTTAAAGAGGAGATACAAGTAAAATTAAAAAAAATATTAAGTAAATTGAAGATTACAACAATTATAGTGACTCACGACTCATACGAAGCTTTTTACCTTGGACACAAATGTGCAATTGTATTAGATGGTCAAATTAAACAGTTTGACGATCCTTATAATGTTTATCATTTTCCAAACTCTGAAGAAGTAGTTAATTTTTTAAATAGAGGTATTTTAATTCCTGCAAAAGTTACAGGAGAAAATTCATTAGAAAACGAAGACCTAGGAACAATTAAAGGCAATTTCATTAAGCATTATCCAAAAGGATCAAATGTAAAATTATTATTACAGCCAGAAGATCTTGAGCATGATGATAAGAGCAATCTAAAATTAGAGGTGGTTGATAGAAAATTTAGAGGTACAAACTTTATTTATACTTTAAAAACGAACAGCGATTTACTTATACCAGTTTTTGTTCATTCCCATCATGAACACCAACACGAAGCAGATGAGAAGTTTGGAATAAAAAGACCGATTCATATTGATCACATAGTTTGTTTTTAATAAAACAAGCTAATGCTTTCAAAAAAACAATTATTCACCAGAGGTATGCTGGATATTTCTCCGCATATGCTTTCAGTAATTCCATTTGGAATAATTTGTGGAGCAATTGGAGTTGAACTTGGTTTTAATCCTTATTTAGTTTATGCAATGTCTTTCATTATTTTTGGAGGTGCTTCTCAGATAGTTTTTTTGCAGCTTTTATCAGGAGGTGCGTCTAGTTTGGTTGCTGTTACCTCTGTAGGAATTATTAATTCTCGTCATTTATTATATGGAGCAGTTTTATCTGAATATCTAGAAAAATTATCTTTTATTAAAAAATTATTAATTTCATATGTAATTGTTGATCAAGGATTTGCAGAGTCTAATAAATTTTTTAAAAAAAATAAATCTGAGGAATATTTGCATTATCATTTAATAGGCACTGGGTGCACGATGTGGGTTTGTTGGCAAATTGCTACACTTTCAGGAATCATTTTAGGATCATTTGTTCCTGAAGAACTTGGACTAAAATTTGCAATTCCTCTGACATTTATTGCAATAGTTGTACAAGATTTAAAAAAAATTGATCATGTGATTGTAATGATTACTTGTGGTTTAAGCTCATTGTTATTTTTTGATGCACCATTTAAATCCTATATAATTATTTCACCAGTTATTGCTTTATTTGTAGCTTCGTTATTATTGAGGTTAAAAAAGTGACTTTAGTATCAATTATCTTTGCTGGTATATTAACTTACTTTACTAGAATGACTATGGTTGCATTAATTAGTAGAGATATGTTGGGAGATAAAGTTAAAGCTGTATTAGAATATGTTCCATCTGCAGTATTCCCAGCCATAATATTTCCTGGAATATTTATTAACGATTATGGAACTTTTATAGAAATCAATGATCCAAAAATTTTTGGAGCATTAGTTGCAGTTATTGTAGGTTATTTTTCAAAAAATATTATTGCAACTATTTTAGCAGGATTAGTTTCTTATTGGTTTTTAATTTTTGTGATTTTTAGTTAGCACCTAATTTAATATTACTTCTAATATTGCTATCCATTAACTCAGGTTTAGATAAATTAAGATTTGACATTATTTCAGCATATTCATCAGCGTTATTAACTTGAAGTCTTGGATTTAATTTTTTTTCATTTCCTATAGTACTAACGAGTTTACCGTTATAATCATGCCCTGGATAAAGAAAAGTATCCTCAGGTAGTTTAAGCAATTTATTAAATAAAGAATTATAAGCATCTTTTGAGCTACCATTTTGAAAATCTGTTCTACCTGTTCCATTAATTAGAAGGGTATCTCCAGAAAATAAATATTTATCCATCAAAAAACTATAACTATCTGAAGTATGACCTGGTGTATACATCGCTTTAATTTCAATTTGATCAATTTTAATTATTTCTTCATCTTTTACTTTGATTTCTACTGCATCAGCAGGGGTGTGCTCTCCCATGATTGTAGAACAATTTGTAACTTTTTTTAATTTTGAGGCACCTGTTATATGATCTGCATGAATATGTGTATCAATTACTTTTACAAGTTTAAGATCCAATTCATTAAGTAAAGTTATATAGCTATTAACATTTTCAATAACTGGATCAATAATTACTGCTTCGCGACCTTTTGCCGATGCAATTAAATAAGTGTAAGTAGACGATTTTTTATCAAATACTTGTTTAAAAATCATTTTTCATTAATATCAAATTATTGTGAATACCTCTACTGCTACATTTCATTGGTCGTGTAAGCATACTTGGAAAAGAAGCGCAAAAAATACAGCTTGGTGTGTATTAGGTTGTGCTATAGGTGATTTTGGTACAATTTTATTTTTTCAATTAACTGAAATTCCTTTTCCAGTTTTAGGAATTATGATTTTAGCAATCATTAATGGTTTGATTACAAGTATTATTTTAGAAACTATTATTTTAATGACACAAAATTTTAATTTTATTAATGCTTTTAAAACTGCTTGTGGAATGAGTTTAATCTCAATGATCAGTATGGAAATTATGATGAATTTGACAGATTATGTTTTAACTGGTGGTGCCATATTAACTTGGTGGGTTATTCCAATAATGTTAATTGTAGGTTTTTTAACTCCATGGCCATACAATTATTGGAGATTAAAAAAATACGGAGTAGCTTGTCATTAGTTTAAAGCATTCTTTTCAATAAATTATCTTTAAATAATATTTTGTGAGCTATCACCGCTAAAATATGAAGTGATATTAAAGCTATAATTGTATAATTTGAATATATATGAATATTATAAAATTGATCTGCTAATTCAAAATTATCTTTAATTTTTATCTCTTTAAAAAAAATTATTAAAGTCTCTCCATTAAATAATTTTTTTAAAATTCCTGAAATTGTGATTGACAAAATTGCCACATATAAAAGAACATGGTTTAATTTTGCTATAAATTTTTGTCCAACGAAAATACTTGGATTAAGTTTGGGTTTAGGATTAAATATATTATTTAATAACCTTAAAATTACTAAGTAAAATATAGTTAAACCTATTGTAACATGAATATTTTCTATAGTTATTCTCTCTTCACCAAAATCTAAATCAACTAAATAAAAACCTAATGGGATTTGAATTAGAAGCAATAACGCACTTAGCCAATGTAACAGCTTTGAAATAATACCATACTCTGTTAGGGTATTTGTAACATGCATAAATTATTTAATCACATAACCTCATTTATTAAAATATTATTGTTATCTATTTTTACTGTGCTTTTGGTCTCAGTTAGTAATGCCGAACAAAGCGTTGAAGATATTATAAAGGGGAGAAAAGCATTATTTAGTAAGAATTATAGCACTGCTAAAAGAGTGCAAGCCTTTGCATCAAATGGAGATTTTGACGAGTCAATAGAATTAATGTTAGAAATGAGCGAGAATTATAAAGTTCTGATTGATTTATTTCCTGAAAACACCAAGGAAGGATTTAAAACAGAAGCCTTACCAATCATTTGGGAAGAAAAAGATGCTTTTAATGCTCTAATGAAAAAAGCATCTGATGATATGGTTACACTTGCATCTGTTATTGAAGATAGCGATGATATTAGAGGTACATTGAAACAATTAATGTGGAGTAATTGCAAAGCTTGTCATAGCAAGTACCGGATGCCCCATTAAAATTACTTTTAAGGGTTCGCTCTTTAAGCGAATACCTAAAGAGCTCCCTTTTTTAAGCCTCTTTGGCATTTTAATCCAAACGGATTTTAATGTTATTAACTTTTTTGGTATTTAAAAGACTTCAGCTAAGTATCAGGTGGTGAAAGTATTAACATAAACCTCCTTCTAAAAAAAAGGTAATTATATTTAATACAAATTCAATAAATTTATTTTAGTTTTGGTTAAATAAAATTCTTGAATACAACCTGGTGCTTTAGTAGATTCCCGGTATCTTATATATCTACTTTAAATTATTTTTTATTAATCAATTCACTAATAAAATTTTCACCAAAACCGTCGTCAACAGCTTTTTGAAAATAATTTTTGTTAACTTCAGCAACTTTTTCTGCTTCAGGAAAATCTTTTAATAAGTCTTGAATATAAGTTAAATCTTTTACAGAATTACTGGCGGTAAATTTAAATCCAGTAAAATCTCCTTTTAATAAATTATCAAAAACTCTATTTAGAGCTGCAGAATTACCAGAACCAAGCTTAGCAACATCAAAAACTTTTTTTAAATCTAAACCCATTTCTTTTGCACTTTTAGCTAAATGATTAACTAGTGCAGCATTTCCAAGGGATAAAAAATTATTTAAAAGTTTCGATTTTGCACCCATCCCGACAGTTCCAAAATGAAAATATTCTTTACAAAAAAACTTAAAATAGGGTTCAGCTATTTTAAAATTTTCATCTGATGCCCCTACTATCCCTCCTAAAACTCCTTCTTCAGCTTGAACAGGACCACCCATTACAGGACATTCAACATACTTAATATTATTTTTCTTAAATATAGCATCAGTTTCTATAGAACCAGTTTTGTTATGAGTTGTAATATCAATAATTATAGTTTTATTGTTTAAAATTGCTGAAATTTTTTCAGATACTGATTTTGCAATCGGGGTATTTGTTACACACATAAATAAGGCATCAAGATTTTTATTTGCAAAATCCTCAAAAGATTTTACTTCTTGTGCACCATCATTGACAATTTTTTCAATTGGTTTTCTATTTTTATTTGCAATAACAAAAAGTTTGTTTTTATGTTTTAAAATATTTTTGGCTATTCCATAGCCCATATAACCAACACCAATAAATCCAATATTTTTCATATTAGTTTCAATAATTAACTTTTCTTTGTGCCTTCTGTTCTTATAAACATTATACCAAAAACAATAATTCCTACCACACCTACAATTTTGTTATAATCAAAGGGTACACCAAAAATTAAGAAGTTAATAATTGTTGACCAAACAAGTTGTGAATATTGAAAGTTTGTCACAAATGATAAATTAGACAGCTGAATTGCATAAATTATTAGAGAATGACTAACAAAGCCCGCTACTCCAAGTAATAATAAATAAAACCAAAAAATATTCTTTTCTAATGGAACCCAATTAAAAAAAATAAAAATACTAAATATAATTGCACCTAAAATTGAGGTATAAAATATTGCAGCAAATGGGTCATTGTCACCTGATACAAGTTTAGTAAAAAATTGATAAAGAGCCCAACAAATTGGCGGAACTATTGGAAAAATTAAATCAATGCTAAATATTTTCATACTTGGTCCTAATGAGTAAATAATTGAACCAAAGCTAAGTAACATTAAGAGTATACCCTTAGGTGTTAAAATATCTTTTAAAAAGTATGCTGAGAGCAAAGAAACTATCAAAGGAGCTGTAAAGAAAACTACGTATATGTCTACTAAGTCAAATTTTTGTAAAGAATAAAACATAAATGAAGTTGCTGTAACCATCAATATTGATCTTATTATTTGAACTTTAAAATTTTTTTTTAAATTTACTTTTGGTTTAAATATTAAAAAAAATATAATCAAAGAAACTAGGTGAAAAAAAAATCTACCCCAAATTGCTTGCGTAACTGGCATAACTGTACCAAGGTACTTTGCTGTGGAATCCATACATACAAACATGAAAAAGCCACCTGCAGCTAATAAAATTACGTTAATTAATGATGTTTGCTGTGGCACTGGAAATTAAAATTACATCACTACGCCTACTTGCCAAGGATTAAACTCCTCGTCACCGTAACCGTTGATTTCACTCTTTGATTTATTTCCTGAAGCAGTGTTAACAATTAGTTCAAATATTTTTTGACCAACTTCTTCAACTTTTTCTTTACCTTCAGCAATTGTTCCACAATTAATATCCATATCTTCAGACATTTTTTCATACATTGCTGAGTTTGTTGAAAGTTTTAAACTTGGAACTGGTTTGCAACCAAAACAAGATCCACGTCCTGTTGTAAAACAAATTACATTAGCACCTGATGCTACTTGACCTGTAACAGAAACAGGATCGTAACCAGGAGAGTCCATAAAATTAAATCCTTTGCTTTTTAAAGGTTCTGCATAGTGCAGTACATCTTGAAGAATAGAATTACCTCCTTTTGCAACAGCACCTAAGGATTTTTCTAAAATTGTTGTAAGGCCACCCTTTTTATTTCCAGGGGCTGGGTTGTTATCCATAGAACTATTATTGATTGAAGTATAATGTTTCCACCATTCAATTCTTTTAATTAGTTTATCGGCAGTCTTTTGTGAGCTAGCTCTATTAATTAATAAATGTTCAGCTCCATAAATCTCTGGAGTTTCAGATAAAATTGAACTTCCACCTTTCTTAACCAATAAATCTGCTGCAACACCTAATGCAGGATTTGCAGTTATTCCAGAATATCCATCTGAGCCACCACACTGAAGAGCTAAAGTTAGATGACTTACAGGTTGTGAAGTTCTCTCCACATTGTTTGCTTCTGAAAGCAAATTTTTAATTTGAGATAATACTTTTTCGACTATTTTTTTAGTCCCACCTTCATCTTGAATTGTCAAAAAATGTATTCGGTTATGTTTCTTTAATGATTCATCAAACAAACTGACTTGCGCACATTCACATCCTAAACCGATTACAAAAACATGAGAAAAATTAGGATGATTTTTAAATCCATCAATAGTTCTTTGGAAAATTTGCATCCCTTCACTTTCTGTGTTCATTCCACATCCTGTTGAGTGAGTAATTGGCACTATGCCATCAATATTTGGGTGATCTTTTAAAATGTCAGAATATTTAATCCTTTCAACAATCATTTTAGTGACAGTCGCTGAGCAGTTTACTGTGCTCACTATTCCAATATAATTTCTAGTAGCGACCTGTCCATTATCTCTTAAAATTCCATTGAAGAAAGTATCTGCTTTTTCATCTACAAAGTGTTTTTTGTCTGTTACTTTAAATTCTCTTTTAAACTCTCTAAATTCTAGATTATGTGAGTGGACATGTTGTCCAGGTTTAATTTCATCTAATGCAAAACCAATAATTTGATCATATTTAATGATTGGTTCACCCTTTTTGATTGTTTTTAAACAAACTTTATGTCCAAAAGGGATTGGATCAATAGTACTAATCTCATGACCTTCAATTTTTGTTTTTTCAGGGATTATGAATTGACTAACACCCACATTGTCATTCTTATTTAAAACTATTAGATTATTCATAAAATTATTATATAACTATAAATCTAAAGAGACCATTAAACAATTATGCCTAAAAAAAGAAAAAAAAGTTTCAGAAGTCAGCAGTGGTTTAATAACCCAAAAAACCCAGATATGACGGCTTTGTATCTAGAAAGATATTTAAATTATGGTCTAACTAGAAAAGAATTACAATCTGGAAACCCAATAATAGGAATAGCTCAATCTGGTAGTGACCTTTCACCATGTAATAGGCATTTTATGTCACTAAGTAAGAGAATAAAAGATGGAGTCAGAAGAGCAGGGGGTATACCCATGGAGTTTCCAACTCATCCAATTCAAGAAACAGGAAAAAGACCAACAGCAATGTTGGATAGAAATCTTTCATATTTATCTTTAGTAGAAGTTTTATATGGTTACCCTCTTGATGGAGTAATCTTAACAACAGGATGTGATAAAACTACTCCTGCAGCTTTAATGGCAGCTGCGACTGTAAACATTCCTGCAATAGTTTTATCTGGTGGCCCTATGTTAGATGGAGTTTATAAGGGAAAATTAGCTGGATCAGGAATGGTAGTTTGGGAAGCCAGAAAAATGTTAGCTAAAGGAGAGATTAAATATGAGGAATTTATGGATATGGTTTCATCATCCTCACCAAGTGCTGGCCATTGTAATACAATGGGAACAGCTTCTTCAATGAACTCAGTAGCAGAAGCATTAGGAATGTCTTTACCAGGAGGTGCGGTTATTCCCGCTCCTTACAGAGAAAGAGAGCAAATTTCTTACGAAACAGGAAAAAGAATTGTTGGAATGGTTTATGAAGATTTAACCCCATCAAAAATTATGACACGTAAAGCTTTTGAAAACGCAGTAGTAGTAGCAAGTGCTATAGGAGGATCTAGTAACTGCACAGCCCATTTAAGTGCTATTGCAAAACATATGGGTATTAAATTTGATCTTTCTGATTGGCAAAAACTTGGGCATAACATTCCTTTATTGGTAAATTGCCAACCTGCTGGAGAATATTTAATGGAAAGTTTTCACAGAGCTGGAGCAATACCTGCAGTAATGAAGGAATTAATTAAAAATAAAAAAATTCATACAAATATAAAGACAGTTACGGGTAAAACTGTTGGTGAAAATTTAAGAAAGAAAGTAGATATAGACAATAAAGTAATTAAAACTTTTAAAAATGCATTAACTGAAAAAGCTGGTTTTTTAGTTATGAAAAGTAATTTTTTCTCGTCTGCTATAATGAAAACATCTGTAATCAGTAAGGAATTTAAAGATCAATACTTATCAAATCCTAAACACCCTAATGTTTTTGAATGTAAAGCTATAGTTTTTGAAGGTCCTGAGGATTATCACAAAAGACTTAATGATAAAAAATTAAAAGTAAATGAAAACTCAATATTAATTATTAGAGGTTGTGGACCGGTTGGATATCCTGGATCAGCAGAAGTAGTTAATATGCAACCACCCAACAGATTATTAAAAAAAGGAATAAGACATTTACCAACTTTGGGAGACGGAAGACAGAGTGGAACATCTGAGAGCCCGTCAATACTTCATGTTTCGCCAGAGTCAGCAGTAGGTGGAGATCTAGGCATTGTTAAAACTTACGATAAAATAAAAATAGACTTAAATAAAAGAAGAGTTGATTTATTGATTTCCCAAGCTGAATTTAAAAAACGAAGAAAAAACAAAAAAGTATTTAAGCCAAAAAATCAAACTCCTTGGCAGGAAATATTTAGAAATACTGTTGGTCAATTGGATGATGGTGCATGCATTAATTCTCGAGGTAAATATTTAGATGTATCACATACCAAAGGTTTACCAAGAGACTCTCACTAATGAGGCCAAAAATATTAGTTTCTAGAAAAATATCAGATTTAGCTGAAGAAAAACTTCAAAAAGAATTTGAAGTAACTTTAAATCCAAAGGACGAACCCATTCCAGAAAGTGACTTAATAAAAATTGCAAATGATTATGATGGAATGATTTCAACAAGTTTTGATAAAATTAGTGAAAATTTTTTTAATAATTTAAATGGTAAATTAAAAATTATTGCTCAAGTTGGTGTTGGTTATGATAATATTTCAATAAAATCTGCAAAAGAAAAAAAAATTAAAGTTACAAATACACCTAATGTTTTAAATGAAGCAGTAGCAGAAACGACTATTCTATTAATTCTGGCAGCTTCAAGAAGAATTGGTGAAGCATACAGTCTAGTGAAAACCAATAATTGGAAAAATCAAAAATCTGATGTTACTAAATTTATGATTGGAAACTCTGTTACAGGTAAAACTTTAGGTATCATTGGCATGGGTCGTATTGGAAGAATGGCTGCAAAAAGAGCTAAAGCATTTGGAATGAGGATAATTTATCATAACAGAAATAAACTCTCTTATGATCAAGAGGATGGGGCACAATATTTTTCTGATATTAAGTCTATGCTACCTGAGTGTGACTTTGTTAGTATTCATACACCAGCAACATCTGAGACCAAATATATATTAAATGCTTCAACTATAAATTTATTACCTAAGCATGCTGTTGTTATAAATACCTCAAGAGGATCAACTATTAATGATGATGATTTAATTGATGCCCTCGAGAATAAAAAAATCTATGCGGCTGGTTTAGATGTATTTAATAATGAACCTAATTTAGATAAAAGATATTTAAAATTAGATAACTGTTTTGTTTTACCACATATTGGTAGTGCGACTCATGAGACTCGATTGGCAATGAGCATGATGGCAGTAGATAACATTTATTGTTTTTTTAATAAAAAACCCCTAATTTCTGAAGTAGTTTAAAACAACTGAGAGTTGTTAGTTTAGAAAATATATATAATTTCTATATATAAATATTAAACGAATTCGTTGATCTCAAAAAACATTTGTGATTAAATTTCAAAAATAACACAAACGAGAGGAATATAATGTTTAAACTTATATCTAAAACTATAGCTGCAGTAGCTATTGTTTCAGTTGCTTTATTTGGTTCTGTTCATGCAAAGACTTTAAAGATTGAAACACACTTTACTGCTAGTTCACCAAATGGTGAAGTTGCCGCTCAATTCGCTAAAAACGTTGAAAAGTTTTCTGGCGGAAGCTTAAAAGTGCAAATGTTCTATTCATCGTCAGTAACTGGTAAATCAGCTGAGGTATTTAACTCTGCACAAACTGGAATTATTGACTGTGATATGACTGGTGCGGGATACCAAACTGGTAAAAATGCAGCATTTCAATTTGCAGGAGATGTAATGGGTGGGTACGATAACCCTTATCAACAATATGAATTCCTAAATTTCCCAGGAGCTCAAGAAGCTGTTGATGCACTTTATAACAAATATGGAATGACTTTGATTGGTTGGTGGATACCAGGACATGAGTCTTTAATTTCTAGCAGACCAATTCCAGATGTTGCTTCATTGAAAGACTTTAAATTTAGATCGCCTCCAGGAATGGAAAGTATGATCTTTACAGCATTAGGTGCTAAGCCAATTGTTATGGACTTTGGTGAAGTTCCTACAGCTTTACAAACTGGTCTAATCGATGGTGCAGATTACTCATCTTTAGCGACTAATTATGCAGGTGGACACTATGAGCAAAATAAATATGCTACTTATCCAGGTTTCCACTCTATGCCAGCTGACCACTTAGCTTGTAACACGAAAGTATGGAACAAGTTAAAACCTCATGAAAAAGGTGCAATGTTAGCTGCAATCGAAATCTGTGGAAGAACTATCACTAGTTTGGTTGAAAGAAAAAATGCAGAGGCAGTTAAAGCTTTAAAAGAAATGGGAGTTACTCTCCATGACTGGTCTAAAGAAGATAGAGCTAAATTTAGACAAGCTGCACTTGGTGCTTGGGAAGAATGGAAGACTAAATCACCTGAGGCTGCTGCACTTATAGAGATACATAAAGCTTACATGAAAGCTAACGGTATCCTATAATAAATAGTATATTAAAAAGCTTGAAGGGCCTGAAAAGGCCCTTCCTAAATAAATTTTTAACCTATGCGTGACAAAGAATTGCAAGATAAACAGTTACAAGAGCAAAGTGAAAAAGTTGCAAGTAAAGATGATTTTCCAATAAATTGGATTGATAGAATTTCATTATTTTTAAGTCACACCATCAAATATTTAATTCCTATAATAGTAGTTGTAATGATGTACGAAATTTTTATGAGATATGTTTTATTTAAACCAACATTGTGGGCTAACGAATTATGTTTATGGTTGGCTGGTGTTTGTTATTTAGTAGGCGGAATATATGCTACAAGACTAAGAAGTCACATTAGAATAGTATTATTATATGATTATGTCAGCAGACCAGTTCAGAGAATTTTTGATTTAATTAGCACTACTATAATTGTGGTTTTTGCTGCTGCTGTAATTTATGGCGGATTTGAGGATGCGCATAGATCGTTCATAAATTGGGAGAGATTTGCAACATATTGGGACCCACCAATTCCAGCTACTATGAAACCTCTTACATTGATATGCTTATTTCTTATTGCACTTCAGTCTGTAAATAATTTAATTATTGATTGGAAAAATCCTAAAGAAAAACAATACCAACCAGCTAAAGATTTAAAATAAGATGGAATTAGAGATAGGTACACTCTCGATCATACTTATTGTTGGATTATTAGCTCTTATTTCAATTGGTGTTCCAATGGGTTTTGCATCTGGATTTATGGGTGCCGTACTTGTATTTTTATATATTGGTGAGCACGCTTTAGGAATTTTACTCTCAAGATACTATTCTCTTGTTGTTACTTACTCCTTTTTATCTGTTCCTTTATTTATATTCATGGCCTCCTTGCTAGAACGCTCGAACATTGCGAGAGATTTATATGACGCTTTAAATGCTTGGTTAAGAAAAACTAGAGGTGGAGTAGGGGTAGTAACTGCGATCATGGCAACAATCATGGCAGCAATGAGTGGAATTATTGGGGGAGAAATAGTTTTATTAGGATTGATTGCACTCCCTCAGATGTTGAGATTGAAATACGATCAGGATATGTCAATAGGTATTATTTGTGCATCTGGTTCGTTAGGTACAATGATACCTCCATCTATCGTTTTAATTATTTATGGATTAACTACAGAAACTTCAATTACAATGTTATTTCAAGAGGCAATTGTTCCAGGTTTAATGATTTCAGGATTAATTATTACTTACATTCTTATCAGAACAAGATTACAACCTCATCTTGCACCACTAAGTGATGAACCAGCTTTAACTTTAAAAGAAAAAATGTCTTACCTTCCAGGTCTTTTGCCACCAATTGGTATTGTAATAATTGTTTTAGGTTCAATTTACTCTGGTATGACTGGTATTACAGAAGCAGCTGGTATGGGTGTTGTTGCAACTTTAATTATAATTTTTGCAAGAAGAGAGCTAACATGGTTTTTATTTAAAGATGCATTGGTTAGAACATTTAAAGCTTCAGGAACGATTTTAACAATTACTTTTGGTGCCACAGTGCTTGCAGGTGCTTATTCACTTGCTGGCGGACCAACTTATGTTGCGGAAACTATTTTAGCTTATGATTTAAAACCAATGTATTTAATTTTCATGATGCAAATAATGTTTCTAATTATGGGAGCATTTATGGATTGGGTTGGGATTGTTTTATTAGCAATGCCGGTATTTTTACCAATTGTTATAGCATTAGGTATGGACCCGATTTGGTTTGGAATATTGTTCTGCGTAAATATGCAAGTTTCATTTTTAAGCCCACCATTTGGTCCTGCAGCTTTTTATTTGAAATCAGTTGCACCTCCACATATTTCTTTAACAGATATTTTTAGAGGCTTTGCTCCCTTTATAGTAATTCAATTAATAGTATTAGCATGTGTTATGTTCTTCCCAGAAGCAATGACGCAAAACTTCCACGAGTTTAAACCGAAACCATGATGAGAATAGGCTTTATTGGAACAGGTCTTATGGGCCTGCCAATGGCTAAAAATTTATTAAAATCAGGTTTTAAATTAAAAGTTTTCAACCGTTCAATAAATAAAGCTGAGCCTTTAAAAGAGTTTGGCGCTGAAATATCAAAAACATTAGGTGAAGTAGTTAAAGATAGTGAATTTATTATAACAATGTTAACAGACGATAACGCTGTTGATGCAATAATGAATAATTCAGATTTTTTAAATAATTTAAAATCTGGATCAACAGTTATTGATATGAGTTCTATTAAACCAACGACAGCAACAAAATATGGAAATATTTTGAAATTAAAAAATGTTAATTACTTAGATGCACCAGTTTCAGGAGGGACCATCGGAGCAGAGGAAGCATCTTTAGCAATTATGGTTGGAGGTGAACAAGGTGTTTTTGATAATTCGCTCAATATTTTTAAAGCCATGGGAAACCCAACTTTGGTAGGTCCTATTGGAAGTGGACAAGTCTCTAAGTTGGCAAATCAAATTGTAGTAGGGGTTACAATAGGAGCAGTTGCTGAGGCGATAACCTTGTGTGAAAAAGCAGGTGCTGATCCAGTAAAACTAATTAAAGCCCTTTCTGGAGGTTGGGCAGATAGTAAAATTCTACAAACTCACGGAAAAAGAATGATAGATAAAGATTTTAGTCCAAAAGGCAAAACATCAACTCATTTAAAAGATATGAATAACATTTTAGAGTGTGCAAACTTCTATAATACGCATTTACCTATTTCAAATTTGGTCAAAGGAATGTATAAAACACTTGTCGATAATGGTCATGGAAACACTGATCATAGTTCACTTTATAATGAAATCGAAAGGATAAATAAAAAATGAGTGGAAGATTAGAAGGTAAAAAAATTCTAGTAACAGCAGCAGGTCAAGGAATTGGAAAAGCAACAGCAGTAGCATTTCATAAAGAAGGTGCTCATGTAACTGCTACTGATTTAAATGATAAAACTCTAGCTGATTTAAACAAAGAATATCCTGAGATTAAAGTACGAAAGTTAGACTCAACAGATAATAATGCGATCTTAGAATTTACTAAAACTTTAGAAAGAGTCGATGTTTTATTAAATGCTGTTGGATTTGTTCATCATGGAACAATATTAGAATGTGATGAAAAAGATTGGGATTTTTCTTCTAATGTAAACGTCAAGTCTATGTACTTTATGTGTAAAGCTATATTACCTTTAATGATCAAACAAAATGGTGGAAGTATTATTAATATATCTTCATGTGCATCTAGCTTTAAAGGTTTTCCAAATAGATTTGTTTACGGAACAACAAAAGGTGCAGTGATTGGTTTAACAAAAGCGATTGCGGCAGATTTTGTTAAAAAAAATATTAGATGTAATTCTATTGCACCAGGAACAGTTTTTTCACCATCATGGCAAGATAGGGTTAATCAAAGTCCAGATCCTGTCCAAGCAAAAAAAGATTTTATAGCAAGACAACCTATGGGAAGATTAGGTACTGCAGAAGAAATAGCAGCTGTGGCTGTTTATTTAGCTAGTGATGATGCAACATTTACAACAGGAAGTACAATTCATGTTGATGGTGGAATTTCAATATAATTAAACAACAAAAGGATAAATATGAAATTATTAAGAGTAGGACAAAAAGGAAGCGAAAAACCAGCTGCATTAGATAAAAATGGTAAAATTAGAGATATAAGCTCTCATGTTAAAGATTTAAATCCTGATTTTTTAAACTTTGAAACTTTTGCAAAGTTACAAAATACTGATTTCTCTAATTTACCTGAATTATCCTCAAATGAAAGAATAGGCTCTTGCATAACTAGCCCACGTAAGTTTATAGCTATAGGTCTTAATTATTCAGATCATGCTGCTGAAGTTGGTGCTGATATTCCAAAAGAACCAATAGTTTTTATGAAAGCAACAAGCTGTATAGTTGGACCTAATGATGATGTTGAAATAGTTTCAGGATCAAAAAAATTAGACTGGGAGGTAGAGCTTGGTATTGTAATTGGTAAAGAAGCCAAACATATTGCAGAAAATCAATCACAAGATCATATTTTAGGTTATTGTTTAGTAAATGATGTAAGTGAACGTGAGTGGCAACTTGAAAAAATGGGACAATGGGTTAAAGGAAAATCTCATGATACTTATGGCCCTGTTGGTCCACATTTAGTTACAAAAGACGAAATTACAGACGTAAATAATTTAAAAATGAGCTTAGATGTAAATGGAAAAAGAATGCAAACAGGTAATACAAGCACAATGATATTTAATGTTGATGTTATAGTATCTTATTTAAGTAAGTATATGACTCTTTTACCAGGAGATATTATTACTACTGGGACACCTCCAGGAGTAGGCATGGGAATGAAGCCACAGCAGTTCTTAAAAGCTGGTGATATGATGAAATTATCAGTTGAAAACTTAGGGGAGCAAAACTCAAAGGTAGTTGCTCTATAATTTTGTTGTGAAAATAACTTCTATTAAAAGTCATGTACTTAAATACGAGTTAGAAAAAGAACTTGGATACTCACAACAATATTATAAACATCGTACAGCTCATCTAGTTGAAGTTCAAACAGATGAAGGAATAACGGGTTGGGGTGAGTGTTTTGGTCCTGGAAACATAGCCTTAGCAAACAAGTATATTGTTGAAAAGGTTATACAGCCTTTGGTGATTGGTGAAGACCCTTTAAACAAAGAACATATCTGGCAAAAAGTTTACAATCTTTTAAGAGATAGTGGTCAAAAAGGGATGCCGATACAAGCTTTATCAGGAGTAGATATAGCTCTATGGGATATCTTAGGAAAAAAAACAAACGCTCCCCTTTACCAACTTATTGGTGGAAAATGTAATGATGATGTTCCTGTATATGGATATGGGATGATGTTGCAAAAAAAATCAGTTGACGAGTTAGTTCCATTATTTCAAGAAGAAGCCAAACAGATTAAATCAAAAAACTTTAAAGCTATGAAAATGAAAGTTGGATTGGGTCCAAAAGAAGATTTAAAGTTAGTACAAGCAGTTAGAAACTCTATAGGTAAAGACTTTAAATTAATGGTTGATGCAAATCATGCTTATAATTTGAAAGATGCACTTTACGTTGGAAAAGGTTTAGATGAATTAGATATTTATTGGTTTGAGGAACCTGTTACTCCTGAGGATTATGATGGATATAAGGAATTAAAACAAAAAATCTCCACTAGTATTGCAGGAGGTGAGGCTGAATTTACAAAATATGGCTGGAATAAACTAATATCAAACAAATGTATTGATATTGCTCAACCAGAGGTTTGTGGACTTGGTGGAATAACCGAGTATTTAAAAGTTGCAGCATTAGCTCAAGCAAATTTTGTTCCAGTAGTAAATCATGTTTGGGGCTCAGCAGTTAGTATTGCAGTTAATCTTCATTTATTGACAGCACAACCAGATATGCCTGGTAGTTTATTTCCATCAAAATCTATGCTTGAGTTTGATACTACAGAAAAAAATATCTTTATAACAGATCTGCCAAAAGAGAATTTTTCAATTTTAGATCAAGTTAAAGATAATAATGGATTTGCATCAGTTACAGACAATGCGGGTATTGGTATAAACCCAAACGAGGACTTTATTAAAGAGTTTGAAGTAAATGAATAAAATTAAAACTACAGAACCGAAACCAATTTGGAAATTAAGATGCACTTTAGGTGAGGGAACATTGTGGGTAAAAGAACATAACTCTATTTATTTTGTAGATATTAAGAAAAAGAAAATTTGTTCTTTAAATATTAAAAGTAAAAAAAAGAAAATATTCCGAGTTAATAAAGAAATAGGCTTCATTGCTCATATTCAAGATCATATTTTTATTTTAGGTCTTCAGGGAGAATTAAGAATTCAAAATTTAAAATCAAAAAAAGTTTTAAAATCAATACCTATAGAGCCAAAAATAGAGTTAAATAGAATAAATGATGGTAAAACAGATCCTGCTGGAAATCTTTGGTTTGGTACCATGGATAATTTAGAAAGAAATGTTGAAAAAGGATCTTTGTATAAGTTAGATAAAAATCTTAGATTAACTAAAGTTGACAAAAATTATAGAATTACAAATGGTCCAGCATTTATTGATGAATATAACCTTTACCACACTGATAGTCGGAAAAAAACTATTTATAAAATTAAGATTAATAAAAAAAATAAAATAATTAGCAAAAATATATTTAAAAAGTTTTCTCCTGAGGAAGGAGTTCCAGATGGAATGACTTTAGATAAAAATAAAAATTTATGGGTCGCACATTTTCGTGGGGCATGTGTCTCAGTATTTAACAGCAAAGCAAAATTAATTCATAGAATTACTTTTCCAGCTAAAAACATTACTAACTGTGCATTTGGAGGTAAAAATAATCAAGAACTCTATGTTTCAACAGCAACAAAAGGAATGAACAAGGCAGATTTGCGAAAATTTAGATATTCTGGCTTCTTTTTTAGTGTAAAAACTAACTCGAAAGGAATTTTACAGAAAAAATTTATTCTAAGTAATGAAGAAAAGAGATCTTTACTATGAGCGAATACCTACAAAGCTTTTAAGAGAAGATTTTAGATTATTAGGAACTTTTCTTGGAAAAGTAATAAAAGATCAAGAAGGCAATATTTTTTTTAATATTGTTGAAAAATTTAGGTTATTATCAAAGAATACTCTAACAGATAAAAATAAAAGTAAAGTTTTTTCAAAAATATCAACAGAAGTAAAAAAACTTTCACCTGAAAATACATTTAAATTAACAAGAGCATTTTCACATATTCTAAATTTATTAAACCTAGCAGAATCAATTGATGCTTCAAGAAAGCTTAATGAATATGAAAATCCATATTTTAAAAATAAAAATCAAAATTTATTTATTGAGGATTTAATTGAAGGCCTTTTTAAAAATAAGAAAATTTCTGATAAAAAAATTTATGAACAGGCTACAAATCTAGATATTGGAATTGTTTTAACGGCACATCCTACAGAAGTAAAAAGAAGGACCTTAATTCAAAAATATGCAAATTTAATTTATATACTGGAACAAAGGCATCTTTATAAAAAATATCCATCCAAGATTATCGAATTAGACAGACAGCTATACTCGGAAATTTCCATAATATGGAAAACTGATGAACTCAAAAGAACTAAACCTTCACCACTAGATGAAGCAAAATGGGGTTTAGCGGTAATTGAAGATAGTTTATGGGATACAATACCTAAGGTTTATAAGAGACTTAACGATATATTTAGAAAAAATTTAAAGAAAGATTTGCCTAGAGATTTTAATCCTATTCAATTTGGATCTTGGATGGGAGGGGATAGAGACGGAAACCCAAACGTGACTGCTGAAGTAACCAAGAAAGTATTACTATTTTCTAGATGGCAAGCTGCAAAATTATACGACAAAGAACTTACAAAATTAATACAAGATTTATCAATGGAAGAATGTTCGACAAAAATTAAAAAAGTAACCGGAAATAGTTTTGAGCCGTATAGAGTATTTCTAAGACCAATCAGAGATAAAGTAAGATTAACACATCAGCTAATCGAAAATCATTTAAATAATAATTCGATACTAGATGAAAAGAAATTGATACAAAATAAATATGAAATTACACTTCCATTGAGAGAAGTAAGAAATTCTTTAAAATTAAATAAGGGAGACCATATTGCAAATGCAGATTTACTAGACTTAATGAGACGAGTAAGATGTTTTGGTATCAATCTTGCTAGATTAGATATAAGACAAGAAGCAGATCGACATAGTAAACTTCTAAATGAACTTTTTAGAAAAAAATATAATATTAAATACAATTCTTTAAGTGAAAAAGAAAAAATAAAATTATTAAATAAATCAATTAAAGAAAAAAAATATTTTGTTGATAAAATAAAAATAACTGACAAAGAAAATAAGGAAGTTTGGAATACATTTAAACAGATATCAAAATCCCCCAACGAATGTTTGGGTGCTTATGTTATTTCAATGACATCTAAAGCATCTGATATTTTGTCAGTTTATTTTTTACAAATACAAGCGCAAATAAAGAATTTTTTAAGAGTTGTACCACTTTTTGAAACCTTAGATGACCTAAAAAATGCAAACAGTGTTATGAAAAATTTATTCAAACTTTCTTGGTACAGAAAAATGACAAGTGCTAAACAAGAAGTAATGATTGGATATTCAGATTCAAGTAAGGACGCAGGCAAATTATCAGCTAGCTGGCATCAATACAAACTTCAAGAAGAATTAAGAGGTCTAGCTAAAAAAAATAAGTTTGATTTGGTTTTCTTCCATGGTAGAGGAGGATCTCCAGGAAGAGGAGGTGGTCCAATTCAGGCAACATTAAAATCTCAACCAGCTGGAACTGTAAATGGTAAAATCAGAATTACTGATCAGGGAGAAGTAATTCAACAAAAATATGGATACAAACCTATAGCTGAATACAATCTTTGTAGCTACATCGGAGCGGTTATGGATGCCTCTTTAAATCCACCCCCTAGATCAAAGCCTAATTGGCGAGAGTTAATTCAGAGTATGTCTGAAATTTCAACATCTGCTTATAGAAAATATTTAAATCAAAGCGAAGACTTTATCAGATACTTTAAAACAGTAACACCTCACAAGTCTCTTGGAAAGTTAGCTATAGGCTCCAGACCAACAAAAAGGAAGAATGTTGATAATATTCAGGGTTTAAGAGCAATACCATGGGTATTTGCATGGACACAAATTAGATTAATGTTACCAGCTTGGTTAGGAACAACAGAGGCTTTGAGATATGGATCAATAAAAAAGTTTAAAAAAACTATGATGGATATGGAAAAGAACTGGCCATATTTTGTTTCGACTATGGATATTTTAGACATGGTAATTTCAAAAGTTGATCCAGAAATATCAGTTATTTATGAAAATAATTTGGCTGATGCTCCATTAAGGAGAATTGGTAAAAAATTAAGATATCAATTTGATGCACTGGTCAAATTGCACAATAAAATAACTCCAAAGGAGGTGGTAAAAGAAAGAAAAAAATTTAGAAAAGCACTGTTCATTAGGAGCAATTATACGGAGATGTTAAACATTTTACAGGCAAATATAATGAATAAATTAACAAATAAAAAATACAAAAAGTTAGATAAAAAATTTCTTGAAGATGCTTTAATGACATCTATAGCAGGTATATCTGCTGCAATGAAAAATACTGGATAAATGTTTGAATATCTAATTGCTTTTGGAGCAGGACTAATAAGTTTTTTGTCTCCATGTGTTTTACCTTTAATACCTGGATATATTTCTTATATCTCTGGTCAATCCTTACAAGAAATATTAAATAAAAAAGAAATAAACTTTTTTCCGTTAATTTTATTTTGTTTAGGGTTCTCAACAGTTTTTATTCTTTTGGGAGCTTCTGCATCATTTTTAGGTCAAACACTTTTACAAAATTCAGAAATATTAAGAATTGTAGCTGGGATAGTTATAATAATTTTTTCTCTTCAATTGATTGGAATAATCAATATTCCCTATTTAAATTTTGAAAAAAGATTTGATGCTAAAGAATCAAGAAATATTCTTTTTCCATATGTAATTGGTGTTGCTTTTGGTTTTGGTTGGACACCATGTATTGGTCCAATTTTAGGTTCAATTTTAGCCTTAGCATCTATTGAAGAAACTTTAACAAGAGCAGTCATATTATTAATTTTATACTCATTAGGACTTGCAATTCCTTTTGTTTTGTCAGGATATTTAATTCAAAGATTTTTATTATTTTCTAAGAACTTTAGGAAAAATATTAATTTAATATCAAAAATTGGTGGAATTATTCTTTTAGTAACAGGTATTTTGATCCTAACTAACCAATTACAAGCGATTGGATTTTATATAATTGAAATCTTTCCTTTTATGCAAAAATTCGGATAAAAGGTATTAATGAAGATTTATCAAATAGACTCAAGTGCAAGAAAAAAAGGATCAACCTCACGTGCACTTGCTAAAAAACTTTTAGAGAAAATTAAAAAACCTGGAGATGAGGTGATTTATCGTGATTTAGATGATGAAATGTTTTTTGTAAGCGGACTTACAGAGTCGGGTATGAAAATTGATGAAAAAGATCAGACAGAGCACCACAAAAAAATGTTCGAACTTTCTGATAAATTAGTAAAAGAGTTAAAAGAAAGTGATGTGATTATAATTTCAGCTCCTATTTATAATTATGGTCCTCCTGCAACACTTAAAGCTTGGTCAGATTTAGCAGCTAGAATTGGAGAAACATTTAGATTTAAACCTAATGGGAGACGGGAAGGGTTATTAAAAAATAAACATGCCTATTTAGTAATAACCTCTGGAGGAACCAAATTGAACAGCTCTGAGGATTTCTTAACTCCATGGTTAAAATTTATTCTTAATTTTTTTGGAATTGAAAAAGTAGATATTGTCAGTGCAGATCAAATGGCATTAGATTATGAAAAATCAATAAGCGATGCAGAGGCACAAATAGAAAAATTATTTAAAGATTAAACTTTCTTTTTAAATGTCTAAGTTTCCCCTCGGTACTATCAAAATCAATATAACAACCTTGTAAAAATCTTTCACCTTCTTTAGTTTCATAAGATGTTCTACCATGTAGTAATCGATGATTATCCATCATTATTAAGTCTTTAGGCTCAAGTTTAAATTCAATTCTATATTTCCCAGAATTATACATTTCAGATAGTTTCTTTCTTGCTTGATAATAAAGATCTAATTTTTCTTTATCTAAAATTGGAACATAGTCTAGTCTAGGACTGAATCTAACTTGTTTAAAACTTTTATCATCGTTAAGTTCAATTAAGGGAGAGATGTTTTCAAGAATTACCTCTTTATCTACAAATTTAAATCTAACTTTTACTTCTGTTAAAATTTCATAAAATTTCGGAAATTCACTTTTTAATTTTTCCGTAACAGTATAACCGTCAACTAAAGATGACAGTCCACCTGATACTTTACTTTCAATACAATGTAATAACTGAATACACGGTACAGGATTTCTATAGGGATTATCAGTATGAGGAGCCAAGGCTAAAGATGTATAAGCAAGATCATTAGGGTCTGGTTTAGATTTAACATTAAAATATTCTCCAAAATTTGTTCTTCGTACACTTCCTATGGAATTTGCAAATTCTACAATATAGTTTTTTGTTGTTGGAATATTTTTTATAATAACAAATCCATATTTATAAAAAGAAACGAGTAAATCATGCATTTCTTTACTTTCATAAAAATCTTTTTGATACTGAAAATTTTTAATATTTTTAAGTCCCGAGTCCCATTTAGTTTTTTCTATTGATTTAATAACAATATCCTCTTTAGAAAATTCTAAAGCAATTTTATCAATTTCTAGCTTTGAAGTTACACCATCATTAAAATCAATTTCCAAATATTTTTCATTAATATTTGCTTTATTTATTGAAATATTACTATTTAAGGAAGTAGGATCGAAAAGTCTTTGTTGAGTTCCTTTATCTAAGTATTCTTCACCATTTACTCTTTCACGTAACCAGAATGGGTGAATTTCTTTTTTTTCGGATCCATTATTGTAAAAAACTTTATTTTGATTTAGCTCAATTTTCATAATTATTACCTGAGGATTATTAAAAATTTAACTTTAATCAACATAAATTAAATAGTAAGAGTTCTTTGTGATTAATTTTGATAGAAAAAAATACCCTATATACGCTAGTTTTTTAAACCAATTAGCAAAGGATTTAACTAAGTTCTATAATTCAAAGTTGAACAGAACCTTTAAAGTATCTAACAAGCTAAAAGGTAAAGGTTATGATCCAGTAACTACTTCAGACAGAGCCTTTGAAAAATTTATACGCACAAAGATTAAAAAAAAATTTCCTTCACATCAAGTTATTGGTGAAGAATATGGTTCAACAAATTCTAAAAGTGATTATACTTGGGTAATTGATCCTATAGATGGAACAAGATCCTACGTTATAGGAAACCCAACTTGGAGTAACTTAATTTCATTAAATTTTAAAGGAATACCAATTCTAGGATTAGCAAACTTTCCAGTTCTTAAAAAATATTATTTAAATTATTCGGATAAACTTGCTTATGTTGTTTCTCAAGGAAAAAAGAAAAAATTATCAGTAAATAAAAAAGCTACTTTTAAAAGTGTAAAGGTTTCTGCAGCCTTTCATGGATGGCTGTCATTAAATCAACAAAAAAAAATTCCAAAAATTTTGAAATTAATGCAATTTCCATGCAGTGATGCTTTAAGTTATTCTCACTTAGCAGAGGGAAGAGTAGACATAGTAATACAGTGCTCAAATAAAATTTGGGATATCCACCCACTTATACCAATTATTAAGGCAGCAGGTGGTATCATTAGTACCTGGGACAATAGAGATGCCGCTAATGCTGGAAATATCTTAGTTTCTTCAAATAAAAAAATTCATAATAATTTTCTAAAATTATTGAAACCAGTCTCTAAATGATACCAGAAAGAGCACAAGTTATTTTAGATTTTTGGTTTAAAGAAACTCCTTTTGAAATGCGTTTCAAAAAAGATGACATCTTTGATAAGAAAATTAGGGAAAATTTTCTAAAAGATTATGAGCTTGCATGTAATAATGAGTATGACGATTGGCAAGATAACCCAATGAGCTGTCTGGCTCTTGTAATTTTGTTTGATCAGTTTTCTCGTAATTTATTTAGAGAGAATAAAAGAGCTTTTGCTCAAGACCAAAAAACAAGATTGATAGTAAATGATGCAGTTTATTCTGGTTATTTAGAAACAATGAATGTTGATCAAAGATTTTTTATGCTATTACCTTTAATTCATAGTGAGGAAATTAGTGATCACGAAATGGCATATTATTTATTAAACAAATATTTAAGAGAGCATGAAGAATATAATAAAATTAAAAAGTTTTGGCAGGATCATACAAAAGCTATTAGATTATTTCATAGATATCCACATAGAAATGAAATTTTAGGACGAGAGTCTACTGACGAAGAAAAAGAATTCTTAAAAGGTCCAAACTCTTCCTGGTAAAATGAATTTAGAGTTTATTTTCAAAATTATTGATAAAGATGAATGGCAAAAAGCCAAACAAACGGGAACTTATGGAGGATCAAAAAGAGATATTGAAGACGGTTACATACATTTCTCAGAAGAAGATCAAGTAGAGGAAACTCTAAGAAGACATTATCCAAAAAAAGATAATTTACTTTTATTAAAAGTGAATGCATTTAAACTTGAGCACTTACTATGGGAACAAGCTTCAAATGGAGATATGTATCCTCATTTATATTCGCCTTTAGACATTACAAATGTTGAGGAAGAGTTTGAGTTGCCATTAAATGATGATGGAAATCATATACTTCCAGAGATTTTAAAAAAATATCAGTTTAGCCGTCCAAGATAATTAACCATAATTACACCAACAATAATTAATATTATTCCTACAATTCCATAAATATTTGGGACCTGATTAAGTTTTAACACTGCAAACAAAACAACTCCCGTTACTGTTAGCCCGCTATATGTTGCATAAGCAAAACCAACCGGAAGAGCATGCATTGCTTTTGCAATTGAAAACATTGTAATACACATAAACAGAATGCATAAAACAGAAGGAGTTAATTTTGTAAATCCTTCAGAAATTTTGGCCAAGCTATTAGATGCAATTCCAAAAGAAATACCTAAAGCTAAAAATAAATAGCCTAACAATGGTTTCATATTATTGATTTCCTAATAAATTTACCATTAATACTCCAACTATAATAAATGCTAGGCCTATCATAGAATATAAATTGGGAACTTGATTATATTTAATTACACCAACAATGACTGTTGCAATAATTGTAAGTCCAGCGAAAGAAGCGTAGGTAATTCCCATAGGAATATTTTTCATTACTAATGAAAGTGCATACATACACAATACAATTGTAATTGCTGTAATTATACTTGGAACAAATAGTGTAAAACCCTCAGCACTTTTTGCAAAACTGTTTGAAGTAACACCTAAAAATACTGCAATACCTAAAAATAAATATGAACTAGCAAGACTCATACAATGACTTTAAATGAATTTTAAGAAAATATATAGAATTATTTAAGAGACCATTTAATAGCATCTTCCATTCTATCATCTCCCCAGAAGATTTCATTTTTCACTATAAAAGATGGACTACCAAAGATTTTATTTTCACGAGCTGAATTTGTATTTTCGTTATATTTGGTCTCTATAATTTTCGATTTTGCCTCTAATATTATTTCATCCTTATTTAAATTTAATTCATTACAAACCTCAGAAATACTAGGTTCAATTGCAGGTTCTTTGCCTTCTTGGAACCATTTTTTATAAGTCAGCATTACAAATTTTTCTCCCCAGCCTTTTTCAAAACCAAAGATTGCTATTTGATTTGCTAAATCGAATTCAGACAAAGGGTAGGGAACTGGTGTCTTAGCAAAAAAACCATATCCTTCTGCTCGTCTTTCAATATCTCTCCACATGTAATTGACTTTATTAATCTTATCTTTTGGAAATGGGATATTATTCATTTCCTTCATAATTGCTCTAACTGAAAAGGGTTTCCAATTAAATTTTACTTGATGTTGTTTTTCAACATCAAGTATTCTAGTTACTGAAAGATAGGTGTAAGTACTCCCTATCGAAAAATAAAAATCTATACCACTCACTTACTTTGGCATAGGTGTAGCACCAGTTTCTAAACTAATAATTTTTCCATTATCATATTTATAAACTGCCATTACAGCCTCTACATTTCCATCATCAAATGTAACAAATGAATGATGAACACCAACTTCATCATTTTCATAAACAACTCTTACTTTATCTTGATTTATGTCACCGCTCATTGCCCATTTGACAACATCAGCTTTGCCTAAAACATTTCCTGACTTATGCATTGTGAATTTAAAATCATCGTGCAAAAGATCATTCATTGTTGCTTCATCTTTATTTTTTATTGCAGCACTATATTTTTCTAATATAGACATAATTATTCCTCTCTATTTATTCACCTGGTTTTTTATAACTTTTTGAAACATCAGCTGCCTTTTTAAATGCACTGTTGTAATCAAATACTTCATGAACCATTAGATCCGACATCATTCCGCTATTTAAAACAGTTACTTTCATAGCAAGAACACTTTCGTAATCTCCTTCAACGCAGAAAAGAACATCAAAACGTCCTCTTAACCACTCGTAACTTATAGCTTTTACGCCCAAGCTATCACACATGGATTTCATTACTGCACCTCTGTCTGCAGCAGGGTCAGCATGCATTTTTTTTAATAACTCAGGACTTGCTTTTCCAATCACATAAAATTTAGACATTGTTTCATCCTTTGTGATTTACAACTGACTCATCAGTCATCATAGTCATTTTAGATTGATCCATAATAACTCCAGCATCAATTCTTGCTTGAGTCAGTTCTTGATCTCCACCAAAGCCTTTTAAACCCTCTGGTGACTCAAAATTAATAATAACAGTCATGGCATTGTCATCTTCTTTATCTGCACCTGCAAAGACTACTGTCATACCATATTTTTTTAGCTTTTCACCATTTGCAAGCATCATTGTCTTCCAAGAATTAAAACCCTTTGAAAGCTTCTGTTGTATTTTTACGTACATATTTTCCTCATTAGTTTATTTATTTTGTTTTTAGTATACCCCTGATTTGACTATCTTATCAATCACACTTTTTGAATTAGGGAAACTAACTCAAGTTCATCCTGAGGAATCATGCTATTTGCATAATAAATTCCCGCACATTCAATTGCTTTTTTTTTTGATCTTTAGTTTAATGGCCATCTGCAAAACAAACAATTGGACTAAAGATTATTACTAAATAACAAAGTATTTTTTTCATTAATAAGTATATTCACCACTCATTTGATTCATTGAGTGTGCCATACCAGCTTTACCTCTTATATTTTGTCGACTTGAATTACCACTCCCAGAAATATTTTCATATTTTCCAGTTCCACCAACAATAACAAAAGTACCAGTTCCGCCTTGGCCGCCAGTTCCTTTACCTTTGTAGTTAATGAAAACCTTTTCACCATCCATTAGATAAAAAGTACACATACCTGTTTCATCATCAAACTTTCCAGATACTAATGTTAGTCCACCAATACAATGCATAGTAGATTTATCAAAAATACTTCCAGGCTCTTTATCCATTAGTCCAGCATTACCGTCGTAAGTAATACTCATGTTTCCATTTCCAGCATCCATCGCATTTAAAGACCATGATCCTGCTCCAGCGGCATTAAATTTTCCTGTTTCTGCTAATGAGTAATTTGAGATTGTTAAAAAAATTATTAAAAATAAAATTTTCTTCATTTTTACCTCCCTTAATTGTTTGCTTTAATGTTACACTGTTACATAATTGTTAAGGAGTCACTCGTGTTTATAGCGCGCGACAGTTATGCAATTTTAGGGGGTAAAAAATGTTGATTATGCTGTTTTATTTAATTTAATTATTTGATAATAATTATCTATGATCGAAAAATTTAATGGGATTGTTTATCTAATAATTTTTATTGTTCATTTCCTTGTTTATGCTGTTTATGCTTTCAGAGCTATAGTTGGAACTAAGGGTTTTATGGATCAATATAATATCGATCATTCAGCAGCAGTGATCACAAGATTTTTTGGAGCTCCTTTTGTTGGGTCTTTTTTAATGGCTCTTTATATCATGTTCGTAAGAGATGGTGGAGTAAATGGAACATGGGCATTCTTTAATTTAGTATTTGTTCAAAATTTAATGTACTTAATATTTGGTATTTATACCATTTACATAAATAAACTTGGACACACTGAAAAGACTAACAGTGAAGGTGTAATAGCTGCTGGAGTACTTACAATTTTAAGCGCTATTCTTACTTACGGATTAGCTGAGAAAATTTATATTTAAAACCAATTAGGTATTGGCAGACCTTTTTCTTCTAAAAATTTTTTATTAAACATTTTAGTTGCGTATTTGTCACTTCTATCACAAAGAATGGTAACAATAGTTTTTCCTGGCCCTAACTCTTTTCCCATTCTAATTGCTCCTGCAATATTTATTCCACAGCTTGTACCTAAACTTAATCCCTCGTTTTGAATTAAATCATAAAGTATTGGTAGTGCCTCATGATCATCTATTGAATAAGCATCATCAATCTTAGCTTCACCAAAGTTAGCTGTTACTCTACTTGAACCAATTCCTTCAGTAATTGATCCACCCTCCGATTTAAGTTCACCATTTTTAATGTAATTATAAAGAGCAGAACCTTTTGGATCAGATAGGTAAATTTTTATATCTTTATTCTTTTCTTTAAGAGCATTGCTGACGCCTGAAATTGTACCTCCAGTCCCTGAAGAACAAACAAAACCATCTACTTTACCATCAGTTTGTTCCCAAATTTCTTGACCTGTGCCTTCATAATGTCCTTTGGCATTTGCAGTATTATCGAATTGATTAGCCCAAATCACTCCATTGTTATTAGAAGGTCTTAGTTCATCCGCAAGTCTTGCTGCTACTTTTACAAAGTTGTTTTCATCTTTATAAGGCTTTGGTGGAACTAATCTTAATTCAGCTCCAAGGTTTCTAAGTAAATCTTTTTTCTCTTGTGTTTGATTGTCATTCATTACAATAATTGTTTTGTAACCTAGAGAGTTTCCTAAAAGACCCAAACCTATTCCTGTATTACCAGCTGTTCCCTCAACAACAGTTCCACCTTTAGAAATTAATTTTTTTTCTTGAGCGTCTTTTATTAATGCAAGTGCAGCTCTATCTTTTACAGATCCTCCAGGATTTAAAAATTCTGCTTTTCCATAAATGTTACAACCAGTAATTTCAGAAGCTGCTCTGAGTTTAATTAATGGAGTGTTTCCTATTCCAGAAATAAAATCGTTTTGGGTATTATTCATTATCTGATTTTTTATCACTATCAGATGTAATTCCATAAGGTTTAAATTCACTATCTGCTATGCCAACACTTCTTGCAGGAATTCCAACCATTACAGCATTTTCTGAAACATCTTTCGTAATAACTGCATTTGCTCCAATTCTAGCACCTTTGCCAACGACAACAGGACCTAATACTTGTGCACCTGACCCAATAACCACATCTTCTTTTATAGTAGGATGTCTTTTCATATTTCGTTGGTCATTTGAATTAATACTCGGAGCAATTCCACCTAATGTAACCATATGATAGATTGTAACATTATCCCCAATATCCGAAGTTTCACCAATCACAACACCCATTCCATGATCTATAAATAAATTTTTTCCAATTTTTGCGTTGGGGTGAATTTCTATTCCAGTTAAGAATCTTGAAAACTGAGAAATGATTCTAGCAATCAAATGAAATTTTGCAGTACTAAAAAAATTTGCTATTCGATGAAAAAAAACTGCTTTAACACCAGGATAAGTTAATATTAAACTTAACTTAGACCTTGCAGCAGGATCTCTATCAATTATGGATTGTAAAAAATCACTCATATTTTGTTAGTTTAGTTGCTGTTGATTAAAAAATAATATGCCTTATATAGTATTTAATTGCCTAATTTAAAGAGGTTTATATGTATAAAAATACTAATTGTTTTCATTTAGCTATCCCTTGCGGAGACCTAGAGGTTGCAAAGAAATTTTACAGTGAAACTTTAGGATGTAGATTAGATAACTCAGCACAAGAGTGGGCAGATGTAGATTTTTGGGGCAATGAATTAACCTTACATAAAAGTGAACATAAATTAGATAATGAGAGACACGATGTAGATATGGGAAATGTTTCAGTTCCTCATTTTGGTGTTCATTTATCAAGAAAAGACTTCGATGCTCTTAAACAAAGATTAAAGGATAGTGGAACTAAGTATTACGACGAACCTTATTTGAGATTTAAAGGAACAAAATACGAGCAAGAAACTTTCTTTGTTAAAGACCCAAACGAAAATATACTAGAAATTAAAACTTTAACAGCAAATCCAGAGTAATCCAAAACCTTAATGGAATACCTAGTATTAGGCTTCTTCACAGGGATAAGCTTAATTTTAGCTATAGGTGCCCAGAATATCTTTGTAATAGAGCAAGGTTTAAAAAAACAACACGTATTTATTGTTTGTTTAATATGCTCTTTATCAGATCTGATATTAATTTTTTTAGGTATTTTCCTTTTTCATTATTTTAATCAATATTTTAATTCTTTAATTGAACTGATTTTAAATTTATTTTTAATTTTATTTTTAATTCACTTTATTTATAAAAAAATAAAATCTCATTATTCAGATTTTAATTTTAGTATTGAACCAAATAATATTTCAAAATTAAATATCATATTTAAAACTTTAGGATTTACTTATTTAAATCCACATGTTTATTCTGATACAGTTTTTTTTCTTGGAAATTTTTCAAAAAATTATTTATTAAATCAAAAAATTTTATTTGGGGTAGGTGCGTCTATAGCATCGTTTTTATTTTTTTTTATATTGGGGTATTTATCTAATTATTTATCAAAGTATGCTAAAAGTAAAGAAATTTGGAAAGTAATTAATATATTTATTATAGTTTTTATGACTGTCTTAATTTTTTTTATTATTGAGGAAATGTTTTGAGTAATATTTATGTAGAGGACGTAGGTAAAGGGTTTCCATTTGTTTTTGTTCATGGTTATTTGGGCTCATCTGAAATGTGGAACTTTCAAAAAGAATTTTTTTCAAAACATTATCGTTTAATAATCCCAGCTCTTCCAGGGTTTGGTGAAAGTCATAATGTTAGATCTTTAGACTCTATAAATAAAATGGCCAGACAAATAATAGATTTATTAGATCAAAAAAATATTGATAAATTTAATTTAATTGGACATTCAATGGGAGGAATGATCGTTCAAGAAATTACAAAACTAATTGGTGATAGAGTTAATAAATTAATTTGTTTTGCTACTGGACCAATTGGAGAAATACCTGGTAGATTTGAAACAATAGATGAAACAAGAGAAAAATTAAAAAAAGATGGAATTGAGGTTTCATTTTCTAGAGTTCCAAAAAAATGGTTTGTTAAAGGAGATAAAGATAAAAATTATTATTTATGCAAAAATGCAGTTAAAGATGTTTCTTTAGAGACCGCTGATAATGCTTTGTTGGCAATGAAAAATTGGAGAGGTAAAGAAGATTTAAAAAATATAAAGAATGAAACTTTGATTATCTGGGGTGATAAAGATACTTCGTACAATTTTGATCAGGTTGATACACTAAATAAAAATATTAAGAATAGTCGTTTAGAAATTTTTAAGGATTGTGCTCATAATGTTCATTTAGAACAGCCTGATCAATTTAATAATTTAGTGCAAAAATTTATCTCAGAATAATATTTTTATTCAGTCTATAAACTTTTTTTAAAGCTCCACTAAATTTTCTTGAGGAATGAAATTTTCCAGGAAAAATTATACATTTTATTTTAGCTCGCTTAGCTGAATTTAGGCTTTCTTGTGTATCTTCAATAGCCAAACAATCATTAGCTTTAAGCTTAATTTTTTTAAGCGCTAGCAAGTATATTGCTGGATTTGGTTTAAATTTTTTAACTAATTTTGAATTACCTACAAAACTAAAATCTTCTTTATTTATTGAATTTCTCAATGAATATAATATTGCATTTATATTATTCGCAGATGTTGATGAGACAAAAGCTAATTTTATTTTTTTTTTCTTACAGAATAAAATTAAATTTTTGACACCTGGCCTTAATTTAAGCTGGTTTTTTTTAAGGTAATTATTGAATATTTTAGTTTTTAAATTTCTTAAATATGTAGAGTTTACAATTTTTTTATTCTTCTTTGCGTATCTAGATATTCTGTCTTTTCCCCCAGATTTATTTAGTAAACTTAAATACTCTCGCTTAGTCCAATTCCAATCAAGCCCATATTGTTTAAATGCTTTGTTAAATGACTTTCTTTGAATCTCTGAAGTTTCGACAATTGATCCAATAGAACCAAAGAGTAAAGCTTTGTAATATTTCAACCTTTTACAGCTCCAGCAGTTAAACCACTAATAACCTGTCTTTGAAAAAACATCACCAACATAAATAGAGGAGCTGTTGCTGAAACTACCGCAGAAACTGCCCACATTAAATTACCTTCATGTTGATTTGTTCCTAAATAACTTTGAATTTTTGGCACCATTGTATGATTTTCTTGGTTTAAAAGTAATGCGGTTACCGTAAAATCGTTATAAGCAAGCATTAAACTAAATAATCCTGCAGTAATTACTCCTGGCCACATCACTGGCATGATAATATGTCTAAAAGCTTGAAAGTATGAACATCCATCTATTAAAGCACTTTCATCAAGTTCTTTAGGAACTGTTTTAAAAAATGAATATAATAACCATAATGTAAATGGTTGATTAATTGCTACTAACACAACTATAGTTGTTGGGAGAATTCCCCATATTTGCAGCTGAAAAAATGGAAATAAATATCCTGACACTAAAGTGATGTGGGGCATTGCTCTAAAAATTAATGCTGCAATTAATATCCAAAATGCATATCTTTCAGTTGACCTTGAAAGTGCGTAAGCTCCAAGTGTTCCTAAAAATAAGGAAATGCTTACAACAAATACAGTTACAATTATTGTATTTTTAGATGCTTTCCAAAACTCTCCTTCAGTCCAAGCTTGGGTATATGCATCTGTTGTAAATTTTCCACCAGTTTCAATTAAAGTATTGAAGGCAGAAATAGCATACCACCAATCAGATCTTGAGAAAAAATCAGCTCTAACTTTAAATGATCCCCAAAAAGTCCAAATGAAAGGAAAGCAAGCAATTAAAAGCCAAACAATAATAAAAATTGTATTGAAAGTTTTTAAACTTGTTGATTTTCTATCTAAACCATAATCCATAATTATCTCGCTGTCTTAAATTCTTTCCATGTTCTTATTAAAACTGGAGCTAATAAAATTGCTATACCAACAATCGTCATCATAGAGGTTGCTGCAGCAGATCCAAATAATATTACTTCCTCATTTACTAAATTATCATAGATTAACCATGATAATGATTGTGCACTTCCCTCAGCACTAAAGCCAATTATTGGCTCAAAAACCCTGAAGTTATCCATTAATGAAATTAAAGCTACAAAAGTAACTACAGGATAAATATGCGGTAACACTATATGTTTAATTCTTTGAAACCTTGATGCGCCATCAATAATTGCAGCTTCTACTGGTTCTTGTGGAACTGTCTGAAGAGCTGCATAAAATACCACAAATGCAAAAGGTGAATGATGCCAAATTCCATATATAATAATAGTGATCCAAGTTAATGTTTTAGAAGATTTAAGAGATAAATATGGATCATTCATTAAATTTTGAATATTAGCTCCAATAATCCCTTGAGAATCTATCATCCAAAATAATACAAGAGACCCTACTAGAGGCGTAACAATCATAGGCAATATCGTACCAAAAATTAGTGGCCCCCTGATTTTTCTGGCAACAGCATTTAAACTTAAAGCAATAATAAATCCTAATAAAAGAACATTCGGCGTAACAAATAGACAATAGGTAAGGGTAAATATTAATGCCTTGTAAAATGGAAGATTGGTTACTTGATCTACAAAAGCACCAAAGTTCTCAGTTTCATTCCAAAATTTTTTAATTTCATCAATAGCAAGATGATTTCTATCTACATATGTTCCAAATCCATTAAATTTACCAAGCGGCTTTTCTTCTCTTAATTTTGTAGTTTCTTCGTTATCTACAACTATTGAAACAGTACAACCAAAAGGGTCACACTTTTTAACTTCTTTTACTACTTGATCGTGTTGAGCATAAAAAGATTGAATCCCTGTAGAGATAATTGGCAGCCCAATAAACAGGATCATTGCTAAACCTGTTGGTAAAAAAAACCAAAAAAAAGTTTTATTAGGCATTAAATTTTGAGTAAGTGGGGAATTAATCCCCACTTAAAAGTTTTAGGTTTTATAGAAAGCCTTGTTCTTTAGCTTTACTAATGTAAGCAGCCTCAACATCTTTCAATGCTTGTTCTGCAGACTCTTTTCCTTGTAAAAATTCAACAATTTCACTTCCTAATGCACCATGCATTAAACCCATTTGCGGTAACATTGGATATGGTTTTGCTCCCATTTTTACAGCTTCAATTACACCAATAGATTTTGGTGTTGGAACAAATCCTTCAACTAACCAAACAGCTTGGTCAGCAGCGTCAGCTACCATTTTCTTATTTGATGCTGCATGCGCTAAAGCTCTAAATGTTGCTTCTGCGTCTGCATCCGATCTGTTTTTTGCAAGCGTGAAACCATCCCACCATAATGTAGCTGCTGGAATATTTCCACCACCCACTGTAGCTGGTCCAGATAGTTTTGTTGCTTTAGTAATGTTTGGATCTCCTTCATCATCTAAAAGAGTACCTGATCTTGAAGCCCATAATGTCATTAATGCAACATTACCTGACTCCCATTCAACTTTAATAGCTTCACTATCGTGAGTTAAGTAATCAGGATTACTTAGTTCAGATAATTTTTTAAGCATATTCAAAGTAGCAACACCTTTTGCGTTATTAATATTAGGTTGTGCACTGCCTGATTTAAAGAATTCACCACCATGACCAATAAACATGTTCACAAACTCTTCTGCTAAATTCCAACCCGCTTTATATGCAGCAGCATAAGGATATTGCATTTTACCTGAAGCTCTAATTTTTTCAGATGCAGCAACTACTTCCTCGTATGTTTTTGGAACTGCTATGCCCAGATCTTTTAAAACATCTTCTCTGTAGTATAAGTGTTGGGTATTAGCCATAAAAGCTACAGCCATTACTTTTCCATCAATTGTAATTAATTGTGAGTCCTGAATTCCTTTTCCATATTTTTTAACAAGATCGTCTAATGGTCTAATTAGATCTTGGTTCATTAAAGGAACAATTGAACTGTTAGCAGCAATCCTAGCTGAAAACTCAGAAGGATTTGCGGTTAATGCTGGCACTGCAATTTTATTATGCTCAGATGAGTGAGTCACTTTAAAATCAGCACTTCCTTTACATTGTTTAGAAGTTTCAACGAAAGTTCTTAATGCAGGAAAATCATTAGCCAAAATATTTATTGAACCACTTTTAATGTTACAATCTGCAAAAGCAGAAGTCCCAAATAGTAGAAACAATAAAGTAACTAGTATTTTTCTCATATTTTTCTCTCTATATTTGTTAGTTAAATTATAATTTAAGTTCAAAAATTATATCTATTCCTCAAAAAGAATAAAAGAGATAATTAAATCACTTTTGACGCAAGCTCTGAGCCTCTTACGAGCGCTTCGAGTTTTTTATAAACTATATTTTCGTCTACATTTCCAAAACCAGCAAAGGTACTAAATCCACAGTCAGTTCCAGCTAATAGTTGATCTATATCAATCACTTTTGAATATGTTAAAATTCTATGTTTCACAACTTCCGGATGCTCAACAAAGTTAGTTGTAGAATCTATTACTCCAGGTGCAATAATTTTATCCTTTGGGATTTTTAAATTTTCAAAAATTTGCCATTCATGAGAGTGTCTTGGATTAGATGATTCAATTAGATAGGTTTCCACATTTGCCTTTAATGCTATCGGCATTATTTTTTCTAGGGCAATGTCGTGTAAATGTGGTCCCTCATAATTACCCCAACAAATGTGAAGTCTTATATTTGAACTATCAATATTACTAATTGCACTATTTAGGCATTCAATTTGTTTTTCAGCTCTTAATAAAAATTCATTTTCAGAAAGATCTTTAAAAGTCATATGTCTAGCTAATGCTAAGTCAGGACAATCCAACTGTAATTTTATTCCATTAGAAGTAATTTCCTCATATTCTTCTTTCATTACATTTGATAAATTTTCTAAATACTCATCATCATCTTTATAAAATTTATTTGGTAAAAATGCAGATATAACACCTGGTGAAGCAGCATTCATAAATCCATTTTTGTGATTATTTTTATTTAATGCTTCTTTAAAATTTTTTATATCTTTTGAAAGAGAAGTCTTATCTTTTATTTTTAGTTCATTTGTACAACAAGGCCTTGTATATGTAGGTGTTCCACCTGTTCTAGCTATTCTTTCTTTAAAAGATGGAAAATCGTCTAAATCTTTTGGTGCTTTTCTCTCACTTTCACCAGAAAAACCATCAATTCTATCCTTAACATAAGTAGCATAACTTATTTTTGACATTTCACCATCGCTGATAAAATCTATACCTACATCGATTTGTTTTTTTACAACTTCCTTTACATCTCTATTAACTATTTGATCAAATACATCTAAATTAATTTTTTGTTTTTGATCTTTTTTAAATAAAAGATCTGATAACTCATTTGATCTTGGTAGACTTCCTACATGTGTTGTTTTAATTTTGACCATAGATTATTTCATCAAAATTTGTTTCCAGATTGCAACTTCATCAAATAAAACCCACTCCCTTATAACATTTCCGTCAATTATTTCTGCATGATTAATACCCATGATAAAAATATTTTTATTTGTTGCTTCACCAAATTCGGAGGTATGATTTGAATGAACTCCTTCTAAAAACCATCTAATTGATGCTTTATAATTTTTATTGGGTTCCTCCAAGTATCCAATATGTTCAACAGAAAATTTTATATTATTTAAAGCTTCCTTTAACAATTTCCAAAATTTCACAATATCTTCTCTACCATGTCCAATTCTATTACCTGGCCAATAAATACTTGATGCTCTTGCGTAATCGGAAAAATCATAATCATCTTTAAAAACTTTATTAAGTATATTTGAATATTTAATTCCAACAGAGTTTTTTGGGGCAGGGGTTGGTTTATACTCTGAATTCATATCAGATTCAGAATTAAATAATTTTTGTGTTTTTTCTAACCCACCTTCATTTTCAATAATTTTTTGAGCAAATTCTTTAGGAGTGAAACCTATCTGTCTAACCATAGCACCTTGATCTCTTACAATCCATTCATCGTAAACCTGATTATCTTTACATGCACAATCTGCAATAACTCTATAATAAATATTTTTTCCTGTTGGTTTACCGTAATAACCTTCTCCAAGATGAGTACCTTTGCTTAAAATTCTATGAGAGGAATGATAACCGGTATCATCGTTTCCATTCCAAATAACTTCCTCTCCCAATAATTGTCTATTTGGGAATTCCTTTAATGTTTTAAACGTTGCATCAATAACTGGTTTATTTCCATAGGTAACTCCAAAAGGAGATCTTACAGGTAGATCATTGGTATAAAAATCTGCTATAGAGTTAACATCTCTATCTTCCCAAATTTGTTTTGTTATCTTTAGTATAAAATCAGGAAAACTTTTATATTTTTTATCAAATCCTTTCATTAGATTTGAGTTACACAGTTCAATAAACTTTCTTTATCTTCATTAATTTCAATACTTACTTTTGAATTAATTGGAATGGAAATTGTATCTTTTGGATTTAGTTTTATACCAAAATCATCAATTTTTATCTGCCAACTTCCTTTCTGTGAGAACATAATTGTGGGCTTTGAAAATTTTAAATTTTCTAATTTACCCTTTTTTGAGTTTAAAATTGATAAGTTAAAACCTGTATTCTGATTTATAACAGGATTAAACTTTTTATCTTGAAAAGTATCACCTAATACTTGAATTAAATTAAAATTCTCATTTATTTTATTTTCATGACTAATTCTGTCATAAAATTTGCAAATATATTTCTCAAGTTCATTTAATTTATAATTATCAAATTTTTTAATTTCTTCAGAAGAAATTGGTTCTAGGAGAGATTTGTTTTTAGGAATATAATCTATAGATAAATCTATTAAAGAATTGTCATTTAAAAGAGCCATTCCTGTCTGTTTAGCTTTTTCTAAGATGCTTGGAACCCAAGTTATTATTCCAGGATCATCTCCACCTAATACAACAAAAATTAATCCTTCTTTATTTCCTGCATTCTCAAATCCTCTAAACATATTAGTTGGCATAGAAATTATATCTCCTGCACTTAGAATTGTTTCATCTTTACCTTCAGCGCCCCAATAAAACCTCCATTTACCAGAATAGATAATAAAAACTTCAGCAGTTGTATGACTGTGGAGACCTGAGCCATTTTTTGGCAATGCTGAGACAGCTCCTAGATTAAAGCTATGAGGCATTGCTATTTTAACAAATTGTTTACTATCTTCCGCAACTCCAGGACCTACAATAGAATAATTTTTTCTTTCTTTGTGTCCCTCAAGTTTCCCCTCAACAAATGGCAAAGTGCTTGGTACAAGATCTTCAAATTTAGCTAATCGATTATTCATATTTTTTTAAACTATATTTTGTGATACTAAATTTATCTAACAAAAAATTTATGCAAATAGAACAATTTGATACAGGTCTTAAGGGTCAGGAGAATGTAGAAAAAATAGATATAACTCCTGAAGAAAACTATAATTATAAACAGGTTGTTAGAAAATATTTAGGAACTATTGTAAAAGAGGGTATCTCTAGTCTTGATCAAAACCTTCAAAATATGTTCTCAAAGGATGTTAGTGTTAATTGTTTCTATCCATTAAATGAATTTATTGGAATTGATGATTTTAAAGAAAAATTCTGGAAACCATTGTTTAACTCATTTCCTGATCTTGAAAGAAGAGAACAGTTAGTAATTAGTGGGGCTTTTAGGGATAAAATTCAAGTCGGAACAATTTCTACTTTATCAGGAGTGTTTAAAAAAAAATGGTTGAACATCAAACCAAACAACAAAATGATAAATCTAAAATGTTGTGAAATTCACGAACTAAAGGATAACAAGATTATTGAGAGTTATATTTTAATTGATTTAATTGATCTGTTAATTCAAACAGGTAAAAATCCATTAAAAAATTCAAGAGGCTCTGAAGGTAGTTGGCTGAACCCAATCAATACTGATGGTATAAATTTTTTTGAAAAAGACATGCAAATTTCGAAAAGTAATTTGGAACAATCACTTACTATGCAGAGAAGCTTAAATATAAAACCTGAATTGGAAGTTTCTTCTGACAAAGATCTTAAAGAAAGATTAATCAATCATCCACAAAGTGATTATTGGCATGAAAAAATGATTTGGTATGGACCAAGTGGCATTGGTACTGCAAGAACTTTAGAGGGATTTGTAGATAATCATCAATTACCCTTTAGAAAAACTTTTAAAGAAAGAAATTATTGGGAACTTGGTCATTATTGTGAATTAGGAGATGGAAAATTTTCTTTAACTGCTGGATGGAATAGTATTCATGCTACTTATGGAGCTGATGATTGGCTAGGTTTTAAATCTGAAAATCAAAAAGTAACCATGAGGGTTATGGATTTTTATCATCATGATGAAGGAAAAATTCGTGAAAACTGGGTTCCAATTGATATAATTCATATACTTAAACAGATTGGAGTAGATATTTTTGAAAATATAAAAAATTAAAATGGCAAATATAAAATTTACAGGTGTACATAAATCTTTTGGTTCAAATAAAATTATTACTGATTTTAATCTTTTAGGAAAAGAAGATGAGTTTCTTGTTCTTGTTGGACCATCAGGATGTGGAAAATCAACATTACTAAGAATGATTGCTGGATTAGAAAAAATTGATGAAGGTGAAATTTTTATTAATGACCAAAAAATAAACGAACTTCATCCATCAAAGCGTCAAACTGCAATGGTTTTTCAATCTTATGCACTTTACCCTCATATGAATGTTTATGAAAATATGTCGTTCGGTTTAAAAATAGAAAAAAGACCAAAAGAAGAAATCAATACTAAAGTTACGCAAGCGGCAAAAATTCTAAAAATTGAAGAACTTCTTGAGAGGAAACCAAAACAATTGTCTGGAGGTCAAAGGCAAAGGGTTGCAATAGGAAGAGCTATTACGAGAAATCCAAAGATATTCTTATTCGATGAACCATTATCAAATTTGGATGCAGCTTTAAGGGCTGAAATGAGAGTAGAAATATCAAAATTACACAATCAAATAAAAACCAACATGATATATGTTACTCATGATCAGGTTGAAGCTATGACTTTAGCAGATAGAATAGTTATTCTAAATCAAGGTAATATTGAGCAGGTAGGAACTCCTGAAGAAATTTATAACGACCCTGCAAACATTTTTGTGGCTCAATTTATTGGTACACCCAAAATGAATATTTTAGAAATTGATGAAAAAAACGTAATTTCTGATAATAAAATTAAGTTATTAGGTAATGATATTATTTTTGATAATTTAAAACTCAATAAATCAAAACACTTTGTAGGTATTAGACCTGAACACTTAAAAGCAAATCAAGAAAATCAATTTACTTTTAATCCTGAGATTGAATTAATTGAAAACTTAGGTAACGAAAAAATTGCTTATATGAAAAAAGATGAACATCAATTAAGTGCCAAAATCCCAAGCAACATAGAAATTGGAAATAAAGTTGGATTTGATCTAAATGACATTTTTATTTTTGACGAAAATGGAAAAAGGTTAAAATCTTAGCACAACTTCCAATTGACAAATTTCAATTTTTCCCCAATTTTTTGATATTTGCTATGATACTAGCACATATCTGATATGTGACAGTGAGTAGTTTGCGAAACATTCTCAAATTAATATAGTTTTATCTATAAATAGGAGGGGAAATGAAAAATATAATAAGACTGTTTTGCGTAATATCTTTTTTTATTTCAAGTATTGTTTACGCAGACATAAAGTTTTGGACAACAGAAGTTCAGCCTGCCCGAATGGCTAAGCAAGAGGAAATGGCAAAAGCTTTTGAAGCTAAAACAGGAATTAAAGTAGAGGTGATCCCAGTAGAAGAAAAAGATTTGGGAACTAGAGCTACAGCAGCTGCTGCCGCAGGTGATTTACCAGATGTGATCTACCACACTCTACAATATGTATTACCATGGGCTGAAGCAGGAATTTTAGATGTAGATGCTAACAATGCTGTTGTTAAAGACCTAGGTAAAGACACATTTGCACCAGGTGCACTTAACATGGCTAAAAAGGGTTCAAAGATTGCAGCTGTTCCAGTTGATGGATGGACTCAAATGGTTGTTTATAGAAAAGACCTTTTTGATAATGCAGATTTAGCTCCACCAACAAGTTATGCAAACATTGTTGCTGCGGTTGAAAAATTATCAAAACAAAATGGCATGTTTGGTTTTGTTGCTGCTACAAAAACCGATGAAAATTTCATGAGTCAGGTTTTAGAGCATGTTCTTTTAGCAAATGGTGTTAATATTGTTAAAAAAGGTGGTATCAAGAAACAAGGTAAGAAACTAAAGGAAGCATTAGAGTTTTATAAAGTAATTGCTAAAGCAAGTCCTCCAGGAGAATTATACTGGAAACAGTCTAGAGCACTTTACTTTGCAGGTAAAACTCCAATGATAATTTGGTCTCCATTTATAATGGATGAACTTGCTGGTTTAAGAGACTCAGCTCCACCAACAATTAACAGTGATCCAACGTCACCTGAACTTGCATCTAAAACTGGTTTCATTACTAATTTTAGTGGGCCTAGTAATAAAAAAGGTGCTGCATGGGCAGATATTAGATACTTTGGCATAACAGCTGATGCTGATACAGATGAAGCTAAACAATTTGTCATGTATTCTATGGACGAAGGTTACGCAAGCACGCTATCCATTGCTCCAGAGGGTAAATTTCCAGTAAGAAGAGGAAATTCAAGTGACCCTGAGGCTTTCACGAAAGCTTGGAGTAAACTACCTGTAGGAGTTGATAGAAAAGCTCCTTTATCAGATCTTTATGACCCAGATGTTATAAATAATATAGTAGCTGGTCTAGATACTGCAAATAGATGGGGTGTTAAAGAAGGCGAACTATCAAGAGCATCAAAAGTCATAAATTCTCAATTTATAAACAGAATCACTAGACTTTATATAGATGATCAAATTGATGTTGATGAGGCTGTTAAAATGATTAACGACTCATTAGCTAAATTCAAATAATTTAATTATAATAAAAAAGCGGATAATATTAATTATCCGCTTTTTATGAATGATACTTTAGCAAATACAGAAAAAAAAACTGCATACATATTAACTCTACCTGCAGTCCTTTTAGTTTTTGCAATAATTCTTTTTCCAATTTTTGCAAATGTTTGGATCAGCTTTAAAGAAGTTGAATTAAAAGATATAAGAATTCCTGAACCAAGAGCAAAAAAAATTGTAAAATCTATCTCTGACGAGCATTCTAAAATAAAAATATTATATAAATTAAGAAATAGCTCATTACTTCAAGAAATCAGAGATGTTTCATTTAAAGATAATTTTCCAAAAAATTTTGAAATTGAAAATTTGGATTCAAGATGTGAATATAAAAAATCCTCATTAAAATGTGACTTTGGCAATTGGCCAGCTAAATATAAGGAAAATTTTCAAGTAATTTTTTCGACAAATGATGGATCAAAGATTGATAAAAAAAGCCTTAAATCAATTAAACCAAAACTAGATGGGAAATCGGATAATATTTTACTTAATACTAATTTTACTCTCAAAAACTTTAAAAAAGTTTTATTTGAGAATGAATTTGTAGATTTACTACTTACAACTTTTTATTACACATTTTTTGGAACTGTTGGCTCTATTGTTTTTGGTATTTTAACTGCTCAAATGGTTAACCAAAAATTTTATGGAAGAACCTTTATGAGAAGTGTTTTACTTTTCCCATACGTTGCTCCGGTTGTTGCTTTAGCTTACACTTGGGAACTTCTATTAGACCCAAATAGCGGGACACTAAATAGTTTGTTATTAAATTATCAAATTATTGAAACTCCAATAAATTTACTTGGACAAAAATACATTGAAATTGGTGTTTTTGGTTTTGATTTTAAATTAAGATTAGCACTTACAACAGTTATAATGTTCGAAATTTGGAGGTATTTCCCTTTAGCTTTTTTATTTATTCTTGCAAGACTTCAAGCAATACCAAAAGAATTATATGAGGCTGCTGATGTTGATGGTGCCAGTCCTTTTCAAAAGTTTTTCAAAATTACACTTCCTCAAATTACTGCAGTAATTTCAATTCTTTTTATGATTAGATTTATATGGAATTTTAATAAATTTGAGGATGTTTTTTTATTAACAGGAGGCGCATCTGGAACAAGAACTTTACCAATAAATGTATATCAGCAAGGTTTCGCAATATCAGATATTGGAATGGGCTCAGCTGTTTCGATAGTAATTGTTGTATTGCTTTTAATGTTTATGTTTTTTTATTTCAGACTTTTAGGAAAGAGGGTAGATGAGAATTAAGAACACAACTATATTTTCACTAATTTCTACCTTTTTCTTAATTTTTTTAATATCAATTTGGAAAATTTTAGCTACGTTACAGGGTTTAAGTATCAATAGCTTTAACATAGAAATACTTTTCATTTTAGGATTTTTAATATCATTAGCTCACCTTGGAATAGGTAATAGAATTAAATTAATTTATAAATCAATAATATTTTCATCTGTATTTGTTTTTTGTGATGGATATTTTATTCAAAAATTACCTATTTGGTATAATGTAGGTGTATTTTTAATATTATATTTTTTTAGTTATAAAATTAGTAAATATAGTTTTAATGATTTACAGGAAGAGCACTCAACACAGGTAATTTTATTTGACTTTTTAACTTTATTTGGAATTTTATTTTTTTCTTTCGTAATATTATTTCCATTTTACATGATGTTAGTTACAAGTTTTAAGACACAGATTGCATTGTTAGTAAATCCTTTAGATTTCAGCATTAACTTTGGTCAAGATATTAAAGATTTATTTAAATCCTACTTTGTTATTTTTAAATCCTATAAATTTGGAAAGTATATTTTGACTAGTACAATCGTTTCTGTGGGCACAGTTATTATAACCCTTCTTTTTGCAATTCCTGCAGCTTACGCGGTTGCAAGATTGAATTTTTTTGGAAAAACATTTTTGTCTACATCCATACTTATAATATATATGTTTCCAGCAATTGTGCTTGTAATTCCACTTTACACAATTTTTAGTCAATTAGGATTACGAAATTCAATAGAGGGTTTATTAATCGTGTATACAGCAACAACACTTCCAGTAGCCATTTATATGTTGCAAGGATACTTTAAGAGTATCCCAAAAGAATTAGAGGAAGCTGCAATACTAGATAAATTAAGTTGGTTTGGAATTATAACAAAAATTATAATACCTCTAAGTATTCCTGCTATTTCATCTGTAGCATTATATGTATTTATGATTGCCTGGAATGAGTTTTTGTTTTCTTTGATGTTTTTAGATAATCCAAATTCATTTACATTATCAAGAGCAATTCAATATTTAAGTGGAGACGCTGAAACCCCAAGGCAATATTTAATGGCAGGATCAGTTGTGGTAACCTTACCTGTATTGTTTATTTTCGTTTACTTTGAAAAATATCTAGTTAGTGGTTTAACAGCAGGGAGTGTAAAGGGTTAATGAAAGTTTCAATTAATCAAGCAAAAAGAACATTACTTGGTAATAGAAGAAAAGGATACACTTTGCCAACTAATAATAAACTTTACCCTGCTCAGTGGAATTGGGATTCAGGATTTATAGCTCTAGGATACTCTTACTTTAATTTAAACTTTGCATTAAAAGAAATTAACACATTATTAGACGGACAATGGAAAGATGGAATGGTACCACACATTTTATTTCATAACACAAAAACAAATTATTATCCAAATTACACTGCATGGAATTGTGGTAACAAAATTCATTCATCTGGAATAACTCAACCACCAATATTGGCAACGATTTTAAAAGAAATTTTAAATAAAAATAAAATTAATAAAACACAACTTTTAAATATAAAAAAAATAATTAAAAAAATTAAAAAATTCCATGAATGGTTAATTCAATTTAGAGATCCAAAAAAAACTGGTCTAGTTTCAATTTTACATCCTTGGGAGAGTGGATACGATAATTCTCCTTTATGGGATGAACCCATGAGCAAAGTAAAAATTGAAAAAAATATAAAATATAAAAGAGCTGATAACAAAGTTGTAAATCCAGATTATAGACCTCTTAATATAGATTACGATAGATATGTTACAATAAAAAATCATTTAAGAAAATTGAAATACAATCCAAAAAAAGTTTACAAATCCTCATTTTTTAACGTTGTA
>CACFJT010000004.1 GCA_902566705.1 uncultured Pelagibacteraceae bacterium
GTTTATGCATCAGCTTTTGTAAATGGTGTTTTCTCATTGAATAATGACAAACATCACGAAATTAGATCAATAATAAATCATTTAACTGAAAATACAAAAAGTTATCAACTAATTAAAAGTGTTTTAGATGGAAGTTCTAAAGCAGTGTATCAAGGAAAAATATTTGTAAATTCAGATGCTCAAAAAACAGATGGATACCAATTGAGCAAAGCAATATTGTTAAATGAAGAGTCAGAGTTTAATGCTAAGCCAGAACTAGAAATTTATGCTGATGACGTTAAATGTTCGCATGGTTCAGCTTCTGGTAGTTTAAACGAAGACTCTATATTTTATTTAATGTCTAGAGGTTTAAGTCATCAGCAGTCAAGAGATTTATTAATTAATGGTTTTTTACTAGATGTGGTTGAAAAAATTACCGACTCAGAAATAAAAAATTTAATAAAAAATATGATTGGAATTAAAGAATGAATGTTGATCAGATAAAAAAAGAATTTCCAATTTTTGACGAAAAAATTCAAAATAACGATCTAGTATATTTAGATAGTGCAAATTCATCGCAAAAACCAAAGGTAGTTGTGGATAGAATTAATGAATTTTATACCAAACAATTTTCTAACGTTGGAAGAAGTGTTCATTATCTTGCAGTTGCGGCAACCAATTTATACGAAAATACAAGATCGTCAGTTCAAAAATATATCAATGCTAAAGATAAAAATGAAATTGTTTTTACAAAAGGTGCTACTGAAGCATTAAATTTAGTTGCTAATACATTGGGCCAAAGTTACTTACAGGAAGGTGATGAAGTATTGATTACAGAACTCGAGCATCATTCAAATTATGTGCCGTGGCATTTCTTAAGAAAATCAAAAAATATAAAAATAAATTTTGCTGAAATAAATGAAGAAGGTGAAATTACTCTTGAAGAAATAGAAAAAAAAATAACACCAAAAACAAAGTTAATTTCGATTACTCATTTATCAAATGTAACAGGTGCAATTCTACCAGTAAAAGAAATTACCCAGCTTGCACATTCAAAAGGAATAATTGTTGTAGTTGATGGATGCCAAGGAGCACCACATTTAAAATTAGATATGCAAGATTTAGATTGTGATTTTTATGCAATTTCATGTCACAAAATGTATGGACCTACAGGTCTAGGAATCCTTTATGGTAAGAAAAAATGGTTAGAAGAATTACCTCCATACCAAGGTGGTGGAGGAATGATAAATGAAGTTAAAAAAGATAGGATTTCCTATGGTGAATTGCCCAATAAATACGAGGCAGGAACTATGGCAACAGCACAAGTAATAGCTTTTGATCAATCAATAAAATTTTTAGAAAGCATTGGTATAGAAAATGTTATGAAGCATGAAGCTGATTTAGTTGAATACGGACAAGAACTATTGCAAAAAAATAATTCAGTTAAACTTATTGGAAATCCAAAAAATAAAGGAGGAGTCTTATCGTTCACTATTGAAGGAGTTCACCCACACGATATAGCAACCATTTTGGATGAAGATGGGGTTGCAATAAGAGCAGGACATCATTGTTGTCAAATTTTACATGATAAATTAAATATCCCAGCAAGTGCAAGAGCATCAGTTGGTATTTACAATACAAAAGAAGATTTAGATCAGCTAAACCAGTCGATAAACAACTGTAAAAAAATATTTAATCTATAATGAATTTAAAAGAACTTTATCAAGAAATTATATTGGAGCATGGTAAAAATCCAAGAAATCTTAGAAAGACAGAAGGTTTTAATAAAGACGCCAAGGGTAACAACCCTCTTTGTGGTGATAACGTTCATGTTTATTTAAAATTAAATGGACAAAAAATTGTAGAAGATGCATCATTTGAAGGGAGCGGTTGTGCTATTTCAATGGCCTCAGCCTCTATAATGACAGATTTAATTAAAGGAAAAAATGAACATGAGGCTAAAGAAATTGTTGAGGATTTTTTAGGTATGATTAAAGAAAATCCTGAATTAAAATCTGAGTATTTGAGTGAAGATGAAAAAACTAAACTAATGTGTTTATCTGGTGTTAAGCAATATCCAATGAGAGTTAAATGTGCAACTTTATCTTGGCATACAATGGTTTCGGCTTTTGATGAAAAAACAGAGGAAGTAAAAACTGAGAATTAAATTATGACAAAAAAAGAAGAAATAATTGAGGAAATAAGAAAAATTTATGACCCTGAGTTACCTGTAAATATCTACGAGTTAGGTTTGATTTATGATATTAAGGTAAAAGAGGAAAAGTTTGCTATTATCAAAATGACACTGACTACTCCAAACTGTCCAGTTGCAGAAAGTTTACCAAAAGAGGTCAAAGAGGGCGCAATGCAAGTAGAAGGTATTGAGGATGTTGATCTTGAGTTAGTTTGGGATCCGCCATGGAATAAAGACATGATGTCAGAAGCAGCTAAATTGGAATTAAATTTGTAATGAACCCGATAATTAAATTAAGTGATAACGCAGCTTTGAGAATAAAAGAGATAATGTCTAATGCTGAAAAAGACTCTATTGGTGTTAGAGTATCAGTTAAATCAGGTGGTTGTGCAGGAATGTCTTATGTAATGGAGTATACAAAAGAGTTAAATCCTAACGATGAGGTTATTGAAGATAAAGGTGTGAAAGTGTTCGTTGATTCAGCTGCTGTTATGTATCTGCTTGGCACTGAAATGGACTACAAAAAGAACGAATTATCCTCGTCATTTGTGTTCAATAATCCTAATGAAACTGAGCGTTGTGGCTGTGGAGAGTCCTTTAAAATATAATAAGTTGTATTATCCTACTTCTTGCATATCTGCATTGCATTGTTTGCATATCTAGTATATAGATTCTCCATGAATAAATTTGAGTTTAAAAATCTTGTTAAAAACTTAAAAGACTCTTTAAAGGAAAAAGCATTCTTTAAAGAACTACGTAAAGAAGTCGAGACCGGTGCTAATGGAACACAAGATTACGTAGTCAAAAAAGGAATTAACAAAGATACAATTGCATCGACAAGACAGTAGCTAAAAACTTAGCAGCTGTAATACATCTCAAACTCAACAGGATGAGGTGCGTGTTCAAATTTGTGTATTTCTTCGAACTTCAAAGCAATATAAGCATCGATTTGATCGTCAGTAAATACATCGCCTTGAGTTAAAAATTCTCTGTCTTTGTCTAGACTTTCCATTGCCTCTCTTAATGATCCACACACAGTTGGAATTGATTTAACTTCCTCTGGTGGTAGTTCATACAAATCTTTGTCAAATGACTCTCCTGGATGAATTTTATTTTTAATTCCATCTATTCCAGCCATTAACATTGCTGCAAAAGTTAAATAAGGATTACCTGATGCATCAGGAAATCTAATTTCACATCTTGCGCCTTTTTTACTTAAGGTAATAGGAATTCTGCACGATGCTGATCTATTTCTAGCTGAGTAAGCTAGTAATACTGGAGCCTCAAAACCAGGAATTAATCTTTTATAGCTATTTGTAGTTGCATTTGAAAATGCATTAATTGCTTTTGCATGTTTTAAAATTCCACCAATATAATGCAAAGCTGTTTCCGACAAACCTGAATAAGCATCACCAGAAAATACTGGTGTATCACCTTTCCATATTGATTGATGAGTATGCATTCCAGAACCATTATCACCCGCAACAGGTTTAGGCATAAATGTTGCTGTTTTTCCAAATGAATGAGTTACCATTTGAACAACATATTTGTATAACTGAACATTATCAGCTTGATCAACTAAAGTTCCAAAATACATTCCTAGTTCATGCTGACTTGGGGCAACTTCATGGTGATGCTTTTCAACTTTAATACCGACTTCTTTTAAGTTTTTTAAATATTCACTTCTCATATCCTGTTCGCTATCTACAGGCGGAACAGGGAAGTATCCTCCTTTAACACCAGGTCTATGACCCATGTTTCCATTTTCATATTCTTTCCCAGAATTATATGGACCTTCTTTACTGTCTAGGGCAAAGCCACACTCATTCATATCATTTTTAATTCGCACATCGTCAAATACAAAAAACTCAGGCTCTGGACCAAAAAATGCTTTATCACCAATTCCAGAGGATTTTAAATATTCCTCTGCTTTTTTTGCTATACCTCTAGGATCTCTCTCATATGGTGTTTTCTTTATCGCATCAAGAATATCGCAAAACAAAACTACTGTATTATGAGACGTAAAAGGATCCATAAACATTCTTGAAGTATCAGGCTTTAAAATCATGTCAGACTCATTAATTGCTTTCCATCCTGCAATAGAAGAGCCGTCAAAAAACACTCCTTCATTTAACATTCCCTCATCAACTACCGTTGAGTCCATAGTTAAATGCTGAAGTTTACCTCTTGGGTCTGTAAATCTTAAATCTACAAATTCTGCATCTTTTTCTTTGATGTATTTTAAAACGTTAGCTGCACTCATTTTGTCTCCTATGTAATTTTGTTGGGCCTAATTACCAAAAAAATAATGGAAAATATTGCTTATTTAATAAATAACACCTATGCAATTTTCACATAAGTAGTGTAATTAGTCACTGAATTTTTAAAGAAATTAAAACAATGAATTCAATACTATTTAAAGAGCCGGTTAAAAGAGCAGAAAAAGCAATTAAAGAATTTAATCCTAATCTGAGAGTTATAATTTTAGAGCAAACAGCAAGGACAGCACAAGATGCTGCTACAGCTTTAGGTTGTAAAGTTGGAGCAATTGTAAAAAGCTTACTTTTCAAAGCAGGTGAGGAATTTATTCTTTGTTTAATTTCAGGAGACAAAAGATGTTCTTTGAATAAGTTAAAAAAAATCTTAAATGAAAAAGACGTTTCTATGGCTAATCCTGAAGATGTTAAAAAAGTAACAGGTTATACAATCGGGGGCGTTTCTCCAACAGGTCATTTGATAAAAATAAAAATATTTATTGATGAAAATTTAAAAAATTTTGACACTATCTTTGCAGCAGCTGGTCATCCAAATGCAGTTTTTAAAATAGAATTTGAAAGTTTAAAATCATTAACATCAGGTATAACACAAGAGATAACTGAATGAGAAAACCTAAATTAATTGATTATTTGTTGTTGACTTTATTGTCTCTTATATGGGCCTCAGCTTTTTTTAATATTAAAATTGCCACATATTCTTTTGGACCTATTACCATAGGTTTCTTAAGATCTTTTTTAGGTGCTATGCCTGTTTTAATATTATGCTTTTATAAAAATATTGAAATCGAAGCATTTTCAAAAGATTGGAAGTGGTTTGCAATTATAGGATTAATAAATTTAGCTATACCTTTCATGCTAATATCATATGGAGTAAATTATGTACAAAGTAACTTAGCAGCTATTTTAATGTCCACGACACCTTTGAGCTCAACAGTTTTAGCTCACTTTTTTTTAAAGGGAGAAAAATTTAATTTATTAAAAACAATAGGTTTATTGATAGGTTTTTCAGGAATAGTATTTTTATTTTCAGATAATTTTTTAATTAATGAAAATAACTTTATAGCTGCACTTTTAATTTTGCTTGGATCCACTTGTTATGTAATTGGGGGAGTAATAACATTAAAAATTAGTAATAAAGAAAATGAAAATGTTACAGTTTCAATTTTAATTTGGTCAACAATTATACTTTTTCCGTTTGCCTTAATTTTTGAAAAACCTTGGATGTTAAATCCTTCAACAAACTCAATTATATCTGTAATATATTTAGGAATTTTTCCAACTGGAATAGCATGGTTATTAAGATTTAAAATTTTAAAAACAAATGGATTAATTTTTCATTCACAAGTTTCATACATAATTCCAATATTTGGAATTATTTTAGGTTATATATTTTTAAATGAGATAATTACTTCAAAAATTATTGTTGCCCTAATTGCAGTATTTATCGGAATATATTTAGCAAGAAAAGCAGATTATAAAAATGTTACTTAAGATTTGCGATTGCTTTTATGTGTGAAGGACCTGTTTCACAACATCCTCCAAGAATAGTTGCCCCAGCTTCTTTAAATTTTTGAACAATTTCTTGAATTTTAATTGGCGTCAAATCTTGTCTTTTTCCTAAAATTTCGTTTGGATTAGATTTTTTACCTTTAAAAATAGATGTATAATTTTTCTTTAGTTTAGTTGTAACAAAGCCATTTAATTTGAAACCAAATGGTATATTTAAACTTTTTAACTCTAGTAAATTTTTCTCAAAATTTTCAGGAGAAACACATGACAACATCACTCCAAGAGTATTTTCATCGATTATATTTTTTATATCTTTGATTTTTTCTCCACTTGGTAAAGTAGTTCCCTCAGATATATGTAATCCAACTAAATAAGGTTTTTTAAATTCTTTCACTGCATCTATCCCACATTTAACCTCTTTAATACTGCTCCAAACATCAAAGTAAAAAAAATCAACATATGGATTTAACATTTTTGCTTGACTATGAAAGTTTTCAATAATTTCAATCTCATCTCTATCATCTGCTTCATATGTTAAATTTTGAGGAGGTATACCGCCAGCAATATAAGTATTAGGAAAATTCTGTTTTGCAGCTTGTGCAATTTCACCAGCTTTTTGATTTAAATATTTAAATTTATCTAAAAGGTTATTCTCTTTTAAACGTTTTTGTCGTGTTGCAAAAGTTGTAGTGACAATAACTTCTGCCCCAGCTTTTATGAAATCAACGTGGGTATTTAAAACAAGTTGATGATAATTTGAATCCAATATAGCATTAGCACTCCACAGTGTTGAATTTGGCTTCATCCCTCTTGCAAGTAATTCTTGACCCATTCCTCCATCTAATATTCTTATTTTTTTAAAAAAATCTTTGTTAATCATTATTTTTTAAAAATTATTTTAGCATTAAAAGAAAAAGATCTTCTTTCAGAATTGATATTAAAAGGATATGCAGTATGCATTAAATAGTTTGGAAAAATTATTAAGTCTCGTTCTTTAGGTACAATATTGAAAATACTTCTGCTTAAAAAACCTCTTTGTCCATTTATAAAATCAATTGTGCCATTAGTCTTATCTTTTTTATTTTTTACAAGTTTATTTTTAGTCATATCTTTTGGGATTTTTAAATATCCTACACCAGATAAATCTCCATCATGATAATGAATAGGATTATATTCATCTTTAAATTGGCTAACTACCCATAAATTTAGTATTTTTATATCTTTAACTTTTTTAATTTTTTCATTTTTAAGAAAATCTTTGATATTTTTTTTTATTTCTCTTTCTAAATTTTTTTTTATAAAATTATTTGAAATTTTAATTTCTTTTTTAATTTGACTAGCTAGTTTGGAGCTATAATCGTTTTTTTTTGTTAAATCTTTATTATCAATTTCTTTATTTAAGATATCTAAAAATTTCTTTGAAATTTTTGTTTTTCCAATAGATGGACCAAAAGGCTTTATATTTTTCATAATTCTCTAAATATCTTAAAAGCAAATTTATTCAATATTAAGCTATAAGCTTAATTCCTATTCTTATTGCGACAAAAATAACAAGAAAAGAAGTTAGTATAGCTAATATTTTGTTTGGTAGAAATTTAATGTTTAGTACGCTACCAATTTGTCCTCCAACAAGTACCGACAAAAACAATGGCCAATAGATAATTACCTGATCTAAAATCTGATCTTTTGTCAGCTGCCCAGCTATTCCAAATATAGAATTGATTAATATAAATAAAGATGCACTACTAGTAATATGTCTAGCGTATCCAGCTTTCATTAAAAATAGAAGAGGGCTTAAAAAAATTCCTCCACCAATTCCTACTATACCTGACATAAAGCCAATTATCGATCCAATAGAAATTGATATTAATTTTGGTATTTTGTTAATTTTAATTTTTTCTTTACTAAAAGATTTACTCTCAATTAGTAAAAAAATGCCTGCAACCGACAAAACACAAAATAATAAAACTTCAAATAAACTTTTTTCAATTGTTATTGATCCTCCAATAAATGCAAAAGGAATAGAGCCAATTAAATAAGGAAAAAGTAAATTAAAGTTTATATTTTTAGATCTTAAAAAATTGATAGAATTACCAGATACAACAATAATATTACATACAAGAGCTATAACAGGAAATATTGTGTAAGGTACACCCCAAATTAAAAGTATTGCAAGATATGTTGAGCCTCCCCCAAAACCAACACTTGAGTATATTAATGCAGTTACAAAGAAAAGAATTGATAATATAATCATTTATAAATTATGGATGTCAATATAGCTTTATTAACTGTAACAGATACAAGAACTTTTGATAATGATAAATCAGGTGCAATCTTGGTTGAAAAAATTAAAGAGGCTAAGCATAAATTGATCGATAGAAAAATTTGTAAAGATAATAAAGAGGATATTGTTAAAATTTTAAAAGAATGGACAAATCAAAAAAATATAGATGTCATAATCACTACTGGAGGAACAGGTCTAACTGGAAGAGATATAACTCCAGAAGCAGTAAATGAAATTGCAGATAAACATATACCTGGATTTGGAGAGGTTTTTAGAACAATAAGTCTAAAAACAGTTGGAACTTCATCTATACAATCTAGGGCGTGTGCTGCATTATCAAATGGCAAATATATATTTGCATTACCTGGTTCATCAGGAGGAGTGACTGATGCATGGGATGAAATTTTAAAACACCAATTAGATGTTAATCACAAACCTTGCAATTTTGTTGAATTGTTTCCTAGATTAAAAGAAAAGTAATTATTTTTGATATTTTGCTTTCCACTCTGAGTAAGGCATTCCGTATACATGCTTTCTTGCATCAGGATCAGATATTTCCACTCCTTTTTTTTCTGCCTCTTCTCTATACCATCTTGATAAACAGTTTCTACAAAAACCAGCTAAATTCATTAGATCTATATTTTGAACATCTTTTCTTTCGTCTAAATGTTTCATTAGTCTTTCAAGAGTAGCTGATTGAATATCTTTTTTAAGACTCTCATCCATAATTTACGTCTCTATTTTTAATTTTTATTCTTAATGCTAATAACACTATTATTATTATAAAGTATATTAAAGGCTTAAAAAAAACAGTTTTTGATAACCATATATAATGTAGAGAACCAAAAATGGCTATTACATAAACTAATCTATGCAATTTTTTCCAATTATTTTTAAGCAATCTCAACATTTTTTGTGAAGAGGTAATCACCAAAGGAATCAGTAATACCCATGCTGCAAAACCAATAAAAACATATTTTTTTTTTACAACATCATCTAATATTGGTTTCCAATCAAATCTGTAATCTAATCCAACGTAGGTTAACAAATGAAGTGTTGCATAGAAAAAAACAAATAAACCTAACATCCTTCTAAAACTTACCCAAATAGGTAATTTTGTAAATCTTTTGAGAGGACTCATGGATAGTGTTAAGCAAATGAAAATTAAAGTCCACTCACCTGTAAAATGGGTAATTTCTTTTACCGGTTCAGGACCAAGTTTATTAAAAAAAATTTTATATAAGATTAGAAAAAAAGGAGTTGTGCTTAGAATAAATAAGCCTGGCTTTAAATATTTTCTCATTAAAAATATTTTTTAAGATCCATACCAGTGTATAAACTTGCAACTTCATCTCCATAGCCATTAAACATTAATGTTTTTACTCGTGGTGCCCAAACACCCTCACCAATTATTCTTTCAGTTGCTTGAGACCATCTAGGATGATCAACATTAGGGTTAACATTTGAGTAAAATCCATATTCTCTAGGTGAAGCCCACATCCATGAAGAGGTAGGCATGTTTTCGACTAATTTTATTTTAACAATTGCTTTTGCACTTTTAAAACCATACTTCCACGGAATAAAAATTCTAAACGGTGCCCCATTTTGATTTGGAAGTTTTTTACCATACAAGCCAGTTACAACAGTTGTTAAAGGATGCATTGCTTCATCAATTCTTAAACCTTCATTGTATGGCCAGTTTAAAATTGGATATCTTTGACCTTTCATTTGCGTGGGATCATATACACTTTCAAATTCAACAAATTTTGCTTTATTTGTTAGATTAACTTTTGAGAGTAATTTGCTTAAAGAAAAACCCATCCAAGGAATTACCATTGACCATCCTTCTACACACCTTAATCTGTAAATTCTTTCCTCGGATACAAACATTTCAGAAATTTCTTCCATGGTTAGTTTAATTGGTTTTTCAACTTCACCTTCAATACTAATATCCCATGGTGTAGTCTTAAATATTTGCGAGTTTCTATAAGGATCACTTTTTGATGTACCAAACTCATAATAATTATTATATGTAGTTATATCTTTATAACTTGTTAGTTTATCTCTATCATTTGCTAAAGATTTACTTGCAAGAGTAATAGATGATATCGCAATAGAACTAGCACCTAATCCAATAGATTTAATAAAAGATCTTCTATTTTTATAAATTTTTTCTGGTGTGATTTCTGAGTATTTAATTTTTTTCATGAGGTATAGGATTTCCTTTTAACCAATCACTTTGATTATTTGTGTAGTGTTCTTTTTTCCATATAGGAGATCTTTTTTTAATTCCTTCTATAATATATCTAGACAAAACATATGCTTGATCTCTGTGTTTGCACGCAACAGCAATTATAATACTTATTTCTCCAAGATTTAAATAGCCTTTAGCATGTTCTATAAAAACAGCTTTATCCTTAATATTAAGTTTTTTATCTGCCTCTTTATATATTTCCTCAAAACTTTTTATCACAAGCTCATCATGACTGTCGTAAGTAATACCAATTACACTTTTGTTATTATTATGATTTCTTACTGTACCAGTAAAAAATATTGATGCCCCAAATTCGACAGAAGATATAAACCTTTCTGCATCCTTTATTGAAAGTTTTTTATCTTTGCTATCTACAATCTTTGTATAAAGCATTAACCTCCTCCTATAGGAGGTATGATACCGATTTTTTCGTTATTTGTTATTTTATAATTGTCGCTAACAATATTATTTTTCTCCGAACAAAAAGCTGAAGAATTGACAATTTTTTTATAGTTTTCATTTCCATTAAATTTTTCATCTAAATATTGAATTATTTTTTTTCGAATATCTTTTACTGTTGATTTTTGATCTAAATCAAATTCTAATAAATTTTGTTCACTGAAATCTCTTGCTGCACCAAATAACTCAATTTTTACTTTCATTATATTTTTAAAATAAATCTTTTAAAAAAATTGGTAGACCATCAGGATTTTTCCACAACCCGTTTTTTCCACCTTCCTTGATTAATAATTTTACATTATCTATCTTGAGGTGTGGATTAATTATTTTACTTAAATCATAGATTGTAATAAGAGCAGCATTAACACCCATGATAGCTTCCATTTCAACCCCTGTTTTTGCATAGGTTGAAACTATACAAAAAACTTCTAGAGATTTATCTTCTTCATTCATGATAATTTTTGTTTCGGTGTGGTCAATTGTTAAAGGATGGCAAAGCGGAATTAATTCACTTGTTTTTTTTACACCTAAAACCGCAGATACTTCTGCCAAGGTAATAGGATCACCTTTTGGCATTTCTTTATTTTTTATTAGCTCAAAAACTTTATCACCTACATAAATTTTTCCAGAAGCTAAAGCTCTTCTAAAAGTTTCTTTTTTTTTTGAAACATCTATCATTTTAAAAGAATTTTTTTTAAAAATTTCTTTTGCCCAATCTTTTAAATCATTATCGCTTACAATTTTTAAATTTTTCATATTATCCACCAGTAGTTGATAAATTTTTAGTTAAACCAGTTTCTCCTAGTTCTAAATGATGAGACTCTTTTTTGTAATTAAGTTGTTTTAATATTAGATCTTTAAGTTCATCTATTTGATTATCTTTTTGCATTAAATGTCTAATGTTTATTCCTGTATTTCCAAACAAACATAATCTTAAATCCCCTTTGGCAGTTATTCTTAATCTATTACAACTTTTACAAAAATCTTTAGAGTAGGGAGCTATCACACCAAATTTACCTTTATATTCAGGATTTATATAATTTTTTGCAGGGCCTGAGTCTTTTCCAAAAGTTTGTATTACCCAATTGTTTTTATTTAAATATTCAACAAATTTATTTGCTGATACATGATATTTTTTAAAATAATCAATATTATCTCCTGTTTGCATCAATTCTATATACCTAAAATCAATTTTATTTTTCCAAATAAAATTAGCCCAATCTTGAAAATCTTTTTCAGAATTATTTACTCCTTTAAGAAGAACTGCGTTAATTTTTATATTTTTAAAGTTTAATTTTTGTAACTTTTCAATACCATTTAAAATTTCTTGCAATCTATCATGACCTGTTATTTGTTCAAAAATTTTAGGATTTAAACTATCTATACTAATATTAATTCCATCTAGGCCACTATTATTTATTTGATCTGCAATTTTATCTAATCGATAGCCATTTGTTGTTATAACTGTTTTTTTTATACCTGAATTTTTTTTAATAATTTTAATAATATCCAAAAAATCCTTTCTTACTGTAGGTTCTCCACCAGTTAATCTTATCTTAGAAACCCCGAGTTCTGACAAAGCTTTGGCAAGCCTTCCAATTTCATTAGTATTTATAAAAGTTCTATTATCACTTTTGTCAATCTTATAACCATCTGGTAAACAGTAACCACATTTAAAGTTACATACATCAGAGATTGATAATCTTATATATGGAAATTTTCTTCCAAAACTGTCTTTAAGAATACTCATAAATTAAGTCATTATATTATACTCTATTATTAACAAGAAGAATTAAAACTTAATTTTTATTTGTTTTCTTAGTTTTAATGAGCTTGAAGCAGCATTAGCTATAATTAATGCTCTTCTTCCATCTTCAAAACTTGATATGGGGGCCTTTTTAGTTTTTGAATAAAAAGCTAATTCGTCAAGTTGAAGTCTGTAAGCATCAACATATCTATCTATAAAAAAATTTAAAAGCGGTTTTCTCTGCGATGTATTATTTTTTGTAAAAATTTCTGTTTCATTTTCACTTTTATTTCCAGATATTAACATTCCTTTTGAGCCAAACAATTCAACTCTCTGATCATATCCAAAGCTACAGTGTCTTGAATTTGTAATTATACATTGTACACCTTTTTTTGATTTTAAAAGACATGAGGCTAATTCATAATCTTTAATTTTATCAAATCTTTTATCTGAAATATTACTAGCTGTAGTAAAAATATTTTCTATCTCATCTTTTTCTAAATAAAATCTAAGTAAGTCAAAATCATGAATCATCATGTCTTTGAATATACCTCCAGAAATTTTTAAATAATTTAATGAGGGTGGTGAAGGATCTCTGCTAGTGATAATTATTTTTTCAAGTCTTCCAATCTTTCCTTTAATCAGTTCTTGTTTAATTGAATTATGTCCTGGATCATACCTTCTATTAAAACCTAATTGTATTTTAGGTTGATACTTTTTAATTTCTCTTAAACATTTATTAACTTTATGAATGTTTAAATCTAAAGGTTTTTCACAAAAGACTATTTTTTTGAATTTTACAGCTTCTTTTATAAATTTAATATGAGTAGAGGTACTAGATGCAATAAATATTAAATCTATATTTCTGTCTCTAAAAGCTTTTTCGGTATTATTAATATTAATTGTATCAAATTTTTTTGAAAATTTTTTGGCTAACTCTTTATTGATATCAAAAGTATATTTTAAATAAAAACTTTTATGGTTAATTAAGTTTTCAGCATGCATTTGACCTATTCTACCTAGACCAAATAACGCTACGTTTATTTGATTTTTACCCATTTTTTACTTTTTGACGAAACCTTGCACGCACTAATAAATTTCGCTGTTTCTAAACCCTCATCTTCATTTGGATAAAAGTATCTTTTTTTTGTTTTGTTTTTCAAAGAGTCTGCAAACTCTTTATAAATATTCGCAAACGCATCAAGATACCCTTCAGGATGACCAAATTTTATTCTAGAGAATTGCTTTGAAAATTCTGAATTATGAAATCCTCTTTCTAATAATTTTACTGCACCTTTTTCTGGATTTAATTTAAGATAATTTGGATCATTTTGAACCCACTCTAAACTACCTTTAGAACCAAATACTCTAATTCTTAAACCATAAACGCCACCTTTGGCCATTACACTTGTCCAAAACATTCCTTTTGCACCATTGTTAAAATTGATCATAACCTGCGCATTATCATCCATTTTAATTTTTTTTGATATTTGTTTAATATCTGCAAAAACTGTTTGTCCCTTCAAACCCGAAATATAAGAGGCTAAATGGTACGCATGAGTTCCAATTTCATTTAAAACAGCTGATGCCCCAACTATTTTATTATCAATTTTCCATTTAAGTTTTCTTTTTACATTTTTTGAATTAATTTTTGTTCCACCAGACCAATCTTGAATATATTCAACATTAACATATTCAACTTTACCAATTTTACCCTTTTCAACTAATTTTTTTGCTTCTCTCACCATTGGATAAGCAGAATAATTATGAGTTAGCGCATATTTTATTTTTTTATTTTTTTTTATTGATTTGAAAAGTTTTTTTGCTTGATCTAAATTTCCTGCAAAAGGTTTATCAGAAATTATATTTACATTTTTTGAAATGAATTTTTCAGCAATAATTTGATGACTAGATGGAGGTGTCATTATTGCAACCACATCAATTCCATCTTTTCTCTTAGCTTCCTTCTCAGCCATTTCTTTATAATTTGAGTAACATCTATCTGATGAAATACCCATACTCTTTCCAAACTTAGTAGAAATTTTTACACTTCTTGAAAAAACACCTGCAACTAATTCGTATTGATCATCAAATCTAGATGAGATTCTATGAACATGACCAATCCAAGACCCAGGACCACCCCCAACAATTCCTAAACTTAATTTTTTAGTTTTATTTGATTTAAACATTGAATATATCTTAGCAAAAAAAATATTTATGTCAGTAAAATTAGGAATAGCACCAATAGCATGGAGTAATGACGACATGCCAGAACTTGGTGGTGATACACCTTTGGAACAATGTTTGTTAGAAGCAAGTCAGGCAGGATTTATAGGTATAGAGTCTGGTGGAAAGTTTCCAAAGAATTCAGAGGAATTAATTCCAAAATTAAATGAGTTTAAACTAAATCTTTGTTCTGGTTGGTATGGAGCAAATTTAAGAAAAAATACATTAGATGAGGAAAAAAAGTTTATACATGATCAGCTAAAATTGTTTAAAGATTGTAACGCACCTTGCATTGTTTTTGCTGAAGTTTCAGGATCAATTCAAGGAGATCCATATAAAAAACTTTCGAACAGACCAAAAATGGATATAGAAGAATCTAAAAATTATTATAAAAAAATTTCTGAGATGGGTAAATATTTACAAGATGAAGGTATGCCACTTGCTTATCATCACCACATGGGGACAGTTATAGAAACTGAGGAAGATACTACAAGATTACTTGAGAACACTGATGATAGTGTAAAACTTACTTTAGATACTGGTCACATGCTCTTTGCTCAAGGCAATTCTCTGAAAATATTAAAAAATTTTAGTGAAAGAGTTATTCATATACATTGCAAGGATATTAGAAAAAATGTTTTAGATAAATCATTAAAAGAAGACTTAAGTTTTAGAGATGCATTTTTAGAGGGTGCTTTTACAGTACCTGGAGATGGCTGTATTGATTACAAACCTTTATTTGATGCCTTGAAAGAAAAAAATTATTCAGGTTGGTTGGTAGTTGAGGCAGAACAAGACCCAGCAAAAGCAAATCCTTTTGAATATGCAAAGATTGGTTATAAATATTTAACTGAGACCTTAAATAAAAGTAACATTGAGATCTACAAAAATTAACTATTTGTAAATATTAGTAAGTTTATTATTTCCAGATATTTATAATTTTACAATTTTAGATTTTTCTAATTTTTCCTCAAAAAAATCAATAATGTTTTGTATTGTTTCTTTTCCCATTCTTGTCATACACTCATCAGTAAAAGCTGCAGTATGAGGACTTAAATAAACTTTTTCATTTATAAGAAGTGGATTATTGTCATCAGGTGGTTCTTTTTTAAAAACATCAATACCAGCTCCAAAAATTAAATTTTCATTTAGCGCTTTATCAAGATCTTCTTCATGAATAATTCCACCTCTTGCTGCATTAACAATTATGCAGGTTTTTTTCATTGTTTTTAATAAATCATAATTAATTAAATTTTCAGTCTTGTCTGTCAAAGGCATATGTAGCGAAATAACATCCATTGTTTTTACTGCCTCAGCTAGATCCTCTACTTTTTTTCCACCTAATTCTTCAATTTTATCCTTGTCTACAAATGGATCATAAACAAAAACATTCATTTCAAAGCCCAGACATCTTTTGATTAACGCTCTTCCTATTCTTCCAAAACCCATTATCAAAAAATTTTTTTTCCATATTTCTATTGTTTTTGGTAATTTATTTCTTTCTTTAAAATTTCCCTCTCTTACTGTTTTGTCAAATAAGTCTTTTCTTTTTGCAATATTTAACAAAACAAACATTACATGTTCTGCAACTGTAACAGCATTAGCGTTAGCTGTTATTGTTATTTTTATATCTTTTTCTTTAGCTTTTTTTAAATCGATATTGTCATAACCAACACCATGTCTTGAAATAATTTTTAATTTTTTTGCTTCCTCAAATGTTTCTCCAGGAAGTTTAGCAGTTCTTATAGATGCACCATCACAATCTTTTAATTTTGATTTTAAATTTTCTAATGAAGTGTCGTCAGTTACTTCAACATGAAAATTGGGATTGTTATTAATTAATTCCATACCTTTTTCATGGACTTTTTGAATAATTAATATCTTTTTTTTATTACTCATAATTGTATATAAGTTTTTTAGAGAGCAATTTTAATACGAAAATTATTCTATAAAGTAAATTAGTTTTTTGATTAAATTTATGTTTATTAATATTAAACTAAATTAGATAAGTCCCTTTTATTATTCTTATACGTTGGCAGAGGATACTTAAATGCATGTTTTCCGATACGTCTTTCTTTAGCATTCTCCCAAAGAGACAACCATTGTTTAAAGTTTTGAACTTTAAGATTTTTTTTATTTTTACTTCGTACATAAAAATTTGGAAGTGGTTCTCTTCCTGAAGGTTGTCCGGCAACATTATATCTTAAATCAGCACTGATTCTAAAATCATTTGATCTATTTGGTAAAGAGCAGTGTATAGAATGTTTGTGTAATAATATTACATCTCCTATGTTAGCTTCTAAATAAATGTGTTTCATACTGTCTAGCAACTCACTATTTTTTAATTCCACCTGTCCTCTATATCCTGATACATGATTTAATAATCCCATTTTATTGATTTTTTTTACTGTAATCATGCATCCATTTTTTTTAGTAGTTTTGGTAAAAGGTATCCACACTGTAACCATATCAGTTAATTTTTGTCCTCTTGAATTTAAAACTGCAGCGTCTTGATGCCAAGGTGTTCTACCACTTAAGCCGTCAAGAATAGATCCTTTTGGCAATTTTTTTTCAGGTTGTTTAATTCTAGTATTTTGAACAGGATTAGACATTATTTCTTTACCTAAAATTTTTTCTACAACATCTAAAATTTTTTCATTAGTAATTAAGTTCCATAACGATTGAGTGGCGAAATAATCACTGTCTTGTTTTACATGGTCTCTAGGTAATCTTGTATTAAAATATTGATCCAGATCATAAATATTAAGTTTTGATATATATGAATATTTTCTTTTAAAATTCATGTTAAAAACTTTTTTCACCTCATTTTTTTTTACATATTTTTGAATGAGACAATCCATTACAAATTCCATATCATTAAGGACTGGTTTTAAGTCTCTTTTAAAATTAAGTATATTTCTAATAATTAAGTACCCATTCTCATATAATTTTTTTTGAAGAGTGTTTTTCATTGTTAAAATTTATTTTATCATTCAAATAATTTCAATGGTTTGGTGGTGTGGTTAAATAGTTCACGTCATGGAAAGAGGTTAACATTCTTTTTTTGTTACTAATTATGTGAGGGTAATATGAAATACCTTTATAATTCCATATAACTGGTTTATTTAAGGCATAACTTCCATAAATAAAAAAACGCTTAGGACAATTTTTCTCTATAAACCTTTTCACTCCATGATAGGAATTTGGAGTAGACTGAAAAAAAATAACGGTTCCTTTTTTTGGAGTAAAAGACTTGACTACTTCAAGTTCAGTTATTTTTGGAAATCTTCTAAAACTCTTTCTTAAATTTTTTTTTGCCTTTTTTCTATAAATTGTAAGAGAGCCACCATTCTTTTTTGGTATGTCTGTTAAATAAATTAAGAAATTATATAGCCTAGTTATATCATCCCTATGAGGTCTTAATCTATATCCCCCTTTGGATACTGAAAAGTCTATATCTAAATTTACTCTAGGATTTGTATAATTGTTACCCAACATTTTTTTTAATTCACTAGAATTTAATTTTTTTTTTATAGTGAACTTTTTTGGATTAAAAGATTTTGGATTGTGTAAATTTACCCATGGTCCATCTTTAAAATTTTTTATAAAAATACTTTCAATCTTTTTATAAAATGACTTACTATTAAATAGTTTTAAAAGTTTTGCAGAGTTTTTTGAATTTTTGATATATAAATTAAAATTTTTTGAGCCTTTATTTATTCTGCTCCTACCACCCATAATCATATCGTCAAATGATTTTGAGTTGCTTATTTCTTTAATTAATAAGTTACAGATTTTTTTTGAAACAATGTTATGTCCAACTAAAACAGGAAAGTTACTTTTGATTTTTTTTAATTTATTTGTACTTAGCATTTAGCTGTACATACCTTCTTTCACTTTAATCATTTTATACATAAGGTCATTTAATGGTGTTTTAATACCATGTTTTTTACCTATTTTTGAAACTGCACCACTAATAAAGTCTATTTCAGTTTTTCTCTTGTATTGAATGTCAAAAGCCATTGATGACTTGTTAGTTTGCATCGAATCTACAATTTTATTAAACATAAATAAGCATTCATCTTCAGAGACTTTTACACCATCAGCAAGCGCAACTTCTCTAGTTTCTAAAATTATTTCTTTACCTAAACCAAGAGACACTTCATTTGCTTTGTTATTTACATACAAGTCAGTATGATGAAGATCAAAAATTGCAGATAATGGTCCAATTGCTGTTAAAGCAAAAAGTTTCATCCATTTTCTTTTCTTCACATCTTCTGCAGCAATCATTTCAAGATTATGAGCCGTAAAAGTGTCTGCTATTTCTTTAATTCGATCAGAAATTCCTCCCTCGTACTCACCAATCCAAGATGGTAATGAACCATGATTCATTATATGTCCCGGACCTAAAATATTTGAAGCCTGAGTAGTTGTTCCACCAATAACTTTTTCATCGCCGACAATACTTTGAATAATTGCTTCATGACCAATGCCATTTTGAAAAGACATGAACACTGTTTTGTCTTTGATAATATTTTTAATACTATTTAATGCTGGCTCTAAAGCTGTAGCTTTACACATAACAATTATAGCATCTACTTTTTCTATTAAGGATGGGTCTGAAGTGGCTTTAACTTTGATTAATCGATCACCACCATGTCCATCCATTTTCAAACCATTTTTATTAATTGCATCTACATGTTCTTTCCAAACATCAATTAAAATTACGTTTAAACCTTTTTCAGCAAGTAAACCGCCAAATAAACAACCCATTGCTCCTGCACCAAGTACCGCTACTTTCAAATCTTTATTAATCATCGTTATTTTACTTAAAACTATTTATGTATAGAAATTATATATATTATCTATAGACATTATGCAAAATAAATAATAGCTTATTAACATCATGCAATTAAAAATAGAAAAAGGAACTTTTAAAGATTATTCATTAGAAGATATTTCAGAAGCATTAAGAAAAGGATTGTCTGAAAATTTCAAAAAAGTTGAAGTAGAAGTGGTAGATTGCCCTAATCTTAGAGATTGGGATTGTCCATCAGAAGGAATTAGTGGAAATCAAAAAATAATCGATGTTGGTGGAGAGCCTTATATGCATGATCCAAAATTTATTGGTGTGGAATTTGACTATCAAGAAATATCAAAAATGATTGATTCTGAAAAATCCTATGCTTTAGGGGCCGGATCAGGTGCGATGTCATGTTTAGATGGTCACTGTGGAGAATTAGTTATAAATGAAAATTTAATTACTGATGAGTCTAAATCAATAATAGCTAGAGTAAGTCCAGACAAAAAATGTATTGTTGAAAAATATTCTGCAAAAAAACACGGTGGACTTGGCAACATTTATTATACAGACGGTAAACAAGGAAAAGTTATTAAAATTAAAATCAAAGGTAGAAGTGGAGAACAAGGTTCTTTACCTCAAGCAATTAGGTATTCTTTATCAAAGAATTTAGAAATTAAAAAAAATGAGCATATGTCTCTCTCAGGTGTATTTAGAGTATTAGATGGAAAAATAAGATCACATGTTCAACCTGATTATAAAGATATAAAACATGAGTATTACGACCCAAAACAAATGAAATGTGTGAAAGATTTTCTTCAATTTTATGAACCTGTAGGACCAAAACTACAGTGTTATTCTGTTCTTTGGACTGGTGATCCAACTGGAGGTGAATTAAATCTAAGAGAGTCTGGTGAGCATACTCATTTTCATTCTTATAATCACGATAGAGATGCTGGTCATTATCATTTTGATGTAACACCTAATGAAATAGAATATGAAGGATATTTTAATACTGCAACTGAAGTATACAGAGTAAACAATATTTACAAAGAACTATTAAATAAAAATAGTATTGAATAGAAAACTGAATGTGTTTAAATTTATTTAATGAAAAGACAGTTTAAATATCCAAAACACTTCGAAGAACAAAAAAAAATTCCAAAACTAACTCAAAAAAGAATTCAACTAGCAGAAATATCACTTGGAGATTTTGAAGGAAGATTAGCTAATGAATTATTGAATTGGTTTTCCTTAACACCACAACATTGGATAATGTTACACATGGTTATGCTGGCTTATTACAAAAATAAATCAATTACTAAAAATCAATTACTTAAAGTGATTGAAAAATCATATTTGACCTCAAACGTTTATATCGATACAGCAATTAAAAAAGGTTACTTTAGAATCATTAGAAACGAGAAAGACAAAAGATCCATTTTTATTTTACCTTCTGTAATTACCATTAAAACCTTTGAGGAGTTTATTGATAGAAGAGATATTCTTTATAAAGGAATTAAATGAAAAATATCTATACATGGGCTGCTAAACCAGCAAAGCGAACGTTAACTGTTCGGGACTTAAAAGCAGCTAAGGGAAAAAGAAAATTTACACAAGTTACTGCGAACAGCATTGAAGAAGCAGAGGCAGCAGAAAAGGCAGGCTTTGATATGATTATATCAAACGCAAAAAATATTATTCCTGTAAGAGAAGGTTCAAAAAATTTATTTTTAACGGCAGCTTTAGTATTAAATGAGTTTGTGACTAAAGATGATATTATGCGTGGGGCTTTTAAAGCTTTAGAAAATGGTGCAGATGCGGTTATGACTCCTAGAAGTATGGATATAGTTGAAATGTTATCTAAGGAAGACGTTCCAGTAATGGGTCATCTAGGTTTAGTACCAAGAAAATCTACTTGGGTAGGTGGGTTGAGAGCTATAGGTAAAACTGCTGATGAAGCGTATGAACTTTTTCTAAAGTTTAAAAGATTAGAAGATGCTGGTGCTTTTTCTGCAGAGTGTGAGGTTATACCTGAAAACGTAATGGGCGAAATTTCAAAGCGTACAGATATTGTAACTGTTTCGTTAGGATCAGGTAAAAATGCTGATGTGATGTATTTATTTATGGAAGATATTTGTGGAGACACCGAAAATCCTCCAAGACATTCAAAAGCATATGGAAATTTATTAGGACTAAAAAATGAGATAAAATTAGAAAGAGTAAAAGCCCTTAAAGCATTTAAAAAAGATTCAATGACAGGTAAATTTCCGGGTAAGAAACAATCTTCAAACTTAGAAAAAACAAAATTTGAAGAATTTTTAAATCTGTTGGATTAGTAAGTTGAGGAAACCTCTTTTTTACTGTCTAAACCTTTTATTTCTTCTACGATAGATTTTCCTTTAGAATTTAAAATTCTTAAATCAGACGCAATTGTTACAAAATTAAATCCTTTTTTTATCATTTTTGATGAGTACTCAGTTGTACCACAATGTATACCCGCAAAAATATTGTTTTTTTTAGCGTGCTCTAAAATTTTTAAAATTTCCGAATAAGCTTTTGTATTTTCTGGCCTGTCAAAACCTGGTTTTTCATTTAACGCTAAACTTAAATCTGCTGGTCCAATATAGATACCATCTAACCCAGGTGTTAACATAATTTCATCAAGCTTTTCTAGAGACTCTTTAGTTTCTATCATTGCTAATTTCAATATCTCATCATTAGCATGCTCAGCATAATCAACACCTCCATATATTAACCCTCTAATTGGACCAAAACTTCTGTAGCCTTCAGCGGGATACATGCACGCTTGTACAAAATGTTCAGTTTGTTTTCTATTACTTACCATTGGGCAGATAATTCCATAGCAACCTGCATCTAAAATTTTCATGATTTGACCAGGTTCATTCCAATTTACTCTAGCTAAAGGAGTTACATTTGTTGAAGATATTGTTTGAAGCATAGGGAGCGCATTACTGTAATCTATTAATCCATGTTGCATATCAATTGTTAGAGAGTCCCAACCTTGACCAGACATTCCTTCGATTGATACAGTGCTAGGTATTGCACACCAACCATTAATTACAGTTTTTCCTTCCTTCATCATTTGTTTGATCTTATTTTTTCTCATTTTTTAGATTTTTAATCCCATGTGGGTGTATTTCACATTCAGATAATCTTTTATTGCACCTGAACCACCTTCGCGACCATAACCAGTTTGTTTTATACCTCCAAAAGGAGCTTCAGCAATAGCAACAACACCTGTATTAACAGCAACACAACCAGATTCTAGTTTTTCAGATCCAATATGAGCTTTATCCATAGAATTAGTGTAAAGGTAACTACATAAACCTAAGTCATTATCATTTGCTCTTTCAATAACTTCATCAAAAGTTTTAAAAGTTAAAATTGGAACTAATGGACCGAAAGGCTCTTCTTTCATTACTGTAAAATTATCTTTTACGTCATCAAATACAGTTGGTTCATAATAATATCCTTTATTGAAGCCAGGGGGTCTTTGTCCACCCATCAAAACTTTGGCTCCTTCTTTTTTAGTTGTTTCAACTAATTTTTCTATTTCTTCCAATCTCTTAGCAGTAGTTAATGGTCCTAAATCTATACCTTCGTCCATACCATTTCCAATTTTTAATTTTTTTGCTCTTTTTACAAAAGCATTAACAAACTCATCTTTTCTATTTTCTTGAATATAAAATCTATTGGGAGAAATACAGACTTGACCATTATTTCTAAATTTACCGGTTATTGCTATATCAGCTACTTTGTTCATATCCACATCTTCACATACAATAAATGGTGAATGTCCACTTAGTTCCATAGTAACTCTCTGAACTTTATCAGCAGCTTTTTTTAAAATAATTTTTCCAACTCTAGTTGACCCAGTAACTGAAACTTTTTTAATTATATCAGATTCCATTAACTCGTTGGAAACTTCTGCAGGATCACCTGATAAAAGATTTACTACACCATCTGGTACACCAGCTTCCTTACAGATATTTACTAATTCCATTACAGCTCCAGGAGTAATTACATCTGGCTTACATATAACAGAACATCCAGCAGCTAAAGAAGTTGAAATTTTTCTTGAGGCTAAAACTATTGGAAAATTCCAAGGAACTAGAGCAGCTACCACTCCTACTGGTTGATAATAAACATGTACTCTTGTATCTGGAAATCTACTTTGTTGAGTTTGACCATAAATTCTTTTTGTTTCTTCGGCATTCCATTCAAAAATATCAGCACCGCCACCAACTTCACCAACAGCTTCTGTAAGTGGTTTTCCTACTTCTAATGTTAACCATTTTGCAAGCACGTCCTTTTTTTTTCTCATTAGATCTGCAATTTTTCTCAGCACATAAGCTCTCTGCCATGGCGCAGTATTTTTCCAAACCTCCAAACCTTTTTCTGCTGACTTTAACGCTTTTTGTACCTCAATAGTTGAAGCTTTCGATGCTTTTCCAATTACTTCTTCAGTTGCAGGATTGATTACTTCATAAGTTTCTTTTTTTTCGGCTTGTTGCCATTTCCCATCAATGAATTGTCCAAATTTTTCGTACATAGATTTTATTTTTAAGTTTACTTAATTAGGTTTTTTAATTTATAAATAGAATTATATATAAAGACTATACATATTAAAAGACAAACATACTTTATGAAAAAAATTACTATTACATGCGCTCATGCAATCGTAAAATATTTGATAGCTCAAAAAATATTAATTAATGGTAAAAAAGAACCGTTATTTCCAGGTGTCTTTGGAATTTTTGGACATGGAAATGTTGCTTGTTTAGGTCAAGCACTAGAGGAAAATCAAAAAGAACTGCCAACATATAGAGGGCACCATGAACAAAATATGGCTCTTACAGGAATTGGTTATACTAGGGCTAAAAGAAGACAACAAATTTTTGTAGCGACATCTTCTGTTGGGCCTGGTGCAACTAATATGGTCACAGCTGCAGCAGTTGCCATGAGTAACAGGTTGCCAATTTTATTTTTACCTGGAGACACTTATGCAAACAGAATGCCAGATCCAGTATTGCAACAAGTTGAGCAATTTAATAATCCAGGAATAACAGCTAATGATGCGTTTAAACCAGTTACAAGATATTTTGATCGAATAACTAGACCAGAACAGATTATTCAATCATTCCCAGCAGCAGTTCATACAATGTTAGATCCTGCAGACTGTGGTCCAGCATGTATTGCTTTAAGCCAAGATGTACAAGGTCAAGCCTTTGATTATCCAGAAGAGTTTTTTAAAGAAAGAGTACATGCAATTAGAAGACCAAGACCAGATGAATTTCAAATTAAAGAGGCAGCAGAAAAAATTAAGTCATCTAAAAATCCAATTATAATTTCAGGTGGTGGGGTTTTTTACTCAGATGCAATGGAGGAGTTGAGTCAGTTCGCGATCAAACATAATATACCAGTTACGCAAACTGTAATGGGATATTCTACAATGAAAAGAGACCATTCTCATTTTGCAGGTCAAATTGGTGGTTTAGGTGGAAAAAATACAAATACTTTAGCAAAAGAAACAGATTTAGCAATCGCAGTTGGAACCAAACTTGCAGATTTTACAACTGGATCATGGGCAAATTTTGAAAACAAAAATTTTAAACTAGTTTCAATAAATGTATCAAGATTCGATGCTAACAAACATTTAGCGCAAGCTGTTATTGGAGATGCTAAAGTTTCATTAACAGAGCTTTCACAAGTATTAGGTAATTGGAAAGCTGGAGAAGAATGGAATAAAAAATCTCAAATTGAACTCAAATCATGGAATGATCATATAGATAAAGAGAGTGCGCCAACAAATCAAGAAGTTCCAAGTTATGTCCAGGTAATTGGTGCAATTTATAGAAACTCTGACCCAACAGATATAGCAGTTACCGCAGCAGGAGGCTTAGTTGGTGAAGTTGTTCAAGTTTGGAGACCTAGAGAATTAAATACTCATGAAACAGAGTGGGGTTTTAGTTGTATGAGTTATGAAATTTCAGGAGCACTTGGAATAAAAATGGCAAATCCAGATAAAGAAGTAATTTCTTTTGTAGGAGATGGCTCTTATCTTTTAAATAACACAGATATTTATTCATCAGTTATTACAAAAAATAAATTAATAATTATAGTTTGTGATAACGGTGGGTTTGCAGTTATCAATCGACTTCAATTATTTAAAGGTGGTAAAGAATATAATAACTTATTAAAGAGCTCTAATACTCCTGGATTAGTTGATGTTGATTTTGCAAAACACGCAGAAAGTATGGGAGCTAAATCAGAACATGTTAATTCAATTTCAGATCTTGAAGCTGCATTTAAAAGAGCAAAAGCATCTGATGTAACATACGTTATTTCAATTAAAACTCATGCCTATAAGTGGGTTGAGGGTTCTGCTTTTTGGGACAGTCCAACACTTGAAATTCCTAAAACTAAAGAAAATGAAGAGGCTTTAAAACTTTATAAAGAAGGAAAAGATAAACAAAGACAAGGCGTATAAATCTTTATGAATAAAATTTTTAAGGTCGGTCTTATAGGCTGTGGTCACATCGCCGAGACATACTTTAGAGGGCAACAATATTTTAATAATTTTAAAATAATTGCCTGTGCAGATATTGATCAAAAAGCAGCCGATAAATGTGCAAAATTATACAATATTAAATCTAAAACAGTTTCAGAAATCTTAAAAGATAATGAAATAGAAGTTATTTTAAATTTAACAATTCCACAATCTCATTATTCAGTATCAAAAAAAGTTTTGAACTCAGGTAAACATGTTTATTCAGAAAAACCACTAGCAACTTATTTTGCAAAAGGTAAAGAACTAGTCTCTCTAGCAAAAAAAAATAAACTTTATCTTGGAAACGCTCCAGATACATTTTTAGGTGGAGGAATTCAAAAAGCTAGAGAATTAATTGATTCAGATTTGATTGGAGAGATTAAACTTGGTAATGCAATTTTCGCATTTCCTGGAGTAGAGTCTTTTCATCCAAAACCTGAGTCTTGGTATAAAAAAGAAGGAGGTCCAGTAATCGATATGGGACCATATTTTTTTACAACATTGGTAAATTTACTTGGACCTGCAAAACAAGTTCAAGGAAGAACATTAACTGCTTTTAAAAAGAGAATTTATGGAGTGGGACCTAAAAAAAACAAATCATTTAAGGTGGAAACACCTACAACATATTTAGCGACAATCCAATTTCACAGTGGTGCTATAATTCAAGTAACACTCTCATTTGATGTAATTAATCATCAAAGAAACCATATGGAGCTTTATGGCACAAAAGGATCGATTATTGTTCCAGATCCCAATATGTTTGGGGGTTCTGTTTTTATTTCTGTTACAGAAGGTGGAAAATGGGGTGAACATAAAACAGACAAGATGCATTTAGGAAAAATAAACATAACCTCATCTAGTGGAAGATCAAATGAAGCTGCTACAAATGCAAACTATCGGAGTGTTGGTTTATCTGAAATGTTATATTCTATTCAAAAAAACAAAAAACATAGGTGTTCAGGTGATTTATCTTTACATGTATTAGATATAATCGAGTCAACCATGAGGGCAGCTAACACAGGGACTCCTCAAAAAATAGAAACAATATGTGATAGACCAAAAAAATTTACTGAAGAAGAAGTAAAAAAAATTTTAATTTAGATGTCAAAACCAATTGTTATATCTGATCCTTTTCCAAGAACATTGGATCTGATTTTTACAAAAAAAAAATTAAAAGAATTAAAAACAAAATATAAAGTTTTAATAGCACCTAATAAAAAAAAAAGACAATTTTATGAAAACTATATTAATAAAGCTACTTTCATAATGGGTCAGCCAGACTTAGATAAAAAAATTTTGTCAAAAGCAAAAAAATTAAAAGCAATAATAAATGTTGAAAGTAATTTTATGAACAATGTTGATTATACTTATTGTTCTCAAAAAGGAATTTATGTAATTGCAACCTCTCCAGTATTTTCAAAGCCTGTAGCAGAAATTGCATTAGGAATGACACTTTCTTTGTTAAGAAATATTCATAATGCTCATTTTGATTTTGTAAAAGGTAAAGAGAAATATGGATTAGAAAGTAATTTAAAAGCATCACTTTTATCAGGAAAAAAAATTGGATTATTAGGATTTGGCGACCTAGCAAAATCGTTATATCCACTGTTGCTGCCTTTTACTAAAGATATAAATGTTTATGACCCTTGGTTGTCTAAGAACAAAATTAAAAGCTTTGGATTTAATCCAGTTAGCTTAAATAATATGTTCAAAACGTGCGAAATTATTTACGTATTAGCAGCAGTAACAACTAAAAATAAAAATTTAGTAAACAAACGTTTAATTAATAAAATGAAAACAAACTCATTATTTATATTGATGAGTCGAGCAGCAGTTGTAAATTTTAAAGACTTGATCAAGAGAGTTAAAAAGGGAGATATTTATGTAGCTACAGATGTATTTCCTGAGGAGCCAGTGAGAAAAAATGACCCAATCAGAAAAGTTAAAAATATTTTGTTTTCAGCACACAGAGCTGGAGCTTTGACAGAGGCTTTTTTTGCTATGGGGGACATAGTTTTAAAGGACATGCATTTAATATCAAAAAATTTAAAACCTAAATTTTGTAAAAAGGCTGAATTAAAGACAGTAGGATTATTAGCTTCAAAACCAGTTGCAATTAATTGATATTTTAATAATTTTATAATTTATGTCATCAACTACTAATCCACTACTAGAAGCAAAAGGAATAACAAAATATTTTGGAACCATAACAGCATTGGAGAATGTAAACTTAAAAGTTCACGCGGGAGAATGCTTAGGTGTTGTTGGAGATAATGGTGCTGGGAAATCAACTTTGATGAAAGTATTATCTGGTCTTTATAAACCTAGTGCAGGCTCATTATTCTTTCAGGGTAAAGAGGAAATTTTAGAAAGTCCAAGAGACTCTCAAAACTTAGGATTAGAAATGGTTTATCAAGATCTCGCATTAGCAGGTAACTTACCAATAGGAGAAAATATATTTCTTGGAAGAGAACCCACTAAAAATTTAGGATTTATAAAATTATTAGACTTTAATAAAATAAAAGAATTAACAAATGCTCACCTAGATAAATTAAAAATAAATGTAAAAAGTGCAGATCAAAAAGTGGAGGAACTATCAGGTGGTCAAAGACAAGCTGTTGCAATAGCCAGATCTACAGCTTTTAATGCTAAAGTAGTAATTATGGATGAACCAACTGCTGCATTAGCAATCAAAGAAGTGGGTAAAGTATTAGATCTGATTAATAGTTTAAAAAAAACAGGTGTTGGAGTGATTGTAATAAGTCATAGAATGGATGATATATTTACAGTATGTGACAGAGTAATGGCTTTGTTTCAGGGAACAAATTTTGCAGAAGCAAGTCTATCAAATACTTCTAGAGATGAAGTGATAGGTTGGATTATGGGAAAAAAATAAACATGGAAGATAAAGATAAAAAAATTGTAAGTCTTCATTTGAAACTAATGCCATATTTAGAAAAATATGGAATTCTTCTTTTATTAGTAATTATGATTTTGGTTATGCACATATTACAACCAGATGTTTTTTTATCTTGGAGAAATGTAACTAACGTTTTTAAACAAATATCTTGGCAGTCAATGTTAGCTTTGGGAGTATTTATGGTAATTGTGACTGCTGGAATAGATCTTTCGGTCGGTTCAATCATGATGTTGTCATTAATGATTTTAGCTGTTGTTGCTAAAGCTGGAGCGCCTTGGTACATAGTGGTTATTACACCTCTTATTGCAGGGTTTTTATGTGGTCTATTTAATGGCCTAGGTATCACCTTACTTCGCATGCCACATCCTTTTATAATGACTTTGGGTACACTTTATATATTTAGAGGAACTGGAAACTTAATTTCTGGAGGAACTCCTATAAGTGGTTTTACAGATGAAGTTAGGTATCTTGGCCATGGAAGAATTGATCTTCAATGGTTAGGATTAGAAAAATCGCAATACCTTCCTGTAAGTTTAGTATTAATTGCAATTGTATACATAATTTTTTGGATTTTCTTAAATCATAGCAAAACTGGAAAATGGATTTATGCAATTGGAGGAAATCCTAATGCTGCTAGAGCATCTGGAATAAATGTTAACAAAATTTTAGTTATAGTTTATTCATTATGTGGATTCTTATCTGGTATTGGTGCTTTAATTTTAGCAGGAAGAACTGACTCAGGCTATCCTAACGCTGGACTTCAATCTGAACTTGATGCGATCGCCGCATGTATAATTGGAGGAGCAAGTTTTTTTGGTGGAAGAGGTACAGTTTTAGGAGTATTTGCAGGTGTAATGATTATGGGAATTCTAAGAAATGGTTTAAATTTGATGGATGTAAGTTCTTTTTGGCAACAAGTTCTTATAGGTTCTATAATAGTTCTTGCCGTTTACATAGACGTATTAAGAAGAGATTTGGGTACTAGAAAGTAAATTATACGTAATTACACTCTTTAGTTGTATTCAATATTGTCTTATCACCTTTATAAATAGTTGAACTCTTCTCATTTTTTTTATTTAATTAATTTTTTAAATAACAATAGGGGAAATAAATGAAAAACTTAACAAGAAAAATTGTTGTTTTTTTTACAGCAATTTTTTTATCAATCAGTTTAGGTTCAGTTTCTTTTGCTGATGGACATGGTAAAAAAATTCTATTCAGCATTAAAGGTCCTGGATCAGGAAACCCTTTTTGGGCATCTGTTACAAAAGGTGCTGAAGAGGAAGCTAAAAAACTAGGTGTAAAATTAATTTTAATTGCACCTCCTCAAGAAGGAGATGTTCAAGCACAGATTAACCAAGTAGAAGACCAACTAGCAAAAGGTGTGGATGCTTTAGCACTTGCACCAGGAGATCCAAATGCGTTTGCTCCGATCGTTGATGATGCTATTAAAAGTGGAGTTCCAGTAGTATTCGTTGATACGAAAGGAATAAACGAAGGAGTAACTTTTATTGGAACAAATAACATGAATGGTGCAGAGTTAGCTGCAAAATTTATTTGTGACAAAACTCCTAAAGGTTCTGATGTTGCAATTTTAACTGGTATTGAGTCACAATCTACAGCGTTGTTAAGAAGAGATGGTGCAATAAAAGGTTTTAAAAATTGTGGATTAAACATTGTAGCAACTCAAACTGCTGAGTGGGATACTGCTAAAGGTAGATCTGTAACTGAGTCAATTATTTTAAAAAATCCAAACATCAAAGCAATATTTGCTTCAAATGATAATATGGGTTTAGGTGCTATGCAGGCTCTTAAAGATGCGGACATGAATGATGTGGTTGTGGTAGGATTTGATGCTACGCCAGATGCAGCTACAAGTATCTTAAAAGGAGAAATGACAGCAACAATTGCTCAGTTTTCTTATAATATGGGTGCATATGGAGTTAAATATGCTCTTGAATTAGCTAATGGCGGAAGTATTGATCCAAATATCGATACAGGAACACAATTAGTAACAAAAGAAAACGCTAACGATTTTAAATAATCATTAGATAATAAAATATTAAAAAGGGTGGAATTTAATTCCACCCTTTTTTTTTATGTAATATAATATTTTAATGTTAATAAATATTAATCCAGTTTTAAGCCCTGAATTGTTATTTCATCTAAGATCTATGGGTCATGGAGAAAAATTAATTTTAGCTGATGCGAATTTTCCTGCTAATACTTCTAATGATAAAGTAATAAGATTAGATGGAGTTAATATTAAGGAAGCAGCCTCAGCAATCCTTTCAGTTTTTCCTCTAGATAGTTTTATTGTTACACAAGGTGGATCTCCAGCTTTGAGAATGGAAGTGGATGATAAACCAGACGAATTAACTGAGACGCATAAAGAATTTATTGATGTAGTTAAAAATGTTTCTGGAGAAAATTGGAGGGTTGGTTCAATAACAAGGCAAAATTTTTATGAAGAAGCAAAAAAAGCATACTGTATAGTTACAACTACTGATGCTAGACCTTTTGGATGTTTTGTTTTAACAAAAGGAGTAATTTTACCAGATGGCAAGGTTTGGTCATAAAAGTTAATAAATGAAATCTATTTCTATATTTGGAGTTTTCGTAGCAGATTTATGTTTTATAGGAGACAGAATTCCGAACAAAGGTGAAACAATTTTAGGAAAAAAACATGTAGTAGGTCCAGGTGGAAAAGGGTCAAATCAATCGATTGCAGCTGCTAGATTAAATGGAAATGTAAGTTTTATTACTAAAGTTGGTAAAGATAGTCATTCTGAAATGGCATTAAACCTTTATAAAGAAGCTGGAGTAAAAACTCATTCAATTATTCAAGATAACAAACTTTTTACAGGAGTTGCTGGTATTATGATCGATAAAGGTGGAAATAATGCTATCAATATTATCTCTGGAGCAGCCGAACATTTAGTTACTGGAGATATAGATAATAAAGTTGAAACAATTAAAAATTCAGAAATATTTCTGACACAAATGGAAACTCCCTATGAAACTACTATTTATGCACTAAAAAAAGCGAAAGAACATAAATGTATAACTATTTTAAATCCTGCTCCAGCACGTAAAATTGATGAGGATATTTTTAAAATAATAGACTTTTTTACACCTAATGAAACAGAAGCTGAATTTTATTTAAATAAAAAAATTGAAACAAGTGAAGATATAAAAAATGCAGCTAATGAGTTGTTAAAAAAGGGTATAAAAAATGTGATTATTACATTAGGTGAAAAAGGTATTTATTTCGCAAACGGAAAAGAAAACTTTTTCCTGGAAGCTTATAAACTAAAACAACCTGTAATAGATACTACAGGAGCAGGAGACGCTTTTAATGGAGCTTTTGCTGTTGGTTTAGCAAATGATCTTGATATAAAAGAAGCTTTAACTTTTGCAAATAAAGTTGCGGGTGTTTCAACAACAAAATCAGGTGCTGCTACATCTATGCCTTTTGCTAAAGAACTAACAGACAATTAAGTTTAATTCTTTTTATTTTCTGCCATCGATAATGCAATTTTAAATGAGTTTAAAATCGGAGCTAGATTAGCCTCATTTTTTCCAGCAATAGCAAATGCTGATCCATGTGCAGTAGTAGTTACTGGTACAGTCAATCCACCTTGAACTGTAACTCCTCTATCAAAGCCAAATGCTTTAAGACCAGATTGAAGTGCATCATGATACATACCAACCATACAATCATGGTTTTTGTTTTTAAAAGCTACTACAAAAGATGTATCGCATGGTAATGGACCATCGACATTGTAGCCAAGTTTTTTTGCCTCTTCAATAGCAGGAATGATTTCATCTTTTTCCTCTGTCCCAAATTCTGCATGTGGATTTAGAGCTTGAATAGCAATTCTAGGATTTTTAACACCATTTAACTCCATAACCTCATTTATTAATTTTATAGGCTTCATTATATTTTCTTTAGTAATATGTTGAGCAACTTCTTTAATTGGAATATGAGAGGTTACTCTTGCTGTCCAAAAATTATCTATTACATTAAACTCACAACAAAAACTATTTACTTCAAGTTTTTCAGCCATTAACTGTAATTCGTCTGAATGTTTATTGCCTCCAAGTTTTAAACTTGTCTTATTCATTGGTGCAAAATTAATTGCATCTATTTTTTTTTCTTTAGCAAGAGTTAAAGCTAAATCTAAAGCTTGTAATACACTTTCCCCAGATTCTTTTGATGGTTCCGCTAATTTATATTTATGATTTTTTCCTTTAGAAATATCTAATAAAAATCTATTTGATTTATCGAAATTTACCTCATCAAAATTTTCTACAACATCTATATTATGTGAAATTCCTGTAATACTATTTCCACTTTCAAATACTTGCTTTTCACCAATAATTACGACATTTGCTTTTTTTGTCATCTCATCATTTAAAAGCTTTGAAATTAATTCTGGTCCAATCCCAGCCGGATCACCAAGCAGAAGAGCAATGTTAGATTTATTTTCAGTCATTTTTTCCTTTACGTCTTGTAGCAGATTATGTTTAAATTATTAAATATAAATTAACTAAAGAGGGAAATAATGAAAAAAAGCTTTAAACTATTTTTAGCAGCTGCTTTTCTAGTAACTGAATTTTTTGTTGTAGCTCTTCCATTAATGATCACATCAGCTAAAGCTGATGGACATCCAATACAAGCAATTACACACGCTGGTTTTGGTGGTGGAACTGACGTTACTACTAGAATGATGTTATTAAGGGCAAGAAGAGTCCTTAAGCAAGACATGCAATTAGTAAACAAAAAAGGTGGTGGTGGAGCCGCATCTATGGATTACATGATGTCTTTACCAGCTGATGGAAATCATACTTTAACTTGGACAACAGGTCATGCTGTTTCTATGGCTTTAGGAAAAACTAAAGTTAAGTTAAGTGATATGCAACCACTTGCTAGAGGAACAGATGACCCACAGTTATTTGTTGTAAATTGCAAAAATGACATCAAAGATGCTAAAAAATTTATTAGCACACAAAAATCAAAATCGCTAAAGTATGGAACTACTCATACTGGGGGTATTGACGATGTCAGTGCAATCGCATTTACAAAAAAAGGTGGATTAAAAGATCCAACTATCGTTGCGTACAAAGGTGTTGCACCAATTAAAACAAACCTTATCAAAGGAGATATTGATGTAGGTGTTTTAAACCTAGGTGAAGCATTAACTGAAATTAATGAAGGTAAACTTTGTGTTTCAGTTGTATTAGCAAACAATAGAATGGCTAAAATTGGAGACTCTCCAACAGCAAAAGAACTAGGTATACCTGTTTCTTTATCTACTGTTAGAGGTTTCGTAACTAAAAAAGGTGCTCCAGCTGATAGAGTAAAACAATTAGAAGCTGGAATGATGAAAGCTATGAGCCATAACTACTACAAAAATTTCTTAACAGAAATTGGTCTTGATGAGACAAGTGTTGTAGGTGCAGATGAATGGGGTAAGCAAATGGAAGAAATGCTTGCTGAAATGACTGCTCAGCTTAAAGCTTTAGGTTACATTAACTAATATAATTAAAAGTACATTTGCATATGAGTAATGTACGAAAACAAAAAAGGGCAAACAAAGGTTTGCCCTTTTTTTTTAAAGATGAATTTAAAGTTTCATTTGTTATTATTTTTGTATCAGCGATTTTACTAATAACTACTTTCACATTCGACATAGTACCTCCAATTTTAAATAGAGGAATTCAGCCAGCAACATTCCCAAAAGCGCTCTTGGTCCTAATAATAGTAATGACAATATTAATTTATTATTTAGCAACTAAAAATCCTTGGAAAGTAGAAAAGAAATTACCAAGATCATTCTTTCTAACTTTATCAAGTTTTGTTATTTTTGTAGTAGTTTCTAAAACACTTGATTTCTTTTTAGCAATATCAGCTTTATCTATCTTTGTCTCTTATTGTTGGGGAGAAAAAAGATTATTTTATTTATTACTAGTTGGGATTATTTTCCCGATTATTGTTTTTATATTCTTTGAAACTATTTTAGGTTTAAGATTTCCCCCAGGAATAATTACCAACATTTACTATAATTAAATGGATAATTTATTATTAATGCTAGCACCACTTTTCAGTTCTAAACTATTATTAGTTTTATTTTTTGGAACTTTATTTGGTTTGATATTAGGTGTGTTGCCAGGGTTAGGACCAACAACAGGTGGAGCATTGATCTTACCTTTCACAATGACTCTAGATCCATTATCTGCAATTGTTTTATTAACTTCAATTTATTGTGCAGGAACCTATGGTGGTGCAATAACAGCTGTACTTATTAATACACCAGGTACCCCAGCAGCTGCAGCCACTTGTTTAGATGGCTATCCTTTAGCACAAAAAGGTGAAGCTGGAAGAGCTTTAGGTATGGCTACAGTCTCAAGTACTGTTGGAGGTATTTTTAGTGTGATTATACTTGTTTTCTTTGCTCCTATATTGGCGCAACTTGCTTATGAATTTGGTCAGCCAGAATATTTTGCATTAGCAATATTTGGTTTGACGATGCTTGCTTCAATAGGCGAAGGTAGTCCAATTAAAAATTTAATCGCAGGTGCATTTGGAATATTGATTTCTACAGTTGGTAAAGATTTTATGACATCAATTGATCGTTTTACTTTTGGGATAAATGAATTAACTGAAGGAATAGGATTTATACCAGTTGTTGTTGGTTTATTTGCAATGAGTGAAATGCTAACTCAATCTACTTTAATTAATCAGATATTCAATAGAATCGCACTTAAAGCAATTAAGTTACCAACTAAAGATGATTATAAAAAAACTTGGAAAACTATTTTAAGATCAAGTGGGATTGGGTCTTTCATTGGAGTATTACCTGCAGAAGGTGGAACAGTTGCATCTTTAATTGGTTACTCTGAAGCTAAAAGATTTTCAAAAAATCCAGAAGAATTTGGTAAAGGATCTATTGAAGGTATTGCTGGTGCAGAAGCTGCAAATAATGCTGCAACGGGAGGTGCGATGGTTCCAACTTTAGCACTCGGTATCCCGGGCAGTGCAACAACTGCAGTTATTCTTACAGGATTGATTATTCATGGTGTTAGACCTGGCCCAGATTTATTTAGAGAACAACCAGATTTTTTGTATGGAATATTTGGTGCTATGTTGATTGCCAATATCCTATTTTTTATATTTGGATTTTTTGGAGCAAAAATTTTTGCAAGAATAACTTTAGTTCCAAATAAAATTTTATGGCCAATGATATTTGCAGTTTCTGTATGTGGAACTTATTCTTTAAACCAATCAATAATTGATGTTTGGATAATGTTATTTTTTGGAGTACTGGGTTTCTTTATGAGAAGATATGGTTTTTCTGTTGTTCCAGTTATTATTGGATTAATTTTGGGTGAGTTAGTTGAAGGAACTCTAAGACAATCTTTAGTTATATTCGATGGTAATTGGTTGATGTTTTTCACAAGACCAATTGCTTTAACATTCTTTATTTTATCTTTAATTGCTTTAGCTTTTCCTTTAATAAGATCAAGAAAATTAAAAAGAAATAATGATTAAGTTTGATTTAAATAATAGAGTAGCGGTTGTTACGGGTGGGGCCCAAGGTTTTGGTTTAGCTATAACAAAAAGATTTATTGAGGCTGGCGCAAAAGTTATAATATGGGATATTGATGAAATTGAGGTTAAAAAGGCGATCAATAAAGTAAAATCAGAAAATTTAAATCATCAAATAGTTGATGTTACTGATTTTGATGTAGTTCATAAAAATTTGGAGGAAATAGAAAGGAATTACGGCAAAATAGATATTTTCATAAATAATGCTGGCATAACTGGAACGAATACCACTGTCGCTGATTATCCTTTGGACGAATGGAAAAAGGTAATAAATGTAAACTTAAATTCCATTTTTTACTGTTGTAAGGCTGTTGTTCCCTTTATGATGAAAAATGAATATGGGAGAATTGTAAATATTTCTTCAATTGCTGGGAAAGAAGGGAATCCAAATGCTAGTGCATACAGCACTTCCAAAGCAGGAGTAATTGGATTAACAAAATCATTGGGTAAAGAACTTGCAAATAAAAATATCGCTGTCAATTGTGTAACTCCTGCAGCTGCAAAAACTAGAATATTTGAACAAATGACAGAGGAACATATTAATTATATGTTATCAAAAATTCCTAGAAATAAATTTGCAAAGGTAGAAGAATTAGCTTCCTTAGTCACGTGGTTAGCTAGTGAAGAAAATTCGTTTTCTACAGCTGCTGTTTTTGATTTGAGTGGTGGGAGGGCTACTTATTAATATGCAAGTAGGTATTGATGTTGGAGCTACTAAAATTGAAAGTGTAGTTCTTGAACACGATGGTCAAGAAAAACATAGATCAAGAATATCATGTCCAAAAGATTATACTCAAATTGTAACTGCAATAAGAGACATTCATAAAAAATTAGAACAAGAATTTAAAAAAGAACTTCCAATTGGAGTTTGTCATCCAGGAGTACACTCTCCACAAACGGGATTGGTAAAGAATGCTCCAAATATTACATGGTTAGAGAAAAAACCTTTTCAAAATGATTTACGTAAAGCACTTGGAAAGGAAGTTTTTTGTGAGAACGATGCGAATTGTTTTGCATTATCTGAATCTATAGATGGATCAGGAAAGCATTATAAAATTGTCTACGGTATTATTTTAGGATCTGGTGTAGGTGGTGGATTAGTTATAGATAAAAAAATTGTTAGTGGCCCTAACGGTGTTGCAGGAGAATGGGGTCATAATCAAATACCATATTTCGCAGCAAAAAAAGAAAAATTTGACTCTAGTAATGCACGTGAAGCAGAGATTGAAAGTTTTTTATCAGGGCTAGGTTTAGCTAGAAGGTTTAATAAAATTTATGGAAAAAATTTAAAAACAAATGAAATCTTTGAATTAAATAGAAAACATGATTTGGATGCAGAAAGATTTATAGATGATTTCAAAGTAAATTTAGCAATGTCACTCTCAAGTATAATAAATATTTTAGATCCAGATGCTTTTGTTTTTGGCGGTGGTGTTTCAAATGAAATAGATTTTTTACATGAGGTAGATTCATTGGTAAGAAAATTTGTAATTGGAAGGGAATATGAAGGCGTCTTTTTAAAACCAAAATTTGGTGATGCTAGTGGCGTTCGTGGTGCTGCAAGACTAGGCAGAAGCGCGACATATTAGAACTTCAACCTTAAATTGAATTTACTTTTTTAACTTTTTTAATTTACTAAAAAAAATACTGCAAAATAAGGATAAAAAGCAATATCAATTTTTAGTTGCATAGCGTTTTTTTAATTATCAATTGGTAATTATTCTACTTATAGTTTCGTTTTTAAAAAATAGTTAACTAAATAAAAAAGAGGAAGATACGATATGAAAAAACTAATAATTGCTTTAATTACATTAGCGTTCACATCTACTTCATCAATCGCAGGACCTAAGATAGAGGTATTGCACTGGTGGACGTCTGGAGGGGAAGCTGCTGCACTTAAAGTTTTAAAAGATGATTTTGCTGCAAATGGTGGTGAATGGATGGACATGCCTGTAACAGGTGGTGGTGGAGACGCTGCTAACGTTGCTTTAAAAGCAAGAATAGTTGCTGGTGATCCTCCTTCAGCATCTCAAATTAAAGGTCCTACAATTCAAGAGTATGACCAAGAAGGTGTTGTGGCTCCATATAATATTGATCCAATTGCTCAATCTGAAGGTTGGGATAAACTTTTAGATCCGATGATTGCTGCTGTACATAAATGTCAAAATAACAGTGGACCATATTGTGCTGCACCAGTTAACATTCATAGAATTGACTGGATGTGGGCAAACAAAGCTGTATTTGACGCTAATGGTATTTCAGTTCCAACAACTTGGGATGAAGTAAATGCTGCTGCAGAAAAATTAAAAGCTGCAGGAATAATTCCATTTGCTCACGGTGGTCAAGCTTGGCAAGATGCTACAGTATTTGAAGCAGTTGCTATGGGTATTGGTGGAAATAATTATTACAAAAACTGTTATGTTGATCTAAAAGAAAGTTGTTTAAGAAGTGAGACTACAGTTAAAGTTTTTGATCAAATGAGAAAACTTCAAAGTTATACTGATGAAGGTAGTCCAGGAAGAGACTGGAACGTTGCTACTGGAATGGTAATTGAGGGAAAAGCTGGTTTCCAAATAATGGGTGACTGGGCAAAAGGTGAATTTACAGCTGCTGGAAAAGTTCCAGGTGTAGATTACTACTGTGCTCCTACGCCTTCAAATAATGGATATTTATACAATGTAGATAGCTTCATATTCTACAAAACTAGTGATCCAGAAAAACAAGAGGGTCAAAAACTACTAGCAAAACTTATGATGGGTAAAAACTTCCAAAAAGTATTTAACCTATACAAAGGTTCAATCCCAGCTAGACTAGATGTTCCAATGGATGAGTTTGATAAATGTGCGAAAACTTCTAACTCTGATATAAAAACAGCTGGTGCTAGTGGCGGATTAGTTCCAAGTTTTGCTCATGGTATGGCTCAAGGAAATACTATGAAAGCTGCACTTCAAGATATTATTACAGAACACTTCAATTCTGATATGTCTTCAGTAGACGCTGCGAATGCTTTAGCTGACTCAGTTTTAGCAAATATGTAGTTCATAAAAAATTAAAAGGCCACTTTTGATTAAGTGGCCTTTTTTTTAAATCTTAATAAAAAATATTTATAATGTTTAAGTGGTTAGAAAAAAATTTGCCTAAAATTGTAATGGCTCCAGCAGTAGGTTTAATTGGTTGGTTTGTTTATGGATTTGTACTTTGGACTTTATATATATCTTTTACAAATTCTAAAATTTTACCAAAGTACGAACTATGGGGTTTTGGACAATATGAGAAACTTTGGGCATCAAGGAAATGGCTTATAGCAGTAGACAACTTACTTATATTTACAGCTCTTTTTTTAATTTTCTGTGTGGTGATTGGAATTATTCTTGCAATATTTTTGGATCAAAAAATTAGAGCAGAGGGTTTATTAAGAACAATTTATTTATACCCAATGGCTCTGTCATTCATTGTTACAGGAACTGCATGGAAATGGATATTAAATCCAACTTTAGGTATACAAAAAATGTTTAGAGATTGGGGTTTTGAGGACTTTACCTTTGATTGGTTGGTAGATAGAGAAATGGCAATTTATACCATAGTAATAGCAGGTGTTTGGCAATCTGCAGGTTTTGTAATGGCGTTATTTCTAGCAGGATTAAGATCAGTTGAGGACGAAATTGTTAAGGCTGCAAAAATAGATGGTGCAAGTCTATTTACAGTTTACTGGAAGATTTTACTACCAATGATGAGACCAGTTTTTTTTACAAGTTTTGTAATTTTAGTTCATATATCCATAAAAAGTTATGATCTTATAGTGGCATTAACTCAAGGTGGACCAGGTATTTCTACAACTATGCCTGCGTTGTATATGACACAAACAGCATTTCACAAAAGTCAGGTTGGTTTATCTGCTGCAAGTGCGATGATGATGTTTATGGCTGTAGCTGCTGTAATTATTCCATATTTATATTCAGAGTTAAGGAGAGAAAATGCAAGGTAATTTAAAATCATCTTCTTACCAACAATTAGAGCAAAAATCTAAATATACAAACATGTTTTTGAGGTGGTTCTTGTATTTTATATTAATTGTTTTTGCTTCTTATTTCATTTTTCCTCTTTATGTTATGGTAGTTACTTCTTTAAAAACAATGGAAGAGATCCGTCAAGGAACTCTTTTAAGTTGGCCAAACGGATTAAATTTAGAATCTTGGGCTGTTGCATGGGGAGGTCGAGGTTATGGAGCCGGTGACACTTTTTTAAGACCATATTTTTGGAATTCAATAAAGATGGTTGTGCCAGCAGTATTTTTTTCAACATTTATTGGAGCGATGACGGGTTATGTTTTAACTAAATGGAGATTTAAAGGAGATCAGTGGGTTTTCCTTTTTTTATTATTTGGATGTTTCATACCTTTTCAAGCAATATTACTACCAATGGCCAGAACCCTTGGAGTATTAGGAATTTCAAATTCAGTAATTGGGTTAGTTTTAGTTCATACAGTTTATGGAATACCTTTTACTACATTATTTTTTAGAAATTATTATATTTCTGTTCCAACAGAATTAGTTAAAGCTGCCAGAATAGATGGAGCTGGGTTTTTTAAAATATTTTTCAAAATTTTACTTCCAATATCAGCGCCAATTATTGTCGTAACTGTAATTTGGCAGTTTACACAAATATGGAATGATTTTTTATTTGGATCAACTTTCTCATTTGGAGAGGCAGCACCTATACAGGTTGCATTAAATAATATGGTTTTGTCAAGTACAAGTGTAAAAGAATATAATGTAGATATGGCTTCAGCTATTATAGCCGGCATTCCAACACTTATAGTTTATGTATTAGCAGGTAAATATTTTATTAGAGGATTAACTTCAGGAGCAGTGAAAGGATAATAATGAAAACATTAAAAATTGAAGAGCTATCAAAAAACTTTGGATCGACTGAGGTTTTAAAAAAAATTAATTTAGAAATAGATGAAGGAAATTTCCTAGTTCTTTTAGGACCATCTGGATGCGGAAAATCAACCTTATTAAATATTATTGCAGGATTAGAAACGATTAATGAAGGTGATGTTTTTATTGATGATTATAATGTTAGCAAAGTAGAGCCAAAAGACCGGAATATTGCTATGGTTTTTCAATCTTACGCTCTGTATCCATCTATGAATGTTAAGGAGAATATGATTTTTGGTCTTAAACAGGCAAAAACATCTAAGGAAAAAATACAAGAACAGTTAGAAAAAGTCTCAAAATTTCTTCAGGTAGATCAATTGTTAGAGAGAAAACCTTCTCAATTATCTGGAGGACAACGACAACGTGTTGCTATTGGTAGAGCTCTCGTAAGGGAACCAAGAATATTTTTGTTTGACGAACCTTTATCTAACTTAGATGCAAAGCTACGGGTTGAAATGAGGAGAGAAATAAAAAAACTTCATCAACAACTAAAAACAACAGTTGTTTATGTGACCCATGATCAAACAGAGGCAATGAGTTTGGGTACTAACATTGCAATTATGAATCATGGAGTAATTCAACAAAATGATACTCCTGAAAAAATTTACAACAAGCCAAGCAACACTTTTGTTGCAGACTTTATTGGATCTCCATCAATGAATCTTATTAAGGGGATCTTAAAAGAAAATTCAGGAGACTTATTATTTACAGTGGGTGGATCAAATTTAGAAATTCCAATAAGAGATTATGATTTTAAAGATAAATTAAATTTAAATAATAAAGAAGTTTTCTTTGGTATAAGACCAGAACATATATTTTTTAAAAAATTTAATGAAAGTGATTTTGAAATTAATTTAAGAGCAGATCTAAGTGAGTACATAGGTCATGAGCAAATAATGACATTTGATTATGCAAATCAAGAAGTTTTAGCTAAATTTCCATCTACAATTAAAATAGATCTGGGGAAAGAAACAAAATTATATTTTGATTTAACTCAAGCATCTTTATTTGACGCTCAAACAGAGGAAAGAATATAGTATGAAAGTAAAATATTCAGATTTAAAAAATAAGAGAATATTTATAACTGGTGGAGGTTCAGGAATAGGAGCATCAATTGTTGAGCATTTTTGTGAGCAAGGAAGCGAAGTTCATTTTGTTGATATTAATTTAAAAGAAACAAGGAAATTATTAAACAAAATAAAAAAAAATAAATTTAGATTACCGACATTTATAGAGTGTAATTTATTAGATATTAATAAATTAGAAAAAATTATTAAAAAAATTATTTCTACCAAAGGACCAATACATGCTTTAATTAACAATGCAGCCAACGATGATAGGCATACTACAGATCAGGTTGATGAAAAATATTGGCAAAATAGAATGGATGTAAATTTAAAACATTATTTCTTTGCTGCAAAGGCAGTTATAAAAGGAATGAAAAAAATTAAAGCAGGATCTATTGTAAATTTAAGTTCAGTCTCATGGATGTTAGGAGAAGGAGATAAAGTAGTTTATGAAACGGCTAAATCTGCTGTTGTAGGTTTAACAAGATCATTTGCTCAAGAATATGGAAAATACAATATTAGAACAAATTCAGTTGTACCTGGTTCAATTGCAACTGAAAGACAAATTAAACATTGGTTAACACCAAAATATAAAAAGCTTATCTTGGACAGCCAAGCTTTAAAAAGACAGTTAAAACCAAACGATGTAGCTCAGTTAGTGATGTTTTTAGCGTCAGATCAATCATCTGGATGTACAAAACAAAGCTTTATTGTTGATGGTGGTATAACTTGATCTAGGTGAAAGTTGAAAGCTCTACAATTCAAAATAAATTTCTAAGAGTTCAAACTCTTAATTATGGTTCTAGTCTTTTTGAAGTTTATCACAAGAAAAAGAAAATAAATTTAATTTTAAATTTAGGATCAAAAAAAAACTATCTTTACAAACACCCAAGTGTTGGATCGACATGTGGTAGATATGCAGGTAGAATTTCTAATGCAAAATTTAAAATAGGTAATAAAAATTTTTTTTTAAATGCAAATGAGGGAAAAAATATACTTCATGGTGGTAAAGTTGGTTTTTCAATTCTCCCGTGGACAAAATTAAATCAAACAAAAGACAAAATAGTATATCAAATCCATTCAACAGATAAAGATCAGGGATTTCCAGGCAATTTAATTGTCAATTGTACTTATCAATTAAGAAATAAATTTCTCATTATAAAATATGAATATAAATCTAATAAAAGTACTCATGTTAATTTAACTAATCATAGTTATTGGAATTTAGAACAAAATAAAAAAAATATGATTTATAACCATGAGTTAAAATTAAACTCATCTAAATACCTTCAAATAAATAAAAATTATATCCCAACTGGTAGATTTAAAAATATAAAAAAATCTATTTACGATTTTTCAAAATTTGAAAACATTGAAAAAAAGTTAGTTTATTTTAAAAATAAAAAGCTTGATACTAAATTTAAAGGTTTTGATACTACTTTTATTATAAAAAAAAATATAAGAAATTATGTTGGAACTTTAAAAAATAATAATACTAATATTCAAGTTGATTTTTTTTCAAATTTACCTGGCGTTCAACTATATTCAGCACAAAATCTAAATTACAAAAAAAGATTATTTCCTTATCAAGGCATTTGTTTAGAAACACAATATTTTCCTGATACACCTAATAAAAAAAACTTTCCAAGCACTTTAATTAAACCTAATAAAATGTATACATGCTTTACAAAAATCAAAATTAGTTAATTTATGTGTAAAAGAATAAATATTTCAATTGTTGGAACAGGATTAATGGGTTTACAACATATAAAAGCTATTCAAAAATCAAAGAAAGCAAATCTTCATTCAATAGTAGATATTAGCAATAATGCAAAAAATTTATCAAAAAAATTTAAAATTCCATTGTATTCAAATGTATCAGATCTTTTAAACTCAAAAAAACTTGATGCTGTAATAGTTGCTACTCCTAATCAATTGCATGAAAAACATACTGTAAGTTTTTTAAAAAATAAAATACCTGTCTTGTTAGAAAAACCTATTTCAGACAACATTCAATCTGCAAAAAAAATTATAGTTAGTGCCTATAAGAATAAAACTCCATTGCTAATTGGATATCATCGTAGACACAATTCAATAGTCTCTAAAGTAAAAGAAGTTATTGACAAAGGCAAATTAGGTAAAATTGTTTCTGCAAACGTTTTGTGTTGGTTGTATAAACACAAAGCATATTATAAAGAAAAATGGAGAGTTAGCAAAGGTGGTGGGCCTTTAGGCATTAATTTAGTTCATGACATTGATATGATTTGTTATTTATTGGGTTCAATAAAATATGTTCAAGCATTTACAACAAATATAACCAGAAAATTTAAAGTAGAAGATACAGCTACAATAAGCTTGGTCTTTAATTCAGGAGCACTTTGTACACTAAATTTATCAGATACAATTGTTGCACCATGGAGTTATGAATTAACTGCCGGAGAAAATCCTGCATACCCAATTACAAACCAGTCTGCATATATGATTGGAGGCACAAAAGGTTCTTTACAGTTTCCTAATCTTAAATTTTGGTTCTATAAAAAAGAACGAAGCTGGTGGAAAAAGATTTTTGTTAATGAAGATAAAAACAAAAAAGATGACAATACATTAGTAAACCAAATTGACCATTTTGCTGATGTAGTGACTAAAAAAGCCAAACCAAAAGTGAATGGTAATGATGGTTTAACTTCTCTCAAAATTTTTGCAGCAATAACTAAAAGTGCAAAAACTGGTAAAAAAGTAAGAATATAAAATTTTTATTAAAATTTAAATCATTCATTGTTTTGACATATTTTATTTGTTAACTTTTTACATGAAAAAAATTATCTTACTTGTTTTATTTAGTTTATTATTTTTCTCAAATTCAAATGCTGCATGTGATGATCCTTTAACAGAAGGTGTAGATTATTCTAATTGTAGATTTTCAGACTCTCAAGATTTACAAGGCAGCTTTCTTCCAAATTCAAATCTTTCTTTTGCAAGTTTTATTCAAGTAAATTTTGATAAAAGTATTATGATGACATCAAATTTATCATTTGGAACTTTCCCTGAGTCTACATTTGTAAGAGCTAATCTCTATGAATCAATTTCTATAGGTGCAAACTTTGAAAAAACTAATTTTACTGGAGCTAACTTAACTAGAGTTGATTTTATGGGTGCAACATTGATTGAAGCCAATTTTCAAAACTCTAACTTAATGGAAGCTAATTTTACATCATCTAATATTATAAATGCTAATTTTGATGGAGCTAATTTAACTGGAGCTACTTGGACTAATGGTCAAAAGTGTGGACCAGAGTCGATTGGTACTTGTAAACAATAATCAATGAATTCCTCAGTAAATACTGATGATGTTATTTTTAATTTTTTTAAACAAATTTGTGATGAAAAAGATGATCAAAAATGTGTTGAGCTTGGGAAAGAATGGATAAAAGCAATGGAAACAAATTTGTCTGAAATGGAGAAAAACTTAAATGGAGCCGATTACATTAAACATAAAGATGATATTCAAAGTAACAGAAACCATCTTAAGAGCTTAAAAAATAAAACTTCATCCGAGTGGAGAGAATACGCTACACAATGTATGATCGATATAATGAACCACAAAAATCAGAAATAATTAAATTTTAAAAAGACTTTCCATAATAAAAAAAATGTATTAAGTATATTAACAAGGGGTGTCTTAACAGACTGAGATCATACCCAAAGAACCTGTCCGGTAATTCAGAAAGGGATAAAATGGATAAAACATATTTTTTAACTCAATCAACCTCATTAATATTAGTTATTACAATCAGTTTAATATTTGCTTTCTTGGGAATTTTTCATTCTAAAAAATTTAAAGGAATTAATAATTATTTAACTGCAAATAGAAACATTGGTTTATTTTCACTTACTACAAGTCTTGTAGCATCAGCTTTAGGAGCCTGGATTCTATTTGGTCCAGTTGCGGCTGCAACATGGGGTGGAGTAGGTGCTATTATTGGATATGCATTAGGTACAGCTTTTCCAATGATTTTCTTAATTTATTTTGGAAAAAAAATTAGAAATGAATTTCCAAGGGGGTCTTCTTTAGTTGAGTTTATGAGAAAGAAATTTAGAAAAAGCCTATTTAAGTTAATTTTGTTAATGACAATCTTTTATATGTTCATTTTTCTTTGTGCAGAAGTAACGGCGGTTGCTGTATTAATCAATTATATATCTGGAACAGAATTATGGATTACAGCGTTAATAGTTTTGGTAGCTACCTTAAGCTATACTCTTTATGGGGGATTAAGAGCATCAATATTTACTGATAATATTCAAATGATTGTAATTGGTATTATGCTATTTATTTTAATTTCAATTATTAGTTCCTCTTCAGGAAATAATTTTTCTTTTAATTTAATTCATGAGAAAAATCCTCAATTATTAAGTTCAAAATATATTCCAGGGTACACTGCTGGATTAACCTTTTTTATTGCAGTTGCAGCAACCAATTTGTTTCATCAAGGAAATTGGCAAAGAGTATATGCAGCAAAAGATTATCAAACATTAAAAGGGGGTTTGTTAATTTCTTTCTTTATTATTGTTCCAATTGTTTTCTTAATGGGTTTTATTGGAATGGTTTCATTTTCAATGGATCCATCTATTAGACCTGATTTAGGATTTTTTATTTTATTATTAAAAGATCAAACAGAAATTTTGTCCTTATTGATTGTTATCCTTGGTCTTGCATTAACAATTTCGACTGTTGATACTTTGGTTAATGCTATTTCTAGTTTGTTTGTAGTTGATGGTACAGCAACTTTTAATTTAGATAAAAAAACTAATTATTTAAAAATATCTAAATATTTCATTTTAATATTGTCTGTAATTGCTTTTGGTGTTGCCTCAAAAGGATTTGATATTTTATATTTATTCTTACTTGCAGATTTATTTTGTTGTGCTTTTGTAGTAACTGTTTTTTATAGTTTCTATAACAAAGTTAATGAAAATGTTGCTTATGTTTCAATTATAGTTGGCCTTGTAGCTGGATTTTTAATGTTTCCATTTCCAGATTTTTCCAAAAGTTTATTAGTTGGAGTAATTTTTCCTACAGATTTTTTTTCACCTTTTATAGCTGAATATTTATTATTTTTATCTTTTTTGATTGCAACTTTCTTGCCTGCAATAATTTTGAAAACTAAATTTAGATAGAGGATTTTAAAGCGTCATATATAAGTTCTTTGGTGGTCTCACCAATACTTCTGTAAACTTCTTTATTATCCTTAAAAATTAAAAGTGTTGTTTGATATTGAACATTAAAAAATTGAGCAATTTCTTTATTTGTTACATCAAAAGCAAAGTATTCCATATTATCAAAATCTTTTTTTGCTTTTTTTAGCACTTCCATTTGACCTGCACATGATGAGCAATATTTAATCCAAGAACTTACCACAACAATTTTTCCATCCGATAGAGCTTTATCAAATAATTGTTTATTATAAGTTGTTTCTTTACCAGTTGCTTTAGAAGTTAATGCTAATACAAAACAAAGAAATACTAAAAATTTTTTCATAAGTTATTTCATTTATCTGAAATTTTAATTTATTGTAATACAATAAATTGTCTCTATATATGATTATTAAATGTCTAGGGATCAAATTACGATAAATAACTTATCAAAAGTCTATGACAATGGATTTGAAGCATTAAAAAACATAAATCTTAACATTAAAAAGGGAGAAATTTTTGCGATGCTTGGACCAAATGGCGCAGGAAAGACTACTCTTATAAGTATTATCTGTGGAATAGTAAGACCATCTTCAGGCAAAGTTACTGTGGACGAATTTGATATTATTGACGATTATAGAGAAACAAGGTCAAAAATTGGTTTAGTTCCACAAGAGCTTACTCTGGAACAATTTGAAACCGTATTTAATAACGTTTCCTATTCTAGAGGTCTATATGGAAAGAAACCTGACTCAAAACATATTGAGAAAGTTTTAAAAGATTTGAGTTTATGGGATAAAAAAGATTTAAGACTTAGACAGTTATCTGGAGGAATGAAAAGAAGAGTTTTGATTGCAAAAGCATTATCTCATGAACCAACTATTTTGTTTTTAGATGAACCAACTGCTGGAGTTGATGTTGAGTTAAGACAAGATATGTGGAAAGTTGTTGAGAATTTAAGAAAAACTGGTGTTACAATAATTTTAACTACACACTACATAGAAGAAGCAGAGGCTATTGCAGATAGAGTGGGAGTAATCAATCAAGGAGAAATCATAGTTATTGATGAAACAAAAGAATTATTAAAGAAAATGGGTCATAAGAAACTTACAGTAGACTTACAGGAAGAAGTCAAAGAAATACCAAACAGTTTAGAAAAATATAATCTGGAAATTGGAAAAGATAAAATATCAATTGATTATACTTACAATGTTCAAGCAAAACAAACTGGTATTACAAATTTACTTCAAGATTTAAAAGATGCAGGATTTAAACTGAAGGATCTAAAAACAGAACAGAGTACACTAGAAAAGATTTTTGTCAGTTTAGTAAAGGAAAACAATGAAATTTAATTATTATGCATTTAAAGCAATTTATCTTCATGAGATGGATAGATTTAGACGAACATTGATGCAATCTTTATTATCGCCAGTATTATCTACTTCTCTATATTTTATTGTTTTTGGTTCAGTAATCGGAGGGTATGTTGAAAATATTGATGGCATTAGTTATGGATCATATATTGTTCCTGGTTTGTTGATGCTTACATTATTAACTCAATCAATTAGTAACACATCTTTTGGTATTTTTTTTCCTAAATTTAATGGAACAATTTATGAAATTTTAGCAGCGCCAATATCAACATTAGAAATAGTTCTTGCTTTTGTTGGCGCAGGTGCAACTAAAACTTTAATTGTAGGTTGTATGATATTTATTACTTCAACTTTTTTTGTTGAAGTAGAAGTACAATTCCCAATATTAATGATTTTTCTTTTAGTATTAGTTTCATTTACTTTTGCATTATTTGGTTTTTTAATTGGATTGATGAGTTCTAACTTCGAACAAATGTCAATAATTCCCACACTTGTTATAACTCCAATGGTTTTTTTAGGTGGAAGTTTATATTCTTTAGATATGCTTCCAGAGTTTTGGCAAATAGTTACATATTTTAATCCAGTAGTATACCTAATCAATGGATTAAGATTTTCATTTTATGGAGTATCAGATTTTAATATATGGATAAGTGTTGGTTTAATGTTAAGTTTTTTGATTATTTGTATAGTGATAGTAACAGGTCTTCTTAAAAAAGGTTATAATATTAAAACATAAATAATGATTAAATATATTCTTCCAGCTATTATTATTTTTTTGATTGTTTTATTTTGGGAGAAAATTACTGAATTTGTAGAAAAAAAATTCAATATTAAGCTTAATTATATTGTCGTTAGTTCCATTATTGCTGCAATAGCGATTATTCTTTTGCTCCTAAATTACTGAGATTTATGATCACTTTGGAGGTTTCTAAATTTGAAATTGAGGAAACTGAGGGTGTTTTTACTTTTAAAAATGAAAATACAACAATAGGCTTTGTTAGATTTAACGAGATAGGTGAGATAGAGTATATTTTTGTTAATCCAATTTTTAGAAAACAAGGGTTAGCAACTAAATTATTACGATTAGTAAAACAAAAAACTGGAAAAGAAATAATTCTTCAGGAACCAATTAGCCCATTAGGGTCGAAATTATTAAAATCATTAAATAAATGGAAATAAACTTATTATTTTTTTTAACAGTTGTTCCAGCAATAATTTTATACGGCATTGCAAAATCAGGCCTAGGCGGATCAATGACTTTAATTTCTGTTCCATTAATGACAATAGTGATGCCGCTAAATCAAGCTTTAGGAATTATTTTACCAATTTTAATATTTTCAGATTTTATTGCTGTTTATAAATATAGAAAAGAATTTGACTTAGGAACTTTAAAATTAATGGTTCCATTTGCAGCTATTGGTATATTTATTGGATCACTAACTTTTTCATATTTTTCAGAGGAATTGTTAAAATTTATTATTGGAGTTATGGGATTCTTGTTTGCAGGTCATTACTTTTTTTTTAAAAAAAACAAAGAAAAAAAATCAGAAAAAAACTTTTTAAAAGGTGGTGCTTGCTCGGTGGTAGCAGGATTTACAAGTTTCTGTGTACATGCGGGAGGAACACCTACTAGTCTTTATTTACTTCCACTTAGAATGCAAAAAGAAATTTATGTAGGCACAAGAATATTTTTTTTTACTTTTGTAAATATAATTAAACTTCCACTGTATATTAGTTTATCAATGATAAACTTTGAGTCTTTCAAACAGTCAGCAACATTGTTTCCAGTTGCATTATTTGGAATATTAATTGGATATCAATTACTTAAAATTATTGAGGAAAAATTATTTTATAATATTTTATATGCTCTAATTTTTGCTACTAGTGCAAAGCTTTTGTATGATTATCTGATATGATTTAATAACGCATTAAAAATTTCAAATAAATGATAGATAATTAATATTAAAATGAAAAAAAAATTTAATCCAAGAATTAAAGCAAGATTAAGAAAAAATAGACAGGTTTTAACTAAAAATATTGATAATTTTTTTGGGTGGGTTAAAGGTGCAAAACTTATTGAGCTTAAAGAATGTAATCCCGAAGAGGATCCAGTTAGACCAGAATTGGATAATAAGTTCAGAACAGGATATGGAAGAAAAATTTTTGGTGTTGAATATCAAGGAGAAATTCATGCCGTAATGTGTTTTGCTTACACAAATGAAATTCCAAAAAGTGTTGAAGAGTTAGAAAAGTTAAGCACTGATGCATTTCTACAAACTGCTATGAGAGATCAATCAGGTGGTCAAATAGCCGTTGCTTATACTGTCTGGTCCAAAAAAAAAGGTGGGGGAAAATTAATTGTAAAAGAAGTATTTAAAAATATAAAAAAATCCAATCATTTAAATAGATTGGTAACCCTTTCACCACTAACAGAAATGGCAACTAATTTTCATGAAAGAAATGGAGCTAAATTAATTCAAATCAACGAAACTACACAAAATTTTGAATACAAAGTTATGTAACAATGAGAATAATTAAACTTTATTTTATAGTATTTTGTACTTTATTTATTTTACCATATTCTGCAGTTATGGCTTATGAAGAAGCAAATTATGAAGTTGTCTCAAAAAATGAGGTATATGAGATTAGGAAATATTCTGATCGTTTAGCGGTAGAAACAATGACATCTGGAATAGATAGTAACTTTAGAAAATTATTTAATTACATTTCAGGTAGAAATGATACCCAGGAGAAAATTAAAATGACAACTCCAGTTACCCAAGTCGAGAAAAATGGAAATATGAGTATGCAATTTTATTTACCTTCTAAATTTAATTCAGAAAATACACCAAATCCAAGCAGTAAAGATGTTAAAATAGTTAATATTGAAGGGGGATACTACGCGGTGTTGAGGTATTCTGGGCGAGCATCAGATGGAAATTTTCTTAAACATAAAGAAATTTTAGAAAAAGAGTTACAAAAAAATAGCATATCAATTATAAGCCCACCAATTAGAGCAACATATGACAGTCCATTTACCTTACCAATGAATAGAAGAAATGAGGCTATGTTTAAAGTGGAATTAAATTGAAGAAATACAAATTTAAAGCAATGGTATTGTCTTGTGTAGATCCAAGATTTCAACATTTAGTTCATAATCACTTAAAGAAAAAAAAATTGACAGGAAAATATAGTGCATTCACAATTGCAGGTGCTGCAGTTGGAGTTACACATAATAAATTTAAGCAATGGCATAAAACGTTTTATGATAATTTAGGAACTTCTATTCAATTACATAAAATAGAAAAATTAATTGTTATTAATCATAAAGATTGTGGTGCAGCTAAAATTGCTAACGGAAAAAAAGAATTTAGCCCAGCTAATGAAAAAAAAATTCATAAAGATTCGTTTTCTAAAATTAAAAAACAAATCAAAAAAAGATTTCCAAAACTAAAATTAGAATTAAATCTAATTTCTTTAAATAGTAAAATTACTAAATTCTAATTATTGATTTCTTATTAGAGGATAAACTTTAGGGTTCAGATATTTTAAGTTTGTTAGCAATATTAAAATTAAAGTAACAAATCCAATTGAACATCCCAAATAAATTAAAACATTAAATTCAAACATCCATTCTAGCTCAAAAATATTTTCCATTATAAATTTTGAACCAATCACTGCAAAAAATATTGCAATCAAAATTACAGATTTAAAAATAATAATGAATTCAATTAACGATGAAAAAACAATTTGTTTTTTTGAAAAACCTAAAATTTTAAATACTAAATTTTGATATTCTTTAACTTTTCCTTGAACTATGATTGCACTTGAAATTACAATTAAACCAATAACAATGGTAACCGCTGAAATTAAAGTAACTGCAATAAATACTTTATTTAAAACAGCTGTAACTTTAGATAAATAATCTGCAATTTTTATCATTGATAAACTTGGCATGATTTCAAGCATTACAGTTTCATCAAATTTATTTGAATTAAATTTTGCAGTAGCCAAATATTCGTGTGGAATATTTTTTGCAAATTGAGGATTAAATAACATTACAAAGTTGATGCTTAAATCTCGATAATCCACTTCTCTAAAATTAATAACCTCTCCTTCAATTTCTCTTCCATAAACATTTAAAGTGAAAATATCACCTAACTGAATATTAAAATCTTTAGCGACTTTTGCATCTAGAGATATTTGAAGTTGATTTGGGTTTGATAAATCCCACCATTTACCCTCTAAAATTGGATTATCTTCAGGTATATTTTCCACCCATGATGATCTTCTTTCGCTACTAATTACCCAGAAACTATCATTATCTGGTTTAATATAAGTGTTAGGATCCACACCATTAATTTTCACAATTCCAGAGGATACCATTGGGACAATTTCAATAGATGCATCTGGATCCATATTTAAAATTCCTTGTTCAAATTTCCCTCTTTCTCCTTTTTGAATACCGACAAAGAAATAATCAGGTGCAATATCAGGAATAGATTTAGCAATTTCTCTTTGAAAATTTGTACCAACTAAGGCTAGGGTTAGTAACAAAGTAACCCCTAAGCCAAGAGACATAACGGTAATGGGAGTTATACTTTTTGTTTGGGTAATATTTTTAATTGAAACTTTAAGAGAAATTATTGGACTAGATTTGAATTGTTTTAGAAAAAAAATAATTAATTTTGAAAGTAAGAAAAATACAATTAAACAAACAAAAAAAGCAGCAAAGTAACCTAAGCTATAAGAAGGTTGCTCAGATCCAACTGTGAATAATAAAATTAAAATAGATAATAAAACGAAGCTTAAAAAAACTGATTTCTTAGAATAATAAAATTGAAGATTTTGAAATACGTTTCTAAATAAATTAGAAGCTTTTACTTGGTCAATAGAACTAATTGTTGGAATAGAAAAAATTACAAGCACCAATAATCCTACAAAAAATATTTTTAAAAAATTAAAAATTGAAAACACTGGAAAAACGTTTAATCCCAATCCATCAGATAAATACTTATCTACTATTGGCACAATTAAGAAACTTGATCCATAAGCTACAACAGTGATGATAAACAAAAGTATAAATAACTGAAGGTAATATAGTGTTTTAATATTGCCTGGATAAAAACCAACTGCTTTACGTACTGCTATAGACATGTTGTTTTGATTAATAAATGAAAGCAAAGTATTTGCTATTCCAATACCTGCTATCAGCATAGCACTGATAGATACAAGAGATAAAAATTGTGAAAAATTATTAATAATTCTTTTTATTCCACTTGCAGAATTTTCAGGATATCTAAGTTTTACTTTTTGGTCGTCTTTAAAGATTTCCTCAATTCTTTGTTCAATTTCGTCTGGTGTATCATTTTCATTAAACTTTACTTTATATTCATAATTTAAAAAGCTTCCAATTCCATTAAGCTTTAAAATTTCCAAAGTTTGTTTTCCTGCTAAAGCCCAATCGCCAAATGCAACAAATCCACTTACATCTGGTACTGATTTGATAATTCCAATTACTGTAAAATTTTGATCTTGAACTTTTACTATTTCGTTAATTTTAATATTTAAGGTTTTTGACAAACTTTCATTGATAAGGATAGTGTTAGGTTCTTTTTGCATTCTTTCATATGCACCAATTGGTTCATAAACAATATTTCCATATAAAGGATATTTTTCATCTACAGTTTTAATTCTAGTAAATAATGATTTATTTTTTTCTCTTTCAGTGGTTGAAAGCATAGTACTGAACTCAATCATTTGAGAAACAGTTGCAAATTCTTTTACTTGGTTAACTAAATCTAAATTTCCTTGATTACGATTGTAATCAATCTCTAAATCCCCACCTAAAAGTGCTTTTGCATTATCATTTAGTTCTTTTTTAAGACTATCTTCAATTGTGAAAATAGCACTTAAGATAAAAAGACTTATAAATAGTGTAACAATGATGCTTGAAATTTTATGATAATTTCTGCTTAAATCTTTTAAAGCATATTTAAAAATCAAACTAAATTCTGAGGGATTATTTAATTTTTCCATCTTTAATTTTTATTTTTCTTCTAGCTTTGTCAGCAAGTTTAGGGTCATGAGTTACTATGATTAAAGAGGAGCCTTCTTCCTTGACATATTTAAATAAAATATTTGCAATCATGATAGAGTTTTCAGTATCCAAGTTTCCTGTTGGTTCATCTGCCAAGATTAATTCAGGCTTCATTGCAATTGCTCTAGCGATAGCAACTCTTTGTTGTTCACCACCTGATAATTGACTTGGTAAATTATTAAAACGATGTCTCAAACCAAATCGATCTAATAAAATTTTTGCTTCTTTCTCTGGATTTTTAAAATTGTTAAGTTCAAGCGTTAAAGCAACATTTTCAACGGCTGTATAATTAGGAATTAAATAAAACGACTGAAAAATTATTCCAATATTTTTCTTTCTTATCTCAGATACTTCATCTTCACTAAGGCCTGTTATTTCTTGATCATTAAATATTATTTTACCAGAAGTTGGTTTTTCTAAGCCCCCAATTAACATTATTAAACTAGTTTTCCCTGAGCCGCTTTCTCCAACTACTGAAACAGTTTCTTTTTTCTTAAAATTTAAATCAATATTCTTTAAAACATTGATACTATCTTTACCAGTTTGGTATTTGAGATTTATTTTATTTAATTTAAGAAGAGTACTCATGAATAAAACTATATTTATAAAAATTTTGATATTCTTTCTAGTGCACATAAACGTAAGTGCAATAGAAAAGGTAGTTTTATTTGGTGATAGTTTGATGGCAGGTTATGGATTACCTAAAGAACATCATTTATCAATAGTTTTAGAAAAAAATCTAAAGCAGGCTGGTTTAGATATTAAAGTCATTAATGGAAGTGTCTCTGGAAGCACGTCATCAGGTGGATTGAATAGAGCTGATTGGAGTTTATCTGAACCAGGAATAGATTTAATTATTTTAGGATTAGGAGCCAATGATATGCTCAGAGGAATTCAACCAGAAGAAACCAAGAGAAATTTAGAACAAATAATAAATCTTGCTCAGAATAAGAAGATTAAAATTATTTTAGCTGGAATGGTAGCTCCAGATACTCATGGGAGAAAATATAAAAAAGAGTTTGATGCTATTTACCCAAAGTTATCAAAAAAGTATAATTTAGCATTAATCCCATTTCTTCTTAAAGGTGTGGCACTTAATCCAAGTTTGAATCAGCAAGACGGTATACACCCCAACAAAGATGGAACAATTAAAATAAGTGAAACAATAAAAAAAAGTATTATTAATATAATTAATTAAATGAAAATCTTTATATTTACATTCACTTTATTTTATTTCTTTAGTTTTGCCCAAGCTCAAAATACAAATATTACCCTAAATTCTGATTTGAACTTAGTTTGTAAATTTGAAAAAGTTATTTTGAAAAATCCAAACCATAACTTTGAATCTTTCACAAAAGATCAAATTAAAAGAAAAGATATAAATAAGTTAATAATTGAGTCTAAAACTCCTAATACTTTAAACGTAAAAAATTTATCTAAATTTATTGATAAAATTGACTTAGAAGTAAAAATTTCTAATAAAGATATTGTTTTAATCCAGGCATTTGATGAAGAGAGAAATTACTCAGAATCTGCAGTTTTTACAAAAAAAACGGGTGAACTTATTCATGAAATTACTACCAATATAAAACAAGAGGAAAAAGAAAAAGATATTTCTTTTTATAGTTGTAAAAATAATAACAAAGACACTTAAGACCGAAGACTTTAATTCTGATATTTGATAACATTAAGTTATGAAGAATTTATTCTTAGTAATTTTGTTTTATATGTTTTCACAGGTTAGCTCTTTAGCAAGCGAAAGGGATACTAGATTGAACCAATTGTTTAATGAACTAAAAGTTAATAAATCTAAAGTAGCTTTTATAATTGAACAAGAAATTTGGGCTTTATGGAGCACACATCCAACAGATGTAAAACTGACTGAAAGATTAGAGGAGGGCTCTCAATTTGTGAGGAGTCAAAATTATCTAAAAGCAAAAGATATTTTTACTGAAGTTATTAATCTTGATCAAACTTGGGCTGAAGCATGGAATAAAAGAGCTACAGTTTTTTATATGCTAGGAGAATTTCAAAAATCACAAGATGACATAGATAAAGTATTAGCCTTGGAACATAGACACTTTGGAGCTTTAGCAGGACAAGGTTTGGTAAATATTCAACTTAAGAATTATGAAAAAGCGATTAGAAGTTATGAACAAGTGCAAAAAATTTATCCAGCTATGAGATCACCAAAAATAATGATCAAGCAAATAGAGGAATTAATTAAAGAACAAACAATATAATGTGTGGTAGATATGTAGTAAAAAATCCAGTAACTAAAACTGATAAATTAGTTAAATCAGCAATACAGGTTGATGATACAGAAAACTATAACGCTCATCCATATCAAAAACTTCCTGTAATAAAAAGATATAAAAATGGTAATACTATTGAAAATCTTCAATGGGGTTTAGTGCCAGGTTGGGCTAAAGATAAAGATTTTAAAGCTTTAATTAATGCAAGACTTGAGACTATTGACGAAAAAGTTTCATTTAAAAAATTAATTAAAAATAATCGATGCGTCGCAGTTGCCGATGGTTTTTATGAATGGAAAAGAGAGGAAAAAGAAAAAACCCCATATTATTTCACCCGTAAAGATACTAAATCTATTTATTTAGCAGGTATTTTTGAAGAAGATCAATTTTGTCTAATTACCGAAGATGCAAAAGATAATATTAAGGAAATTCATCATCGTCAGCCAGTTATCCTTAACCAAAATGATATTAATCGTTATTTAAATATAGAACTTCAGGGATCAGCATTTTTAAAAGAACGTAAAATACCTGACCTTATTTTTCATGAAGTTTCAAAAGATGTTAATAAACCTACAAATAATAGCGCGTCCTTAATTCAAAAAGTCTAATTAGTCTCTAAAATTAACAAAATCTATAGGTAGACCTATGTCAATTGCTTTGATTGCAGCAATCGCCTCTTGAAGATCATCTTTCTTTTTTCCATCTACTCTTAATTCATCACCTTGAATTTTAATTTGAATTTTAAATTTTAATTTTTTGATGTTAGCAATAATTTTTTTTGAATTTTCTTGGCTAATACCTTCTTTTAATTCGCTTACTTGTCTAATAGATCCACCAGATGCTCCTTCTGATTTTTTAACTTCTAATACTCTAGGATCTACTTTTCTTCTGACTAAATTGGTTTGTAATAATTCATTTACCTGCCTTAATTTTAATTCATCAGGGGCATTAGTTGTAACTGTTTTGTCTTTTCGCTCAATAGATATTTGAAGTCCTTTAAAGTCATATCTGTTATTTATTTCTCTTAAACAATTAGATAAAGCATTATCAAATTCTTGATAATTAATCTTACTAATTATATCAAACGATGGCATAATTAATTTTTATTATAATTTTACTTAAATATATTTCTTTTTTAAAAAATTCTTTTTTTCCAAGTTTCAGGTGTTTTTTCATTAAATATTTCCAAATCATAGTCATAACTAAATTCTTTAACACCTCTTTTTTTAATATAATCAATAATATCATCCAGACTCTCGTTAATATTTTTAATTTTTTTGTAACCTAAAATGTTTTTTGATTTTTCCGCACTGCAATTTGCATATTTAACCTCATTTGTTCTGTCAGGAAAATATCTTGGCTCTTTATTAAATTTTAATTTATTTGAAATTAATTTGTATAGTTCATTTATAGAAACATAATTATCATCTGGTCCTATATTAAAAATTTCTGACTTTATATTTTTATCAGTAACAAGTTTGTCTATACAAAAGATACAGTCTGATATATCTGAAAATGATCTTTTTTGTTCTCCATCTCCATAAATGATAGGTTGTTTATTTTGGAGCATCAAATTTACCATTATAGAGGCTACGTTTCTAAAGGGGTCATCATATCTTTGTTTACTACCAATTATATTGTGCGGTATAGCAATGTTGTATTCAATATTGTGAACTTCACAAATATTAACTAAAATTTTTTCTGCTGCTAATTTAGATATTCCATATGGATCTATCGGACTGGGTTCATCTTTTTCTTTAAATGGTGGTTTTAAGTTTCCATACCTTGCCATTGAAGAGCAAAAAACTATCCTTTTTACTTTATTATTAGCTGCAGCACTAAATACAGAAGTAGACCCTGATATAATATTTTTACAAATTAAATGAGGAGAGAAAACTGATAAACCTTCGTGAGCATAAGCTGCAGCATGTATTACTACATCAACATCTTTTAAGACTTTGTCCATTCTTAAAAAATCCTCACAATCAAAATTATAAAAATTTACTTTAGGATCTACATTATCCCTATATCCTCCGATTAAATTATCATTTCCACTTACTTTAAATTTTTTATTTAAGTAATAATCTGCTAAATGTGAGCCCAAAAAGCCTGCTACACCAGTAATAAATATATGCATTTCATAGTTTTGTTATAACTATTTAATAAAATTTTCAATTGTAATAAATTATTATTTTCTTATGGAAACAACAGTAGTTATACCATGTATTAATTCAGAGGACGTAATAGTTGATTGTATAGAGTCATTAAACTCTAAAGAAATTCCAATAATAATAGTTGATAATGGAAGTAACGATCAAACTTTAAAAAAAGTCTTAAATTTGAAACTAAATATCACAGTGATCCAAGCAAATAAAAATCTGGGTTGGGGAAACGCTGCAAATTTAGGAATTCAAAAAGCTAATACTAAATATGCATTATTATTAAATCCAGACATTAAATTTATGACAAAAAACCCAATTAATAATTTTGAAAAATTAATTAAGCAATACCCTAACATAGGGATGGCATCATGCATTACACGTAATGAAAAAATGGAAAAAGAAAATGGAAGAATAACTTTTTTTTCTAAAATTGAAAAAAATACTTTAAAAAATATCAGAGAGATTCCTGAAGGAGATACTTGTAGTACAATTAGTTGTGTTTATGGAGGTGCTATCATTTTTTTTGATGTTAAAAAATTTCATTCTGTAAATGGCTTCGATAAAAATTGTTTTCTTTATTTAGAAGAAGATGATTTGTGTTATCGAATGAAAAAAAAATATCATATGAATGTAATTTTTCCATCCATAGAGGCCTTACATTTAGGAAGTCATTCATCTAAGATACCAAATCTTACATGGTGGAAAAATTGGCATTGGGTTTGGTCAGATTTGTATTTTAAAAAAAAATATAATTTTAAATTTATATTTTTAAATAATTTATATAAAATTTTTAGTTGGTCATTAAAAACTTCAATATACTTTTTAATAAATAAGAAAAAATATTATCTTTATTCTGGAAGATTAAATGGCGCACTTGCCTTTTTATTTGGTAAAAAAGCTATGGATAATACCCCTTTGGCTAACTTTAATAATGCAAAAGGAATTTTTGGTAGTATAAAAATAAACAAAAATGAAAATTATACATTATCAAAATAAAATAAAACAAAAAATATAAAGATGTTAAATTATATAATTCCTTTTTTAATTTTAATTCTTATTGTTGTTTTTATTCACGAATATGGACATTACTACTTTGCGAGAAAATATGGAGTAGGTGTTACAGATTTTTCAATTGGTTTTGGTAAAGAATTATTTGGTTGGAATGATAAATCAGGCACAAGATGGAAAATATGTGCAATTCCTTTAGGTGGGTACGTAAAATTTTTTGGAGATAGAAATGTTTATTCACAAGCTGATCATCTAGAAATTTTAGAAAAATATAACGAAGAAGAAAGAGAAAAATTATTTATTTTAAAACCTTTATATCAAAGAGTTTTAATTGTATTTGGTGGTCCTTTAGCTAATTTTTTACTAGCATTAGTTATATTTTTTTTTATTTATACTTTTGTAGGTAAAGATTTTACTCCTGCAGTTATAAATGAAGTTCAAGAAGATAGCCCTGCAATGGTAGGAGGGTTAAGAGCTGAGGATATAATTTTAGAAATAGATGGAAATGAAGTTAAAAGTATTATGGAAGTTTCAAAATTTATAACCATGTCGACTGGTGATTTTATTGATTTTAAAGTTAAGCGATCTTACGATGAATTAATTTTAAAAATTAAGCCTAACATAGTTGAAGGTGATGATGGATTGGGAAATAAAATTAATAAAAGAATGGTTGGTATTAAGCTTGGTGCATATAATAATAAAATCAACCACGTTAAATTAGGACCTACTCAGGCTTTATACCATGCTGGTTATGAAGTTTATTTTGTAAGTGTTTCCTCTTTAAAATACATCGGAGGAATGATTTTAGGTAAAGCAGACACTTCTCAATTAGGGGGTCCAATTAGAATTGCAAAAATTTCTGGACAAGTTGCAACGTTTGGAGTGTTGGCTTTCATTAGTATGATGGCTTATATTTCTATAAGTTTAGGGCTTATAAACCTGTTTCCAATTCCAATGTTAGACGGAGGACATTTAATGTTTTACGCATTTGAGAAAGTTTTAGGTCGACCATTATCTCAAAAAACTCAAGAAGGTTTTTTTCGAATCGGTATGTTTTTGTTGCTATCATTGATGTTTTTCACCACATTTAATGATCTTAAAGACTTAGGTTTATTCAAATAATTTAAGCAATCAAAGTTTTAAAAAAGTCAATAAAAACAACGTTTATTAAGGTTTTTACAAGATATAGTGTGTTTAAAAAAAATTAACACTAAAAAAAAGCTTGATTTATCAACGTTTATGACAAGTATAAATAATAACCAACATAACCGGAGCTAAAATGAACAAAAAACAACTAATTGCTAAGCTTTCTGGCTCATTAAATTTGAGCAAAGCAGATGCTGAGCGAACTTTTGATACAATTACCAACACTATTTTAGATGCTTTAAAAGGTGATGACTCTGTAAAAATTGCAGGTTTTGGTACGTATAAAGTAGCTAAGAGAAAAGCTAGAGTTGGAAGAAACCCACGTACTGGTGAACAAATCCAAATTGCAGCTTCTCAAAAGGTAAAATTCTTACCAGCTAAAGCTTTAAAAGAAGTATTCAACAGATAATATTTTTTTTTACAGCCCTAACGTTTAAAAAGACGTTTAGGGCTGTTACTATATGCAAATATTGCATATCCACTTTTCCTAATCAGCGTTACTTTTAAATTATATTAAAACTATAAGACACCTCTTAAACAAGTGGAGGTCTTATGACTAAATTTATAAAAAAAATGTCCGCACCAATTCTTAGTTTAGTATTTTTATTAAACATGAGTAGTGCGGGTATGGCAGAGACAACAGTTTCTGCTGAAGTTCAAGCTATATTCAATTCACTACTTTTTTTAATGTGTGGTTTCATGGTCATGTTCATGGCAGCAGGTTTTGCGATGCTAGAATCTGGCATGGTAACTTCTAAAAGTGTTTCTGTAATTTGCGCAAAGAACATTGGTCTTTACTCAATTGCAGGAATAATGTTTTGGTTATTTGGATATAACTTAGCGTATGGTATACCTGAAGGTGGATATATCGGAACATTCACACCTTGGTCAGATGCAAGTTCAGTTGATACTGGATATGCAGATGGATCTGATTGGTATTTTCAAATGGTTTTTTGTGCAACAACAGTTTCAATTTGTTCGGGAGCAATGGCTGAGAGAGTAAAACTTTGGCCGTTCTTTCTTTTTGCAGCTATTTTATCTGGAATTATTTATCCAATCGTTATGGGTTGGCAATGGGGCGGAGGCTGGTTAGCAGAACTAGGCTTCTCTGATTTTGCTGGTTCTACATTAGTCCACTCAACAGGTGGTGCAGCTGCTTTAGCTGGCATTATGTTGTTAGGTGCTAGATATGGAAGATTTGGTAGTAAAGGTGAAGCAAAAGCTATAAAACCTTTTGCTGCTTCTTCAATTCCATTAGTAACAGTTGGAGTATTCATTTTATGGTTGGGTTGGTTTGGATTCAATGGTGGATCTCAACTAGCTATAGGAACATTTGATGACGCTGTCGCTGTATCGAGTATTTTTATAAATACTAATCTTGCTGCTGCTGGTGGTGTAATGGCTGCTGCAATAATTACAAGATTAATGTTCGGTAAAACTGACGTTATTCAAATGTTAAACGGAGCAATTGGTGGTCTTGTGGCAGTAACTGCCGAACCATTAGCACCTTCGCCTTTAGCAGCTATCTTCATTGGAGCTGTTGGTGGTTTAATCGTTGTATTTGGAACAAAATTACTATTTAGTTTCAAATTAGACGATGTAGTAGGTGCAATTCCAGCCCACATGTTTGCTGGAATATGGGGAACATTAGCAGTGCCATTAACAAATACTGATGCATCGTTTAGTGCACAATTAATTGGTGTGCTTTCAATTAACATTTTTGTATTTGTGGTGTCATACATCGTGTTCTCTGTAATGAAAGCTACTTTTGGAATTAGACTAAGTAAAGAGGCTGAGGCTAAAGGTACTGACGTAACAGAAACAGGAGTAATAGCATACGCAATACGAGACTAATTGCATGTAATATAGAGGCTCTTCGATCTCCATGTCGTTATCTCATTGAAGAGCCTCTAAAATAAAAAATTAACTATAATCTCTCTCTAGTTAGTTAACAAAGGGCCCCAGAAATGGGGCCTTTTTATTTTTTGATATTTATTAAAGTTTCTAACACTTCTTTAGCGTGGTCTTTGACTTTAACGTTGTCCCAAACTTTAAGTATTTTACCTTTTTTATCAATTAAATAAGTCGTTCTTATTGTTCCCATAAATTCGCGACCCATAAATTTCTTTTTTCCCCAAACTTTATATTTTTTTAGAACATTTATTTCCTCGTCAGCAAGTAAATCAAATTTAATTTTGTATTTATCTTTAAATTTGACATGACTTTTTAAACTATCTTTTGAAATACCAAAAACTTCACAATTTAATTTTTTGAATTTACTTAGAAGCTTATTAAAATCATTAGTTTCAATAGTACAGCCAGGAGTATCATCTTTTGGATAAAAATATAAAACCACATATTTCCCAACAGAATCTTTTAATGAATATTTGCCAACTGAAGTTGCAGGAATTTCAAAACTTGGTGCTTTAGAATTTATTTTTAATGTCATATTTTATTTTCTTTCCATAATTTTTCATAATCTATTAGAGGTGATAAACCATATATTGAATTAATATTCGTAAAATGAACTGCTAAAGCAGGCATTGGACTGATACATAATTCTCTTTTATATATATCATGAAATGGTTTTTCAAAAGGATAATGTTCAAACTCACAAGCACTAACAAATTTTTTAAAATGTTTATTAATTATTTTTTTACTAGTTAAAAAAGTACACAAAGATTCCTCGATTGATCTCCAGTGGCAGTTATTACCTAAAATAATTTTAGAATTTTCTAATTTATTATAAAGATATGGATAGTCCGCAGGACACATAATTAATTCCCTACCTATTTGTGAAGAAATCCTTTCATATGAAAGGATCATTTCCTCTATAGCGTTTCTCTTATGCAAGTAATCATCCTCTACAAAATAAACTAAATCATCACAGTTTTTTCCAATATTAAGTGATTGATTAATATTAGACATATTTGAAATTTGATTATCTGTAACTTTATTTCCTTGTTGGTTAATTTTTTTAATTTTCTTTTTATAAAGATTTATATTTAAATTAATAATTTCACTTTTAAAAAACTGTTTTTTTAAAAGTTTTTTAAATTTTTTAATAACCTTAAGATTAGAGTTATGATCAACTATAATAAGTTTGACTTTGATGTTTTTAAATATTTTTTTATTATTATTGATTGAATTAACAAGTGAATTTAAAGTTTTTAAAGAATAATCTTCTTTATTTGATTTAAATATCCTTTTCTTTGATTGAGTTAGCATATTTACTGAGGCACATGTCCTTAAAATAATATCCAGTGATCTAATTGGTCTTTTTATTTTAATTCTTCCCATTGGTAGAACAAGCGACTGTATTCCTAAATTGGATAAGTTTTTTGAACCTTTTTTATTAGTTGTTGGAAAACTAAGATCTCCTTGATCGACAATTTCATAATCGAAAAATCTACAAAATTTTATAAACAGTTTTTTAAAAAAACTCGATTTTCTTGTTTTATTTTGAACTTTCATAAGTTAGAAATAATTAATTATGACAGTTAAATCAATTCAAAGTTTAGTTAATTCAGCAATGCAGGAAATAAAAACTATTACTGCAAACGAGGCGTATGAAATGCTTGAAGGTAATAATTGTAATTTAATTGATATCAGAGAAATAAATGAATTAGATAACACTGGTAGAGTTGAAGGTGCAAACCATATTCCAAGAGGTATGCTAGAAGTTTATTTAGATCCAAATAGTCCAATCATACAAAATGGACAGGTTGATAAAAATAAAGAACTTGTTTTATTTTGTGCAGGTGGAGTAAGATCAGCTTTAGCTGTAAAATCTTTAAAAGATATGGGATATCAAAAAGTATCGCACATTGATGGTGGGTTTGGTTCTATAGCTAGCAGCAAATTTAAAATAATTTAATTAGTACTAAATTCTTCTAAAGCATATTCAAGTCTATCTTGTCCCCAAAAAATTTTATTATTTACTATAAAGGTCGGGGTTCCAAAAACTTCTTTATGAAAAGCATCAGTAGTTAATTTAATCAGTTTATCTTTAACTGATTGTTTTTTTATAGATTGATAAAATTCTTCACTATCAATATTTAAATCTCTTATTAATTTAGACATATTATCAATATTTGATAAGTCATAATTATCTTTCCAATAAGCATCAAAAAAACAATTCAAGTAATCGTTTTGCTTATCCTTACCAACACTAATATATCCCCTCATTATATTTAAAGAATTTATTGGAAAATTAGAATTCCATTTGAATTCTATGTTATTTTTTTCAGACACTAAATTGCAATCTTTTATATTATTTTTTAATTTATATTTATTAAATGCAGGAGAATCAATTCCAGCTAGTTTATGAAGACCCCCTAAATAAATTGGTTTGTAATTAAATATGATATTCTTATATTTAAGAATTTTTTTGTGTGCGATGTATGCATAAGGGCTAATTATATCGAAATAAAAATCTATATGATTACTCATATAAACTAATTCTTTTTGCGTAAAAGATTCTAATTATCCAATATAAAAATAAACCTATAGGACCAATTAAATAAGTCACAATTAATGGCACAGCCATCAAAACTTTGTTTATAGAAAACTTTTGAGAGTCTTTAACAATCCAGCCACCAATAAATAAGTTTATTGCTATAAAATGAGTCCAAAATATCATTATGTATAAATGGTCTTCAAACAATCTAGATAGCTCGCTAAGACCAAGATAAAGAGAGAAATTTCCATCAAAATCATAACCAATTAAATAGGATTTATATAAAACGAAGATATACACACCACTTAATATGAAAAAAGGAAAAATTGATGTTACAAAAATTCTACTTAAATGTGATTGAGGAAACACTATTAAGATAAACCAAAAAGGTAGAACTCCAATGTTGATCCACATATAAAGTGTCTCAATTGTGAAATAAGTATAAATTTGTTCAATCATTTAGATATATTATATTAAATCTAAAAATGATTCCTATAAGAAATAGAAAAAAAACGCTTCAAGTAACTGTAGACGAAATGCGTAATTTTGCCTTTGCTTATGTTGAAAAATACGCTCCTTCAAAACAACAACTTAAAACTTATTTATTAAAAAAATATATGAAACTATCAGCGTCTGATGTGAGAAAAAAAGATGTAAATAAATTGATTGATATTGTTTTGTACGATCTAGAAAAAAACAGATTTATAAATGATCAATTTTATTCTGAAAGTAAAGCCAAAAGTATGATCCAAAGAGGAAACTCAATTAATAAGATTAGAAATTATTTAATTGGAAAAGGAATTAACGAAACATTTATTAAGGATACAGTTGAAAAAATAAAAGAAGATAATTCTGATCAAG
>CACFJT010000005.1 GCA_902566705.1 uncultured Pelagibacteraceae bacterium
GAGGTTGGGTAAAATGTTGTTCATCAATAAGAGCTTCTATATTAATTGGTCCTTTTGACATCTCAGGTAAAATTTGCTCATCATCATCTTTACTTTGATTTGAATAAACTTTTAAAAATCCATCAAATTTCAAAACTGATCCGCTTGATTTACATATGGTTTTACCGTCTTCAGACTCAATCGTTATTGTATTTCTATCAAATTTTGCTGTTTCCATTTGAGACGACAGAGCTCTAGACCAAATTAAAGAATATAATTTTTGCTGGTCAGAACTTAAATACTTTTTAACAGTATCTGGATTTCTATTAATATCAGTTGGTCTTATTGCTTCATGAGCTTCTTGAGCGTTTTTTGCTTTTTTTCCTGAGTAATTATTTGGATTTTCTGGCAAGTATTCGTTACCATATTCTTTTTTAATAAAATTTCTAAAATCAGAGACAGCATCAGCTGATAAATTAGTTCCATCCGTTCTCATGTAAGTAATTAATCCAACTGTATCTCCCTCAATTTCTATTCCTTGATAAAGTTTTTGTGCTATTTGCATTGTTCTTGATGCACCAAAACCCAGTCTACTAGAAGCAACTTGTTGAAGTGTTGAAGTTGTAAAGGGTCCTGAAGGATTTCTGCTAACAACTTTTGAGGAAATATCAGTTATGTTAAATTTTTTGGTCTTAATATTTGAAATTGCCTTATCAATTTCCTCTTTATTTTTAAATGAGAATTTTTCGATTTTTTCTCCATCAAGTTGAGAAATACTTGCTGTAATTTTGCTTATGTTTTTATCCTGAAAATTAATACTTAAAGTCCAAAACTCTTCAGGTTTAAATAATTCAATTTCATGTTCTCTTTCAGTAATCAATTTTAGTGCAACAGATTGAACTCTGCCTGCTGATTTAGAGCCAGGTAATTTAGTCCAAAGTATTGGTGATATATTAAATCCCACCAAATAATCTAATGCTCTTCTAGCCATGTATGCATCAACTAATAGGGGCTCTATCTGTCTTGGATTCTCAATACCATGCGTGACAGCTTTTTTTGTTATTTCATTAAATACCACACGTTCAATTTCTTTATCCTTTAAAAGTTTTTTTTCATCTAAATATTCTTTTACATGCCATGCTATTGCTTCACCTTCACGATCTGGGTCAGTGGCAAGAATGATTTTTGAAGAATCTTTCGCGGCATCAGTGATTTCTTTTAAATATTTTTTTGAAAAGCTATCAACTTCCCATTCCATTTTAAAATTTTGATCAGGATCAACGGATCCATTTTTTGAAGGAAGATCTCTAATATGACCATAGCTAGCTAAAACGGTATAGTTATCACCTAAATATTTATTTATTGTTTTTGCTTTAGCAGGGCTTTCAACTATGACTAGATTCATAAAATAACAAACTACTCAAAAGAGTTTGATAGTCAAATTAATAAATTTTTGTCTTAGTTTCTTCTTTATTTTTCAAGCGTTTAATATTTTCTCTGTGGGTAAAAAATATTAAAATAAACATTATTACGTAAAAAAATACATTTTCTAAACCCTCTAAAATTAAAATATATACCGGTATAGACAATGATCCTATCAAGGAAGCTAAAGATGAATATTTAGAAATAAAAAAAATTATTAACCAACAAACACCAAACACTAAACCAAAAGTAATATTTATAGAAAAAAGTATCCCAACATATGTGGCCACACCTTTGCCACCTTTAAATTTTAACCATGCTGGAAACACATGACCTATAAAAGCAAATAAAGCTGATATATATACTGCATCTGGGAAATTTGTTTTTACGTATAAAACAGGTATTACTGCTTTTAACACATCGAGTATTAGCGTCGAATATCCAATTAATTTATTACCAGTTCTCAAAGCATTTGTCGCACCAATATTACCAGAGCCTATCTCTCTAATATCTTTTTTTAAAAATATTTTAGTTAAAATTAATCCAAAAGGAATTGATCCCATTAGGTATGAGATTACACCTATTATAAAAAGTTCCATTTTTATATTTTAAATAATTCTATACCTTTTACAAATGTATTGGTTACTTTTCCTTGAAGTTTCTTATCCTCAATGGAAGTATTTTTAGATTTAGAGATTAAATTTTCTTTTTTTACAATCCATGGTTTATTGATATCTACTATACAAAAATCTGCATCATTACCAATAGAAAGGTTTCCTTTATTTATATTTAATATTTTTGCTGGGTTAGAGGTTAAAGCTTGAATTATAGTTTCAAGTTTTACAGATCCGTTATGAAATAATTCTAAACTTAGAGATAACAATGTTTCAATACCCGACGCACCTGTCGCAGCTTGAGCAAAAGTTAATCTTTTAGATTCTTCATCTTCAGGTTTATGGTCAGAAACAATTACATCAATAGTTTTATCTTTTAATCCTTGAACTAAAGCTTCTCGATCTTCTTCTCTTCTCAGTGGAGGTGATAATTTTAAAAATGTTCTAAAATCTCCAATATCATTTTCATTTAATGAAAGATTGTTTATTGATACACCGCAAGTAAATTTAACGTTTTGTTTACGTTCTTTAATTATATCTACAGATTTTCCTACTGATAGTTGGGATATATGATATCGACATTTAGTTTTTTCTAAGAGAGTAAGATCTCTTTCAATTATAATTCTTTCAGCAATATCTGGTATGCTTGATAAGCCTAGTTTTGTTGCAATAATACCCGAATTAATCATGCCATTTTTAGCTAAATCGTAATCTTCAGCATGTTGCATTATAAGACATCCCAAATCTTTAGCTGAATTCATAATTCTAGACATAAGTCTAGTATTTTGAATTGTTTTTACCCCGTCAGTAAAAGCAATAATTCCTTTTTTAGCTAGTAACCCAAATTCAGTCATATTGGTGCCGTCAGTGTTTTGAGTTAAAGAAGCGCAAGGAAAGATATTTATTTTAGACTTATCACGTCCTCTTCTTTTTAAAAAATCTACAATTGATACATTATCTATAATTGGATCTGTATTAGGCATGGTTACGACGGAAGTTACTCCACCAGATAATGCTGCATTACTTAAAGTCCTAAAATTTTCTTTATATTCATATCCTGGCTCGCCTACAAAAACTCTCATATCGACTATACCAGGAAATATATATTTACCCTTTAAGTCAGTAGGTTTTTCTCTAGTTGGTAAATTGTTTGTATTTACCTTTTTTCCTATTGCTTCTATCTTTCCGTCTTCTCCAATTATTAATCCACCATTTTCGTTTATGGAATTATGAGGATCTATAATGTTTGCATTTATAAAGTATTGTTTTTTCATTTATTCACAAAATATTTTTAAACATGCCATTCTTACAGCAACACCTAATTCAACTTGTTCTTTAATTACACTTTTGTTTATGTCATCAGCTAATCTTGTATCAATTTCAATTCCTCTATTCATTGGACCAGGATGCATAATCAAAGCGTCTGATTTTGCATGATCAAGTTTATCTGGTGTTAATCCATAATATTCGTAGTACTCTCTGTTCGATGAAAGATATGAACTGGTCATCCTTTCATTTTGTAATCTAAGCATCATTACAATATCACAATCTTTGAGACCTTTTTTCATATCAGTAAAAGTGTTAATACCAAACTTTTCAATTTCTTTTGGCATAAGATTAGATGGTGCAACTATATTAACTTCTGCGCCTAACATTGTAAGAAGATAAATATTTGATCTAGCCACTCTCGAATGAAGTATGTCTCCACATATAGCTATTTTTAATCCTTGAATTTTTTTTTTTCGATTTCTAATTGTTAATGCATCTAATAATGCTTGAGTAGGATGCTCACGTCTGCCATCACCAGCGTTTAGAACAACACAATTAACTTTTTGAGATAACAGATTACAAGCACCGGAGTCTTGATGTCTGATCACAATTATATCAGGATGCATAGCATTTAAGGTCATAGCTGTATCAATCAAAGTTTCACCTTTTTTAATAGCTGAGTTACCCATATTCATTGACATGACGTCTGCACCAAGTCTTTTTCCAGCAAGTTCAAATGAGCTTTGTGTTCTAGTTGACGGCTCAAAGAATAAGTTTATCTGTGTTTTGCCTCTTAACACATCAATTTTTTTATTTTTACTCTGGTTTAATTTTATGAAAGCTTCTGACTCATCCAGTATATAATTAATATCATTAACTGATAAATCTTGGATACCTAACAGATGTTTTTGTGAGATTTTAATAGCTTTATTGGTTTTAATTGCCATTAAAATTAACTCTATAGCTATAAAGTCCCTAAATGGCAAGGATTAATTATTTAAATAATCTATAGCTCCTTGAAGAATAAATGCAGCTGCATTTTGATCTATGTTTTTTTCACGCTTAGAAACATTAACATCAAGCTGACTGGATAGATTAAATGCACCAACAGTTGAAAGTCTTTCATCCCATAAACAAACATCTATATCAACATTTTGGTCTATATTTTTAGACACATCACTTACTGATTGAGTAGAAGGACCTAATGAACCATCCATGTTAATTGGATATCCAATCACAATTCCTTTAATATTGTTTTCCTCTATTATTTTTTTTAATTCGTTGATTAGATCATCATTATTGGTTTTATTGATTGTTTTAAAAGGTGTGGCTATTGACTGTTTTTCATCACAAATTGATACACCGATTCTTTTTGAACCAAGATCTAAACCAATCAATCTAGAGGTTTCAGACTGTTTTTTTTTGAATTCTTCAATAGTGATCATATTGTATATTTTAAACTTAAGTGATAGTTTGCGACATATTTAAATACCATATGAGCATCGATCTTAAAACAATAAAGCACATATCTAAACTATCAAGAATCTCTGTAGATGAAAAAAAAGCAGAGAAACTTTCAGGAGATTTAAATTCAATTTTCGATTTTATTGAAAAACTTAATGAATTAAAAACTGACAATGTTGAACCATTAACCTCTGTGGCTGAAACAACTCTTAAACTAAGATCAGATGAAGTAAAAAGCAAAAACTTAAGAGATCAAGTAATAAAAAACTCTCCTAAGGAAAATGAAGATTATTTTGTAGTACCAAAGGTAATTGAATAATGTCAGATATAACTAAACAATCATTATCTGGGTTAGTAGAAAATATAAAAAGTAAAAAACTTTCCTCAAGTGAAGTTACTAAAGCATTTGTTGAAAGATCTGAAAAATCAAAAGAATTAAATGCATATATAACTGAAGATTATACAAATGCTTTAAATAAAGCAAAAAAGTTTGATGAAAAACCTAATCTTGATCTGAAATTGCCTGGCATTCCAATGGCTGTAAAAGATTTATTTTGTACAAAAGATTTAAAAACTACGGCGGGTAGTAAGATTTTAAATAATTTCGTTCCAACTTATGAGTCAACAGTTACACAAAACATTTGGAATGAAGGAGCTATCCTAATGGGTAAATTAAATTGTGATGAATTTGCAATGGGTTCATCTAATGAAACTAGTTTTTTTGGTAATGTACAAAACCCAATTGATAAAAATTTAGTTCCAGGAGGTTCCTCAGGTGGATCGTCTTCTGCTGTAGCAGCTCAATTAACACCAATAACTATTGGAACAGATACAGGTGGATCTATAAGACAGCCTGCTTCATTTACTGGAACTGTCGGATTAAAACCTACTTATGGTAGTTGCTCTAGATACGGAATTGTAGCATTTGCATCATCCCTAGATCAAGCTGGTCCAATGGCACATAATGTTAAAGATTGTGCATTGTTACAGGAAGTTATTAGCACTTATGATGAAAAAGATTCTACTTCAATAGATTTTAAAAGAAACGAGTACAGCAAAGAATTAACAAAAGATATCAAAGGTAAAAAAATAGGAATACCCAAAGAATATAGAGTAGATGGCATGCCTAAAGAAATAGAAGACCTATGGAAAAAAGGTATTGAATATGCAAAAGATTGTGGTGCTGAGATTATCGATATATCTCTCCCTCATACTAATTATGCACTACCAACTTATTACATAGTAGCACCAGCAGAGGCCTCATCTAATTTGGCTAGATACGACGGTGTTAAATACGGTTTTAGAGCTGATGGAGAAAATCTTATTGATATGTATGAAAAAACTAGATCTGAAGGATTTGGTGCTGAGGTTCAAAGAAGAATAATGATTGGAACTTATGTTTTATCTTCAGGATATTATGATGCTTATTATCTTAAAGCACAAAAGGTAAGAAAACTTATTAAAAATGATTTTGATGATGCTTATAAAAAAGTTGATGCAATTCTAACCCCATCCACTCCAAGTTCAGCTTTTAAAATTGGTGAAAAAACAAATGATCCGGTTTCAATGTATTTAAATGATATTTTTACTGTTCCTGTAAATTTAGCAGGCTTACCTGGAATTTCTATACCTGCAGGCCATGATGCTAAAGGATATCCATTAGGATTACAGATAATTGGTAAAGCTTTTGATGAACAAAATATTTTAAACATTGCATATGCTATGGAAGAAAAAATTAATTTTAAAAACAATATTACTGATTGGTGGATTAAGTGAGTAAGAACAAATCTGAATATCTAATTAATAGACAAGATAATCAATATGAAGTTGTTATTGGTTTAGAAGTTCATGCACAAGTTACATCGCAATCGAAATTATTTTCAACATCAGCAACTAAATTTGGAGCCGAACCAAATACCCAAGTAAGTTTGGTTGATGCAGCATTTCCAGGAATGTTGCCGGTAATAAACGAGTATTGCGTAAAACAAGCTATCAAAACAGGAATTGGTTTAAAAGCTAAAATCAATAAGAGATCAGTCTTTGATAGAAAAAATTATTTTTATGCAGACTTGCCTCAGGGATATCAAATCTCACAATTTAAAGATCCAATTGTAGGTGAGGGTAAAGTAATACTTGATATGCCAGATGGTCAAAAAGAGGTAGGTATAGAAAGGTTACACTTGGAACAAGATGCCGGTAAAAGCATTCATGATTTAGATCCTAAAAATACTTTTGTAGATTTAAATAGATCAGGTGTGGCTTTAATGGAAATTGTAAGCAAACCTGACTTAAGATCCCCAGATGAAGTAAATGCATATATTAAAAAATTAAGATCTATAATGAGATATTTAGGCACTTGTGATGGAAACATGCAGGAAGGATCTTTAAGAGCCGATGTAAATGTATCTGTTAGAAAAAAAGGTTCAAAAGAGTTTGGAACCCGATGTGAGATTAAAAATGTTAATTCAATAAAATTCATGCAGATGGCAATTGAATATGAAGCTAATAGACAAGTTGATTTAATTGAGGATGGTCAAACGATTGATCAAGAAACAAGACTTTTTGATACTAAAAAGAATGAAACTAGATCAATGAGATCAAAAGAAGATGCACATGATTATAGATATTTTCCAGATCCAGACTTGTTGCCATTAGAAGTTTCAGATGATTTTATTGAAAACTTAAAATCAGAAATTCCAGAGCTACCAGATGAAAAGAAAAAAAGATTTATAGAAAAATTCAAGTTATCTCCTTATGAAGCAAACATTTTAGTTTCTGACATTGAAACATCAAATTACTTTGAAAATGTAATTAAGAAGTCTGATGTAAAACTTGCAACAAATTGGATAATTGGTGAATTATTTGCAGCGTTAAATGAAAAAAATTTAGAAATAACTGAAAGCCCTGTAAGCGCAGGTAATTTATCAAAATTAATTAATTTAATTAAAGACGGAACAATTTCTGGAAAAATTGCAAAAACAGTTTTCGAACAAATGATGGAAGGCAACAAAGATCCTAAGAAAATTGTTGAAGAAAAAGGTTTAAAACAAGAGAGTGATCCAAAAGCACTTGAGGCACTGATAGATAAGGTTATTGATGATAACAGAGACAAAGCTACCGAATATAAATCAGGTAAAGTTAAATTATTTGGTTTCTTTGTAGGTCAAGTAATGAAAGTTTCTGGTGGAAAAGCAAATCCTCAATTAGTTAATGAGATTTTAAAGAAAAAACTTTAGAATTTATGGGTTCAGACCTAAATATAACGAAAGAACTCCAAGAGTATATTTTAAGTCATGGATATAAATTGCATCCAGTCCAAAAAGAAATAATTGATTACAACACTTCTCTTGGTGATATAAAAAGAATGCAAATCTCAATTTCACAAAGTCAATTTCTGCATCTAATTATAAAAATTTCAAATATCAAAAAAATTTTAGAGATAGGTACATTTACAGGATTAAGTACGTTATCTATGGCTTTAGCATTATCAGATGAAGGTAAAATAATTGCTTTAGATAAAAATGAAGAAACTAATAAAGTTGCAACAGATTTTTTTAAAAAAGCTAAGCAAGACCATAAAATAAAAACATTAATTAAACCTGCTTTACAAAGTTTAGATGAAATTAAAAATGAAAAGTTTGATTTAGTTTTTATTGATGCTGATAAAATGAATTATATTGAATACTATGAACGTTCTTTAAAATTATTGAACAAAAATGGTCTAATAATCATTGATAATGTTTTATGGTATGGTCAAGTAGTCAATGAACATAATACTGATAAATTAACTATAAATATTAAAGAATTTAATGATTATATTTCAAAGGATACAAGAGTTGAAAAGTTAATAATTCCTCTTGGTGATGGAATGACTGTTTGTAGAAAATTATAATGTTCGAAGTATTTGGTTTTTATAAATTTATTAAAATTTCTTATTTGAAAAAAAATAAAAAAAATTTATTTGAAATTTTAAAAAAGAAAAATATTAGAGGTACAATAATTATCTCTAAAGAAGGGGTAAATGGAACGATTTCTGGAAAAGCTGCAGACATTAAATTCACTATTAATAATTTAAAAAGAACTCTTAAATTTAAAGAATTAAACAGCAGTAATGTCTCTAAAAGCTCATTTCAACCATTTCATAAACTAAAAGTTAAAATTAAAAATGAAGTTGTTCCTATGAATTTAATTTTAAATAAAAGAATAAAGAAAAAAGATAGCCATGTAGATCCAAACAAATGGAACAAGCTGATAAAAGAAAAGTCTACTGTTCTAATAGATGCGAGAAAACCATTTGAATACGAAGTTGGAACATTTAAAGGAGCAATCAATCCTGATGTTGATAAATTTAGAGATTTTCCAAAATATTTAAAAAAATTAAAAAAAAATCAACCCATAGCCATGTTTTGTACTGGTGGAATTCGTTGTGAAAAGGCATCTGTATATTTAGAGAAAAAAGGTTTTAATAATGTTTATCAGTTAAATGGAGGTATTCTAAATTATCTAAAAAAAACTAATAAGAAAAAAAGTTTGTGGAAAGGCGAATGTTTTGTTTTTGATAATAGAATAAGTTTAAAACATGGTCTTAAAATTGGTTCATATTCAATCTGCAGTGGTTGTAGGGAACCTATATCTCGTAAGGATAAAAAATCAAAAAAATATGAGGAAGGGGTTTCATGTCCAAATTGTCACGATAATCTAACAGATCATCAAAAATTAAGATTCAGAATGAGACAAAAACAAATTAATCTTGCTAAAAATGCTGGAAAAAGACATATCTTCCAAAAAGAGTATTAACAAATCTTAAATTAATGAATTTATTAAAAGATGAAGTTTCGTTGTTAGTAAGAAAACTTGCTGTACCAGCAAGTATAGGAACTCTATTTCAAACACTTTATACAATCGTAGACACTTTTTTATGCAGGAAAAATATCTCCAGAAGCCTTATCTGCCTTGAGCAAGTCGTTTCCGATATATTTTTTAATTATTGCAACATCTATTGGAGTTACTGTAGCAGGAACATCATTGATTGGCAGTAGTATCGGAGAAAAAAACGAAAAAAATGTTTTAAGTTATTTTGGAAATGTAATCATTTATTCTATTATAATCTCGATAGTTGTATCTATTTTAGGATTTGCTTTTGGTGAAAAGATATTCTTATTAATGAATTCCTCTCAAGAAGTAACAATTCTTGGACTCGAATATATAAATGTAATTTTTTTAGGTACAATATTATTTATTTTAGTAGTAGCATTAAATTCATTCTTACACGCAGAAGGAGATACTAAAACTTACAGAAATGTTCTAATATTTTCTTTTTTCTTAAACATTATTTTAAATCCAATTTTTATATTTGGTTTTTTATTTATACCACCATTGGGAATAACTGGTATTGGGATAGCAACTTTAATTGCCCAATTTGTATCTTTGTTGGTTATTTTGATAAAAATATTAAATAATCAAAGAATTAAAAAAATAACCTTAGACCATTTCAAAGCTAAATTTTTTTTCTTAAAAAATATTTTTTTTCAATCAATGCCAATTACTATTGCCATATTAGGGTATTCTATTGCTGCAACAGTTGTTTTTACTTATGTTGGACTATTTGGTGAATATGCTGTAGCAGGGTATGGATCTGCAACCAGAATTGAGCAAGTAGTTTTGTTGCCAATATTAGGAATTAATACAGCAATAATTTCTATAATAGCTCAAAATATTGGTGCAAAATATTACGATAGGGTAGAGCAATCTTATTTTACCTCAATAAAATATGGGTTATTCATAATGTTAATCGCTGGTGTAGTGATTTTTATAAGTGCTGATATTGTTCCTAAATTCTTCTCTTCAAATCCAGAAGTAATCATGCATGGCTCGATGTACCTTAAAATTTCTGCATTTATATTACCAGCCTATCCAATATTTTTCTTATCAAATGGTTTTTTCATGGCATTAAAAAAATCTGAGAAAGCCATGGTTAATAATATTGCCAGAAATGTTATGGTGCCAGTTTTATCCTTTTACATTGCAATGTATTTAAATGCAGATTTTAAAACCTTCTTTTATATTTGGGCTATCTTTCAATGGCTGATATCATTGGTCTTACTATTTTATGTTAAATATTATATTAAACATAAGCTAGCTAATATTTAGAATTTTAAAAATGTTTTTTACAAAAAGAAAGGCAATATTATTATTTTTAATATGTTTAATATTTTTCTTTTTAACTTATCAAGATGTCAAATCATCTGAAATCATATCTGTATCAGGTTATGCTAAAGTTACAGATGGGGACACAATAAAAATAGATACTTTTAAAATAAGACTTGATGGAATAGATGCTCCCGAAAAAAGACAAAAATGTAAAAGACAATATTTAACAATTTTTATGTTTACATTTTATGAAGATTATTTATGTGGTCAAAAATCAACTGAGGCGTTAATTAAGAAAATTAATAGTAAAAAGATTACATGTAAAATTTATGATGTTGACTACTTCAAAAGGCTAATTGGTGAGTGTTATAAAAGAAAAACTAATTTAAATGCATGGTTAGTTTTAAATGGTCATGCAGTTGCTTATAGAAAATATTCAAAAAAATATGTTTCAAAAGAAATTATTGCTAAGCAGGAAAAGAAGGGGATATGGCAAGGAAAATTTGAAATGCCATGGGATTATCGAAAATCTAATAAAAATTAAATTATAGGATAAAAGATTTGCAGAGTTAAAATTAAATAAAGTAATCCACCCCAAATTTTGATTAATTGATTTATTTTCATAATTTTCTTTTGATTTGTTGCAATAAACTTGCTGAAACCAATACTTAAAAATACAGGTATTAGACAAAATATATAGGACAATAAAATAAACCAATCGAGATCAGTTAAATATTCTAATTTAGGAATATCATCTTGGAATACAAAGTTATAAGCAATTAACGCTAACAATGCTATTATTGATGTGTTAAGTCTAGCCTCATATTTTTCAGTCGGTATCCATAAAACGTACCAAGCGACACAAAGAATTAAAAATACTGGTAACATTATCTTTAATAAGTAGTGTTGGAAATTTCTTTCGATATTTATTTCTATATCAAGAACATTTTCTGTCCTAGGAATTATTATTTGATTATAGATATCATATATGTTTTCAGAAAGGATTTTGCTTTTAACACTGATACCATCATCACTTATTTTCCATGCTTTAAGTTTATTTATTTTAGGATTTAAAAATTTTTGTAAATTTAAAAAAACCCCAGGCTCTGGAGTAATGAATGTTAGTGAACCACTTTCGCTATTGTCCTCCATATTGATATTTGGATAATTGCCTACACCTGTTTCAATTCTGATCAAAAGTTTTTGAGTATCAAAAGGGAATTTTCTAAAATCAAACGATTGTCTAAAAAAACCAACTCCTTTTTCAGTTCTTAAGGTTCTTAATATGCTTTCATCAATTGTAATCTGAAAAACTGGGTTAGCTAGAAATTCTTTATTTTTAAGACCTTCTCTGACGTCAGCATCATATCTAAATTCATCAAATGTGACGCTTTGTAAAGGCCAATCATCTAAAAGTCTTGCCTCTGGACAGATATTAATTCTATTATTGCTAAATAAATCCGTACCTTTTAAAGTTTTAGCTAAATCATTTCTAATGTTCGTTAATTGAGATGTAAATGACATTTCAAGAATACCTAAAGTTGTATCTATGTTTTGAATACTTTTAATTTCAAAATTAGACAATTTAAAATTATTGAATTTATAAGGTTTAGATAAAATTGAAATTTTTTTACCATCACCTAATTCAAAATTAGTTTCTCCTTTTAGGTAAGTAAGTTTTTCTAAATCTTTATCACTTAATTTTGATAGATCAAAGTTGTCTATTTTTTTAATTATAGTTTTATTTGCAATAAAATTTTTATGATCAAATAAAGAATATCTTACTATAGGAAAATTATTCTTATCTCTTTTAACAATAATTTTCTTGCTATTATTATCCCAATGATAATCAAAATGTACTCCAGCATCATTTCTTTTTTGATTATACTCAAAATTTCTTTTATTGTTTTTAGCTTCTTCATTTATAATGTGATGCATAACTTCATTACCACAAAGTTTATTCTCAGCAGATGAAATTGATGGAAAAAAAGATAAATTAACCAATACAGTTAATAAAATTATCGAATTTTTAATGTTTTTAATTATCACAAAATAGAATTTAATTAGTTATAATGAAGATGTAAATTAAAGAATTAATTTTTATGGCTACAATAAGAAAAACTGCATCAATTGAAAATGGTATTATGCAAGTTTTAAAGATTTTAAATGAAGATGAAATTCAAGCAGCTATCGGAAAATCCGCATCTTATTTGAGAAAGTGTAGCAATCCAAATGATCCTGATAGACACATAGATCATCATGATTCAATCAAACTTGATATTGCTTGTTTAAAAAAAGGTAAAGCCCCTCCGTTATTAGTAGCCCACGAATATATTGTTGCAAATGTTGCAGATAATTTAAGCTCTCACAAACTTAATGATATAGATGAAATGTTAGTAAAGTCGACTATTCTCCATGGTAAACTCACAGAAGTAGTGAAACAATCTGAAGATCCTAAAAGCGAGCAGGGTATAGAATTTTCAAAGTTAGAAAAAAAGAAAATAATGGAAGCAATTAAAAATTTAGAAGATAAGATTATGAAAATAAAAATTACGGTCGATCAAAAGTAATTATACATTTTCAAATTTATCCCATTCACCATCTTCATTATAATCATAGGCAATAACATCAGTTTTTCCATCTTCATCTTCGTCAATTTCAGCTTCGTCTGCATTACCATTTTTATTTGTATCAATTAAAATAACCTCAAAATTATTATCTTCATTTTTATCTATAGCTACAATTTCAATGACTCCATCCTCGTTTTCATCTCCATATGCAATTTCATAAATACCATTGTTGTTTTCATCTACAAGCCAAGCATCAATAATACCATTTTTATTCATATCAACTTCTCTCGCTTCAGATAAATCAACAGATCCTTTCTCAGATTTTTTCTTCTTTTTCTTTTTTATCCAAGTGTTACCTTTTTCTTTTTTTTGAATATATTTGCTTTTCTTCTTTTCAATCTTTTTTGGTTTTTCATTGATAAAATCAATTACATCATTAATTGCTATCGCAAAATTTAAGTTTTCACCCTCTGAAGTAAATGTATTTAGACCAATTAATTCTTTATTTTTATTAAATAGGGGACCACCAGAGTTCCCAGGATTAATAGCAGCTTGTGTTTGAATTACATTTGCTGCATGACGTGAACCTTCGTATCTCCAATTATAGTTAGGTCTTACCTGACTAATCATGCCTGAAGTAAATGTCCAGAGAAGTCCCTCTGGATGCCCAATAGCAAATGAAGTTTGTCCTGGACGAATTCTATGAAATTTTCCATACACTACTGGCTTCAATTTCACCGGCAAATTCTCAACCTCAAGCATTGCTAGATCTTTAGTTTTATTTACTTTGATAAGTTTAGCGCTATGTGATGGAACTTGTGAAATTAAGTAATTTTCATCAACCATATTATTTGGTTTTAACCAAACACTTAATTGATCTGCTCCATTGACTACATGCCAATTAGTAATAATTTGTATTTTACCTTTGTTATTGATTACAAATCCTGACCCAACACCTTTTATTCTGTTTTTTTTTCTATTACCTATAAAAACTACACTTGATGAAAAATCATCATATATATCTTCAGCCCCTTTAAATTTTGGTTGACTTTTATTTTTATTATTTTTAATAATTTCTTCTTCCTTTTCTTTTAAGGCTTCATTTAAATCAGTTACATTTTCTAAAAGAATTTTAGCATTTTCCTCGTCAACTAAATTTGTATCATTTACAGCATACGAAGCTTTAGACATTACTTTAGCATTATTAACTTCTCTAATATCAAAAGCATTTGAGTGGGTTGAAATAAATAAAAATAAAATAAAAGTAAAAAATAATTTTAAATACATATTATTTTTTAGATACAAATATAAAATCACCATTTGTATGACCCCAATTATACATTAGATGTAAATAAGGTTGTTGCCTCATTCCGGCGTGGGCTAGAGCAATATTATTACCTATATCTCTTAGTGTTATTACATTGTTATTTTTTAGAGAATTTATAAAACTCATACCAAATATTGAATGTTTACCTACACCAGTGTCATCGACAGGTTCATTTTGACCAGATGAGAGCACAAGTCTAGCCCTTTTATTAATTAACTTTTGATAAAGCATAGTTTTTTGTTTTTCGTTAATCATATTAGAACCTTTTGAAACAGAAAAATAACACGAGTCAACCATTACTGCCAAGTGATGAGCTCGAATATCAACTAAATAATTTTCTATATCACTTAAATTAATCCAATTTCTGATTGATTTCTTTTGTCCATCAACAGGTATCCAATAAGATTTATTATTTTTAATATCTCCATGTCCTGCATAATAGATTAAAACATAATCTTTATCACTTGTAAGTTCTGATAATTTTTCAAAAGCAGAATACATTTTATCTCTATCTGCATTTTTGATTGTTATAACTTCTGCGAAATTAAATTTTGATTTTAATATTTTCCCTATTTCATTTACATCATTTACTGGAGATGTTAGTGAAGCCCACTCTGCTTTATTGTATTCTGAATTTCCAATTAAAAGTGCATAATATTTACCTGGTATATCTAAATCATCTGCTTTGTTTGTACCCGGATCGCTTACAATGACAGTATTAGTTTCATATTCTTTATATTCAGAAAGTTTTGCAATTGTCTTTTCTTTACTTTTAAAAAATTCTATTTCAACGTATTTACCTCCCTTATATTCTCCACTTCCTATCCCAAAATTTCCATCATTTTCGAAATTAATATTTGCTCCGAGTACTTTCTTTTTATCACATGTAATAATTGCTTTACCCTTTAGTTCGTCAAATAAAATACCTTTTAAAGTATCTATTTCACATGTTGTTTTTTTATCATCAAAAAAAACAATACCATCACTGTGAGAGTAAAAGGTTTTCTTTTTAAAGTTAAATTTAGAAGACTTATCTGATTTTTTATCTGAATCTATATATCCATAAATATACTCTGTATCTTCTGCGTTATCTGGCGCAATGATCGCAGCAAAGTATAATTCTGCTTTTGGAAGATCTTCAATATTTTTATGTTTTTTTAATTTGTTTTTTATATCTTTTACTTTTTCTTTACTTTTTTTAGTAATCCAAGATTTAGATTCTTTAATTTTTTCTTTTAATTTTTTCTTGTTCTCTTTAACTTCTTTTTTTTTAATCCAAGATGTAGTTTTTTCTTTTTCTACTTTTTTGACAGTTTCAGTTTTATCTTTCTTTTTAATCCAAGAAGTTTCAGATTGAGCAAAAGTTATTAAACCTAGTAAAATGGTTAAGGCAATAATTGTATTTTTTAAATATTGCATAACAAATATTACAAAAAAATTACCATGATTTAAATAGTTCTTACTAATTATCTTGGCAATCTTCCTCCAGAATTAAGACAATCTTCAATTGTATTAAAACTCTCATATTTCTTTGTTTGTTTGTAATATTGGGATCCTTTTTCATGACAAATACCAGTTGATGATTTTTTTACGTTTGGATTGTTATTTTGAATATTGTCACAAGCACCCAGAAACATAATTAATAAAACAATTTTAATAATTTTAATCACAAGCTAAATTTTCTCTTAAACCCATCAATACACCACCCCAAAAGCCTGTAACACCACTATTAGCGTTATCTCTTCTAACATTTTGACATTCAAGTATTTTTCTAGCTATCAGTATTTCATTTCTTTTTTGATCCAATTTCATAAGGCAGTTACTGAATTCTATAGTATTCTTCTGAAAACCATAATATTTACAAGTTACGATATTTTCATTTCTTTGTTTTTCACTAATATTTATTTTATTTTCAGTATTTTGGTTTGTACATCCATTTAAAATAATAAAAAATAAAACAAAAATTTTTTTCATTTTAATTATTTATTAAAGATAAAAATATAAGAGTTAATTCAATTATTATCAGTGTTTCAATCATTAGAATAACTTGCCCTCATCATTTAGTTTAGGTAAATCACTAAATGAAATTTTATTCATGATACAAATTACTTTATCTTTTGGAGTTTTAAACTCACCAGTATTTCGATCAATCGTCCAACCACCATACAAACTATCATAGTCAAATTTAATATAATCATTCGTATAACTTAATATTTGATAAGAATATTTAAATTTCTTTGTTCTGATATTGTAGCTACTCCTCATTTCCAATCCTGTAAGTTTGTAATATCTTTCATTACATTTTAAATATGTTGGTTGATCTGCTGCATAAGCAAATGAATTAATTCCACTTAATAAAACTAAACTAGCGAAAAATTTACTATAAGAAAAAAATAATCTTGAAATTGAAGAAAAAAATATTTTCATAATTTAATCATTATCTCCCCTAATAAACAGGGGAGATATATTAGATATTAGCCATCCTCCTTCTTCATGTTTAATAATACTGATCCAATCATACCAAAGATAATTGGTGAGAATCTTGATGCCGTACCCATAAATGGAGTAAGATTTACACCCATCCAAGATAATGCAAAATCTGCAACTGCAAATATTAAAAATAAACTTCCTAATATCTGTAATACAGAAAAGTTATTTTCTTGTGTTCTAGTTTTTATTTTACTCATTTTTTTTTCCTTTTGTTTTTGTTTGTCATGACTCTTATTTAGATGATTAAATTGAAATAGCTTGTCCATCTTTAAAAAATATTTTGGACAAATAATCTGTCCTAAAAATAATCTTATCTTGGACAAGCAATTAGAAAAAAAAAAATTAAATTAGAATTATGAAAAAAATAATTACAATAATGTTTTTAATTTTATTAAGTGGTTGTGCAACTGGTACATACACAAGTAGAGATGGGGATAATTCAAATTTAAATCATGATACTATGTATTGTAAGTCTTTAGCACGATCGAAACACCCAGGTTATATTTGTAAAAACCCATTGATGTGTGCTCCTGAAGAGTTCAACATAGTTATAAATGAATTAACTCAATACGAAGCTGTATTTCAGAACTGTATGCTTAGGAAGGGCTATAATTATAATTAATTTATGAGTATTCATTCTTTTCAAAATGTGGTTAGTTTAGAGAAATCAAGAAATTGTATGTGGGAGAAATATAGACACGAGAGCAAGCAAACAATATGTATAATTGGTGTTTTAACTTTGGCAACAAAACTTTGTAAAGCTGATGGTCATTTCAGTGAAATTGAAGAAGAAGCTATATTAAAAATCATTCCACACGATCCATCCCAAAAAAGGATTTTGGTAAGAATAATGGAAGAGGCTAATTCTGATGAAAATCCAATTGATTATGACGCCTTGAGATTAAAAAAATTAATTGGAGATGAGCACAAAGATTTTTTAGAATTTATAATTGCAGTCTTATTTCAATTAGCTCATGAAGATCATGTTTATAGCGAAGAAGAAGACAGGGATATTAAAAAAGTTGCAGAAATATTTGGGATAGAAGAAAGTTTTATACAAAGTATTAAAAGAAAAACAATTATTTTTTTAAAAAAAATTAAAACTAAAAATGAAAATTGATAACTTTTTAATAAAATTAGGCTGGTGTACTGAACTAATATTAACTGCTTCTCTAATACTACTAAGTTATTACTTTATTTTTAAAAATCTTGATAATGCAGATAAAATTTTGACAGTTGCAATGTATATTATAATTTTACTTGTAAATTCTTGCAAAATACCAATCGCAACAGCTCTAATGTTTGCACAAAAATTTTTATATAAATTATTATTTTTATTCACATTAATGTTATTAACCTTAGTTTCATTCGAAACATATTTTCAAGCTTTTGAGTTATATGTTGTTAATTATAATTTTATTGATGAATATAACCAAAATAATAATTTAATTTTTTTCTTTTTAAGTTTTGTATTCTCTATAGTTGGAAGTATTTTTGCACTTCCAGGGTTATATTTAAGAAAAAAAGATGAAGATAAGAAAATTTTTCAATATTATAAGGAATTTTAAATGGTAAATTTAGACAATATACACTTCAAATTTTTTCCAAAAGCTAAAACAGCACCATGGGGTAAAAAATTAATAATTATGGCATGGGCAATTGAAATTATGGTTGCATCAGTAAGTTTTATGATTGCAATGTTGTTCTTTTTAAGCAAGGGTCAAAGTGATCTAAAATTAGCAGAAGCTGCTAATGATCTAGATATTAATAGTATAATTGTTGGCTTATCATTTCTTGTTGTTACTTTAATTGAATTAACAAAAATACCATTAGCATCAGTATTTTATTACGCAGGAAGATTAGTATGGAAAATAGTCTTTTTCCTAGCCTTGGTTGCTGTAACTTTTATAACTTTTGAAACAATATTACAAGGATTTGAGCTTGCTTATAATCAAAGATCTCAAATAGTTGAAGATCAAAGAAAAAAAATTGAAGATACAAAAGAGAAAATAAAAAATATAAATTTAAAATCTGATTTAACTCAAATAAATTTAGACATAGAAGATGTGCGGAGTGATATTAAAATTAAAAATCAAGAAAAATCTAAGATAGAACAACAAAGAATTGATGACATTACTTTACTTAATAGTCAGGTAGATATGTCAGACCCAAATATTGAAAGATTAAATAAAACTATAAAAAGAGAAAATAATAAATTAAATGGTTTAATTCAACAACGAAATAGAATTCAAGAACAAATCGACAAATTTAATGTCAAAGGAGATGTTTTTGGAGGTAAAAGAAAAAAATTAAGAGAAGACAAAGATAAAATTAGTAACGACATTCTTGATAAAGAAAAATTAATTCAAAAATATGAGAATGACTTAGCTAAAGCTTCTGCAGTTAGTGGTGGAAAAAATACTAAGGAAATTGAGCGTATTAATAAAAAAGCAGATTTAAGAATAGCTCAAATTAATGAAGAAATAAGAAATATTGAAAAAAATCAATTAGATCCTCTTTTAAAGACAAAAGCAGATGTTATACAAAATTCCAAAGATCAAAAAACAACTTACGATGATTTAAATGATGAACTTGTTAAGCAAAAAAAAGAGTTAAAAGAAAAGGCAAGAGAAAATCAAATATACAGAATAGCTATTAAAATTAAAGTTGCAGGTGAGTTTATATCTGGAGGAAATTTAGAAAAACAAATTGAAGATATTACAAAGGAAATTGATGAATTAAACACATTAGTTATAGAAAATCCAGATAACGAAATATTAAAAATTAAACTTGAAAACAAAATAGCAAAAAGCAATCAACTTAAAAACAAATTCACTGAAAGTCTTGATAATGAAATAGATGAAACTGACCTTTCTCAAAAAGATGTTGATAAAGCTTTTTGGCTGTGGTTTGGAAGTATGGCATTCATAATATCTATTATTGGCTCATTGGTAGCATTAGCGGGATTTCATTTACAAGATGAGAGAATGCATGAGATAAGAAACAGGCCAATTAAAGAAAGATTTGGACGATTCTTTAGAAATATTGCTTGGATTCCGGTTTATATAAATAAATATATATGGGCTGGAGTAAAAAGACTTACTAAACCCAAAATTGTAGAAAAAGAGGTTATAGTTGAAAAAGAAGTTGAAAAAATAGTTGAAAAAAATGTTGGAGAAAAAATAGTTTATGAAAAGGTTGAAGTTCCAAAGGAAGTTATAAGAAAAGAATTAGTTTATGTTCCTCTTCCTACTGATGATGAGGAGCTTATAAAAAAAGGGCCTATTAAAGCTACAGACTACGATAAGAAGAAATAATGTCAGATGATAAAATTCAATATGATGTCCATGATTATAGTCCTGTAAATAAATATATTGAAGATCAGGCACGTTTAAAAAGATCAGCAAGCACTTGGCGATATGCAAAAGCGACTGCTTTAATATTAGTAGCAGCTGGTATTCTAGCTGTATTACTAGCTTGGGCCTATTATCTTTATAAAAAACCACATCGACTGGTATCTTTAAGTGATATTGAGCAAAAAGTTATTAGCAATGAGGATAGAATTATAAATGCAGAGCGAAAACTTCCAAAAGATGAAGAAGTGAACACCTCAACTACAAGCAATATCCTTCAAGGCAAAATTAATGAAAAGGATTTGGAAATAGCTAAATTAAAAGAAGAACTAGAAAATGTTAATAAGGACGATTTAGAATTAAAAGAAAAACTAGAAGAAGAAAAGAAACAAATTGAACGTGAAAAATTAGATTTACAAAAACAATTGTTAGAGAAGAGAGAGGTTAAAACCAATGTAATTCATTTTCAATCTGTAGAAAGTAAATTAAACGGAACAAGAGTCTCTGTCACTACTAGATTACATTATGATGATCCATCGAATTTAAGTCCAAATAAAACAGATGGATCCGATCCAGTTAATTGCTATGTAAGATTTCCAGATAGAGATGATTTAAGTGTAGTAGAACTTGGTGACAGAAATAAAACACCATATGTTAGTGGATACCATTTAAAAACACTTAATGTGTCAGAAAATGATTTTATAAACTTAAAAAATAGTAAGTGCCAATTTAATTAAACAATGAAGAAAGTTTTATTATTTTTAATTTTAATATTTAGTTTTAAGTCATTGGTAATGGCTGATGATATTAGGGAATTTGAGATAGAGGGGATAAGTATCGGAGATAGTTTATATGATCATTTTAAAAAAGAACAATTAAATAATGCGCTTGAAATATATAATTATCCAGGTTCAAATAAATTTATTTATTATTTTTTAAGAAAAAAAAATTATGAAGTTTACGAATATATTCAAGTACACGTTAGTCCTTCTGATAAAAATTTTATTATAGAGTCTATAGAAGGTCATATAGAGCCAAAAAGTATTTCTGAATGTAACAATAAAATGCAAATTGTAAAAAAAGAATTGGAAAAAATACTTAATATAAATTCACAAGAAGATACTGGTAGCCACCCAACAGATCCTACAGGAAAAAGCACTTATATAAGAAATATGTTTTATTTCTCCAATGGAGACTATGCTGAAGTAATTTGCTATGACATGAGTAATGATTACGAAAATCAAGGAAAGACTGATAGATTTGTTGTATCATTAAGTTCAAAAAAACTATTAGAATTTTTAACTTACGAAGCCTACAAATAAGATTGTCCTCACAAGCTAGAAACTAAGACTATGATAAAGTGACTAGTTAATATATATTTAAATTTTTAGAAAAGCTTGGTGCGTATAGAGTATTTTTAAAAAAAATATATTTATGAGAATATTTTTTATAACTTTATTTTTTATCTTTAATTTGCAATCCTGGACCAAGGCAGATGATATAAGAGATTTTGAGATTGAAGGCATTAGTATTGGAGATAGTGCTTTGGATTTTTTTTCAAAAAATCAATTAGATGCAAATTCTTATCTTATGGGCACAGATGATACTTATATAACAAGTTTTTTTTTTGACACTAAATTTAAAATCTATGATGGCGTTGAGGTTACTTATTTAAAAAGAGATAAAAATTATGTAATTCATGCACTTTCAGGAGGTATTTCAGTTCAAAATATAAATGAATGCAAAAAAAAAAATAATGAAATATCCCAAGCGTTAGCAATTTTCTTCTCCGAGGCAGAAAGTTTAAATGACCAGGGATCCACTCCAGTAGATAAAACAGGAAAGAGTAAATTTTTTAGAACCTCATTCCGAATTAATCCTAAATCAAAATATTTTGAAATTGAAACCAGTTGCATATTTTATTATGGCGATGCTGCGAATAAATTTACTAGTAATGCAGGTGTAACAATTAAAACTGATAAAGTTAATGATTGGTTACACAATAAAGCTTATAACTAATTACTCAAGCTACTCATAGTCTTTAACTTCATTCTATTTATCATTTGAGTTTATAATAATAATTTCAACTATCCAAATTATTGACACACATCTGGCTAAGTGAGAAAGTGCCTTTATGAAGATCTTTCTGACAATATTGATTTTAATATTAAACCTCCAATGCTGGGCTAAGGCTGATAATATCAGCGATTTTGAGATAGAAGGTATAAGTGTTGGTGATAGCTTATTAGATCATTTTGAAGAAATAGAAATCTCTGATCTTAAAAAAATGTATTCAGATAAAGGTGATCTTTATATTTTTAAATCAAAAGAATTTTATTCAATAACTTTTATTAATCAAAAAAAATTTAATAAATATGAGGATCTGCAAATTATTTTAAAAGACAATGACAGTAATTTTAAGATTTATGCAATGCAAGGAATAATAAATTATGTTGATAATATTTCTAAATGTATAAAAGAACTTGATAATATAGAAACCAACCTTGATAAAATGTTTCAAAATACTGAAAAGAGCCAAAGATATAACCGTAATTTTGAAACCCAAAGAGTTGGAAAATATGAAGTACACAGTTTCGGGTATTTTATAGGTAATAACTCTATCCAAGTTTCCTGTGCTGATTATTTTGATAATGAAAAATATAATGTTAATGATGCATTAAGAGTCTCAATCAGATCTGAAGAATTTAATGCATTTATCAATAAAAACTATTGATCTATTCTAATGACCATTATGATTACAAGTCTAGTTGTCTGATAATCTTAGCCATTAGGATAAGTTCAATTTATCTTTAATCTTGACACATATAGGGCACAGTGTGAAATTGTAGTTTATGAGAACATTTTTATTTTTATTCATCCTAATCTTTAGTTTTCAATCTTTGACTAAAGCTGACGGCATAAAAGAAGTTGTTATAGAGGGAATAAGTATCGATGATAGTTTGTTGGATTACTTTAGTCGAAATGAAATACAAGCAGCTTCGAAGAGCACGAAGGATTGGTTTGTAAATAAAAAATATACAGTTTCAATATTTGAAAAAAATTTAGAAACTTATGAAAAATTACAAGTTGTATTTTTAACTGACGATACTGATTACAAAGTTAAAGCTATATCTGGTTTAATTAATTATCCTGATAACATCGCTGACTGCTATAAAAAATCTGAAAGTGTATATTTAGAAATTAAAGAAATATTAACTGATTTAAAGGATATGGGTAAATATGAGTATGATCATAATGATGATCCTGAAAGTAAAATTGTTGATTATGCTTTATTAAATGAAAATGATGATGAGGTATATATAGCATGTTATGATTATTCAGAAAATTACAACGGAACTGATCATTTGAGAATTGGAGTAAGGCTAATAGAGTTTGCTAATTTTTTAATTAATGATGCTTATAACTAATCAAACATTGCAATAATCCTGTGCTTTATTACCTGATCATTAGAATAAATAATATTAATTTCAATTTTTAAGAAATCTTGACACATATAAAGCATAGTGAAAAAATTCTGGATATGAGAATATTTATTACAATATTAATTTTAATTCTAAATCTTCAATCATTAACAAAAGCTGATGAAATAAATGAATTTGAAATAGAGGGAATTAGTATTGGAGATAGTTTATTAGATCATGTTACTGAAAATGATATATTAAATAATTTATTAAATTATCCTTATACAAGTGACAAATACTATGCTGTTAATATAGCAAAATCTAAATTTTTGAAATTGTATGACGCTATTGAAATATATCTAAAAAAAGATGATAAAAAATATATAGTTTTCTCTATTGATGCTGCAAATTTTTATGAAAATAGAGACAAGTGTCTCAATGACATGGATGAAATAACAAATGATATTTCAAACATTTTTAATACTCAAAAAAATAGCAATAAAGAAAAATTACAATCTAGAGGTGACCCAACAGGTACAAGTTTTTATTATAGAACTGATTGGATAATTGGTGACAGAAATTTTGTTGCTATTGAATGTTATTTCTGGTCACAATACATGAAAGATAAATATAACAATGGTGATCATTTAAGAATTAGTGCTACAACTAAAGAATTAAATAATTGGCTTCAATATGAAGCTTTTAATTAATTAAGAATTTTAATCATAATTTTTGTCTATTGGTTTACTAATTTGAATTACAAAACATTATTTTAAATACTATGAAATCTTGACATAAATAGTTTACAATGAAAAGGTCTTTCATATGAAGATATTCTTGTTAGTTCTAATATTCATCTTTAGCTATCAATCATGGACCAATGCAGATGATATTAAAGATTTTGAAATAGAAGGTATTAGTATTGGGGATAATTTGTTAGATCACTTGATGATTTTAAATAAAACCAAAGAAGAAGTAAAAAGTAGAGAATTAACATATTATCCAAAAAGTAAGAGATTAGCGATCTCAAATTTTTATGATGGTAATTTTGAAATATATGAGTCAGTTCAATTTACATTAGATCCCAAAACATTTAAAATTTATAGAATTAGTGGCAAAATATATGACTTAACTAAAAAAAAGTGTGTTAGTTTACAAAAAGAAATTATTGATGAATTAGAGAAGCAATTTCCACAAGCAGTAAAAGATATTGATGACTTTACAGTTTTTGAAATTGATCCTTCAGGTGAAAGTGTTGCTAATGGAATTTATTTAGATTTTCAATCTGGAGACGCTGTTTCTGTAGAATGTTATATGTGGGGTGAAACATTTAAAAAAGAAAAAAATTACCCTGATCACATTAGCGTTAGTATTGAGTCGAAGGAGAGCAGGGATTTTATACAGAATGAAGCTTATTAATTGTTAAATTCATAAATAATCTTAAAACATTAGCTAATCCGCTTTGCCTTCAATAATAATTTATTTTTTTATAAAATCTTGACACATATAAAGCATAGTGAAAAAGTTCTAGATATGAGAATATTTATTTCAATATTAATTTTAATTCTAAATCTTGAATCATTAACAAAAGCTGATGAAATAAGTGAATTTGAAATAGAGGGAATTAGTATTGGAGATAGTGTACTTGATTATTACTCAAAAAATCAAATAAATAATTTTTCAAAACAATTTTATCCTAGCAGTGATGATTACCAAGGTGTTGAAATTTCAAAATTTAAAAGCAGCATTGATTTTTCAATTTATGACAGCATTACACTCAATTGGAAAAAAAATGACAAAAAAATGAAAATTGTTGCTGTAAGTGGAATTAAATTGTTTCCAAATAATTTATCTGAATGTCTAAAAGAGAGAGATGAAATAGCATTGGAAATAAAAAGTATTTTACAATTCGCAAACGAAGAACGTTATGAAATGAACTATGGTGATTTACATGATAGCATTAGTTATGCAATAGATCTAAAAATTAAAACTGGTTCCATAAGAATTTGGTGTACTGATTGGGATGAAAAAACCGAGAAAGAAAACAACTGGCAAGATGATTTAAATGTTTCACTAGATACAAATGAATTCATATTTTGGTTAGATAATGTGGCCTATGAATAATTTTACACAAATCTAGCAATCCTAGGTTTTGTTGTTTAGTCTAATGGGTGACAATATTATTTTTATTATACTTTAATATTAATTAATTTAATTTAACTTGAGTGTATTATAATCTAGAAATACAATCTTCCATCCAAGACAAAAGATGCTCAGCAAAAGATCTTCTTACAAATAAGTTTATAATATTTTCATCTTTGTGGTGAAGAATTATGTCTATATGATTTAAAACCGTCTGAGCTGTTGATCCTTTTTTTTTTTTAAATTCATTAAAATTAAATGGACATCCAGCTGATAAAATTTCATAGATATTTTTACCTTTAATTTCCAATTGTACAAATTGATCTGTTACATTTGTTACAGCACCTAAAGTAGTTTTTGAAATACTATTAAATAACATTTCTTGTAGTTCATATTTGTTGTTGTCTTTGCTTACAAGTTCATTAGAAACTATCATCCATTCATCTGGACTAAGCCATATAGCCGTTAACTTATCACTTGTTGTTGAGGTATTTGCCTCTATAGGTAAGATCATGTTAAGATTTTTACCAACATTTGTAAGAAACTCTCTTTTTTTGCCTCTTAAATTAATTTTCATTACTGGAGAGATTTCTTTAACAGAAACACCTCCTTGATTAATTTCATTTTTAAAAACTGAATTATAATTAAGCATTCAACCTCTCATTTTTCTCATCATAGAATACTGGATTGGCAACAGTGACGTTAATATTTTTATTTTCCATTGGCACAAAAAGTTTTTTCCCCATCATATTTTTTCCACCTCTTACTACAGCAAGTGCAATTGATTTATTTAAATTTGGACTAAAATAGCTTGAGGTTACATGTCCTAGCATTTCAACTGGACTTTGATTTAACTCAGAAACTATCTGTGCTCCTTCTTCTAATACTGTATTTGGATCATCGGTTACTAAACCTACTAATTGCTTTCTATCTTCTTTCATTGTATCAGATCTATAAAGAGATCTTTTGCCTATGAAATCGTATTTCTTCTTACTAACTATCCAGTCCATTTGAAGATCTATAGGGGTCATTGTTCCATCTGTATCTTGACCGACAATTATAAAACCTTTTTCTGCTCTCAATAAGTGCATTGTTTCAGTTCCATAAGGTGTAATGTTGAACTCTTTACCTGCCTCAATGCATTTTTCCCACAAACTTTTTCCATAGCTTGCTTGAACATTTATTTCGTAGCTTTGTTCTCCTGTAAAACTAATTCTCATTATTCTACATTCAATATTACCAATATTGATTTCTTTAAATGACATGTGTGGAAAATTTTCATCTGATAAGTCTAAATCTGGAATTATTTTTTTAAGAATTTTTTTACTATTAGGTCCACATAAGCTTGCTGTAGCATAATGATCTGTTACAGAGGTTAAGTAAACATCAAGTTCAGGCCATTCTGTTTGAAGATAATCTTCAAGTTTGCCCAAGACATTTGCAGCACCACCAGTTGTTGTAGTCATGATATAATGATTTTCACCTAATCTAGTTGTAACTCCATCATCATAAACCATTCCATCTTCATTAAGCATTAGGCCATATCTACATCTTCCTATAGCTAATTTTGACCATGCATTTGTATAAACTCTATTTAAAAATTCAGAAGCATCACTTCCTTGAATATCAATTTTACCAAGAGTAGAGGCATCTAATATACCAGCACTTTCTCTAGCAGCTTTACTTTCTCTTTGTACTGCCTGATGCATAGTTTCTCCGTTAATAGGGTAGTACCATGCTCTCTTCCATTGACCGACATTTTCAAATTCAGCTTTATTTTCAACATGCCAATCATTCATTGGTGTTCTTCTAAAAATATCAAAAAACTTTCCTACATTTCGACCCACAATAGTTCCAAATGTTAATGGTGTGTAAGGAGGTCTAAATGTAGTGGTGCCTAATTCTCCCATTTTAACACCGGCAGTATCTGCAATTATTCCCAATGCATGCATATTTCCTAGTTTACCTTGATCAGTTCCCATTCCAGTAGTCGTGTATCTTTTTACATGCTCAATAGATCTAAAACCTTCTCTTAATGCTAGCTTGATATCTTTAGCAGTTGCATCGTTTTGATAATCTACAAATGGTTTAGTTTTGCCTAAAGGTTTATCAGAAGGGAGTAACCAAATATTTCTTTTTGAATTTTCCTGATCAATCTCAATTTTAATATTATCTAAATCTGTTTCTTTAATATTCAAAGTATCTTTTAGCTTTTGATTTAAATTTTTAATTATTTCATCAATTTTAAAATCTCCTCCACAAGATCCTACACTTATTTGTTCAGATGAATTCTGATTTGGTAAGAAAACTTTTTTTTCTTCATCAAATTTAAGTTTATTTCCTGATTGTGTATACAAATGTACAGCAGGTGTCCAACCACCGGCAACTCCCAAGCAATCACATGAAATAAAAATTTTATTTCCAGTCACTGAAGTACCATCATTAGATAGTTTCATGATTGAAACAGTATTTAATCTTTTATATCCAGCTGTATCAACAATTGTATGTGACCAGTAAATATTTATACCTGCTTCTTTTACTTTTTTAACAATTTTACTTTCAGATTGCTTTCTAATATCAATTATAGCCTCTACATTGATACCTTTGTTATATAAAGATAAAGCACTTTCGTATGCACTATCATTGTTAGTAAAAAATACATTTTTACTACCACATACAACTCCATAAAATTCGCTGTATTTTTTTATAGCAGATGAAAGCATTATTCCTGGTCTATCATTATTATTAAATATTAAAGGTCTTTCTAATGCACCTGTGGCTAAAATAACTTTCTTAGCTCTAATTTTAAGAAGTCTTTGCCTGATTTTATTTATTTTATCTTTAGTCTCTAAATGATCAGTTAGATTTTCTCTAGCCAAAAGATAATTATATTGATGATAAGCGGCTACACTTGTTCTAGTTTTTATTTCAAGATTTTTAATATTTTTAAGTTCTTCTATTTCTTTTTTTAACCACTCAGAAGGAGCTTTATTATCAATTTTGTTAAATTCATTATTTTCATAAATTGTTGATCCACCAATTTCATTTTTTTCATCAACTAACAATGTTTTAAAATTATTTTTAGCTGCATTTTTTGCTGCTAATATTCCAGAAATACCTGCGCCTACTACCAATACATCACAGTGAATATTTCGGTGGTCATAAATATCAGGGTCATTTAATGTTGGTGATTTTCCTAAACCAGCTGAGTGTCGTATGAAAAATTCATATTTCTCCCAGAAACTAGCGGGCCACATAAATGTTTTGTAATAAAAACCTGCTGGAAAAAAAGGGGAGAGAAAATTGTTTATTCCACCAATATCAAATTCTACACTTGGCCAACAATTTTGACTGGATGCCTCTAAACCATCGTAAATTTCGACTTCTGTTGCTCTAACATTAGGTTCTGTTCTGTTTGTACCAGGGTTTATTTGAACTATAGCATTTGGTTCTTCAGAACCAGACGTCATAATTCCTCTTGGTCTATGATATTTAAAACTTCTTCCTACTAAATGAACATTATTTGCAAGCAATGCTGAGGCTAAAGTATCACCTTTAAAACCATGGTAAGTTTTGCCGTTAAATTTAAAGGAAATTCTATTAGTTTCATCAATATACTCACTAGATTTTACCCTTAAGTTTTTAGTCATTTTATTGAGCAGGTGGTTTTTCACCCATTTTATAAATTGCTTTTATTTCATCATTAGATGTATCTCTAACCATATTAAACCATTTACGACATCCATGTGCATGGTTCCATCTTTCAAATTGCACACCTTTAATATTTTTTCTCATAAATAAATATTCTGCCCATTCATCATCACTTAATTCTGTTGGTTGCTTAGGTCTTTCGATATGAGCTTCACCACCAGCTTTAAATTCTTGCTGATCTCGTTCTCCACAGTATGGACAGTTTATTAAAAACATTAATGGGCAACCGCTGCAGCCCCATGTTCATCAACAAGGTCTCCGCTTACGAATCTATTTAAATTAAATGCAGCATTAAGTTTGTGTGGTTCATCATTTGCAATAGTATGTGCAAACAAATCTCCAGATCCAGGAGTTGCTTTAAATCCTCCAGTACCCCAACCACAATTAAAGTATAATCCTTTAATTGAAGTTTTACTTAAAATTGGACTAGCGTCAGGACAAATATCCACTATTCCTCCCCATTGTCTTAACATTCTCATTCTACTAAAAATTGGATATAATTCTAAAATTGCATTTAATGTTCCTTCAACTATTTGATGACTTCCTTTTTGAGTGTAAGAAACATAATCATCTGTTCCAGCACCAATGACCAATTCTCCTTTATCAGATTGACTGACATATGCATGTACTGCATTAGACATAACAACAGTATCAATAATCGGTTTTACAGGCTCAGAAACTAAAGCTTGTAAAGGTTTACTTTCAAGCGGAAGTCTTAGGCCCGCCATATTAGCTATGACGCTAGAATGACCAGCTGCAACAACACCAACTTTTTTAGTTTTAATAAATCCTTTTGTTGTTTCTACTCCCTCAACGCTATCTCCATTTCTTTTTATTCCTTTAACTTCACAATTTTGAATTATATCAACACCCATTGCATCAGCTCCTCTAGCATATCCCCAAGCAACTGCGTCGTGTCTTGCTGTACCTGCTCTACGTTGTAAAGTTCCTCCTAAAACAGGGTATCTAATATCTTGCGATGTATTTATAATTGGACAAAACTTTTTAACTTCTTCAGTGCTCAAGTAGACTGCATCAATACCATTTAGTCTATTAGCATGTGTTCGTCTTTTTAAATCTCTAACATCTTGTAAATTATGTGCAAGGTTCATTACACCTCTTTGACTAAACATTACATTGTAGTTGAGTTCTTGAGATAAACCTTCCCAAATTTTTAATGCATGATCATATAATCCTGCACTGGCGTCCCATAAATAATTTGATCTAATAATTGTAGTATTCCGTCCAGTATTTCCTCCACCAATCCAACCTTTCTCGACTACAGCAATATTATTCATATTGTGTTTTTTTGCTAAATAGTAGGCTGTTGCTAAACCATGGCCACCACCACCAACAATAACTGCATCGTACTCTTTTTTAGGAGCAGGATCTTTCCACGCTCTTTGCCAGTTTTCATGATACGAAAGAGCATTCTTGATTAGCGAAAATACTGAGTACTTATTTCTCATAATAATTGAATAATTACTTTATATATATTGAATTTTCAATACAATCGCTTAATACACAATGTCATACGGAAGAGTGGGTGAGAGGCTGAAACCAGTCGTTTGCTAAATGACCGTGCGAGGAAACTTGTACCGAGGGTTCGAATCCCTCCTCTTCCGCCATTAAAATAGAGGCTGATCTATAAAAAAGTTTTTCATGGTCACAGGACGTTGTTCCAGAATATATCTATAGACATTATAATTTTCCATTACACGCTGAACGTAATTTCTTGTTTCTCTAAATTTTATTAATTCAACCCAATCAACATAATCAACTTGTTTTTTTTGTGGATCTTTATTTATTTTTTTCCAATATTTAACTCTATTAGGTCCAGCATTGTAAGCAGCTACAGCAAATGGGTAAGCACCATCATATTGTAGAATTAAACCCGCAATATAATGTGAACCTAAATTAATATTATATTCTGGATCAGTGGTTAATCTTGATTTTGAATAAGGAAGTTTAGCTTGTTTCGAAACTAATTTTGCAGTGTACGGCATCAATTGCATTAATCCTTTTGCACCAGCATGACTATTAGCTTCCAAATCAAATTCACTTTCTTGTCTAATTATTGATAAGATCAAAGCACTTTCTGGAATTTTTCTTTTATTAATATATTTAGGAGTACTAATTATTGGGTAATTATATTTATTATGAAATCTTTTTTGATAAGATGCAATTTTTGAAACTTGAATAGCAAAATCATATCTGTTTATACTTGTGGCTAATTCTGCAGCCAAAACCTCACTGCCTTTAGCTATATTGTCGTTAGCTAAATGTCTTAAAATATGTTTTGTATATTTGTCTTTCTTTAATTCGTCTAAAAGATACGAAATTTTTACAAGCTCTTTATTAAAAAATTGAATTCTATATTTTGGATCAATTTTCATATCTTTTTCTAACTCAAATTTTCCATTTGGATTTAATTTTAAAAAAGCTAATTGACCATAATATGTGGTTAGGTATTTTGTGGCTTCTCTGTACCAATTATTTGATTGTTCTATTTCGCCTGTTTTTTCATATGCTCTTCCAAGCCAATAAGCACCTCTAGATAAGCTTATTGGATAACTAACATTTTCATAAAAATTTTTAAAATGATTTTTAGCAGTCAAAGGATCGTTTAAGAAACTTAATGCTATCCATCCACTCATCCATTCAGCAGCGGCATACTCAGATCCTTCAGTCATTCCATGATTGCTTGAAATTTTATATGAAATTTCATATTTCTTTTTATAAAGCAATGCTCTTGAAATAATTTCTCTTTCTTTCCACCATTTATCAGGTCTAACTAGATACTCTTTATCATTTCTTATTTTCAATAAGATTTCTGTTGAAGAGTCTACACGTCCTTTTTTTCTTCTCCATTTTAATCGATCATAGTTTAACCCAGCATCGTTCTTAAATTTTTGAGGAACATTCGCTATGGCTTGGTCAACCCCATATCCTTTGCTCATTAAAAGATGTCTTGCATTATATAAAAGTTCGTAATCTTTTGGCAGATACCTTATTATTCTTTGTAAATCCCAGCGATCTCCATTCCAAGCTAAATAATCAGCTCGTTTTATATAGTCATTTGCATTTAAATATTTTTTAAATTTTTTTCTAAAATATTTTAATTCGTTTTTTCTTAAATCGGCTGTTATCCAGCCTTCTTTAATTAGTTTTGTACCTTTATTTTTGTCTCCAACTAAAATGTAACTTTCTCCAAGTATCATTTTCCCATAACCACTTAATGGACCTTTTTCTCCAAACCAATTTATTATTTTTTTAGGTGAAACACTTTCTGTTGATAGTTTGTGTTCAGCAAGATATCTAATTCTGTCTATTCTTGGATAATCTGAATTTTTATTTAAAAAAACTTGATATTCGTAAAAGGAAGCTTGGTTACCAGAGGTTAAAAGATGTCTCCATTGTATAAAATTATAAATTGAGTTGTCTTTCGCTTTTTTTGCTATTTTAAGTGCAGATGACCATTTACTTTTCTGCATTTCTGAAATGGCTTTTTTAGCCAACCCGAAGTCTCTTTTACTATAATATTTTGAAATCTTTATATTCATTGCTGAGCCAATGCCGGCTACAGTTGGCTTTTTCTTTGGTAATTTAAAACTTAATTTTTTTTCTTTTAAAACTAACTCTTTTTTAACAATTACTTCTTTGATTTTAACTTCTTTAGTTTTTGAGGGTTTCTTTAAAGGTTTAAGGATATTTATAGATATTTTCTTTTGAATTTCTTCTTTACTTAAAACAGGTTTTTTTAAGGGTACAATTGATTTGATTTCAGCAAAAAGATTATTTGAAAACATTAATATTGATACAGTAAAACATAAAAATAATATTTTTTTGAACATAATCTTTTAGTATATGAATCTTTAAACTATGTTATAAGTATTTATGTTCAAAGGATCAAATGTTGCTTTAATTACACCATTTAAAAATAATGGTTTAGACGAGGAAGCATATGTAAAATTAATCCATTTCCATATTGATAATGGTACCAATGGACTTGTTCCAGCGGGCACAACAGGTGAATCTCCCACCTTAAGTCATGATGAGCACCAAAGAGTAATAGATTTGTGTATAAAAGAAAGTAATGGAAAAATTCCAGTAATTGCTGGAACTGGGTCAAACTCAACAGAAGAGGCAATTTCTTTAACTACACACGCAGAAAAAGCAGGTGCCAATGGAGCTTTGATAGTTACACCTTATTATAATAAACCAACTCAGGAGGGTTTGTATCAACATTATAAAGCAATTAATGATAAGTGTGGCATTCCACTTATAATTTATAATATTCCTGGAAGATCTGTGATTGATATGTCAGTGGACACCATGGCTAGGTTGTTTGAATTAAAAAATATAGTTGGTGTAAAAGATGCAACAGGTGATTTAGATAGAGTTAATCAGACACTTGAAAAAATGGGTAAAGATTTTATTCAATTAACAGGTAATGATGATAATGCTTTTGAATTTAATAAACGCGGTGGGGTAGGAACTATTAGCGTAACAGCTAATATTGCACCTAAACTTTGTTCAGATTTTCAAAAATTCTCAAAATCAGACTCCGATAACGAAATGAAAGAAGCAGAAAGATTAGATAAAATATTACAACCAGTGCATCACTCAATGTTTGTTGAAAGCAATCCTAGTCCTGTAAAATATGCTGCAAAACTTTTAGGACTTTGTGACGACAACGTAAGACTACCACTCGTAAAAGTAACAGACACAACAAAAGAAATTGTAAAAAAAGCTCTTCAGTCTGCTAAGTTAATTTAATGAACAAAAAAACCAATCCTGGTTTGAAAATCATTTGTTTAAACAGAAAAGCTAGTTTTAACTATTTTTTCGAAGATCTTTTTGAAGCTGGAATTGTTTTAAAGGGATCAGAAATTAAATCAGTAAGAGAGGGCAAGGTGAATATCGCAGAGTCCTATGCTGTTGAAAAAGGGGGTGAAATTGTTTTAATTAATTCACATATATCTCCATACCAGCAAGCCAGTTACTCTAATCATAATCCAACTGATGATAGAAAATTGCTTCTTAATAAAAAAGAAATAAATAAATTAATAGGTAAAATGCAAAGAGATGGTTTCACATTAGTTCCAACAAAAATGTATTTTAAAAAAGGAAAGGCTAAAATAGAACTAGCTGTTGCAAAAGGGAAAAAGCAATATGATAAAAGAGCAACAAAAAAAAGTAGAGATTGGAACCGTGAAAAAGCAAGATATATTAGAAAATCAAGCTAAAATTGTTTTTTTAGGAATAGGTTCAAATTTAGGTGTAAGAAAAAGGAATATAGAAAAAGCAAAATTTTTATTAGGAGAACATAACTTAGATGTTCTCTCGGTGTCTAGTTATTATGAAACCCCTTCCTGGCCTGACCCCCAAAAACCTAAGTTCTTAAATATAATTTTAAAATTAAAATGTAATTACAGTCCTCAAGAACTTTTAAAAATATGCAAAACTGTTGAAACTCAATTAGGTAGAAAAAAAGCAAAAAAAAATGCTCCTCGCACATGTGACTTAGACATTATAGATTTCAATAAATTGGTATCAAAAAAAAATGCTAAAATTAATTTGCCTCACAAAAGAATGCACAAAAGAAGCTTTGTATTATTTCCATTATTTGAAATCCAAAAGAATTGGATCCATCCTGATAAACAAATCGATGTTAAAACCTTGATTTCTCTACTTCCTGATAGAGACATTAGATCTATTAAACAAATTTGATTTAGTGATATAATATTAATTATGCTTAATTCAAATGAACTTATAAATAAAGTTAAGAATTATAATAAATTCCTAAATCCAGAGAGATTGGATAAAGCATATAATTTTGCTGTAAATGCACATAAGAGTCAAAAAAGAGCTTCGGGTGATCCTTATTCAGTTCACCCAATTGAGGTTGCAAATATTTTAACTGAATTAAAATTAGATAGTGCTACGATTACAACAGGCCTATTGCATGACACTATAGAAGATACTTTTGCAACTTATGAAACTATCAAACAAGAATTTGGGGATGAGGTTGCAGATTTAGTTGATGGTGTTACAAAAATTTCAGCATTTGAAAATTCAGCTGGAGCAAATTCTAAAGTAGAAAATTTTAGAAAATTAATTTTAGCAACATCTAAAGATATTAGGGTTCTGTTAGTTAAAATTGCTGATCGACTACATAATATGAGAACTATTAAAGCTATTACGAAGGAAGACAAAAGAAAGAGGATAGCTCAAGAAACCATGGAAATTTATGCTCCATTAGCAGATAGAATGGGAATGCACAGAATAAGAGATGAACTTGAAGATTTGTCTTTTGAAATTTTAAATAACGATGCAAGAAAACTAATTAAAAAAAGACTTGATGAAATAAAGTTAGATAAAAAAGATTTATTTGAAGAACAATCGTATGAATTAAGTGAAATTTTGAATGATAATGAAATCAATGCAGAGATTCATGGTAGAGAAAAAACACCTTTTTCAATTTGGAGAAAAGTACAAAAAAAAAGAGTTTCACTTGAACAAATAACAGACATTATTGGATTTAGAATAATTTTGAACAACGAAGACGATTGTTACAAAACTCTCGGTATTTTTCACAAAAAATGGAATTGTATACCAGGTAAATTTAAAGATTACATTTCTTCTCCAAAAATTAATGGTTACAAATCTATTCATACTTCTGTAATTGGTTCCAATAAAAAACCAATAGAAATTCAAATTAGAACCCACAAAATGCATGAATTTGCAGAAAGAGGTATTGCATCTCATTGGCAGTATAAATCTTCTGAAAAATTTAATTCTTTAAGCTGGAAGGAGTATGATTGGTTAAAAGATCTTGTTGAAATTATAGAAAAAAATGAAAATCCTGAAGATTCATATGAATATACCAAACTGCAAATGTTTCAAGAAAATGTATTTTGTTTTACGCCTAAAGGTTCAGTAATAAAATTACCTAAAGATGCAACAGCTATCGATTTTGCATATGCTGTTCATACTAAAATTGGTAATTCAGCAGTTGGTTGTGAAATTAATGGAAACAAAAATGAGTTACAAACTATTTTAAGAAATGGTGATCGTGTAAATATTATAACATCTAAAAACAACTCTCCCTCACTTCACTGGATACCAACAACTAAAACAGGTAAAGCAAGAGCTGCTATAAGAAGATATTGGCATGATAAAGGAGAGCAAAAAGAAGAAAAAACAAAAAAATATAATACTACATTATGGATGTCATTACCTGATAAGCCTGGACAATTAGGAGATATAAGCTCACTCATTGGAAGTCATAAATTAAATATATCTAGTTTAGAAATGGTTGGTAAAAATCCCAATTATATAAATTTTAAATTTAAATTAATCATTAGAAATCTCAAGAATTTTACTAATTTTATTGCAGAGCTAAAGCAAAAGAGTATAAAATTTAAGATAATCAGACACGAAGAAAAAAGAAATGCTTTCACACAAAAAATCCTTAAATATTTTAAAAAAAACTAATGCATTATTAGAAGGTCATTTTGTTTTATCTTCAGGTCTACATTCTTCAAAATATATACAATGTGCAAAACTTTTAAGTTTTCCAAATTTAGCTGATAAAATTTGCAAGTCTCTAGCAAATAAAATTAGAAAAAAATTTAAAAAAATTGATTTAATATTAGCTCCTGCAATGGGAGGAGTAATTATTGGTTATGAAATAGGAAAATTGCTCAAAAAAGAAACAATTTTTTGTGAAAGGGTAAATGGCAAATTTACTCTCAGAAGAGGTTTTAATATTAAAAAAGGTTCAAAAGTATTAATTATAGAGGATGTAATCACTACAGGAAAATCAAGTATAGAATGTGTTAAATTGATTAAAAAATCAAAAGCAAAATTAATTGGATTTGCATCTATAATTGATCGATCAACTAAACAATCTTTAAAAATTAAATCTGTAATAACATCTCATTTAAAAATTGATGTTCCAACTTATAAAGCAAATAAATTACCACCAGAACTTAAATCTATACCAATAACAACCCCAGGAAGCAGATTTATTAAGTGAAAAGGTTAGGTGTAAATATAGATCATATTGCAACTTTACGAAACGCTCGTGGAGAGAAACATCCAGATCCATTATACGCAGCTAAAAAAGTTATTAGTTATGGAGCTGATTCTGTAACAATTCATTTAAGAGAAGATAGAAGACATATAAATGATATTGATGCAAAAAAAATATGTAGTTTAAAAAATGTGCTTGTAAACCTTGAGATTTCTATGAACAAAGAAATTGTCAATAAAGCAATTAAGATAAAACCAAATTTTATTTGTATAGTACCAGAAAATAGAAAAGAAATTACTACTGAGGGAGGTTTGAATATAAAAAACAATCTTAATAAATTAGAGAAAATAATTAAAAAATTTAAAAAAGCAAAGATAAGAACAAGTTTATTCATTAACCCTTCTTCAAATGACATTAAACTTGCTAAAAAACTAAATACTGATTGTATTGAAATACATACTGGAAAACTAGCAAACCTAGTTAAATCAAAAAAAAATTACTCAAGAGAATTAAACAGAATTAAAAAAAGTGCAAAATTAGCATCAAGTTTAAATATAGAAGTTCATGCTGGTCATGGTCTAGACTATAAAACTACCAAAATGCTAAAAAAAATAATATATATTGAGGAGTACAACATTGGACATTTTATAATTGGGGAGTCAGTATTTGATGGACTTTCAAAAGTAATTAAAAACTTAAAAAAAATTATAAAAAAATAAATGAAAATTCTTGGTATTGGTGTTGATATTGTTGAAAATAAAAGAATTCAAAAATCTATTAAAAATCCTTTATTTAAAAAAAGAATTTATTCATTTAAAGAATTGAAACAGTCTAATGCTGTAGACAATAAAGTAGCTTTTTTTTCAAAGAGATTTGCAGCAAAAGAGGCATTTTCTAAAGCTCTTGGCACAGGTTTTCGTATGAATTTAAATTTTAAAGATATAGAAGTTGTTAATGACAAAATGGGAAAGCCTTATTATGTTAAAAATAAAAAAATTACAAAAATCGTTCAAAAGAACTTTAAAATCAAAAAATTTAAATTTTTTTTATCAATTTCAGATGAAAAAAATTATTCAACAGCATTCGCAATTATTCAAACATCATGAAATTAGATAAAAATTTTTTTTCAGAAAATATAAAAACCTTAATTTATGCGTTAATAATTGCAGTTATAATTAGATCGCTTTTAGTACAACCATTTTATATTCCATCATCATCCATGGAACCTACTTTATTAGTAGGTGATAGGTTGTTTGTAACAAAATATACTTATGGATATAGCAAACACTCATTTCCTTTTAGTCCTCCAATATTAAACAAAAGAATAATGTTTAGTAGCCCTGCAAGAGGTGATGTAATTGTATTTAAAACACCAGCAGATAATCGAACAGATTATATTAAAAGATTAATTGGTTTACCTGGTGATAAAATTCAATTTATAGACTCTAATTTATATTTAAATAATTCTGAAATTCTTAAATCTAAAATTACTAACAAAACTACAATTTTCTGTGGTGATAAAAATATTGATGTTCATAGATTTGAGGAAAAACTTTCGAATGGTAAAAAATTTCATACTGTTTATTTAAAAGATTATACCTATCAAAATTCCGATGTGTTTACTGTACCAAAAGATCATTATTTCTTTTTAGGTGACAATAGAGATTGTTCTAAAGATAGCAGGTACTTAACAAGTGTTGGATACGTACATAGAGATAATTTAGTAGGAAAAGCTCAATTTATATTTTTCTCCTCAGATAAAAGAATAGGAAGTTTTATTGAATTTTGGAAATGGCATAAGTCAATAAGATTTAACAGAACCTTTAATAAAATTAATTAATGAAAATTAACCATCAGAGTTTAGAAAAAAAAATTGATATAAAATTTAAAAATAAAGATCTACTTATCCAAGCTCTTACACATAAAAGTTTTAACCCAAATGAAAATAACGAAAAGATAGAGTTTCTTGGTGATAGAGTTCTTGGTTTAGTGATAGCAAAAAAACTTTTAGAAATTTATCCACAAGAAAAAGAAGGTATTCTCGATAAAAAATTTGCATCGTTGGTTAATAAAAAAACGTGTCTTGATATAGCAAAAAAAATCAATTTAGCTAGTTATGTTAAAACATTTAATCCCAACAATAAAAAAATAAAAATTGAGGACAAAATTATATCTGATAGCTGTGAGGCATTAATTGGTGCTATTTATCTTGATAAAGGTTTTACAATTGTTGAAAAAACAATTTTAAACTTATGGAAAGATCATATTGAAAAAAGTGTAGTTACAGAAATAGATGCAAAAACTAAGTTACAGGAACTAACATTAAAAAACTTTAAAAAATTACCTACTTATAAATTAATTTCAAATATAGGTCCAAGACATAAACCTATATTCAAAGTTGGAGTAAAATTACCCAACACAAAATATTTTATAGCCACTGGAAAATCAAAGAAAGAAGCTGAACAAAATGCTGCTATGGAATGTTTAAAAAATATGAATAAAAAATGAATTGGTCAAACGAAGGATTTTTAATAAGCAAAACAAGATATAATGAAAATTCATTAATTGCTGAATTATTTACAAAGGACAAAGGGAAGATATCTGGAATTATATTTGGTGGCACTTCAAAAAAAATTAAAAATTATCTTCAGGTTGGTAACAAACTTCATGTTAATTACAATTCTAAAAATGAAAACAGAATAGGTTATTTTAAAATTGAAATTTTAAATGCCTATACTCCTTTATATTTTGATCACAAACAAAAGTTATCTTGTATTACATCTGCTATGAACTTAATTAAAATATTAACTGCAGAGTCCCAATCTAATGATAAAGTTTATTTTATAATTCAAAATTTATTTTTAATATTAAAAGAAAAAGATTGGTTAAAAAAATATATATTTTGGGAATTAGAATTATTCAAAATATTAGGATATGATTTAGCACTTGAAAATTTAGTTGAAAAAAACTTAGAAGGCAACAAAACAATTTATTATGTAAGCTCTTCAAATGAAAAAAAATATATACCTAACTTTTTGATTGAAAAAGATACAGAAGTTCACGATTTAGGTACTTTATTAAACGGTTTGAAATTAGTTGGGGATTATTTAGATAAAACTATATTAAGACCTAATAATTTAAACTATCCAAATAGCAGGTTGTTGTTCTTAAATACGTTAAAATAATCATTTAATTATTTTATCAATTCTATCAGCATAATAACTCACTATAGCATTTGCACCAGCTCTTTTAAAAGCAACTAAACTTTCATATATGGCGTCCTTACTAATTAATTTTTTTGTTATGGCTGTTTCGATCAAACTATATTCTCCTGATACTTGATAAGCAAACACAGGTAATTTAAATTTATCTTTTATAGACTTTATAATATCTAAGTAGGGCATACCTGGTTTAACCATTACCATATCAGCACCTTCTTTAATATCTAATGCAACCTCTCTTAAAGCTTCATCAGAATTCCTATAATCCATCTGATAAGTTTTCTTGTCTCCTTTTAAAGAACCTTTAGATCCAACAGCATCCCTAAAAGGTCCATAGAAGCTTGAAGCATATTTTACGGCATAAGATAATATTTGAACGTTTTGGAATTTATGTTTATCTAAAGCTTTTCTTATTTTTCCTATTCTGCCATCCATCATATCTGATGGGGCAATTACATCACAACCCATCTCTGCTTGAAGTAATGATTGATTAATCAGTACCTCTATAGTCTCGTCGTTTAGAATAGTGTTAGATTTAATTAAACCATCATGACCATGTGATGTGTAGGGATCCAATGCTACATCGCACATTATTCCTATTTGATTTTTGTATCTTTTTTTAATTTCTTTAATTGCTCTACAAACTAAATTTTTTTCATTAAGTGATTCTGTTCCTAATTCATTTTTATGTATATTTTGGATTTTTGGAAAAAGTGCAACCATTGGTATCTTTTTTTTTATGGCTCTATCCACTATTTGACTCAATCGATTAATTGTATACCTGTACACACCTGGCATCGATGAAATCTTTTGCCGTTTATTTGACCCTTCAATTAAAAAAATAGGCAATATAAAGTCATTTGGACTTAAGGTATTTTCTTGAATCAGTCTTCTTGACCAAGATTCTTTTCTATTTCTTCTAAGTCTAAGACTTGGATATTTACCAATAATCATGTTTTAATTTACTTTTAAATTGCGACAAATGTAATATACACATATACAAAAAAAAAGGTAGAAAGCAATCAAGATGACGTTAGAAAATTCAAAAGTAATAGACTTAAATGTTAAAAAAGAAGATAGAGTTTTAGACTTTAGTGATTTTCAGAAACAAGAAATTAAGTTTGATATTGAAAAGTTGCAAGAAGCTTATCATCAAATAGTTAAGATTAAAAAATTTGAAGATGCAGGTGTAACTCACTTTGGAGCGATATCATTAACTCAAATACCTGGTGATCCAGATTCTATCAAAGGTAACAAGGCTAGAGGAGTGTATTGGACAAAACCTGATAAATCAGGAAAAGAAGTAGTAAGAGATGAGACTCTTGATGAGACATTATATTCAGAATTCATAAAAGATTATGAAAATACTTATTTCAAAGAGGTATATGATACCCTTTCATCTAGATATAAACTTGGAAGAGTAAGAATTCTTTTAAAGGAGCCAAGATCAACGTTAAGTTGGCATAGAGATCCTGAGCCGAGATTACATATACCTTTAATTACTAATCCAGGCTGCATCATGGTTATTGATAATGTTGCAAAGCATATGCCTGCTGATGGTTCTGTTTGGATTACAAATAACACCAAATATCACAATGCATTTAATGGTGGTGAAGAAAATAGAATACATTTAGTTGCTTGTGTTTTAGATTACAAATTTAATTAATTTGAGAAAAATATTTATTTCATCAGATCACGCTGGATTTAAATTAAAAGAGTCAATCAAAGATTATTTAAAAAATAAAAAAGTAAAATTTGAGGACCTTGGTCCAAATGATGATAGTAGTGTTGATTATCCTGACTATGCACATAAAGTTGCAAAAAAAGTCAAACTTAATAAGAGAAATGTTGGGATTTTAGTGTGTGGATCTGGGACTGGTATGAATATTGCGGCAAATAAGCATAAAAATGTACGTGCAGCGCAATGTTTTAATCTAAAATCAACAAAATTATCCAGATTGCATAATGATGCAAACATCATTACATTAGGTTCAAGATTGATATCCAAAAAAAATGCTTTAAAGTTTATAAGTGTTTTTTTAAATACTAATTTTGATGGTGGAAGACACTTAAAAAGAGTTAAAAAAATATAATTATGTCTAGTGAAAAAAATTATTTGAATGACAGCTATAAAAGTTTCTTTGAAGATAGTTTATCAGTAAAAGATCCGGAGCTTTATAAAGCAATTAAGGATGAATTAATCAGACAGCAACAGCATATAGAGCTAATCGCTTCTGAAAATATAGTTTCTCAAGCAGTATTAGAAGCTCAAGGTTCAGTTTTAACAAATAAATATGCCGAAGGTTATCCTGGAAAAAGATACTATAACGGTTGTGAACATGTTGATGTAGCCGAAAACCTTGCCATTGAAAGGTTAAAAAAATTATTTAATTGTAAATTTGCAAATGCACAACCGCACTCAGGTGCTCAAGCAAATGGTGCAGTATTTTTAGCTTTGTTAAGCCCAGGTGATACGTTTATGGGAATGAGCTTAAATTCAGGTGGTCACATAACTCATGGATTAAAAATCTCAATGTCTGGTAAGTGGTTTAATGCAATTGGTTATGATGTTGATAAGAAATCTGAACTAATTGATTATGACAATGTTGAAAAGCTTGCTTTAGAACATAAGCCTAAACTCATAATAGCTGGTGGAAGCGCTTATTCTAGAGTAATTGATTTTAAAAGATTTAGAGAAATAGCGGATAAAGTTGGCGCATATCTGATGGTTGATATGGCACACTTCTCAGGTTTAGTAGCAGGTAAAGGTTATCCTAATCCTTGTGATTATGCACATGTTGTTACCTCAACTACACACAAAGTATTTAGAAGTGCTAGAGGAGGTATAATTTTAACCAATCACGAAGATCTTGCTAAAAAATTTAATACAGCAGTCTTTCCTGGTTACCAGGGAGGACCTTTGATGCATATCATTGCAGCTAAGGCAGCTGGATTCATGGAGGCCTTACAGCCAGAATTTCAAGATTATATTAAATCTGTTTTAGCAAATGCTAAGATACTTGCAGAAACTTTAAAAAATAATGGATTTAAAATTTATTCAGATGGTACAGATACACATTTGATGTTAGTAGATTTAAGGCCTTATAATGTAAAAGGTAATCTCGCAGCCGAGAGTTTATCAAGAGCAAATATTACATGTAATAAAAATGGTATCCCTTTTGATACAGAAAAACCTATGATTACATCTGGTATTAGATTAGGAACACAGGCTGCTACAACACGTGGTTTTGGATTAAGTGAATTTAAAGCTGTTGGTGAGTTAATTACAAAAACATTAAAAGGTCTATCTGAAAACCCATCAGATAACAGCAAGATAGAAGAAGAAGTAAAAAATGAAGTTATTTCTTTAACTTCGTCATTTCCGATATATAAGAACTTGTAGTAAATGATTTGTTCAATATGTAAAAAAGGGGAGACATCCGTTGTCGACTCTAGACCAACAGAAGATGGTACGGCTATAAGAAGACGAAGACTTTGTGTTTGTGGAGCTCGTTTTACAACTTTTGAAAGAGTTCAATTTAGAGAATTGATGGTAGTTAAAAAAAATGGGAGAAAATCTACATTCGATAGAGATAAACTATCCAAATCTATTTATATTGCTCTTAAAAAAAGACCCATTGATACAGAAACAATAGAAAAATTTATTAGTAATATTTCAAGATCTTTGGAAGAACTTGGTCAAAGTGAAATATCTACTAATACAATTGGAACTATGGTTATGGACGGTTTAAAAGATTTAGATCCAGTTGGATATGTAAGATTTGCATCTGTATATAGAAACTTTAGAGAAGAAAAAGATTTTGTACAATTCGTGGACAAGCTTGATGTCTACAAAAAAAGATAAATTTACATCAAAAGATAAATTTTACATGGAATTAGCCCTGGACTTGGCTAAATCTCGTCATGGACAGACCGGATCAAATCCTTCTGTAGGTTGTGTTATTGTCAAAAATGATAAAATTATTTCCATAGGACAAACCTCTTTTAATGGAAGACCACACGCTGAATTTAATGCGATTAAAAATAGTTTTGAAGGATTAGAAGGTTCTAAAATGTATGTTACTTTAGAACCATGTTGTCATCATGGATTAACTCCACCATGTACTGATGCAATAATAAAATCAAAAATTTCAGAAGTTATATATGCTGTTACCGATATAGATAAAAGAGTAAGAAATAAAAGTTTTAAAATTTTAAAGTCAAAAAAAATAATAGTAAAAAAAGGTTTATTAAAAAGCAAAATTGAAAGTTTCTATTTACCATATTTTTTTAATAAAAAGAGAAAATTACCCTTCGTTACTGGCAAAATAGCTATTTCAAAAAATAATATTATTTACAGTAAGAACCAGAAAAAGATTACAAATTTTTATTCAGATCAGTTTACACACATGTTGAGATATCAAAATGACAGTTTGATGATTACTCACAAAACCCTAAATAAAGATAATCCAAAATTAAATTGTCGTTTGAAGGGTTTTGAAAAATTTTCTCCAAAAAGAATTATTTTAGATAACAAGTTAAATTCTAAAATAAACAGTTATATAATTAAATCCTCTAATAACAAAAATACCTTAATTTTTTATAATAAAGCTGACAAGTCAAAAATTTTAAAATTTAAAAGAAAAGGAATTCATTTAATTAAATCACGAATTGATCGAAATAACAGATTTGACATTAAATTAATTTTGAAAAAATTACATAATCATGGATGCAGAAATTTACTAATTGAAGGAGGAGATAAATTAACAAATTCACTGATTAAGAATAAAATATTTAATAAATTTTATTTATATAAAAGTCCAAAAAACCTTTCTAAAAACTTTGAATATTTGAAATTTAGCAGTCAAAATATATTAAATCAAAAATATAAAACAAAAATTAATCTAAATCTCAATTTACGAAAAGACAGAATAACACTATATAGTTAGAAAAAATGTTTAACGGAATAATTTATAACCAAGGTACTATTACTAAAATTGTTAAAAGACCTAAAGGTCTTAACATTTTTGTTAAAAGTAATGTTAAAGTATCCAATAAAGACATAGGTTTGTCTGTTGCTTGTGATGGTGTTTGTCTAACTTTAATTTCATATAAATCCAAAATTATGGAATTTTATCTTTCGAAAGAAACGATAATTCGATCAAAATTTAAATTTTTAAAAATAAAAGATAAAATAAACTTAGAATTACCTTTAAAATATGGGACAAAAATTTCAGGACATATTTGTCAAGGACATGTTGATACTGTTGGTAAAGTATTAAGTATTAAAAAAATAGATAAATCATTTCTTTTTGACTTTGATTTACCTAAAAAGGAAAGAAAACACTTAATAGAAAAAGCGTCAATCTGTGTGAATGGTATTTCTCTTACAATTTCAAAAGTGACTAAAAAAGGTTTCCAAATTTGGATTATCCCTCACACTTACAAAGAAACGAATTTATCAACCTTAAATAAATCTAGTTTAGTCAACATAGAGATAGATATCTTGTCTAAATACGTTAGGAACTATTTTAATGGGAAAAAATAACTTTACCTCAATAGAGTCAATTATAAGCGTAGCCAAAAAAGGTGGTATGTTTATTTTAGTAGACGATGAAAAAAGAGAAAATGAAGGAGATTTAGTTATTTCAACATCAGACTCAAATGCAAAGAACATTAACTTCATGGCAAAATACGGGAGAGGTTTAATTTGTTTAGCACTTGATTCACTTCAAGCAAAAAGATTAAATTTATCTTTAATGTCTCCAGTAAATCAATCAAGAAACAAGACGGCATTTACAATTTCTATTGAAGCAAAAAAAGGAATAACAACAGGTATATCTGCTAAAGATAGAGCGAAAACAATCAAAATTGCTTCAAAAAAAAATGTAAATAAAAATGAGATTGTTTCACCTGGTCACGTGTTTCCAATTATAGCTAAAGATGGTGGAGTGCTTGTTAGAGCAGGGCATACTGAAGCGTCAGTTGATATATCTAAATTAGCAAAAAAAAATAACTCTGCTGTAATTTGTGAAATTATGAATGAAGATGGAACAATGGCTAAAGGGCAGGATTTATTCAATTTTGCAAAAATACATAAATTAAAAATTGGAAAAATAGAAGATTTGATCGCCTATAGACTAAAAAAAGAAAAACTTATTAAACTTAAAAAGCAAAGCAAGATTGATGTTAAAAATCAAAAATATAATATAAGAATTTATGAGAATCTTTTAGATGGTTCAGAGCACTTCGCATTAATAAAAGGTAAAATAAAAAAAGGTATTACTCCAAGAGTAAGAGTTATTTCATCTAATGTGGTCCAAAACTATCTAATAAATCAATCACTACCAAATTCATTTAATAAGACTTTAAATTATTTTAAAAAATATCAAAATTGCGTTTTAGTTTTTATTAAAGACTCAAATTTAAAATCAGTAACACAGACTTTAAAAGATTATAAAAACAAAGACTTTTATAAAAAGGGAAATGACAAGTTAATTAGAAATTATGGTATTGGAGCTCAAATTATTAAAGACTTAAAAATTAAAAACATGATATTAATCACTAAATCGCCAAAAAAAGTTATTGGTCTTGATGGTTATGGTATAAAAATTATAAAACAGGAATTAATTTGATGAAAAAAAAATATTTAATCGTTGTAGCAGATTATTATAAAGATATTGCTAATGGTCTAATAAGCAGTGCTTTAAAAACAATTCCAAAAAAAAATATAATAAAAATTATTAAAGTACCCGGTGCTTTTGAAATTCCAGTTACAATCTCAAAAAATTTAAAAAAATATGATGGTTTTTTAGCTTTAGGGTGTGTAATTAAAGGTCAAACGCCACACTTTGATTTTATTTCTCGAGCTTCAACAGATGCCATAATGAAATTATCTATAGATAGTAAAAAACCTATTGGAAATGGAATAATTACCTGTCTTAATATGGCTCAAGCTAGAGCAAGAAGAAAAAAAGGTGCTGAAGCTGCAGATGCTGTGATTTCAGTTTTGTCTCAAAAATGAGAACTCATTATAATCCAAAAAATAACCCTAGAGTTATTATTATTCAGAAATTATATGGTAAATTTTATAATGAAGATGATGATTTAGATTTTCCAAAACACAGATTTAAAAAATTTATTAAAGATATTGTTTTAGGAACGATAGAAAGAAACGATCTTATTTTAGATGAATTAAATAATAAATTAGGTGATGAATTTGTATTTGAAAAATTAGATAAAGTTTTTCAAACAATTTTAAAAGCAGCAACTTACGAATTTATGTATAAGCCAAATTTATCTATTAATATAATTATTAAAGAATATTTAAATTCATCTAATTTTTTTCTTGAAAATTCACAAACAAAGTATCTTAACGCTTTATTAGACAACGTTGGAAAAAAATTAAGATCTAACAATGCATGAATTTGATCTAATAAATAATTATTTTTTTAAAATAGCTAAAAAAAATAAATCTGCTCTTAACCTAAATGATGATGTTTTTTTCGATAAAAAAAGAGGTGTTGTTATATCTGTTGATACATACAATATTGGTACACATTTTTATGATTTTAAATCCCCAGATTTAGTAATTAAAAAAATATTAAGATCATCAATTTCTGATTTAATTTGCAAAGGTGTAAAACCAAAGTTTTATTTTATTTCTGGTTCTGGTAATAAAAAAACATTTACCAAAAATAATTTATATAAAATCTCAAAATCACTTAAATCAGAACAAAATAAATTTAATATTGACTTATGTGGTGGAGACACAACTTTTTCAAATAAACTGAGTTTCACAATCACTTCATTAGGATATTCGAATAAAATTATTTATCGTAATAAAGCTAAATTAAATGATGACATTTATGTTACTGGAAATTTGGGAGATAGTTATTTAGGATTTAAATCATTAAGTAATAAAGTTAAATTTAAAAATAAAGACAAATTATTCTTTGTAGATAAATATTACAAACCAGAGTTACCTTTAAATTTAACAAAATATTTATTAAAATTTGCTAATAGCTCTATAGATGTTTCTGATGGATTAATTGATGATTTATCAAAAATGATTAATAGACAAAAATTATCATTTCACTTATTTGAAAATAAAATTCCTGTTTCCAAAAAATTGAGTAACTTGATTAAAAAAAAAAGATTAAGTAAAATTAATCTAATTTCTAATGGAGATGATTATCAGGTATTATTTACTGCAAATATCAGAAAAGCTAGAATCATTCAAAACGCATCTAAATCAACTGGAATTAAAATAACAAAAATTGGTAAAATTGTATCTGGTAAAGATAGATCATCGATATTCAATGAAAAAGGCAAGCAAATACAAGCTAAAACTAAAGGTTATATTCATCAGTTTTAGAAGTTAATTATTGTCTTTTCTATCTTTTTTTGTATTGTGCGGGCTTAAAAATTTAACAACCAACAACTTAAGGTTAACATGAGCGGAACAGTCGAAACAATACTATTATACACAATCGGAGCTGGTTTATTATCTATCGTATATGGATTTTTAACTGGTAAAAATATTCTTAACTCAAGTGCAGGAAACGCAAAAATGCAAGATATTGCATCTGCAATTCAAATTGGTGCAAAGGCATATTTAGCAAGACAATACAAAACTATTGCTATTGTTGGTGCAGTAGTTCTAGTAATCGTAAGTATTGCATTTAGTCCGCTAGTAGGTTTAGGTTATTTAATAGGTGCAGCCTTATCTGGTATTGCGGGATACGTTGGTATGCTAGTTTCGGTAGAAGCAAATGTGAGGACAGCAGAAGCATCTAGAAAAGGTTTGGCTCAAGGTCTTTCAGTTGCTTTTAAATCTGGCGCTGTAACTGGAATGTTGGTTGCTGGTTTAGCGTTATTATCTATAGCTGTTTATTATTATATCTTATTAAAGTCTGACGTAGATGAAAGAGAAATTGTTAATGCTTTAGTTGCGTTGGGTTTTGGTGCATCTTTAATTTCAATTTTTGCAAGATTAGGTGGTGGAATTTTTACAAAAGGTGCAGATGTTGGTGCTGATTTAGTTGGTAAAGTTGAGGCTGGAATTCCAGAAGATGATCCAAGAAACCCTGCTGTAATCGCAGATAACGTTGGTGACAACGTTGGAGATTGTGCGGGGATGGCTGCTGATTTGTTTGAAACTTATGCAGTTACAATCGTCGCGACAATGGTTTTATCTTCAATTTTCTTTGTTGGAGATTTAAATATGATGATTTACCCCTTAACAATTGGTGCTGCATGTTTGTTAACATCAATTGTTGGAACATTTTTTGTTAAACTTGGAAGAAGTAATAATGTTATGAACGCTTTGTATAAAGGGTTTGTTGTTTCTGCAGTAGCTTCATTAGCAATTTTATACCCTGTAACGGATTATGTAATTGGTTTAGATACAAGTTATAATTTTAATCCAGAACAGGCAGAAAGCACTACACCGCTTACATTTACGGGTATGGGTTTATACATGTGTGGAGTTATTGGACTTGTAATAACTGGTTTATTAATTTGGATTACAGAATATTACACAGGTACAAACTATAGACCTGTTAAATCCGTTGCTTTATCATCTACAACGGGTCACGGTACAAATGTTATTCAAGGTCTTGCAGTTTCTATGGAAGCAACCGCAATCCCTGCATTAATAATTGTTGTAGGTATCCTTGTAACTAATTCTATTGCTGGACTTTTTGGTATTGCTATTGCAGTAACTACAATGCTTGCATTAGCTGGTATGGTTGTTGCACTAGACGCATACGGACCAGTTACTGATAATGCTGGAGGTATTGCTGAAATGTCTAATCTTGATAAGAAAGTTAGAAAAACAACAGATGCTTTAGATGCTGTAGGAAACACAACTAAGGCTGTTACAAAAGGTTATGCAATTGGTTCTGCTGGTTTAGGTGCTTTAGTTTTATTCGCAGCATATACAGAGGATATCAAACATTTTTCAAAAGAAGCAGGATCTGCGTTAGAGGGAATTGTAGTAACTTTTGATTTGTCTAATCCTTATGTTGTAGTCGGTCTTTTAATTGGTGGTATGTTGCCTTATCTATTCGGTTCAATGGGAATGCAAGCCGTTGGAAGAGCAGGTGGAGCTGTAGTTGTTGAAGTCAGAAGACAATTTAAAAAATTCCCCGGTATAATGAAAAGAAAACAAAAACCTGATTATGCTAAATTAGTAGATTTACTTACTGTTGCTGCTATAAAGGAAATGATTATACCCTCTTTGTTACCTGTTCTTTCGCCTGTTGTTCTTTATTTTATTATTTTGTCTATTGGTGGACAAGTTGCAGCTCTGGCATCAGTTGGTGCTATGTTGCTTGGTGTAATTATCACAGGTCTTTTTGTAGCTGTTTCAATGACTGCTGGTGGTGGTGCTTGGGACAATGCAAAAAAATTTATTGAAGATGGAAATCATGGTGGAAAAGGTTCTGAAGCTCATAAAGCTGCAGTTACTGGTGATACTGTTGGTGATCCCTATAAAGATACTGCTGGACCAGCAGTTAATCCAATGATCAAGATTACTAATATCGTAGCATTGCTTCTTTTAGCAGTTATCGCTGGTTAATTTTTTTTCGATTTTTGGCCCTCTGTCCAAGAGGGTCATTAATTTTTTGTCTCATGCTAGACATGAAATCATAAATAAATGAATTTTTTTTAAACCCAGCTACAGTTGTACCATCAACTATTTTTAAATTATTCATGTCATCCATATTATAAAAACTTTTCTTTTTAAGAATTCCATAATTATCAATTTCTAAAACTAAAACATCATTTTTAATAATTTTCATTTTTCCTAAATTTTTAATTTTTGACTGTGATTGTTTTCTCTCTATATATATCCATATATCATTATCAAATTTACTAGTTGTTGAAGGATTTCCTAAAGTGTTCCTAATATCATTTTTATTTGTTTTATTAATAACCAGATCTAATTGTTTTTTTTCTAAAAAAGGTACCCCATGATGTTTTACCACAGGTTTAATAGAACAATTTGAAACTATGATAGATAATAAAATTATATATAATATTTTATACATGAGTGAAAAATATATACATATTTATAACAATTTAATTAATTACACTAGAAATAAAGATCTATATAAAAATCTTAATAGACAAGATAATTTCTCAGATCGATTAACGTTTTTTTTGCTCCATTTTTCTTTTTTCTTAAAAAATTTTAAAAATGATGAAAATAAGAATATTTTGCAAGAAATTTATGATTTTAATTTTAGACAACTAGAATTGAGTATTAGAGAGATAGGTTATGGAGATCAATCAATTAATAAAAAAATGAAGGTTTATATAAATTTATTACATTCTATGGTTTCCGAAATTCACTTTTGGGATAAACTTTCAAAATCAGAAAAATTAAAAAAAATTTCTATATTTTTAGCTGATTTTCAAAATATTGAGGAATTACTAGATTATTTTGATAATTTTAACTTAAATTTATCAAAAAAAACTTTGAATTCTTATTTAAAAAGTGTAAGTAACCCATAATTATGGCTGTACCAAAACGTAAACAAACCCCTTCTAGAACCGGAATGAGAAGAGCTCAAACGATGAAATTTTCAAGTAAAAATATTGTTGAGGATAAAAAATCGGGTGAATATCGGCTTTCGCATCATCTTGATTTAAAAACTGGCATGTATAAGGGAAGACAAGTTTTAGATCCAAAAGAATAGTATAATTACTTTAATGTCAGATTTCATAAAAATTGCAGTAGATGCAATGGGTGGAGATGGTTCACCAAAGAAAATAATTGATGGAATTATTTTTAATCATTCTAAAAATAAAAAGAACTTTTTTAAAATTTTTGGTGATAAGAACAAAATACTTCCATTAATAAAAGGAGAAATTCCTGAGGAGTTTTTCGAAATAATTCATACAGAGAAAAAAATCGAAAGCACAGATAGTCCACTGGAGGGTGCGAAAAGAGGCAAAGACACTAGTATGTGGCTTGCAATTCAAAGTGTAAAAGATAAAGAAACTGATATTGTTATATCTGCAGGTAACACAGGAGCATTATTAGTTGTTTCAAAACTTAATTTAAAAATGATTGAAAATATAGACAAACCTGCTTTATCTGCATTATGGCCAAATAAAAAGGGTATGAGTGTCGTATTAGATTTAGGAGCAAATATAGAATGTAGTTCTAAAAATTTATTAGATTTTTCAATAATGGGAGCTTCCTTGTATACATCTCTATATCCAGATGATAAACCAAATGTAGCATTACTTAATATCGGATCTGAAGAACTTAAAGGAAACGAGATTATAAAAGAAACATATAAATTATTGAATGAAAAAAAAACAGAAAATTATAATTTTTCAGGATATATTGAGGGAAACCATCTTATGGATGGACAAGTAAATGTAATTGTGTCTGATGGTTTCACTGGTAATGTTGCATTAAAAACCGCTGAAGGAACTGCAAATTTTATAACTAGTGAATTAAAGGGCGCAATGACTGGTTCTATTTTAGGTAAAATCTCATCTTTACTAAACATTTCTAATTTAAAAAAATTTAAAAAAAGACTAGATCCAAGGTTATATAATGGAGCTATATTTATTGGTTTAGACTCACCTGTTGTTAAAAGCCACGGTGGAACTGATTATATTGGATTTTCAAATTCTATAGATGTTTGTCATAGAATAATTAAAGGTAATTTGATAGAAAAAATAAAACAAAATATATAGTATGAGAATAAATCTAACTAAAAAAGACTTAGTTAATTTAATATACATGCAACTTGGATTTTCAAAAAAAATTTCAGAAAATTTAATTGAAGATTTTTTCTCAATTATTATGTCCAATATTAAAAAAGAAAAAAAATTAAAATTATCGAAATTTGGTACTTTCACAATAAGGCAAAAGAAATCTAGAATTGGAAGAAATCCTAAAACAAAAGAGATTAAAGAAATTTCTAGTAGAGATGTAGTTTTATTTAAACCTTCAAAATATTTTAAAGAATTTATTAACATGAAGGATAATGAATAAATCAGATAGTGCTTATAAAACTATTGGTGAGGTAGCGAAGATATTAAATCTTAAATCAAATGACAAAAAATCATTACCAACACATATAATTAGATTTTGGGAAACTCAATTTAAACAAATTAAGCCAAAGTTATTAAATTCTAACAGGAGGTATTATGATGAAAAAACAATTAATCTTCTTAAAAAAGTTAAATTTTTACTCAAAGATCAAGGCATGACAATAAAAGGTGTTAAAAAAATATTAAATAATGAAGATTCTTTAAAGCTTGACGAAATTGCAGATAAATCTATAAGAGCTGAAAATCTAAGAAATAAGTTATTAAAAATATCAGTTAAATTAAAAGAATTAAAAAATGGCAAAAAAAACACACGTTAAAATTAGAATGGTTCCCGAGGCAAAACCAGATAGTCCTTATTTCTATTATCTTAAAAAACCAGCTGGGGGTGAAAAAGCCAAAGTTAAACTTTCAGCAAAAAAATATAATCCAGATACAAGAAAACATGAAATGTTTGTGGAAAAAAAGCTCCCACCTCATAGCAAGTAATTATTTTTTTTTAAAGTTTCTTTTCTCATAATCGATATAAGATAAAATCATATTCTTCCATATACGATTGGTAATCTTAGGATCAATGTTTAGTTTTTTAGATTTTAAGCGAATTTTCCTAAGAATAAAATTAATCCTCTTTTTATCAACTATTTCTTTTTTAAACTCTTTAAGCTTTAAAACTTCTTTTACAAGATTTGTTCTAAATTTAATTAAATTTAATAACTTATTGTCTAACCTATCTAATTTAGATCTAATTATTTCCAATTTTTTTATGTTTTTAGGCGACATTTAATTTATTGGTTTAATTAATAATTATTATATTTATCTATTCATGTACAGTCAGAATTATTCTTTAAATTCTCAATTAAAATTATGGATGATCACTTTATTGTTGATGATCGTACTTATTATTTTTGTAGGTGGTCTTACAAGATTAACTGATTCAGGACTCTCAATTACTACTTGGGAACTGTTTATAGGAACATTGCCTCCATTAACAAATGAAAAATGGATAGAATATTTTGATCTTTATAAAACCATACCTGAATATAAAGAGCAAAATTTTAATATGACATTAAATGAATTTAAAGTTATTTTTTGGTGGGAATGGGTACATCGTCAATTGGGTAGATTAATTGGTTTAACCGTTCTATTACCAATGATCTATTTTACGCTTAAGAATGGTTTTTGGGTTTTAAAAGAATATTTAATAATTTTTTTTTTAATTTGTTTTCAAGGTTTTATAGGTTGGTATATGGTTTCAAGTGGGTTGATTGAAAGAGTTGATGTTAGTCATTATAGATTATCATTACATTTAGTTACAGCTTTTATTATTTTATCTATAGTTTTTTGGAAATATCTTAATCTAGCTCACATAAAAATCTATCAAACTAATATCAAATTAAATCCAATAAAATTCTTTCTCTTGTTATTATTTTTGCAATTAATAATTGGAGCCTTTGTTTCTGGTATGGATGCAGGGAAAATTTATAATACTTGGCCTTTAATGGGATCCTCATTTTTTCCTGATGATAGTGTATTTTCTGATCTTTTTAATATTTCTGTATTTGATGATCAATCTCTTGTTCAATTTATTCATAGAAATTTAGCATATTTAATTGTTACTTTATATTTTTACATACTTTATTCTGTTTTAAAAAATAACAATATTAAATTAAGAACCCCAATTTTTTTTATTGGAATTACTTTATTGTTTCAAATATTTTTGGGAGTTCTTACAATTTTGTCTGGTGTAAAAATGCTTTATGCATCTCTACACCAGATAAATTCTATTTTAATAATACTTTCAACTTTATATTTTCTTTATATTGTAAAATATAAAGAAACTATTCATTAGTTTCTTTTTATAGACATTAAAACCTCAAATTAGCTAACAGCTTTCAGCTTACCCTTTGAAGATTTATTCAATGCTTGGTCTAAATCCTCAATAATATCATCAATATGTTCAATACCGATACAAAGTCTTACATAACTTTGTGTAACACCTGATGCAGCTAGTTCTTTCTCATTTAATTGACTATGAGTTGTGCTTGCTGGGTGAATTGCTAAACTTCTAGCATCACCAATATTAGCAACATGATAGAACATCTTTAAAGACTCGATAAATTTTTTACCAGCCTCAATTCCACCTTTAAGTTCGATGCCAATCATTGGTCCATTTCCACCTTTTAGATATTTTTTTGCTCTATCAGCAATAGGTTTATCGTGTTCAGTGGAATATATAACTTTCGTTACTTCTTTATGTTTTTTAAGGAAATCAACTACGTATTCAGCATTGGCGCAATGTTGTCTCATTCTTAAAGCAACTGTTTCAAGTCCTTGAATTATTGCAAAAGCATTATCTGGAGCCAGAGCTGATCCTAAGTCTCTTAATAAACAAACCCTTGCTCTAACTGCAAATGGTACATTTGCACCAGTTAGTTCTGGCACAGCTTTTCCCCAGATTACATCATTATAACTCGCATCTGGTTCATTAAATAGCGGTTGTCTTTTTGGGTCAGCTGTCCAATCAAAGTTACCGCTATCAACTATACTTCCTGCAACTGCTGTACCATGTCCACCTATATATTTTGTAAGTGAGTGAATTACCACTGCAGCTCCATGTTCTATCGGTCTACATATTACAGGTGCAGCTGTGTTATCCATTATTAGTGGGATATTATATTTTCTTCCAATGTCAGAAACTTCCTTAATTGGAAATACCCTTAAATATGGATTTGGTAATGTTTCACCATAAAAAGCTCGAGTTTTATCGTCTATTAACTTTTCAAAATTTTCAGGATTACTAGGATCTGCATATCTTATCTCTATCCCAAGTTTGCTAAGTGTATGTGTGAATAAAGATACTGTACCACCATAAAGATCAGTTGAACTTACTATATTATCACCGGCTTGGGCTACATTTAATACAGCAAACGTAGAAGCGGTTTGACCTGAGGATACAGTCACACATGATAGACCTCCTTCAAGAGCGGCAACTCTTTTTTCCAGGACATCATTTGTTGGGTTCATTATACGTGTGTAGATGTTACCAAATTCTTTAAGAGCGAAAAGGTTAGCAGCGTGCTCTGTGTTGTTAAATTGGTATGATGTTGTTCTATAAATTGGAACTGCTACAGCGTTCGTCGCTGGATCACTTCTATAGTCACCACCATGTATGGCAATAGTTTCAGGGTTATTTCTTTTTTTAGTCATTTTACTCCTTTTTTAGTGCTTCAACATTATGTTAGGCGCACAATACAGTTCAAATGCCTACCGATTTTTAAAATTTAATGAAGTTTCCTTTTTAGCAGTTATAAGCCCGCAATAGGATCAAATCGGCTATTAACTTCTAGCAGAATAGCACCATTTTGCAAGGTAAATATAAAATTGACTTTGAGTTATTTAATAGTATTAATCCACGCACAATGACTAAATTTGTAAAAAAAGATCAAGTAACGACATCTTGGTATGAAATCGACGCTAAAAATGCTGTTGTAGGTAGATTAGCAACAGTTGTATCCAATATCATAAGAGGTAAGAACAAAACTACGTATACACCTCATATGGATGATGGTGATTTTGTTGTAGTTAAAAATATTGAACAAGCAAAATTTACTGGAAAAAAATTTCAAGATAAAAAATATTACAGGCACACTGGCCATCCAGGCGGAATTAAAGTAACAACACCAGAAAAACTTCATGAAAAAAAACCTGGAGAAACTTTAAAAATGGCTGTTAAAAGAATGTTACCTGGTGGAGTATTGGGGAGAAAACAATTAACAAAATTAAAAATTTATGCAGGAAACGAACATCCACATTCTGCACAAAATCCGACAGTAATAGAGTTAAATAAATTAAATAGTAAAAATATAGCTAGAAACTAAGATGGAAAATACTCAATCAGCACCAAAATCTCCTAAATTAAAATTGGATTTTAAAGACAGTAAATACGCTACTGGTAGAAGAAAAACATCAATAGCAAAAGTTTGGTTAAAAAAAGGTTCTGGTAAAATTTATGTAAACGGTAAATTATTTAGTGATTATTTTGCTGATGAAACTCATAAAATGCAAATTACAAGACCTTTTGAGATTATTAATCAGGCTACCGATTACGATGTAAGATGCAGTGTAAAAGGAGGAGGACCCACAGGACAAGCAGGGGCTATGGTTCATGGTATTTCAAAAGCTTTAGTATTATTTGATGAAAATCTAAAAGCCACCTTAAAAACAGAGAAACTTACTACCAGAGACTCAAGAGCAGTTGAAAGAAAAAAACCTGGTAGAAGAAAAGCTAGAAGAAGCTTTCAATTCTCTAAAAGATAATTTTTTTTTAATTTTTAACTGTTATAATAAAAAATGCCTAAGCTTAACGCATTAGTTGCTGGATCAACTGGATATATTGGTGTTCAATTAATTAAATTATTAGTTAAACACAAATATATTAATATTAAATACCTTTGTGGAAATTCTTCTGTGGGTAAACACGTCAAATTTTACGATAAATCTTTATCTAAATATAAATTACCAAAAATTTTAAAATTTAATGAAAAATTATTAAAAGACGTCCATGTTATTTTTACAGCACTTCCAAACGGGGAAGCACAGGATTTATCCAAACATTTAAGTAAAAATCATACTTTAATAGATCTTGCTGCAGATTTTAGATTAGAAAAAGCTTCTGATTATTTAAAGTGGTACAAACAAAAACATCGAGCAACTAATTTAATAAAAAAAAGTATTTATTTACTTCCTGAAATTAATAGAAAAGAGATTAAAAAATATAATATTATTTCATGTCCAGGATGTTATCCAACATCAATATTGCTTCCTCTATTTCCTTTATTTAAGAAAAATTTAATTAAATTTAATAATATTATAATTGATTCAAAATCTGGATATTCAGGTGCTGGAAGAGGAGTTCACAAAAAATATAAAGATAAAAATCTATATGAATCTTTAAGCGCATATGGAGTTGGTTTTCATCGTCACAACTCTGAAATAGATCAAATGTTAAGAAAATTTACTAAGAAAAAATTTCAATTTAGTTTTACTCCTCACTTATCACCAATGTTTAGAGGTATTTTAAGTACTATATATGTTGATTTGGAAAATAATATTTCACAAGCAAAAGTATTAAAAACATTAATTAGTTTTTATAAAAATGAGAGTTTTGTAAAAATATTAAAGCCTGACTCATTTTTAAGCACCAATGAAGTAATAAATACCAATAATTGTTATATTTCTGTGTGCAAATCTAAATATAGCAATAGAATAATTATTCTATCTGCTCTTGACAATTTGATTAAGGGTGGAGCAGGTCAAGCAGTACAAAATCTGAATAGTAAATTTAATTTTTCTGAAAAGACTGGATTAAAATGAGAAAATTTATAATAATTTTTTTTTCATTAACATTAGCGAATTGTTCTCTAAACAAAGATTCTCAATATTGGACAGAAAATTCTATTGAAAGCAAAACTAATCAAAAAAAATTAAATGAGATATTAAAAAAGTCAGACGATATAACATCAATGACAATAGAGGAATATGAGATTTATATAGATGACTATACAAAAAAGAGTAAATATCCAAATATAAGCAAATGAGTAAATTAATTAATATTGCAGTAGTAGGACTTGGTCAGGTCGGTAATTATCTGTTAAACGAACTTAATAAGAAAAAGAAAGATATTGAGCTGAAAACAGGTAAGAGAATAAAAGTTGTCGCCGTTTCTGCCAAAAATATTAATAAAAAAAGAAAATTTAAAGTTAATAAAAAAATATTTTACAAAAATCCTTTAGAAATTTTTAAGAAAAATAATGTTGATATATTATTTGAAGCTATAGGATTATCAGATGGTATTTCTAAAAAAGTTGTAGAAACTGCTTTAAAAAGTAAAATCCATGTTATTACACCCAATAAAGCTCTAATCTCAAAACATGGCAATGAGTTAGCAAAACTTGCAGAAAAAAATAAAGTTAATTTGGAATTCGAAGCATCGGTTGCTGGTGGTATTCCAATATTAAGATCTATTAAAGAGGGATTGGCAACAAACAAAATATCAAAAGTTTATGGAATTTTTAATGGTACATCAAACTACATATTATCTGAAATGGAAAATTCAGATCAAAATTTTGCAGATGTTTTAAAAAAAAAGCACAGATACTTGGTTATGCCGAACCTGGTAATCCAAAGTTAGATTTAAATGGTTTTGATGCATTTGCTAAAGTAAGAATTTTATCTGCATTAGCCTTTAATAGTAAAATTTCTAAAAATAAATGTTTAATGGAAGGAATAGAAAAAATTGAATTAAAAGATATTAAAATTGCAAATCAATTAGATTTAAGAATTAAGTTACTGGGAATTTCTGAGTTAAAGAATAATCATCTTTTTGAAACCGTGCATCCATGTTTAGTTAGTAAAAAATCTTATATTGGTAATGTTAACGGTGTAATGAATGCAGTTATTCTTCAAGGTAAACCAGTTGGAGAAAGTGTATTACAAGGTGAGGGGGCTGGACCAGGTCCTACTTCTTCGTCTTTACTTTCTGATCTACTTTCAATTTTGCGTGGAAATATAAAAAAACCTTTTGGTGTTAGTGTTTCTAAGCTTAAATCTTTAAAACCATATAATGTAAATAATTATGTTAATTCTTTATATTTAAGGTTCGAAGTAAAAGATAAGCCTGGTGTATTATCGGAGTTAACTAATCGTTTAGCTAAATACAAAATTTCAATTAAAAGGCTAATACAGACACCTGATAAAAAAAACAATAAAGCAACAATTGTTATTATTACGCATAGAACAACTGATATTAATATTCACAATTGTTTGTATATTTTCAAAAAAAATAAAAATATTTTAAAAACTCCAACATTAATTAGATTGCTTAGTTAATGGAAATTTATTTAAAACTTTTTGAAGTTTTATTTCCAGTATTCCTAATAGTAGGACTTGGATATCATTTGGGTAAAAAAAATCCAGATTTTGATACATCATTTATAACTACATATGCTGGTAATTTTGGAACACCAGCTCTTGTTATTTTTGCTATTACGGCAGGTGGTGTTACTTATGATGTGTTTAAAGAGTATTTTGGTTATTCAATAATTCTATTAAGTCTGTTCGGTGTTGTTGGATTAATTTTTCTTATACTTATGAAAAAAGATTATATTCGAGAATTACCTACTTTTATTTTACCAAATACTGGAAATATGGGTATTCCTATATGTTTATTTGCTTATGGCGAATTAGGAATGGGAATAGCTGCAGCAATTTCATCTCTAATTGTTTTACTTCATTTTACACTTAACATATTCTTAGCAAAGCGCTCTTTTGATTTTAAAATCATATTAAAAAGTCCTTCTTTTTATGCAATTTTAATAACAGTTATTTTTTTATATTTTGAAATACCATTTCCTAAATTTGTATTAAATACTGTAATGCTCTTAGCTTACGGTATGATTGTCATGATCTTAATGTCTCTTGGAGTTGCTCTTACTCAAATGAAAGTATTTTCTTTCAAAGATGCAATAATAACATCTTTTGGAAGGGTAATACTTGGGCCAATTATTGGATTTGCTGTTATAAAATTTTTTAATTTATCTGGAATACCAGCCGGTGTATTGTTGATACAATCGTGTATGCCAAGTGCAATTTTATGTTATTTGGTTGCCCACATGTACTCTCCTAAAGAAATTGTGGATAATATTTCTAGCACAATTGTGGTATCAACAATCATGTCATTATTTACCATCCCAATAACATTATTCTTTGCTTTAAAATACTTCTATTAAGAGATATCCTTCTTTCATGAAGGCTATAATTTTAAATGCTACTGCTTGGATGATTGTTCCAGTCATGGATGCATTCGCTAAGTATTTAAGTTCTTCAATGGATGTTTTGCAGATAACGTGGGCAAGATATTTTTTTACTGTAGTCTTTACATTATCCCTGATGCTTATCTTTTATAGGCATTCATTAGTTTGGACAAAAAAACCAGCCCTTCAATTAATTAGAGGATTAATTTTTGTTTTTTCTACTTATTTATTCTTTTATGCAATATCGGAAATTTCACTTCCTAAAGCCTTAACCTTAGCTTTTGTTGCTCCAATTTGTGTTACAGCCTTATCTCCATTTTTTTTAAATGAGAAAGTAGGGGTGAAGAGGTGGACTGCTGTATCATTAGGATTTATTGGAACTTTAATTGTAATCAGACCTGGCTTTATAGAACTTAATTTAGCCACCATGGCTGCTTTAGGTAATGGAATCTGCTATGGGTTTTATCTTATTATCACTAGGAAGCTCAGTACCTCTGACAATCCTCTTTTAACTCTTTTACTATCGGGTTTAATAGGAACCATTATAATTAGCCTATTTATGCCCTCAGTTTGGGTTAATCCTACATCAAATCAGTGGATTTTAATGGCTTTAATCGGCCTTATAGCCTCTGTAGCGCATCTTTTTCTCATATTATCACTTAAATACGCTGATGCTTCTAAATTAGCTCCTTTGGGCTATACAGAGATAATTACCAATATACTAATTAGTTATTATTTCTTTCATGAATTGCCAGATAACTGGACTTATTTAGGTTTATTTATCATTGTTCTCAGTGGTCTATATATTTCTAGAAGAGAATATTTGCTTACTCGTTCTAATTAATAGTAAACAAATAGTTACTAATATATAATCTAATACTTTAATATAGACCGTTAAAACATTGTAATTATTATATTTTTTAAGATAATATATATAGACAAATTAATAAAAATTATGAAATAAATTACTGTTATCTTAAATAATGAAAGACACAAATAGCAATATTTTTAAAGAAAATAAACTATAATACCTAAAAGTATTTAATACCAACGGTTTTATTAGCTAATTAAATAGAAAATTCAAAATTCTTATTATAATAAGTGTGTAGGGGAACAAAAATTTTTGAAAATTCTATAAAAATTGAAACTAAATTTAGCCTTGGTAACATTTAAAAGTAGAGCAATGCAGTTATAGAATATATGTTTTAAACGGCCATAGAGGCGCTTTATTTTGTAATATCTCGACATATAGTGCAACTGAAGGGTGAATATTACCATTTATGCTTAAATAAGCTTAAATATTGAAAAAACGTTGATTTTACTAGTCTTTTTGACCATAAAATAAGCAAAAAAACCTCTAAATGTCAACTTTTTCAGATTTCAATAAACGCAGTTTTGTCTTAATTCCACCGCTACCTGAGTATCCACCAAGGCCTCCATCGGACCGAATTACTCTATGACAGGGTATTTTGGGGGCATAGGGGTTTTTTGCACATGCATTAGCTACAGCACGCGCTGATTTAGGGCTTTTTATAGCTATTGCTACTTGTTTATAGGTTTTAACAGTGCCTTTTGGGATAGTTTTAAGGTAATTCCAGACTTTTAATTGAAATTTAGTACCTTTCATCAATAAAAATTCAAAATAATGAAGCAAACTACAAAAAAAACAGTTAAAATTGAAAGATAAATAGTTTCAAGAGTTTTTCCAGATTTTCTATAATTAATAAAACTTAATATTGCAAAACCAATAGAAGTTATTAAGAAATATATCGGTTCAATTACTCCGTCTATGCCCATTTGTAAATTATATTTTATCATTATTGAACTCGCAATATCATTAATTGTCACTAAAAATGACTAATTATTTTATTTGACATTAGAAAAATCTTGATATATTACTAATGATAATTAATTGTTATCAATAGTAATTATATGAGTGAGCTAACTACAGATCTAAAATCTCTTCATGAGGCAACATTAAATAACTTAAAAAGGTCTAAAGCAAATAACACTTTAAGAGCCTATAAGTCTGACTTTAGAGACTTTGGTGCATTTTGTGTAAAACATAATTTAAATTCATTACCAACAGAGCCTAAAATAGTTTCCTTATACTTAACCCATCTTTCTAAAAACTCAAAAATAAGTACTTTAAGACGAAGATTGGTATCAATAAGTATGGTACACAAGTTAAAAGGTTATTATTTAGATACTAAACATCCAATCATTGTTGAAAATTTAATAGGAATAAGAAGGGTTAAAGGTAGTGTTCAGATTGGTAAAAAACCTATATTAATCAATCATTTAAAACTAATTATTGATGTAATAAATAATAAAAAAATTGATGAAATAAAAAAGCTAAGAGACAAATCATTAATTCTAATTGGTTTTGGAGGTGGCTTTAGAAGAACTGAGCTTATTTCAATAGATTATGAAGATTTAGAATTTGTTCCAGAGGGCCTAAAAATTACAATTAAAAGATCTAAAACTGATCAATTTGGTGGAGGAATGACTAAAGGACTACCCTACTTCACTAATGAAATTTACTGTCCAGTTAAAAACTTAAAAAAATTGTTAGAAATTTCTAAAATTAATTCTGGACCTATTTTTAGAAGATTTTCAAAAGGTTTATCATTAACAGATAAAAGATTATCTGACCAATCTGTAGTTTTATTAATAAAAGAATATTTGAACTTAGCAGGTATTGAAAATAAAGATTTTGCAGGTCATAGTTTAAGATCAGGTTTTGCAACTGTTGCTGCAGAGTCTGGAGCAGATGAAAGAAGTATAATGGCTATGACAGGGCATAAAACAACACAAATGGTTAGAAGATATATAAAAGAAGCAAATTTATTTAAAAATAATGCTTTAAACAAAATCAAGATTTAAATTTATAATTAATTAATGAAAAAAAAAAATAAACTTGTTCTTATAGAAAGCGAAATGCTTGGACCAAAAGGTCACTTCTTAGATAATTTAATTGAAACAACAAAAACTTTTG